>PABI01000136.1 GCA_002699125.1 Anaerolineaceae bacterium
ATTTCAACTTGCCCTTCCCTTTGATTGGGACTCGCAAAGGGTGTTACGACTTTTTAAGATTGTTAGGGGTACGACTTAATAAGATTCGACATCGCTAAATCCTTGTCGTCTATCGTAGGTTCTTCCCCACCACAGTAATTACCAGTGGAATATACCTTTTTGGCGGGATATGCAAAAATACCCAAATTGCATTTTACTTTGGGGATAGAAGCGGCGTTTCCTTGACAATAGAAGAGTTCATCGTTACAATGCTACAAACATATGAAAATATGTTCATGTGTTTAACGGTTTTGCCAGTAAAAGCCCTACTGTTGATGCAGAGTTCGCTGGTCAAAAGGCGAAACCATTCAGATCACTGGGAGATACAAACGTATTTCCACATAGGAAGAGTATTATCTTTGACTTTACAGAATCAATTTTGATCGACTCACCACCCAATGCCGCCTGGGAACACTTAGCGAATATTGAACAGTGGTGGCTTCCTTCGAATCCGGAACACATACGAATCGAAGTGCGATCCTCAGATGAGCCAATTGGTGTCGGAACAGAGGTCGTTTTTGAGGAACGAGTCGCCGGTATCGAGGGTCAGGCTAAAGGGATTATCACGCGGTGGATCCCCAGGATAGAGGTAACGTGGGAAGGTACGGCAGTGTACCGGTATATAGGATTTGGTTTCCGAGTTCGAGAGGGTGTCTCATGGCGGATTGAGAGTCTGGGCGAGACATCAAAGCGGACGGCACAGGTTTGGTCGGAGTTTCCGCCAAGTGTAATCAGACGGTGCCTAGAATGGTATTTGACAACTTTTCTGAATGTTGTCGAACGTGATCGGGAACATGCCCCTTACGAGTTGGCGTATCTAAAGAGCACGATCGAAGACAATGACTAAAACGGGGCTGCACCGAACCACTACGGAGTGCAACAGAATCGCCACTGGCGATATGTTGCAGATGTTGCATTAGTTGGTAGCCTAGAAAGGCATATTGTATATGGCTGATAAAAGAAACCCTACCGTTGATGAAGAATTAGCCGGGCAAATCGCGGAGCTGTTTAGAGCACTCGGCGATACCAGCCGTATCCAGATTATCGCGGCGCTAACCACAAACGATATGAACGTGGGTGAATTGGCAGACCTGGTTGACATCAGCCATTCGGCCGTTTCCCACCATCTGCGCCACTTACGGCAAATGAAATTGGTACGCACGCACAAAGACGGCCGTCACGTTTACTACAGCCTGGATGATGATCACGTGCGTGATTTATTCCGCTGCGGTCTGGAGCACGCTCAGCATGGCTAACGGCCGTTTATTCCACCTCCTCGCTGCTTTCTGGCTGGGCATGGCCGCGATTTGCCTGTTGGGACACTACGTAGCCGATGCTGCTGCTTTGGGCCAAGCGAATACCACCTCTATCTGCCAGGCAGAAGAAAACGTCACTTCTGGAGCGCCCGGCGAAAGTTCGCCCAATATGGTGACGCTTCATACCGGCTTCAGTTTACCGCCGGTCCTTTCTGTTGCCGCAGGTCCGGCGCTGTCCCTGGCCACGATTGTCCTGATTCTGCCTCCCATTACCTTGAAGCCCCCCGTCCTTTCTCCCCCACCCCGGTAACCCTTCAACATAGTTTTTGACGAAGAAAAATCAATGCGTAAGCAGGTTGCAGTTGTCGCCTGCTAGTTGACGACCATGAAGGAGTTACGATGAACGAACAGACCATCCAACTGGATATTCCCTTAATACTACCGGACATTGCAGATGCCCGCGATGAGTGCGTTGCTCAACTGGAGTTGGCGCTGGAAAACCACCGGGGCATCCAGCGCGTCCACGTTAATGAATCCGATCCCCCCCAACTCTGCCTGCACTTCGATCCCAACCTGATCTCGCTAGCGGCTGTGGAGCGTATTGCGCGTGATGCTGGCAGCAGTTTCACCCAACGCTACCGGCATGAGGCGATACCCTTTACCGGCATGACCAGCGCCGATGCGGCCGATTCACTGGCGGACATCTTGCGCGACCTGCCCGGCATGTTGCACGCCAACGTCAACTATGCCGCTGGTCTAGCCTTTGTCGCTTATGACATTACCGCGTTGCAACGGCCGTCTATCCAAAAAACGCTGCGGCGCATGGGCTACAAACCGCTTCAGCCCACAGTTCAGCCGGAAACTGAGCCTGACGAACAAGAGGAAAAGGAAGAACACGCAGGACACGATCATGGCAGTGCCCCCGCCTTCTTGCCCCACTGGGTACAAGAGCGATGGACGCTGATTTTGGTGGCGCTGGCCGGCATCTTTTTCCTCGTTGGCTGGGTAGGTGAAACATTTTTCAACTTACCGGAAACGATTGCTCTGGTCTTTTTTGTCCTCGCCTACGTTGCCGGTGGCTACGACATCGCCACCCACGCCATTCCGGGGCTGCTCAAAGGTAAATTTGACACCGACGTGCTCATGCTGGCGGCGGCGGCCGGGGCTGCCCTGTTGGGGGAATGGGCCGAAGGCGCTTTTCTGCTGTTCCTCTTCAGCCTGGGGCACGCCGGTGAACATTATGCGCTGGATCGCGCCCGCAATGCCATCAATGCCCTGGGCGAACTGATGCCTAAGACAGCGCGGGTCAAAGTGGGAGATGACATCCAGGAACGGCCGGTAGAGCAGGTCAGGGTAAACGATGTCGTGGTCGTCCGCCCTGGCGACCGCATCCCGGTAGACGGCGAAATTGTGCGCGGCAGTAGCGCCATCGATCAAAGCGCCATTACCGGGGAAAGCGCGCCGGTGAACAAGGCGGAAGGGGATGAGGTTTTTGCCGGAACCATTAATCAGGAAAATTCTCTAGATATAAAAGTATCCAAACTGGCACAGGACAATACCCTCAGCCGCGTCATGCAAATGGTGGCCGAAGCCCAGGAACAACAAAGCCCGACGCAGCAGCTCACCCAGCGCTTCACGGCTAAATTTGTACCTGCTGTGCTCATCTTTGTAGCCCTGGTTATTGTGGTGCCGCCGTTGGTTGGCTGGATGTCGTGGCAGGACAGCTTCTACCGGGCTATGCTCCTGCTCGTGGCTGCCTCACCATGCGCCCTGGCAATTGGCACACCCGCTTCGGTATTGGCCGGGATTGCCCAGGCGGCGCGCAACGGTGTCCTGATTAAGGGTGGCGTTCACCTGGAGAATCTGGGCGGTTTGAGCGTGATGGCATTTGACAAGACAGGCACGCTCACCGAAGGCAAATTCAAAGTGACAGATATGGTGTCGTTGAACGGGACGGATACGGACGATTTGCTGCGTATTGCCGCCGCGGTGGAGCAGCAGTCTAATCATCCGCTGGCGCTGGCTGTGGTGCGGGCGGCGCAGGAGAAAGGATTGGATTTGCCCCCGGCCAATGGGCTGGAGAACGTAACCGGGCGCGGCGTGAAGAGTGAAGTGGGCGGTAAACCGGTGCTCATTGGCTCACTCAAACTCTTCCGCGAAACCAACGGACATACCCTGGAAAACGACGTGGTGCAAACGGTTGAGCGGCTTGAAAATGAGGGCAAGACAACGATGGCGGTGAGTGAAGACGGCCGTTTCCTCGGCGTCCTGGCCCTGGCCGACACCCCGCGTCCCAACGTAAAGGAAACATTGCAAGCCCTGCTCGATTTGGGCGTGAAGAAGCTGGTGATGCTCACCGGCGACAATGACGATGTGGCCCGGCAAATTGGCCGGGAAGTAGGTGTTACCGACGTGCGCGCCGAGCTGCTACCGGAACAAAAGTTGACCGCCATTAAAGAATTACAGCAGGAGCACGGCGATATTGCCATGGCTGGTGATGGCGTCAACGATGCCCCGGCCCTGGCCACGGCGACGGTGGGCATTGCCATGGGCGGCGCGGGCACGGCCGTTGCTCTGGAAACGGCTGATGTCGCCCTGATGGCTGATGATTTGAGCAAACTCCCTTTTGCCGTTGGGCTCAGCCGCGCCACCCGCTCAGTTATTCGTCAAAACCTGATCATATCTCTTGGAATCATCGGCTTGCTCATTGTCACGTCCGTTTTGGGCGTAGTTGACCTCAGCGGTGCCGTCGTCCTGCATGAAGGCAGCACCATCATCGTCGTCCTCAACGCACTGCGCCTGCTGCGCTATCGTGATAAGTCCGTAAGGAGGTAGGATGCAAGGATTCGTTACCGCTTTAATGCTCACCCTTCTGCCCGCCTTGGGCAACTTTGGTGGCGGTTTGTTAGCAGAGTTCTTACCCGTTTCACAGCGGGCGCTTAATCTGGCCCTGCATGCGGCTGCGGGCATCATTTTAGCCGTCGTGGGGGTAGAACTTATGCCCCAGGCGTTACAGGTCGAACCCGCTTGGATTATTGTCCTTTTCTTCGTGGTCGGCGGAGTTTTCTCAATTGGTCTCGACAAAGTCGTTCATTTCGTGCAGAGAGCGCCAGGCCAAACAGATGGGCAAAGTCAGCCGTGGATGATTTACCTGGGCACCGCCATCGACCTCTTTAGCGATGGAATTATCATCGGTACAGGTTCAACGATCGACTTAAATCTTGGCATTCTCCTTGCCCTTGGACAAGTGCCAGCCGATATCCCAGAAGGTTTTGCCACGGTTGCCAGTTTCAAAGAGAGTGCCTTGTCCCGCCAACAGCGGGTGCTGATGTCAGCCTCCTTCATCCTGCCTATTCTGCTGGGCAGTACGATTGGTTATTGGGCGGTGAGCGGCCGTTCCGACCTGCTTAAATTTGGGCTGCTAGCCTTTACCGCCGGTATTCTGGTAACCATCGCCGTAGAAGAGTTGCTCGTTTCTGCCCACGATTCAATTGAAAAGGCAGGGATGGAAGAAGGACGTCTGGCAACACTTATGCTCGTAGGTGGATTTGCCTTGTTTGTCCTGTTAGGCGCTTACTTTGAATAAGGCTGAAAGGCAGCCAGAAGCAGCGTGACGGAAGATTGAATGATGAGTAGTTGGCTTTGGTTCGGTGTTTTGATTGTCGCTGTAGTCGCCATCCACTGGGGCTCAGAGCGGCTGGCAAAACCGCTGGAGAAGCTGCGGCGGCAGTGGGGCATAACGGCTGCTGCCGGTGGCGCTGTGGTGGCGTTAGCCACCGCCAGCCCGGAATTGGGAGTGAATATCACCAGCGCCGTGCGCGGCGTTTCAGGTATTGGCCTGGGCCAAGCGCTGGGTTCCAACGTCATTGCCATTCCGCTGACGGTGACGGTTGGTTATCTGGCGACGCGACGACGGCGGCTAGGCGACAAGGAAAACGGTGAGAGCGACAGCGAGGCAGTTGATGAGGCGGAAAAACCGGCCGAACACGAGCAGCATGTTGAGCAGAACTTGCTGCGTGTGCAAAAAGAGGCCACTACCGTGTTAGCGCTACCTTATCTTGCGGTATTGGCGCTGGTGGCCTTGCTAACGCTGCCCCCTGGCTGGCGCGGCTTACAGCCGGTGGACGCGCTCATCTTGCTGGCGGCCTTTGTCCTGTTTCTGGCGCAGGCAGTTTATCGGGGCCGGGAGCAAAGTGAGGATGAAGAATGGCAGCGGCAAGAGGTGCTTTTCGCTGTAGGCGGGGTCGTGGTCATCGCCCTTGGCGCTTATTTTACCGTACAGGCGACAGAAAACATCGTTTCTGCCCTGGGCATCTCGCAAATTGTGGGTGGACTGTACATTACGGCCGTGATGAGCGCCCTGCCAGAAATCTTCGGCACCTGGAATGTGGCTCGCAGCGGTCAGGTCACTTCGGCCGTCACCAGCGTTGTTGCCGACCATGCCTACACCCTCACGCTGGCTTTTGTGCCGCTGGCGTTGGTGGCCGCACCGGTGGAGAATTTTCAGCTCTACTGGGTCAACCTCGTATTCGTCACATTAATGCCCGTGCTTTATGCAGGGTTTATTCACTTCGGCTCCGATGAGCACGGCTTTAGCTTATGGCAGGTCCTGGCGCTGGACGGCGTATACCTGCTGTATCTGGGCGTCACGCTTTTTGGTGTGTTGAATATCTTTTCCTGAAGGGGTGTTCATGGGTCGCCCCAGGAGTAAAAACGAATGAAGTTGTTTATCTTGATTTATCTCATCTTGTTTTATGGCCTGGCCTTTTTCTGGCGCAGCTATGTGACCTGGCGGGCAACAGGGGTTAACCCTTACCGACTCACCCAGACGGATGGTTTGATGAGCTTTCTTGGCCGACTGTACCGGCTGGTGTCACTTGGCAGCGTGGCTGCTGTGCTTCTCTACATCCTGGCGCCGACCCGCTGGTATGCTTATTTGGGACCGTTGACGTGGCTGGAAGGGGCTGCGGTAACGGCCGTTGGCGTCACGCTGCTCGTGCTGGCCTTCATCTGGGTGCTGGTGGCGCAGGTGCACATGGGCAATTCCTGGCGCATCGGCATTGATGAAGAAAATGAAACGACACTTGTAACTGGCGGACTATTCCGCTTTTCCCGCAACCCCATTTTCCTGGGCATGCGCCTTAATTTGCTGGGGCTGTTTCTGGTCATGCCCAACGCCCTGACGCTGGCGCTGTGGCTGCTGGGCGATGTCGCCATCCAGATGCAGGTGTTTCTGGAAGAAGCGTATCTGCAGCGGCAGCACGGCGACGCGTACCGGCAGTACCAGGCTGTGACGCCCCGGTACCTGGGCTTACCAGGCAGACGCACCCAACCACAGCCGGACCAATCCCGTGGATAAAGCCGCCATTCTGGTTCTGGGCGGCTACGGCAGCGCCGGCAGCGTGATTACCCGGCTGCTGCTGGCAAAGACGGCTGTAAAACACGTCATCATCGCCGGGCGGCGAGCACAGAAGGCGCAAGAACTTAGCCAGTCGTTAGCCGCTGAATTTGGTGAGGAGCGTGTCTCACCGCTGGGAGTGGATGCCGACGACGAAGCCGGACTGCGGCAGGCATTGGCGCAGGTAGACCTGGTGATCGTGTGCTTGGCATACCGGGACGATCAGGCGGAAATCATGCTGCGGGCTGTACTCGATAGCGGCATTCACTACATTGACCTCACCCCAGACGCCCAGAAGCAGCAGTTGTTCACGTCACGCGCCGATGAACTTGCCGCGCGCAGTTGCATCGTGCTGACTGAAGCGGGAATTATTCCCGGCTGTCCCTCGGTGTTAATCCGTCTGGCAGCCAGAGAATTCGATAGAGTGACCGTTGTAACGCTGGCCTCCCTCTATCGCGATCGCGATATGGCCATGGATGGCGCGCGTGACCTCATTACGCATGCACGGCAGCAGCCGGCCGCTGTGTATGAGCAGGGTCGCTGGCAGCAGACGTCGCTGCGCGCTCTGCGCCGCATTGATTTTGGCGATCGATTTGGACGACAGTTGGGGGCACCGGTTTTCCTGGATGAACTCCACGCTTTGCCGGAGCGATACCAAATAGAAAGCCTGTATCTCTACCAGGGGAGTTTAAACCCTGTTGCTGATGGCGTACTGCTGCTGTGGCGGCTTCTGGCATTTCTACCTACGGACCAACTGGTCAGCCCGATGGCGCGCCTTTTGGCCTGGAGCATCCGGCGCTTCACGCGGCCCCCGTTCGGAATAATGCAGCGGATTACGGCCCAGGGAATAAAAAACGGCCGTTCTCAACAAGTCACTATCACGCTGATGCAGGCAGATATGTACCGGGCAACAGCCATTCCTGTTGTTGTCGCCGCCCGTCAGATTTTAGACGGGGTGATTACCGAACCTGGTCCGCAGTTTATGGGGCACGCGGTTCAGCCGCAACCATTCATCACGGAAATGGAACGGTTGGGGATCAAGGTGAAAGTAAATCATGAATGAACTAACCAACAACAAACCCGGCTGGTGGAAACGAATGACCGTCCGCCTGGCCCAAATAGACCAGCATATCCGGGGTGACTGCTGGCGTTGGCTGGTGCGCTGGCTCTATAAGATCATGGCGCCCTTCTATGATTGGGGCGCTGACCGTCTTATGCCTGATTACCGGCAGGCCATTGCGCACCTGGTAGATGAACTGGCGGTATCAGCCAGTGACGTGGTGCTGGACCTGGGCTGCGGCACAGGCATGGTGACTTTACCGGCGAGCAAGCGAGCGCAGTTTGCTGTGGGGATTGATATGACGCCGGCCATGCTGCACCAGTTACAAAAGAAGCAAGCTAACGGCCGTCCCGGCCTCGTTCGTGGTGATGTGCGTTGCCTGCCCTTCTCCAATAACTCCTTTTCCGCTGTCACCACCAGCTTCATGCTGCTGCGCCTGACCACGGCGGAAAAGCAGCAGGTTTTCCGGGAAGTGTGGCGGGTGTTGAAAAAGAACGGCCGTTTCGGTTGTCTCACCGGTCGTCATGAAACAGGCAATGCCTACCCGACAGCCGCCGAATGGCAGTCCTGGCTGGAGCAAAGCGGCTTTCGCAACGTTGCCGTCGCAGCGTATCGCGACGTCTATTACCTGGTCAAGGCAAATCGCGTCTTGAGCCAGCATGAGAAAAATTGAACCGGGCCTACGTTTTGCTAAAGTAGTGCCTGGTAACACGATAAAAGGACGATAAATTTGATGACAGAGTTAACCCAAGAAAAAATCAGTTCTTCGACGACACATACAGATCAATCGGAAACGGCCGTTTCCTGGCGGCATCCATCTGTATTGGCCGTGATACTGCTGCTGGTGCTCATTGCCGGTGGCGTTGGCTTCTGGCTGAAAGCGGCGCAAATTCCCGACCCTGATTCGGCCGATGTTGGCTTTGCCCGCGACATGAGTGAGCATCACCGGCAGGCCGTTGAAATGTCAGCCTTGCTCTACGACCGGACTGAAGACGAAACGATGCGTATCTTAGCTTACGACATTTTGACCACACAGCAGGCACAAATTGGCATTATGAGCGGCTGGCTGGATGCCTGGGGCTACCGTTGGAGCAGCATTGGTCCCAAAATGGAATGGATGGGCATGTCGGTTGAGGGTTTGATGCCCGGCATGGCCACCCGCGCGGAGTTGAATCAGTTAACGGCGGCTCAAGGTACAGAAGCCGATGCCATCTTCATGCAGCTCATGATTCCTCACCATCGCGCCGGTGTTGTCATGGCCGAAGCGGCCGCGGCGCAGGCAAAAACAGAGATCGTACGCAACCTGGCGCAGGGTATGGCTGAGGCGCAGCAAACTGAAATTGAATACATGCAGCAGTTGTTGCAGGAGAAAGGGTATGAGCCGGTGCCGGATGAATCGCCGATGGAGATGGATCACCAGTAATAGGAGTGAATGATGGATAAGCAGTTAAGTTGCTTGGTGCTATTTTTCTGTCTTGCGCTGACCGCCTGCACCAGCCAGCCAGATACGGTACCGGCAACAGCCGTGACAACATCGACCCTACAGGTAGCAATTGCTACCGACGATTTTGTGGTCGGCACACCACGCATCCCCTTTATCCTATTTGATGGCCCCCAGCAAGTTAGCACAGCTCAGACAGTGACGCTAACCGCCTTTGATTTGTCACAAGACCCGCCTACACCAGGCTGGACAGGCCCGGCAACAGGTTACAACGATTACGAAGTACCTTATTGGGTAGCTTACCCGGAAGTGCCACAGGCCGGTGTCTGGGGGCTGGCGGCCGCTATTACCTTGGCCGATGGCACAACAACGCAGGCGCAATTTACAATTGAGGTGAAGGAGGAATCCCCATCGCCAGTGGTTGGTGATATGGCGCTGCCGAGTGAAAATCGCACCCTGGCGACTGAGCCGGATATTAGCAAGTTGTCATCAGGCAATGCACCTAATCCCGCTTTTTACCAGATGACAGTTAAAGAAGCGCTAAACAGTAAACGGCCGTCTGTCATTGTCTTTTCTACACCCGCTTTTTGCCAGACAGCCATCTGTGCGCCGGTACTCAACAGCGCTGAAGCGGTTTATGAGTCGCGGGGTGACGAGGTGAACTTTATTCACCTGGAGGTTTATAAGCAATTCAATCCAGAGCTTATCCTGGCTGATGAAATGACTGAATGGCAATTAGCGACCGAGCCATGGACATATGTGTTAGACGATACAGGGCGCGTAGCTGCACGCTTAGGTGGGCCTGTTTCAGCCCTTGAATTAACGGCCGTTTTAGAACCATTGCTGCCATGAGACTATGAGCGTCAGTAGAGGGCTTTTCATACAACGATCTCGGCTGCTAATCTTGTTAGTGGGCAGTTTCTTGATAGTCATCAGGGTGATGCCTATCTTTGCCCATGCCGAACTGGTTATGGCAGAACCAGCTCCTGGAACAAGGCTCTATCGTTCACCCGTGCAGATACGGTTGACCTTTGGTGAACCAGTTGCCCCCAATAGTACGATTGTGGTGTTTGGCAATAATTTTCGAGCGATAAACGGCCTTCAGGTGCTTTATAATGCGGCAACACCAGCACAACTTGTGGCCACCCTTCCCTCTTTATCCCCAGGTCAATACACCGTGCAGTGGAAAGCTGTTTCGGTTGACGGGGATATTGTCAGCGGCAGTTACGCCTTCAGTGTCACTGGCTCATTGATAGATGCCATCAACAGAAAAGAGTGGCTGCGGGGAGGTATACTGGCTATCTTGGGGTTAACCCTAGTGGCTGGGATAATCCGCTGGCACAAGAGAAGTAAGCGAACGATTCAACCTCAACGCAGGCAGCGCACCTTGTGGCAAAAAACAGTTCCGTTACAAATATTCTTCTCCATGCTGACACTAGCTGCGTGCCGCACTACGAACATAACATCCACACCCTTACCCACAGCGATGCCGACAGCCACGCCTGACCCTGTAATTTTGGGTCGGCAGGTGTTTGTTCGGGTCTGCTCTGTCTGTCATGGTGAAAATGCAGAAGGGTATGCCAATGCGCTCAATGCGCCCGCCCTGGATGAAACTGAACATGCCTATGAACATCCTGACCCTGTGATTCACGATTGGATTGTCAATGGCAAGCTAGGTTTAGGGCGACAGATGCCGGCTTTGGGTGAGCAGCTTACTGATGAAGAGGTTCATGCCGTCATCGCTTACCTGCATACGCTTTGGACGGACGAACAGTTAACCATTCAGCAAGATATTACATCGCGCTACCCGGCAACACCCGAACCAACGTGGACACCAGGGTCATAATTATGAATCCTCGTCTGCTTATTATCGAAGATGATTCTGAATTTGCCGATTATCTAAAACGCGGTCTGACTTATGAAGGGTATCAGGTGCAAGTGGCTAACAGCGCCGAAACGGGAATGTCCCTGCTAAAGGCCAGCCAGCCTGATTTAATCATTTTAGATGTCATGCTGCCTGGCATAGATGGGATGGCTGCCTGTCGTGTTATTCGCCAGACGGGTTACAGTGGCCCAATCCTTATGCTCACCGCTCGCAATGCGATTGATGACCGTGTAACCGGTTTGGATGCTGGCGCAGACGATTACTTAGGCAAGCCGTTCGGTTTTGATGAATTGTTGGCCCGATTGCGGGCATTGCTGCGTCGCCAGGGAACAATCGGCAACATTATCACATTTGCCGATCTGGAATTAGACACCAGTCTCTATTGTGCCTATCGTCACGGACGAGAAATCACCTTTAGCCAGACTGAATTTGAACTATTGCGCCTGTTTTTATCCCATCCACAACAGCTACTTACTCGTGAGATCATTCTTGAACATATTTGGCCTGGCACACAAGAAAATCGGGGCGATGTACTGGATGTTTATGTTTTGCGCCTGCGCCGGAAATTAGGGAACCCCTCTTTAATTCATACAGTGTATGGTATGGGTTATATTCTCAAGGAGGACAAAACATGATTTCGCTGCGGTGGCGTTTAACGCTGTGGTATGTGCTGTTAACGGCCGTTGCCCTGGGTGGCTTCATCCTCATCTCCTACCGAGCCTTTTCCGACTCTCTGCTGCGAGAAATTGACAACACCCTGGTCGAACGCGCCAATCACGTAACCGACGCGCTCTCAGTCATCCCCAACCGCCCGATTGAAGGAGTATCGCCGGAAATAACAGATGAATTCCGTTCGCCAGGCGTTTATGTGCAGATACTGAACGCGGAAGGCACTGTCGTCGCTCGCTCCTTTAACCTGGGCGCACAACAGTTGCCGATCACGGCCGTTGACCTAGAACAGGCGCTGTCCGGCGACGGTTTCTATACCACTGCCCCCATAAGCGAGCAGCCCGTGCGCCTTTACCATCGCCCATTACGGCGTGACGGCGTGACGGTGGGCGCTATCCAGGTGGGCCAATCCCTGGTAGGTTTAGAAACAACACTGCAACGGCTGCGGCTCATCTACACAGTGGGACTGAGCAGCGTTTTGCTGTTTGGTCTGGCCGGAAGCTGGTGGATCGCCCGGCGGGGCTTGTGGCCGGTAAGCCATATCGCCCAAACCGCCCGCGAGATTATCCAGGCCGAAGACCTGGTCCGCCGGGTAGCTTACAATGGCCCGGCTGACGAAATCGGAACCCTGGCTGCTACCTTCAACAAGATGCTGGACCGGCTGCAAACGCTTTTTGAAAACCAGCGCCGTTTTCTGGCTGAGACTGCTCATGAACTACGCACACCGCTGGCCTCTATTCTGGGCAACATAGATTTATTGGCGCGATACGAAACAGACGGTGACCGCCAGCAGGAGGCACTGACGGCTATCCGGCGTACGGGCAAACATACCGCCCGGTTACTGGATGATCTGCTGTTGTCAGCCCAGGCCGAGGCTGGCTGGCACTTGCAGCTTTGTCCAGTAGCTGTAGATGACGTCTTTATTGATGCCTATGAAGCGATGCTGCCGACGGCAAACGGCCACACCCTCCAATTAAAACGATGTGAAGCAGCCCAAGTATTGGGCGATGCCGACCGGCTGCGCCAAGTCTTTACCAATTTGATAGACAATGCTTGCAAACAGATCACGCCGGATGGGTTGGTGTCGATGGCCTTGTGGCCGGAAAACGGCCGTGTCTGGGTCAGCATCCAGGATAATGGCACCGGCATCCCCACAGAAACCCAAGACCATATCTACCATCCCTTTTTTCGCGCCTCAAACCAGGCGCAACGCCCCGGCGTGGGGCTTGGCCTGGGCATCGTCCGCTGGATCGTACAAGAGCATCATGGCGATATACAGATAGACGGCACGCCTGGCCAGGGCACGCACATCACGCTCAGCTTTCCTGAACTTCCCGCCTGATTTCCCTTTTCTCATTAAACTGCAAGATTTTGTTTGGATTTTTCTCATTCGAGGAAGATATATTCCGGCGCTGCCGGTTCGTCTGGCGATCCGGCCTTATCCTCCGGCCTCTGCCGTGCATTGCAGGGAGCAGAAGCCGGATAGTCAGCGGAAGGGATCTATGGATCGGAAAGAACGGACTATCTTCGTCACCATCATCATCAATTTGCTGTTAATCGGCTTCAAATTCTGGCTGGCCAATGCCTCCGGCAGTCTGTCCCTGCGCGCCAGCGCCGTCCATTCCTTCACCGATGTCCTGATGGGTGTCCTGGTTCTGGCGGGTTTGCTCATTGGCCGCTGGGATGCCGCTCGCCGGCAAACGCAGGAACGCGCCAACAGAATCGAAAATTGGATTGCGCTCACTGTGGGCCTGGCCATCTTCTATGTGGGTTTGGACATCATCCGCGAAGTATTGTTAGGTGACGCGCCAGAGCTGAGAAACCTGGTTCCCATCACGTTTGCCTCTCTCATTACCGTAGCGGTTGCCTATTTTATTGCCCGTTACAAGCTCTTTGTTGGCCGCCAGACAGAATCGCCAGCGCTTATCGCCAGCGGCTACCATTCTCAGATGGATATTTACGCCGCCATTGTGGTGGTGGTTGGTCTGGCAGGGGCAGCTCTCGGCCTACCCAATCTGGATCGCGTCGCAGCGGTCATTGTTGTCATTTTCATATTTCTGGCTGGCTACGAGATCACTTTGGCGGCCATCACGGCGCTGCGAACCCACCGGGCGCTTGAGATTGATGAGGAACATGGACACGCCCATCTGCCAACCGGGCAGAGACGCTGGCGACGTATTGTGCCGGTTACGGCCGTTATTTTACTGGCCGCCGTTTTACTCTCCGGTTTCTACCGGGTAGAGCCAGGCGAAGCGGCCGTTGTGCGGCGTTACGGCCGTGTTATTGCCAACAACGTTGGCCCTGGCCTGCATTATCGCCTGCCCTGGCCTATTGACCAGGTAGACATCGTGGCTGTGGACAACGTGCGCCGTACCGACAACCCGGCCAGCCTCATGCTCACCGGCGACGAAAACCTGATTTCAATACGCTTGAGCCTGCATTACAACGTCACCGACGCTGCCGCCTTTCTGTTGAATACGGCCGATCCGGAAACCCTGGTCGCCCAGGCAGGCGAAGCCGCCATGCGCCAGGTGGTGGCCCAAGAAAACGTGGACGCGCTCCTGACCGTTGACAAGGCCATCATTGAACGGCGAGCGGCCGAACTGGCCCAGAATACGCTGGATAACTACAACGCCGGGCTGCGTGTGGTCAGCGTGCAGTTGCTGGAAAGCAGTCCGCCGCCGGAAGTAGCCGATGCCTTCCGCGACGTGGCCAGCGCCCGCGAAGACCGTAACACCTTCATCAACGAGGCCCTGGCTTACCAAAACGAAGTGATCCCGCTGGCGCGCGGCGATGCCGCCAGGGTCATCCAAGAAGCGAACGCCTATTATGCCGAAAAGACAGGGTTAGCATTGGCCGACGCCGCGCTGTTCACCAACCGGCAGGGGGCTTATGCCGATGCCCCAGAGGCTACCCGGCTGCGCCTTTATCTGGAAGCGGTGGAAAACGTCTTGCCCGGCACGCGCAAATTCCTGATTGACCAGTCGGTGCAGCTAGACACCACCGACCTCTGGATACCGGGCAACAGCGGGGTGCAGACATTCCCGCCCGCGCCGTAGGCAAGGTTAAAAAACAGGGAAGATGGAGAATATGCTATGAAACTTATCCGCAACGTTATCATTGCGCTTATTATCGCCGGTTTTCTGGCCACAACGCTGATTTTCTTCCAGGTTGATGCCACCGAAGCGGCCATTGTGACGCAGTTTGGCGAACCGGTGCGTGTAATTACGGAACCGGGCCTGTATACCAAGCTGCCCGATCCACTGCAAAGTGTGGTGCGCATCAATAAGCAGCTTCAAGTTTACAACTTGCCCCAAACGGAGTTCCTGACGGCCGACAAAAAGAATATTGTGGTTGAGGCTTATGCCACCTGGCAGGTCACCGACCCGCTGGCGTTTCTGGAGACGGTGCGGGATCCCATCGGCGCCGAAACCCGGCTGGCCGACATTGTTGCTTCGGAGTTGGGCGCTGCCTTAGGCCAGATAGAGTTGGCCCAACTGGTTACGGTGGAGGCGGAACAAATGGGGCTGCCGGATATGTTAACGGCCGTTAGCGAAGGGGCGGCAAAGCGTACAGACGGTTTCGGCTTTGCCGTCAGCGACGTACGTTTGAAACAGTTGACCTTTCCCCAGGCCAACCTGACCAGCGTCTTCCAGCGGATGCGGGCCGAACGCGAAGCCATCGCTCGCCAGTTTCGCTCTGAAGGCACGGAACAGGCGGCCGGTATCCGGGCCGCAGCGGATGCGGAAAAAGCGCAGATTCTGGCCGATGCCAACCAGGAAGCGGCCAATATTCGCGGTGAGGCAGATGCGGAAGCGATTGCCATCTATGCCGAGGCTTTTGGCCAGGACCTGGAATTTTACCAGTTCTTACGCACGTTGGAATCGTATCAAACCTTTATTGACGAGAACACAACCCTGATTCTGCCCTCTGATTCAGAATTGTTGCGTTATC
This sequence comes from Anaerolineaceae bacterium, assembly GCA_002699125.1. Taxonomy (GTDB): domain Bacteria; phylum Chloroflexota; class Anaerolineae; order Promineifilales; family Promineifilaceae; genus Leptofilum. The sequence continues at coordinate 15,703 of PABI01000136.1, forward strand.
TCAACCCGGCCATCGGCAGCAGCACAGCCCCGCCCATCGCCACAACCCAGGAGGAGCAGCCATGACAGAACTACCTCCTTCCCCCACACCGCCCGAACCGGAAGAAGAACGGCCGTCCGCAGAACAGGAAACAACGGATGGGAGACGGCCGTCCATCAACTGGCGCGCGCTTGCCGGGCGCATCAGCCGGGCGCTCCGCCACTTCATCCATATTCTCATTGGCGACGGCGAATCGCCTCTGGACGACCTGAAAAGCGCGTTTGGTCATTTGCAGCCGCGTCGTTTGCTCTGGGGTCTTGCCGGCTTGTTCATCCTTGCCTATCTACTGACCGGCATCTATGTGGTGGACCCAGGCGAGGCCGGTGTCGTGCGCCGTTTTGGGGCCGTGGTTGTCCCCCGCGCCGAACCTGGCCTTCATTACCGCCTGCCCTGGCCCGTGGATCAAGTGGACATCATCAACGTCAATGATGTGCGGCGCGAAAGCGTGGGCATTCTGGAGCCGGAAGCAGGGCACGAGCACCCGGAGCCGCCATCCAAGCTGCAAGTGCTGTCCGGCGACACCAATGTCATTGACATTGAACTCATCGTGCAATACCAGGTGCGCGATCCGGCCGATTTTCTCATCAACGTGGAGTATGCCCCGTATCTTCTCATTCGAGACGTCGCCCGGCAGGCCGTCACCGTCTTGTTCAGCCGCCAGCCGGTTGACGCCATTCTCACCACCGAGCGCCAATCGTTGCAGCAGAACATTCAATCTGAAATGCAGCGAAAATTGGACGCCTACGGCAGCGGTCTGGTTGTGGTCGGCATTAACTTGCAGAAAGCCTTCCCGCCTGACGAAGTGGCCGACGCTTTTACGGATGTGAACAGCGCCCGTGAGGATAAGGCGCGGGCCATCAATGAGGCCAATGGCTATGCCAACAGCACCATTCCCGAAGCGCGGGGACAGGCGCAACAAGTTCTGGCCGACGCGCAGTCTTACCGATCGGATGCCCTGGCGCAGGCCAACGGTGCCGCCCAGGCATTTGCCTCAGTGCTGGCAGAGTATGGGACGAATTCACAAATTTATGGCGAGGAAGTGACGCGCTATCGCCTCTACCTGGAAACGTTGGAGAAGGTTTTGCCTCGCGTGCAGGTATATGTGGTGGATAGTGAAAATGGCGGCTCGGTGAATTTACGGCTGTTTGGCAATGCCACCGGTAGTGAATCGGGAAACAGTAACCAATGAATCCACTGAAAAAAGGTAACGCAGCGGCGCTGAACTGCCAGAAAGAAAACCCCCCTGCGTGTCCGCGTCTCTGCGTTTTTTCAGGAAGCACACAATATGGCTGAAGGATGGAAGCAAGTTCTGGAAGATATGCGGGCGGCCCTGCTGGGAAAAACGCAGGAAACGAAGCCGCCGGCCGAGATCTCTCCAGAAGACGCTGGTGAAACGTCTGAGGGGGAAGCCAGCCCGTCCGGCGCGGCTACCGTGCCGGAAACGGAAGTGGTATCTCCTGAAACTATTGAGGCACAGCCAGGTTTTGCGGCAGACGCTCTGGCTGAAACAGGAACCGACCAGACGGCCGTCACCTCCCCGCTCGATCATGATCTGGCAAACACCAATTCTATCTTGGAGGCGCAGCCGGCAGCGCCGGGTGAAGCTGTCGTCACAGGCCATAAGACAACACCAACGCTGGCGCCAGAACGGACACAGCAGCGCAGGTGGAGGAGTATTTTCGGACCTATCATCCTATTTATCGCCGGTGCCTGGTTTGTCTACAGCAGTGGCCTGTGGGCGCGCTGGACGGCCCCTAAAGCGCCTGCGCCAGACGTCGTGGCTACCTTTGACGGCGGCCAGATTACCCTGGCCGGCCTGGAAGCGCACCTGGCGCAACTGGAAGGGAGCGAAGTTGGCGACCATAGCCCTTTGCCCGAGGAAATCTTGCTGGTGCTGGAAGACATGGTCATGGATGAACTGGTTTCCCGGTGGGCAGCCGGGCGCCAGCCGGAGAGCGAGGAGACGTTCAGCCACACCATGCAACACATCAATGAGGAACTTAACCTGCAAGCGTTGGAAGGCCAGTTGCATGAAGGGGATATCCCCGTATTGGAGAGTGAAATCCAGGCGTACTACAATGAGAATCGAGCGTTGTTTGGCGACCAACCACTAACGGCCGTGCGCGAGCAGATTCGGCAAACACTGGTAGCGGAAAAGGAACAAGATTACGTCACCAACTACATTGAACAACTCAAGGATAACGCCTCGGTCACCCGCTTCTTTGAACTGTTGGACGTGCCGTCGCCAACCGAAGACGATCTGCGTCGCTATTATGAGGAAAACCGTGACCAGTTTGCCCTGCCGCGCCAGGTAACGGTGGACGAACTCCAGTTTCGCATTGGCGAGGATGAAACGGCCGCGCGGCAGGCAGCCGACGATGCGCTATTGCAACTGCGCTCCGGGGCCAACTTTGCCGACATTCCGAGCGACATTCCGGCGGCGGTGGTCACTTCTGGGGCGACGCTGTTTGCAGGCACACGTGGTGATGAATGGGATACGGCCGTATTTGCCCTGACGGAGGGGGAGTTGAGTGACGTGTTCCGCGCTGGGGATGCTTTCTACATCGTGCGGCTGCAGGAGAAGCAGAATGCCCGCACGCAGACCTTTGCAGAGGTGCGCGGCCTGGTGGAAACGGCAGTGGCCCCCAAGGTCATGGATGATTGGCTCGCCGCCAACGCTAACAAGACCCTCTTCACGATCAAAAGCAACCGCTATATCGTCGGCGAGTTTTACCAGGAATATCAGGAGCTGCCCTTCACGGTGCAGGCCCAATTTGCCGGGCCGGAAGGGATGAAAGACCTGGCCGAGCGCCTCATCGAGCGGCTGCTGCTGGTGGCCGATGCCAACGAAAGGCTGCTGGACGTGGAAAACCAGGAACTGGCCGATGAGGCCCGGCTGCAAATTTTGAAGCAGATGCTGCACCAGGAAGAGGTGGATGATAAGATTGAGATAACTGATGAGGAAATTCAGCAGTATTACCAGGAAAACCAGGAACTGATGGCTTTCCCGCCCCAGGCGCGAATTCGCTATATCCGTATTGGGCTGGGCAATAGCGAGGATGAGGCCGCCTCAGCTCGGCAGCGGGCTGACGAAGCATATGAAAAATTGGCCCCCGGCCTGTTCCAAGATGGAGAGGATTTTTCCGCGGTGGCTCAAGAATACTCGGAAGACCCGGAAACAGCCGCCAATGGTGGTGAAATGCCTGGCTGGATAGGCGAAAGCGGCGACATCCTGGCCGAATTTGAAATGCATCCCTTCCATGAAGCGGTCGCGGGGTTGCAGGTAGATGAAATCAGTCCGCCGTTTGAGTTTGGCGGCAGCCTGTACATCGTGCAGGTGATTGAGCGCACAGAGCCGGAAACGGTGGATATGGAAGAAGCACGGCCGTTTATTGAGGAAATACTTACCCAGCAAAAACACGAAGATTTAGAAATTGCGTTACAAGATCAGCTTCTGGAACAAGCCAATTTTGAGATCTACTGGCCGGTGTTAGAAACCTATTTACAACAATTGCCCACGCCGGAACCCTTCTTTTTGCCTTTTGCCACACCTTCATCATAATTCCTCAAAAAAGGAAAGCAACCTGTTGACCTCTACATCCAGCAAGAAGCGTTTTTGGATTCCAGTTTATGGTACGGCCGTTGTGGGCATTGCCGTCATATGGGGCTTGTTTTGGTGGCCGGGAAATCGTCCTGCAGAGGTAAGTGATATGACGACCGTTCCCCCGTCTGCCTCCCCGGCCGTTTCGCCCACGCCCGCCTCATCTCCACCGGCCACTGTGACGGCGACTGATACGTCTGAACCGGCTACCCCGACGGCCGTTCCTACCGGCGCTGCCACCCCAACGCCTTTCCCCACGAACACGCAACATCCCCCAACGGAAACGGCAACTGTCACACCCATTCCCAGTCAGCCGCCGGCGGCCACGGTAGACCCAGAGCAAACGGCCTGGCCTACACCCACCCGCGAACCCTGGCCCACTACAAATCCCACGCTGCTGTTAAAACCGCCCATTGAAATAGACGGCAGCCAATCTCATTTGTGGTTTAGTCGCCCGGTAGATGGCAACAATATTCCCTCCGCTCCCTACCGGTTTGGCATGACTTACAACCAGCGGCTTGTCCCTCATCGGGCTGTAGACATTGCCAACGACCCCGGTACGCCAGTCGTCGCCGTTGGCCCTGGCACTGTGCTTTACGCTGGGGAAGATATGGAAACGCTCTTTGGCCCAAAGGCAGATTTTTACGGCCGTGTCGTCGTCGTTGAAATGGATTGGCATTGGGAGGGGCACACTATCTACACGCTGTACGGCCACCTGGAATCCGTCGCCATCACCACCGGACAAGTCGTGAACCCCGGCGATGTGTTAGGCGGTGTTGGCAGCGCAGGCGTGGCGCTTGGTCCTCATCTGCATTTTGAGGTACGGCAGGATGATCCCTATGATTACGGCAGTGTACGCAATCCAGAATTATGGTATTGGCCGTTTAACGGGCGCGGCGTCTTGGCCGGACGGGTGGTTGACGCCAACGGCTATTTGATGCCCGGCACGACCGTTAATCTGGAATGTAGTGATGGCACGCCGCGCACCGTGGCAACTTACTGGGATCAATATACCCCACCGGATGATGCGCTGGTAGAAAATTTTGCTATCAGCGACTTACCCGCAGGCACATGCCGCGTTTGGGCCGATTTATTTGGCGAAGTCGTGGAACAATTTGTCGAAATTCGACCGACGGAGTTGAGCGTGGTGGTATTGCAGGCACGGCCGTAACGGATGGAAAAGAAGTGGCTGCGTTTAATTTTACTTCTCTACGGCATAATCGGGTTGACCTATGCCCTGGTCACGCCCGTGTTCGAAGCTTCGGATGAATTGTGGCATTATCCCATGATTCGGCATCTCGCCGACGGCAATCGGCTACCTGTGCAGGTGTTTGACCCGGCACTGGCCGGTCCATGGAAGCAGCAGGCCAGCCAGCCTCCTCTTTACTATTATTTGGGCGCGGCGCTCACTTTTTGGATAGATGCCAGTGATATGGAACAGGTTCGTTGGGAAAACCCTCACGTAGACAATGGATTGATCACCGTTGACGGTAACATCAATTTGACCGTCCATGATCCCGATTGGAGCCCGTGGCAAGGGACGCTGCTGGCTGTGCGCCTGGTTCGTGTTTTTTCCCTGTTTCTCGGCCTGGCTACAGTTTACATGACTAACTTGATTGCCCGCGAAGTGGTTCCAGACCGTCCCGAAATCGCCTTGGGTGCAACCGCCGCTACTGCTTTCCTGCCCATGTTCCTGTTCATCAGCGGCGCGGTCAATAACGACAATTTGATTATCCCCCTGGCAGCTCTAACGCTGTTTTTGTTGATTCGCGTGGTAGGCGGCGGCCAACCGATGGCGGCTGCCTGGCAATGGATTGAGGATAACCGGCAAACCTGGCTGTTGATTGGTGTGGTTGTTGGGCTGGCAGCATTGACCAAGATTAGCGGGGTGGGGCTGCTGCCGCTGGTGTGGAGCACGGCCGTTATGGCAGCCTGGCGGGAATCGGACCGGCAGGTCACGCTCTCCAATTGTCTGCGCTGGCTGGCTGCCGGAACCGGGCGCTGGTTATTAGCGCTGCTGCCGGTACTGCTCATTGCCGGCTGGTGGTATGGGCGCAACATGATCCTTTACGACGATTGGCGTGGCTGGAGTGCTTTTATCTCTGTGCTAGGTCAACGAGCGCAGCCTGCCACGTTGGCCCAGCTGTGGGGAGAACGGCGCGGTTTCATGATGTCTTTCTGGGGGCTTTTTGGCGGCGTCAACGTGCCGATGGCTATGTGGGTTTATGCAGCGCTGAACACGGCCGTCATCATTGCCGCCGGCGGTTTTGTCATCCACGTGGCCACATCGGTTCGGGAATGGTACGCTACGGGTGAGTGGCGTTTCATGCGCCGCGCCCCCATCACGGCCCTCCTTGATATTATCCAGCGGCATTTCCCCCTCATCGTTTGCCTGCTGTGGGTAAGCGCCGTGATTTATGGCCTGATAGATTGGACGACAACAACGTGGTCATCGCAGGGGCGGCTCGTTTTTTCGGCGTTGCCTGCTCTGCAAATACTTTTTGTTATGGGGCTGGCCAGATGGCTGCCACTGCGGTTTAGTCGCCTGTTGGTTGGGCTGCTGGCCGGTTTTTTGGCCATCATCGCTTTTTTAGCCCCCTGGGTGTGGATTCGCCCGGCATACCAGCCGGAACGGTATGCGCCGCCACAAACGGCTGCCACAACTCCTACACATGCAGATTTTGGCAATGGCTTGCGTTTAACAGGGTATGCCGCAACAGGGCCACAAACGGACAATACGGCCGTCATGCCGGGCGACTTTGTAGATGTGATTTTGACCTGGGAACTGCTGGCGCCCATTGCCCATAATTGGAGCGTTTTTGTCCATCTGAATGACCCGGTGATCGGCGTTCCCATTGCGCAGCGCGATATGTATCATGGCCAGGGATTGCAACCTACATCGTTGCTGAAACCGGGTCAGGAGCTAACCACTTTTTACCGGCTGCAAGTGCCGGAAACGGCCGTTTCACCCACCGAACTTAAGTTAACCGTCGGTCTATATGATTTTGGCACCGGGGAGCGAATAGCTTTAGACAATGGTCAAGACACTTTTATGCTGGCGCAACTGCCGCTGGCAGCCGACCCCGGCCAGTACCCGAATGCCCTATCCATTAATTTTCACAATGAATTCGAACTGGTAGGTTATAGCCCGTCATCGCGGCAGATCCAACCGGGAGAAGCGATTGACTTGACGCTTTATGTACGGCCGTTACGGTCGTTAACCACCGATTACACCTTTTTCGCCCAAATTTTGGGCGACGATGCCACACGATGGGCTGGCGTAGACCTACCGCTGCCCACGTCCCAATGGGCTGAAGGTGAAATACAAGCCATCACGCTGCCGCTACTGCTGGCAGATGAAACACCGGGCGGCATCTATCCACTCATCCTGGGGATGTACACCCGCCCCCATGACAATGGGTTTCAGCGGTTGCATCTGGTGGCTAAAGACGGCCGTATTACTCAAGACGATTTTCTGCCGTTGACATTGGTTGGTGTGAGCCAGTCACCGTGAGATCCAATACCTTTTGCTAAAATTGGAGAGAACGCAATGAATACGCAGTTTTGTAGGCAGTGTGATTCACGCTTAGAATCAAACGCTCGTGTATGCTCGACCTGTGGCGCGGTCGTTTCCTCACAAAGTTCCCCTCCGCCTTCACACGATGAAGGGCAGAGGCGACCGTTTCCCTGGCCGCTGCTACTAATTACTACAGGACCTCTCTTGTTAGCTGTGATAGTGGGTGTCTCGATGTATGTAGCAAACCCCCAGACCGTTAATGCACAAATCACCATAAAAAATGCCTGGGTACGCCCAGCAATCGTGGGGCAAAACAGCGCCGTCTATTTTCAGTTAGTTAATGAAGGTCTAACAAGTGACGCTTTAGTTGGCGCAGCCAGTTTGATAGCAACAGCCGAATTGCACCAGACAATTGAAAAGGAAGATGGCGTTATGGGCATGATACCTTTAAATAGGGTAGACATTCCAGCTCAGTCTGAAGTCGAACTCACGCCAGGGGGGAAGCATATCATGCTTATCAACCTGACCCAACCGTTAACGGTCGGTGAAAATGTGTCGTTGACTCTAAATTTTGAACACACTGGCAACATTGTCTTTGAAGCGGAAGTTCGTTCATTACCTTGAAGCTGCTCATATTGTCTGGTGGACTCTGAGAATCAGCAATATTCGACGTTGGCACATCACAGGAAAATGAGTGTTGTTAAAGCTTCCTTGTGGCTGGCTGACGATAACTTTGATAAAATGTTCACAATGTCCAAAATAGTATTTGTCTTGTTGGTCCTTACGTTGCTGCTAAGCCCGTTAATGGGTTTGGGCGGATCGTCGGCCTGCACTTTGAGACGCTGGGGTGCAGAGCATCAGGCTGAACAGACAAACCCCGATCCTTGTTTAAGTAATATTTCGGCAGAAAGCCATCCGGCGATCCATTTACATGTTACTGGCTGTACCTGCGCTTTAATACCGGCATTGGCCAACGGAACGGCCGGTATCTCCCCAACAAAACTTCATTTTGATAGGCTGGATTGGCCGTCATCGGCTGTTGTTTTGCCCCTCACCCCCCCTCCTCGCCCTGTCTAAACACCATTTTTTTCACCCCTTTACCACACACTTCCCAGCATTGTTGTTCTGAATTGCTGGGCAAAAAACGATGGCGAACCTAATACCGGTTCACGTCGGTTACGTTTCTGTTCATTTTAGGAGTTTTCAATGACAAAAAAATCAACTCGATCGGTGCGAGTGCGCCGGCAAGAAATGCAAGACAGAAAGAAAAGGCAACGTCTTGTGACGGCCCTGGTCGTCACCGGCAGCCTGATAGCCCTGGTGGCCATTGGGTTCCTGGCGCGGCAGATCACCCGCACCACCCCCGAAGATGTTACGCTACCGGAATCCCTCACGCCGCCGCCTGACGCCGACGGTATGGCCTGGGGGCCAGTCGATGCCCCGGTGGTTGTGGAAGAATTCAGCGACTTTCAATGACCGTTCTGCCGGCAATTTGCCACTGACGCGGGGCGTCAGCTAGAAGAAGTTTATGCAAGCAGCAGCCTGGTTCGTTTTGAATATAAAAACTTTGCCGTGATTGGTCCGGAATCTATCCGCGCCGCTGAAGCGGCCGCCTGCGCCAATGAACAAGGCCAGTTCTGGCCCTATCATGACACGCTCTTCGCCAATCAGCGCGGCGAAAACCAGGGCGCTTTTCGTGATGATACGCTCCAGGCGTTTGCCGCCGCCCTGGGCCTGGATGAGGCGGCGTTTAATGCCTGTCTGGATTCCGGTAGATACCGGGACGAGGTGCAGGCGGAAACGGCCGCCGGTCAGGAGCGGGGCGTGCGCTCGACGCCCACCCTGTTTATCAACGGGGAAAAGGTTGAAGGTGCCATCCCCTTTGACCAACTGCAACCGATGATTGAGGCCGCATTAGCCAATGCGACTTCAGAATAAAGTAAACAACAATGACCAAGACCAAAGTCTGGCTATTTCTACAGGATTATGGCGGCATTCTGGCGCTGGTTGTGGCTGTGACGGCCACATTGGGCAGCCTGTACTTTAGCGAAGTTGCCGGGTTTGTCCCCTGCACCCTCTGTTGGTACCAGCGCATCCTCATGTATCCACTCACCTTCATCACGTTGGTAGGCATTATCAAACAAGATGAGTTCCTTCCTGCCTACGTGCTGCCTTTTTCCTTGATCGGCGTGGGCGTGTCCGGTTATCATGTTCTTATTCAAAACGGCGTCTTCAGCCATCCGGCCACCTGTACGGTGGGTGTGCCGTGCAGCTTACGCTACATTAACTACCTGGGGTTTATCACCATTCCCCTGCTGGCTTTCACGGCGTTCACGCTCATTACGGCCGTCATGCTGGCCACACGCCGGGCTTTTTCTCACGAATTCTGGGACGAGCATGACGATTTTGAGAACGACGCCTCAGAGCACGCTACTTCCCAGACCCGGACGGTGCCATACAAATGGGGCGCGCCTCTGGGCGTCGTTTTGCTGCTCGTCATGCTGGTTACGCTGGCCGCATTTGGCGCCAGCGAAGCGCCGGAAAATCCACTTTCTGTCACGGCCTCGACCGGTTCCGTTTCTGGCGAAGCGCTGTTTCGGCAGATAACGCTGGGAGACGCACCCGGCTGCACTGCCTGCCATTCCCTGGAACCAGGAACAGTGATCGTGGGGCCTTCTATGGCCGGTATTGCTGACCAGGCTACGGTGCGCGTTCCGGGCCAGTCGGCTGAAGCGTATCTGCAACAGGCTATCGTCAACCCCGATGCCCACGTGGTAGACGGCTTCACAGCAGGGGTCATGTATCAAAATTATGAGGAAGCGTTGACCAAAGAACAAATAGATGCTCTGGTCGCTTTCTTGCTAACATTGGAGTAGAGAGATGCCTGGGAAAATGCGTTTGCTCTTCTGGTTAGGACTGGCCCTGCTGTTGGCGGCCTGCCAACCTTATACGTTTAAGGGAACCGAATACCCGGAGGGCATATCAGCTGAGGACTTTACGCTAACGATGACGGAGGGACGGCCGTTTCGCCTCAGCGATCAACGGGGCAAGATCGTGCTCATGTTTTTTGGCTTTACCTCCTGCCCGGATGTCTGCCCAACGACATTGGCCGAAGCGAAGCGAATTATGGAAGGATTAGGCGATGAGACCGAAAACGTGCGGTTTGTCTTTATTACCGTGGATCCGGAGCGGGATACGCCAGAGCAACTGGGCCAATATGTCTCCAACTTTCACTCGGAAATTATCGGCCTGACCGGAACACCTGAGGAACTACAAACGGTATTTGACGCTTACGGCATCTATGCGGCCAAAGTGCCGCTGGAAGGTTCGGCCGCCGGGTACACGATGGAACATACCGCCCGCGTCTTTCTGGTAGACCAGGACGGCCGTTTGCGCCTGAGTTATGCTTTTGGCACGCCTGATGAGGACATCTTGCAAGATGTTCAATACCTTTTAAGATAATTGGAGAGAAAATCTATGTCTAACCAATTTTGCACCCAATGCGGTGAACGCCTGGAGCCCGCTGCCCGCTTCTGCACGGCCTGTGGCACGGCCGTTGCCAGGGCAACGGCCACAAAAGCGTCACGCCAACCTGCTAAAATGCGCCGACCAATTCCCTGGCTGCCACTCATTCTCGTTATCGGCGGTGGGCTTATTACGCTGGGCTTACTGTTGTACCAGGCCAATCCGCCATCCGTAGTTGACGTACCCGATGAGCACAACGACTCCGGCCTGCCCTACCCAGATGTGCCGCGTATCTCCGTGGCAGAAACCAGAGAACGGTTTGAGAATGGCACGGCCGTCATCGTAGATGTACGCAGCGCCCAGGAACACGCCGAGGCGCACATCCCCGATGCGCTTTCTATTCCTTTGAGTGAGCTTCAGGCCCGATACCAGGAGCTGCCGCGCGACGCGGAAATTATTACCTACTGCACCTGACCAAGCGAAGAATCCAGCGCCCGTGCGGCTGCTATCCTAATGGAACTCGGTTATACAAATGTGAAAGCCATTCGTGGGGGGTTAGCTGCCTGGGAAGAGGCAGGACACCCAATGGAAAGAGGCTCGTAATATCCCATGGGCGCGAACACCATTTTTAAGGATCAGGCATATGGCATATAAAAAATTGTTGGTCTATTTCGTTCTTCCAATGCTGCTGGCTGCTTGTACCAGCAGCCCGCCCCATACCCGAATCAGTGTCAATAACGCCTGGGTACGTCCAGCAGAAGCGGGACAAAACAGCGCCGTTTATTTTCAGATAGTAAATGAAGGTCGAATGGGCGATGTATTGGTGAGTGCATCCAGTTCGATTGCAACGGCTGAAATGCATGAGTCGGTAGAAAGAGAAAATGGCGTTATGGGCATGTCCCCATTAAGTAGCGTAGACGTTCCAGCTCAGTCTGAAGTTGAATTCAAGCCAGGCGGCATGCATATCATGCTCATTAACCTTACCCAACCATTGACTGCCGACGATAGCATACCCTTGACACTGCATTTTGAGCATGGCGGCAAAGCCGTCTTTGAAGCAGAAGTTCGCTCATTACCCTAAACTGTTTGGAATAAGGTATGAAGCATATCATATTAGCAAGTTTAATTGTTCTCAGCTTCTTATTGGGAAGTTGTCGCCGCTCAACGCAGCAAAACGATGAAGCGCCGGACGTGAACATGTCGCTGGCGGTCGAGCCAAAGGTGCCGGCCGTTGGCCCGGCTACGTTGCTCATTACCCTGACAGACGCCGACGGCAACCCGATTAATGGAGCAGCGTTGGAAATTCGCGGCGACATGTCCCACGCCGGCATGGAGCCGGTGCTGGCCAGCGCCGAGGCCGGTCAAACCGGCATCTACGAAGTCCCTTTTGAATGGACGATGGCCGGCGACTGGATTGTAACCGTGACGGCGACGCTGCCGGACGGCCGTACCGCTACCCGCGAATTTGACCTCACCGTGAGCGGCGAGATGAATATGGATATGGAGCCATAACGGGCAATGATACCGCTCCAGGATATTACCGTCGCCAAAGAAAACAGCAGCCCTATCTACCAGCCGCAGCCCCGCTTTGATCTGCTGCGCCTGCCCCTGCTGGGGCGCTGGCTGCGCTGGCGCTGGGGTCGGCTGCTGTTTCAAATTCCCCTGCTGCTGCTGGCGCTGCTGATGATCTACGATGGCTTTACCGGACCGAAAATTGCGGGGCAAAATGTGGCCACGGTCACAGCCTGGGTCCATTACCGCGGTCTGGTGATGCTGGCGCTGCTGTTAGTGGGCAATTTGTTTTGCATGAGCTGCCCCTTTACCCTGCCGCGCACTGTGGCGCATCGTCTCAGCGGCAACGGCCGTCGCTGGCCGCAGGCGCTGCGCAACAAATGGGTGGCCATAGCCGTCCTGGTTCTCTTCTTTTTTCTTTACGAATGGTTGGACCTGTGGGCCAGCCCCTGGCTCACCGCCTGGGTCATTGTGGGCTACTTCCTGGCCGCCTTTTTGTTAGAGGCGGTCTTTGCCGAATCCCCCTTTTGCAAATACGTCTGCCCGCTGGGTAGCTTCAATTTCGTTAGCAGCACTGTCTCGCCGTTTCAGATTACGACCCGCGATGCCGAAACGTGCCGCACCTGCCCCGGCAAAGAGTGCGTCAACGGCAGCCCGCAGGCGCTGGGCTGTGGCACGGAACTGTTCGTGCCGCAGATACAGAGTAATATGGATTGTGTTTTTTGTCTGGATTGCGCCCGCGCCTGTCCCTACGACAATGTGGCCCTGGCGGCCCGTCGGCCGGGAGAAGAATTGACCCAGGGCGCGTGGCCGCGCCGCTGGGATATGGCCTTCCTGGTACTGGTATTTGCTTTTGCCGGCGTGAGCAACGCCTTTGGCATGGTACCGCCCTTTTACGCGCTGGAGCAGTGGCTGGCCGCCCGCCTGCATATAACAAACGAAGGGGTTTTGCTCCTGATTATCTTTGGCGTGATAAATGTATTGTTGCCGGCAGGCGTTGGCCTGGGCACCGCCTGGCTCAGCCGTCGGTTGACTCGCAAGCGCGAACCATTGCGAGTGGCTTTGAGCCGCTACACGCCGACCGTTATGCCGCTGGCGTTTTCAATCTGGCTGGCCCATTATGGCTTTCATTTTGCTACCGGCGCTCTGGCAATTATTCCCGTTACGCAAAATTTCTTGCTGGATCACGGCCTGAACTGGCTGGGAACTGCACCCACCTGGTCGCTGGCGGCGCTGCTGCCCGGCTCGTGGCTACTGCCGCTGCAAGTGCTTATTATGCTGGCCGGCTTTGGCGGCAGCCTGATGGTAGCCGATGAGATTAGCCGCCGCGATTTTGCAGATCGACGGACGGCGATGTTGTCCCTGCTGCCCTGGGTGTTGGTTTTACTTAGTTTAGCCGTTGCCGCGCTGGTAATGTTTAACCTGCCCATGGAGATGCGCGGCACGATTCAGTTGAATGGATAAAATGTTGGCAAATATGAAAAATAAGACGATCGCTCCGGCCATCATGATGGCACTGTTGATATTTTTCGGCGTCAGGCAGGTGTGGGCGCATGGCATTGGTACGCCGGTTCAAATTAACGTCCCTTCCGGCCCTTATCTGTTGTCAATCTGGACGGATCCGGATCCGCTGCGGGTAGATGAAACGCACGTCACGGTGGCGGTGATGGAGCCGGAAACCCAGGCACCGATAGTTACTGGCGTGCAGGTACAGGTGCAGCTAACGGCAGTCGCCGATGAATCCCTCTCCTATACGGCTGCCGCCTCGGCTGACAATTCGGCCAACCGGCTCCTCTATGCAGCCGTATTCGAGAACCTACCCACGGCCGGCCGTTGGCGCGGCCTTATCTCTGTAGATGGCCCGGCCGGCGTCGGCCAGGATATGCCCTTTGAAGTAGAGGTGTTGCCGCCAGCGCCGTTTAACTGGCTTTGGCCGGGTATTGGTGGCCTGGTTGTGCTGCTACTGGTGTGGTGGGTGCATTCCTGGCGGCGGCAAGCGCCATAACAGCCGTCAAAACGGTAGCCGTGTGAAAGCAAGCCGGCAGACGCCTACTTTGGAAGTTAACTTACAGTTCCGCCGCATAAGGCGGAGGATACTCCTGGAAAGCGGCCGTTTGATATTTGCCCAAACCGCGAATATGCTAGACTATTAGATTTGGAGGAAATATGCAGGCAACGACAACTCCTGACGTTTTGAAGCTTTTTCGGCGGCGCAAGGTCGGCTACTTTATGATTCCCCCTGTGACCACCACCATTCTGTTCCTCCTGATACCGGTATTTGCCCTCGTCGTTTATCAAAGTCAATATCGTGGCCGCATCCCCATCGGGGTGAGTCTGTGGCGTGTTGATTTGAGTGGAATGACGCTCGATAAGGCAGAAGAGGCTCTGGCAGAGACCTTTCCCTATCAGCATGAAAAAGCTATCGTATTCACCGATCCCCAAACCGGACAGGCGTGGCAGATGAGCCCGGCCGAATTAGGATTGGCCTTCGACGCAGCGGCTACGGCCGCAGCGGCCTACCAGGTAGGGCGCTCCGGCCCGATTTATACCCAATTGTGGCAACTGTTTTCAAGCTGGTATTATGGCCGTTCCCTTAGCCCCGTTATCGTTCTGGACGAAGGCCAACTGAACGCTGCCCTGACAGAGTTGGCGGCCGAAATAAACCGGCCGGCCGTTAATGCTAAAATTGAGTTCGCAGGGAGCGCGATCAGATACACACCGGCCCAGGTTGGACGCAGACTGGACGTGACCGACGCTCGCACCCGTTTACTCATGCCGCTTACCCGCTTCCGGCAGGCAGACGTTGAACTTCTCATCCAGGACGTCATGCCCACTATTTACGACCCGCCGGCCGTTACAGCCGGTGTCCAGCAAATGATAAGCAATGAGCCGGTCACTTTTTACGTCCCAGAACCGCTGGATGCTGAAGACCTGACGCGTGTCGAGCTCACGCCGGCAACGCTGAAAAGCTGGATAAGGGCAGAAGTCATTGAACAGGCGGATGGCAGCCGCCGCCATCGTGTCTTACTGGATGAAAACGCGGTCCGGCAGTGGTTATCGACGTACGCGGAGATGCTTTACCGCGAACCGGTCAATGCCCGTTACTATTTTGATGACGTCACTAAAGAGCTGGTGCTGGTAACGCCCCACGTCAATGGGCGAGAACTGGACGTGGAGGCAACCCTGGCCTTGCTGCAGGAGCAGATTGGCACGGCCAATCGCTCTATTCCGTTTGTGGTGAATCAAATTACGCCCGCGGCAAACAGCAAGGCAACAGCCGCCGGCCTGGGCATCACCGAACTGATCAGCGAACGGACAACCTGGTTTTACGGTTCGTCTGACGCCCGCAAACGGAACATTGCCCAGGCAGCGGCCAACTTCTACGGGATTGTGATCGCCCCCGGCGAAGAATTTTCCTTTAACAAATACCTGGGCAGCATCAGCGAAGCTGACGGTTACGAAGAAGGCTTAATCATCGTTGGCGGTCAAACCATCAAGGGTATTGGCGGCGGCGTTTGCCAGGTGAGTACCACCGTCTTCCAGACCGTTTTTTACGCCGGGTTCCCGGTGACCGAACGATGGCAGCACGGTTACATGCTGGGCTATTATAACGATGGCGAAGGCCCCGGCATGGATGCCACCGTTTATGACCCTATTGTTGATTTTAAGTTTATCAATAACACCCCTTACTATCTGCTCATCGAAAATTATTACAACGAGATCGAAGAATCTCTCACCTTCAAGTTCTACAGCACCGGTATGGGACGCCGCGTGGAGAAAAGTGGACCGGTCTTTGGGGATATTGTGCCTGCGCCGCCGCAATCAGAGGATGTGTGGCAGTTTGATCCGGACATGGAGTCCGGTACGGTACGCCAGATCGATTGGGCCACGGAAGGGGCAACGGTGACGGTTGGCCGGACCGTCTACAATGCAGATGGCCAGATCATTCTACAAGAGGATTTTGTCAGCAATTACGTTCCCTGGCCTGGTGGCTACATGTACGGTCCCGGCGTCAATGCGCCTGACTACTCGCTTGTACCTGAAAACGATTAGCTTATGGGAAAATGGCGAACTTTCATCTGGAGATCCACTCTCCTTTGGGCGCTTATTCTATTGGCAGCCTGTGAAACGAATGTGAATAAAACAGGGAGCGTTTCGGATGAAACGGCCGCTTCCAACACAGATGGGAATGAATCTGAATCTGTTTCCCTTTCCGGTTCATTCATCTTTATCGAACAAACCACACGCGACCAAAACCTGCTCAAGTATGATCTGGCGACGGGCCAGACCCTTACGCTTTTTCAGGCCCCCACAAATGGCTGGATTTCCCGGGCCATTGCTTCACCGGACGGCCGGCAAATCGTTATGGCTTACGCGCCGCCGCCACCTGAAGGTGAGATACAGTTCGGGTATACCAATTTGTACCAGTTGAATACGGCCGGTGAAGTGGAACCACAACCAATAATGGAACGCAGCCACCCGCAGGAAGTGCTCTTTAATCCCGTCTGGTCGCCCGACGGCCGTTACATCTACTTCTCTCACGTTGTTCCTGATGACATCGATTCGAACAGCTTTACAACCACCTTAAAACGCCTTGATACACTTGACGAGGACGTGGAAGCCATCGTAACCAATGGTGTATGGCCCCGCCTCTCAGCGGACGGCGAAAAGCTGGCTTATGCTTTGTTAGATCCGGGAACCCAAACCAGAGATTTGTACCTGGCGGATGCCGATGGAAAAAATGCCAGGCTCATCGCTTCCTCAGAAGATTTTATCGATCTTGATGCGCCGCTATTTTCGCCTGATGGAACCTGGTACTACTTCAGTGCAGTGACGCAGGATCAACCATCTCGGACGTCCTGGTGGGAGCGACTCTTGGGCGTCAAGGTAGCGGCCGCCCACAGCGTTCCCTCAGATTGGTGGCGCATCCCTGTAGACGGGGGGACGGCCGAAAGGCTCACCCAGATTAGCGCCATTGGGATGTACGGCGCTTTTTCGCCAGACGGTACTGTTTTAGCCTTTTCCAGCACGACGGGCATATACACGATGAA
Source organism: Anaerolineaceae bacterium (assembly GCA_002699125.1). Classification (GTDB taxonomy): domain Bacteria; phylum Chloroflexota; class Anaerolineae; order Promineifilales; family Promineifilaceae; genus Leptofilum. Next base: position 32,888 of record PABI01000136.1, read on the forward strand.
TCCAGCCGGCACGGAATTATCAAAGCTGCTGGAAATTCCCGCCGCCGACAGCTTAACCTGGGTTCCTTAACGGCTCAGAAATCAGTTGTTCTCGATGATAGAATCGAGCGCCCATTGCGCTGGGTAGAAGTTTTCATTTAGACGTAAAGCTTGTTGATATGCAGCCACTGCGCCCGGCCCATCGCCGGTTAGCGCCAGGGCATGTCCTTGATAAAGGTAAGTTTCTTCTACATTGCGGCCGCCCTGTGTTTCTAACGTTACCTCGGCCAGATCGAGCATATCCTGGTAACGGCCAACTTTCATGTAGGCAATGTACGGCCGGAATTGGTACCAGACAATACGGGGCGGAATACCCAGCGTACGGGCCTGGTCAAAGGCGACCGCGCCATTTTCGTAAAAGGCGTTGTCGCCCGTTAATTCGCCCAAACGAGTCAGGCTGCTGCCCAGATTGAACCAGGCAAACGCATTTTCTGGATCGGCATCAATCTCTGCCTGCGCTTTTTGGGCCGCGTTTTGCCACATGGTCGCCGGTTCCAGCATCTCTGTCCCTAAGATAGCGTACAGCTGCTGTTCTTTCTCCGGCGGATAAACAACAAAGAAGGTGTAGTTGAACTGCTGCCAGTAATGTTCTACTTCTTCATAGGTATCATAACGGCCGCTCCCGTCCCAGGGGCCGAGGTTGGTATCCATACTGACCATCTCCCCAGCTTCGTCGTCATAGCCAAAGATGGTTAGGTAATGCCCCAGCCAGCCCTCACGCGGCAATTCGTATCCCTTTTCGATGACAACAAGAAATCCGGCGGCGATCAGGCGTTTCAATAGCTCCAGGTTGCCACCGCTGGCGATAAAAGCGCGCATGTCTGTTTCTTCGTTTACGTAATCCACCATCTGCCAGGGACTGACGTTCCGATCTCCCCGGTTGGGCTTAAGAAAAGCGGCCGCTTCTGTCTGGGTCGTGGGATTGCCGTAAAAGTTGAGGTTGATGGCCAGGTTTGCCGGGCCACAATTATTAAAGCCCTGGGGGATGATAGTGACACCTTCGATGCGTGCTTGCGACGGCAATGGTTCAGATGTAGGCGTAGCAGCAGGTGAAGGCGCTGCGGTTGGGGTATTGGTGGGAACGAAGCTGGTCGTAGCGGCCGGTTCGGTGAATTCAGTTTGTGCGCTTGGTTCTGATTGAACGGCCGTAGCCCGTATTGTTGGCGTACCTGTCGGTACTGCCAATGTTGGAATGGTAATCCGGGCATTAGCAGATGCATTGGCAGGAGCGGGTAGCGCCATCGGCATCGGCGTTGTCCGCCAATCGAGCAGGGCTGCGCCAACTGGAATGCGAGCCAGGCGCACCCGCATTTCTCCCGGCAGTGCTCTTATCAGAGGCGGCAGCGCCAGCGCAGCCACGATAAGCGCAAGCTGTATGGCGACAACCAGCGCAATCCCGTATTTCACACGTTTGTTCATAAAAGGACTTACTCTCCTTGCGATTGTGTCAGGTGATCGGCCGGGTCCGACGTGTGAACCCATACCCACAGGTCGTTGGGCGCGTCTTCCGACCAGTTAAACGTCCATTCAGCATCGAGAATGGGCATGTTGACACAGCCATGACTGTGCTTATAGCCAAACCGGTCGTGCCAATAGGTGCCATGCAGACCGGCGCCAATCAATTCGTCAAAGTACATAATGTAAGGCACGTCTTCCAGGAAATAATAATCCACCTGGCCTTCCGCGCCGGACATCTTGTACTCCCGAAAGCGTGACCAGACCTGAAAGAGGCCTTCGCGAGTAGGCCAGCGGTTAAGCCCGGAAGATAGAAGGGTAGCGTACACTATCTGATCCCCTTCATAGGCGGCAAAGGTTTGCTCGTACAAGTCTACTTCCACCCAGAATTCATCTTCTCCAACGTCTTCTGGCCGGGGGTCTACCTCTACGATGCTGAAGTAGGTTTGCCTGACCCAACGGCCGTCCCCAATGTCGTACCAGAGCCAATCTTCTTCACCTAAAACGGCAGCGTAAATCTCCACAAAGGTGTAGCGGGAAAGTTCAGCGAAACTCTCGTCCGGCTCGCCATCCGGTTCAAGGCTAGGGATGACATCTTGCACCACCCAACCAAACGGCCGTTCCGGCTGTTGTGTAATCTGCACCCCTTGAAAATCTGATGGCTCCACCAGGTTTATGTCATCTTCGTGGACATACTCGCCCTGGTTAATTTCGTACCAGGTTTCGCCGGCATCGTTATCAAACCAGCGATTAACGGTGGCAAAGAGGTAACCGTCGCCCACTTTGCGCACCACAGGTGCCGACCGGGTTGGTTCGGCGTATACATTGGCGTTATCGGCCAGACGACCGTACCAGCGCCGGCCAAACAGGGTGTCTTCAGGAATCTCCGGTGTTACAAATACCGGGTCTTCAATTAGAGCAGGCTGGTCAATATCGCAAAAATAAATATCTTCTAAAGGTAATAGATCGCATTCTGCGGCCCGGGTTGTGGGTACTATCAAAAAAAGTACGGCAAAAATGATTCCAATCCAGGCAAAGTAGTTTTTAATCAATTTTGTCATTGGACTTCTCCAGGAAATGTAAATCAGGCGCAGCTTCTGGCGCTTTGTCTCTCTCTCTTCAGGCAAAGCGGTCAAAAACGAACGTAAATAATCTCTTACTTTGTGAAAGAGGTCGCGTCAGGCAGGCCGTGGCGGCGGTGTGGCCGGAGGCAAAGAAAGTTCAGGGAGAAAATATCGAGGAACCGTGACCAACAAAACAATGAACAGCACAATAAGGCCAACATTGTTTACCAACGCCGTCACAGTATAGTTTGTATGGCAGGAATCAACGTGCGGATGCGACATCGTGCCCGGCGCGGCTGATTGCTCCAGGCTGTTGGTGATCGGGCAGCCATCTTCCCAGGTGCCAGAACGGTCGTGCCAAAAGCCGGGGGTTATCTGTGAAACAATTAGCAGGATAAGTAAGCCTGCCAGCCAAATCCTGGTCATGAGCCTATTGTACAAAGATTGACTGTCCCGTCTACCCAAACTTCAGTTTTCTAATCAGGCCAAATTCTTGCATCTTAATCGGGAAGTGATAACATATCATCATTTGCTGATATGTTGATGTTTAGGAGAGACCTATGCTGCTAACTGCTAACAAAACAGAACTTGCCCTTAGAAGTAAGCTATTCCGTGGATTTGGTGATTCTTCCCGGCTGAGCATACTGGATGTCTTGCGGGATAGGCCCCTCACCGTTGGTGAAATTGTTGAAGTAACGGGACTATCGCAATCTAACGCTTCTAATCATCTAGGGTGTCTACGGGACTGCGGGTTAGTTATGGCTGAACAAAACGGCCGTTACGTCACCTACCACTTAAGCGACGACCGCGTCGGCGATATATTGGCGCTGGCCGAGTCCCTCCTGGCCGATGTGGCTCGCGGCGTGTACGAATGCACTCGTTACAATACTCCCCGGCAGCAAGAGACAGACTGATGAGAAATATCAGCCGTCTGCTGCTGGCTTCCATCATGGCTCTGTCGTTGGACACCCTGACCAAAGCCTGGGCTGTACAAACATTGACGCTTTACCAGCCAGTGCCCGTCCTGGGAGAGCTGCTGCGCTTTACGCTTGGTTACAATACCGGCGTTACATTTGGTCTTTTTGCCAACAGCGGTTCCGCTCCGCTAATTGTTACCGGCATCATCGTTCTGGGCATGCTCATCTGGAGTCTGTCGGCAGTCCGTCGCGGCGAATTTTCGGGAATGTCCGTCTGGCTTCTCGGCCTCATCTTAGGCGGCGCGGCCGGTAACGTTGTAGACCGCCTGCCGGATATGCGCGTCACCGATTTCCTGGATATGGGCATTGGCACGGTCAGATGGTACACGTTTAATCTGGCAGATGTTTTCATCGTGTTTGGGACTCTCCTTTTACTGCTGATCACGATGACCGAAAAACCGCAATTGGAGCGTGAAAACAATGAGCCCAAAACAACTTGACATTCGCGTCGGCAATCTCGACTGCGAACATGACGCCGCCGCCATCGAGCGTGGTTTGACCAATTTCCCCGGATTAAACCAGCTCAAGGTTTACCCGAAAGCAGCCAAAGTGTCGCTGACCTTTGACCCGGAGGCAACCACACCGGAATCGTTAAAAGAAAAACTGGACGCTCTCGGTTTCCCGCCGCAGGCCGGGCTGTCCATGCCGGAGCAGCCGAAGCCCTGGCGCAACCCTAAAGTGTTGACTGCGGCGGCGTCGGGTGTCCTGCTGTTGGTGGGCTGGCTGTTAAGCCTGGCCGGTTTACCGGAAACCATCTCATTGGTGGTCTACATCGTGGCCACCCTCGCCGGCGGCTACTATTTTGGCCGGGAAGCATTGGAGGAATTAATCTATGAGCGCGAAATCGGCATCGAGCTGCTGATGGCGATTGCCGCCATCGTGGCAACGGCGATGGGCCAGGCGGCCGAAGGCGCGATGCTGGTCTTTTTGTACTCCATCAGCGAAGCGGCCGAAGGGTACACGGAAGAGAAAACCCGTTCGGCCGTGAAGGCGTTGATGGATTTAGCTCCCAAATTTGCCCTGGTGCGGCGCAATGGGACTGAGCAAGAAATTCCTGTTGAAGAAGTGGTTGTCGGCGATGTGTTTATCCTCAAGCCCGGCCAATCCGTCCCCACCGACGGCGAGATCATCAGCGGCGAATCGAGCGTTAACCAGGCCCCCGTCACCGGCGAAAGCGTGCCGGTAGAAAAACAGCCGAGTGACCTGGTATTCGCCGGCAGTATCAACGGCGAAGGCGCGCTGGAGGTGACGGCCACCAAAGCGTTTGCCGACAATACGATTTCGCGCATCATCCAAATGGTCGAGGAAGCGCAGGAGCGCAAGGGGCAGAGCCAGCGATTTATTGAGCGGTTTGGGGCGCGTTACAGCCCGATTGTGCTGCTGATCGGTATCCTGCTGGCCGTCGTGCCGCCGCTGCTGATTGGCGCGGATTGGACGATCTGGCTGACGCGGGCGACAGTGTTTATTGTCGCCGCCGCCCCCTGTGCTTTGGTTATCTCTATCCCCATCACGCTGGTAGCCTCATTAGGCACGGGCGCGCGCCAGGGCGTCTTAATTAAAGGCGGGATGTACGTCGAAGAATTAGCCAAGATTGAGGTGATCGCCCTGGATAAGACGGGGACGATTACGCGAGGCGAGCCACAAGTGACAGATTTCATCCCAGTGAACAATACAATCATAGATGATGAACAAATGGCCGAATTAGCGGCGGGGATTGAGGGGCGCAGCGAACATCCGCTGGCGCGGGCGATTGTTCAGTATGCAGAGGAAAAAGGGGTTGCTCCGGCCGAAATCAATGATTTCCGCGCTTTGTCCGGCGCGGGGGCGCAGGCGGAATGGAACGGCAAACGGGTTTACATCGGCAGCCCAAGACTATTCCAGGAACAGTTGCGAGTCAACCTGGATGGACGGGCAGCAGACATTAGCCGGTTACAGGCGGAAGGGAAAACGGTGGTGCTGCTGGGGGATGAAACGGCCGTTTACAGCCTTATCGCCATCCGAGACAACATTCGAGAAAACGGCCGTCAAGCCATCGCCAAGCTACACAAAGCCGGCATCAAGAAAGTGGTCATGCTCACCGGCGACAACGAACGCACAGCGCAGGCCATCGCTCAAGAAGCAGGTGTGGACGAATATTACGCCGACCTGAAACCAGAAGATAAGGTCACAAAAGTACGCGAACTCGCCGAGAGATATGGTCATGTCGCAATGGTCGGCGACGGCGTGAACGATGCCCCGGCCCTGGCTGAAGCCACCGTCGGCATTGCCATGGGCGCGGTCGGAACAGATGTCGCTCTGGAAACGGCCGATGTGGCGCTCATGGCCGACGACTTAGAGAAGCTGGTCTACGCTCTGAACCTAGCAAAGCGCAACCAATCGGTGGTAAAGCAAAATCTGGGGCTGTCGGCCATCGTCATCGGTGCGCTGGTTATTGGTGCCGTGGCCGGGGTGTTCACGCTGCCCATTGCCGTGCTGGGACACGAAATCAGCGAGTTTATCGTAATTGGCAGCGGTCTACGCATGTTAAGAGCCTAAATCAACTGCATATGGATTGCATCTGCTCTCCATCAAATCTCCATTACTCCTTGGTAAGCTTTTCGGCATAATCCAAAACTTAACGCCGTCAAAACCGGCTAAACCAGGAGTATAGAAATGAAATTTAGAAGACAACTGATTATCGGTTTTATCGTTACTCTGTTATTGATGACTGTCGGCTTGGTTGCGTGCAGCAGCAATAATGAACCAGGCGATAAGCTAACAACCGATAATTCTCCCACGTTATCAACAGCCCCCTCTGAAAACGCGACCAGCACGGATAATATAACGCAAATAAACACAACAGACCTCGATTCGTTGACACTATTTGCCCAAAATTGTGCTGCTTGCCACGGACCGACAGGAGTTGGCACAACCATTGCCCCGTCATTAAACAGTGCTGAATTGCGGACACGGCTGGATGACGATGCTTTGCGTGACACTATCAGTAACGGCCGTCCTGGTACAGCCATGCCGGTTTGGGGAAACACCCTTTCTCCAGCACAAATTGACGCGTTGGTTGATTTGATCCAGCATTGGCCCGAACTGGACGATGAGGCCCTGGCACAGTTGCAAGAAGAAGCAGAAACGGCCGTAGGTTTCAATAGGGTAGGGTCGAGTATGATGGGAATAGGCATGATGGAGCCGGACATGATGAACGGTCATATGGATTGGCAAGATATGGTTCCGCCCGTTACACCATATCCTGGTCAGAACCCGGCCTGGGGGCATCATGGTATGAATGGCAATAACGGTTCCTGGCAGGGAGACGGTTGTTGTGGTCAGGGGATGATAAGGCCGGGCAATTAAGGCATAATACGGGTCATGATTACCATTCTCATTGTTGATGACGAACCAGAAATCATTCGCATCAGTCGCGGTTACCTGGAACAGGCTGGATACAAGGTATTGTCTGCTCAGGACGGTACAGCGGCATTGGTCACGTTTCGCCAAGATCAGCCCGACTTGGTAGTGCTAGACTTGAACCTGCCCCCTTCTCCCGGTGGTCAGCCGCTGGATGGCCTGGATGTGGCTCGCGCTATTCGCCAGACACCAGCTCCGGCCGGGCAAACGCCCATCATTATGCTAACCACCCGCGTGGAAGAAACAGATCGCATCATCGGTCTGGAATTAGGTGCTGATGATTACGTGCCCAAGCCGTTTAGTCCCCGTGAACTGGTAGCACGCATACGTGCCGTACTGCGGCGGACACAGGCAGCTGCCACCGCGACTTCCAATCAAATCAAGGTCGGGTCATTGACGATCGATTTAACTCGCCATGTTGTTAGCGTCGATAGCAGCGAAGTGAATCTGACACCCACTGAATTTGCCCTGCTCCAGACGTTGGCAACTGCACCCGGCCGCGCTTTTACCCGCAGCCAACTGGTAGACTTGTTAGGGTCGGATTATGTTGGGCTGGAAAGAACCGTGGACAGCCATATCAAAAATCTGCGTGCCAAAATTGAACCTGACACAACCGAGCCGCTTTTCGTCCTGACCGTGTTTGGCGTGGGTTACAAATTCAATGATGCCATCTAGTCGTTTGCGCCTGGGTCTGTTTGCCAAACTTATGTTGGCCTTTCTGATCGTCATTGTGGGCGGCGGCTTGCTGGCGATTGGCCTGGCTCGTCGCGCGACAGCTGGTGAAATTGCGGTCTACACCTCAGCTAACCAGGAGCGGCAAGCAATGGCGCTGGCACCGTTGTTAGGCAGCTATTTTGCCAGTCAGGGCAGTTGGGCTGGTGTGGATTCGCTGTTGGTGACACCAGCCAGTACTATGATGGACGATGGCATGATGTGGGATGAGTCCGGCAATATGATGGGCGAGATGACGGGTGGCAAAACGCAGGGGCAAAGCGCGGCGGGATGGTGGTCAGGGATGTGGGGCATGACGGACAATCGGGTGCTGCTGGCGGATAACAACGGTCGTGTCGTGGCTGATAGCACGGCTGAACTGTCGGGGCAGCAGATTATGCCTGATGTGCTGCAAAGCAGCGGCACACCGGTTGTGGTAAATGGGCAGCAGGTGGGCACTGTGCTGGTCATTGCCGGGGTCCAATCGGCTGAACAAAACAGCCACTTACTGCAAGAGGTGAATCAGGCTATTTTCCTATCAGTGCTGGCGGCTGGCAGCGTGGCGCTGCTGTTTGGTGGACTGATCCTGTGGCGAGTGGTACGGCCGTTGCGCCAACTAACGACGGCGACGCAGAACGTGGCGGCTAACGACCTGAAGCAGCGTGTAGACATACCGTCCGGCGACGAAATCGGCGACTTGGCCGCTGCTTTCAACGAGATGACTGCACGTCTGGCACAGGCCGAAACACTGCGCCGTCAGATGACGGCCGACATTGCCCACGAACTACGAACACCACTAACTGTCATTCAGGGAAATGTGGAAGCGCTGCAAGATGGCATTTTCCCCTTATCAGTCGAGGCACTCGATCCAATTTTAGATAAAACACAACTGTTGCGGCGGCTAGTAGAAGACCTGCGCCAGCTATCCCTGGCCGAGGCAAATCAACTGCCACTGGAGCGTAATCCCGCCTATTTGCACGAACTGATCGCCCAAGCGGTTGAAGCATTCCAATCCGCTGCGGCCGAGCGATCCATCGCCATAAATCTGGAAAACCGGGCTAGTACGCCGCTGTTAAATATTGATCGGCAGCGTATCCAGCAGGTACTTATCAACCTGCTTTCCAACGCGCTGCGCCACACGCCAGATGGTGGTGTAGTGAATGTGTCGCTGACGCATGAGGACAATAGGGTGCGTGTATCTGTGCGAGATAGCGGCACCGGCATTCCGGCTGCGGCGTTGCCCTATGTGTTTGATCGCTTCTATCGCGTAGACCAGGGGCGCGCTCGCGCCGCTGATGGCAGTGGCAGCGGTTTGGGGCTGGCTGTAGCCCGGGCGATTGTCCAGGCGCACGGCGGCGATATTGGCATCAGCAGTCCAGTTGGGCAAGGAGCCACGATTTGGTTCACGCTTCCTAGTACGTAAACTGGGGTGTTACTGACTCTGATTAGTCTGTTCTGCTTGCTCCTGTGCCGCCAAAGCACTTAAACGACGCACATAGTTAACCAGGTGCCAGGTTTCCTCTGTCGTGAGCATATCGCCAAAGGCGGGCATGGCTGTTTGTTCAAGACCTTCGCGAATCCAGTAATAAATATCGCCATCGGGATGGGTATCGGTGTGACCAGCACCATAATCGGCTGGCGGCGGGTTCAAAGTGGGGGCAATCGGCCCATCCCCCCGCCCCATCGGGCCATGACAAGGAACACAATTTTCTTGAAACAATCCTTCACCAATGGCAATAGATTCAGCATCGGGCAATTCAGGGTTGTTTAGGAATTTGGCTGGAGTAAATTCGACGGTAAAGAAATCAATCAGCTGAGAAGCGCCTAGCCATAGCCCGACCAGGCTAATCGCTAATAAACTTACTAAGTGCCATTCAGTTTTCGCAGCCTTCACAGCCAGAAATCCCCAACCAATGGCGAATAAGACCAGAAATGCACCAGTGGCCAAGCTTCCGGCCAGAGTCATGAAGTTAGCGAATCTTTCTAACGGCCGTCCCCCACTGTCTAACGGCCGTATATTGCCCCCAATACCTGCTTCCACTCGGAATGGGGCGAAGGTATCAAAAGCGCCCGGCCGGCGAACGGCCACTTCCGCCTGCCAGGGGCCAATCAGGCTGATGTAGCTGCCCTCCAGCACATAATGGCCGTCACCTTGAGATATGGCTTCGTCCATCGCTGCGCCAATGGATTGCCCCAGAAAGGTATAACGAATTGATACTTGAGAGGCCTCCGTGACTGGATTGCCTTCATCATCGGTCACGTAAACATCAAAAGTGTTCTGGCCCACCAACGCCGGTTCAATCGTCATCTCAATATTCAGGTCTTCTACAGGTTGTGTAACAACCGTTTTGCCAGGCGCATCAGCCAGCAGAGGCGCATCTTCACCACGCTGCAAATCCGTCAGAATACCGGCCGCCAGCAAAATCAGTAGTGCTAGAGCTGCTTCCGCCCCCACCAGGCGGCGAAAACGACGCAGAACAGGTGATACGGTTGTTGGTTCGTCTCCTTCGGCATCAAAGAGGGCGTAGGCAGCGTCGAGGCGTGGCTTCATATATAGCAAATTAATGGCAGCAACAGCAAAAGCGACCAGTGCCAGACTCAATTTTATAAGCAATGCCCGCCCATACGCTGTGCCTACCAATGCTGTCCAGTTCCCTATATGCTGCCAGGCCAGGTAAGTGCCGCTGGCGATTAAAATGCCAACAGACAGAGCTGCCAGGGCAGAAAAATTAAGGATCAAACTCAGATTTAACCAGGTGCGAGCTTCAGCAGGTAGGTGACGTGATTGGCGCAGGGCAATGGCGAGAAAGAGTAACCCACCCGCCCACAATCCGGCTGCCAGGATATGACCCAGATCAACAGCCGTTGCCAGCAATGTATCTTCGGTCAGAGCCGCGCTGTGGCTGATAAGGGAACTGGTTAACCCTAGCCCAACGGCTAACAACAGCCCAAACCACCACTCCCAGCCCCGCAGTTCATCGCGGCCGTTTTCTTTTAAGCCTGTCCGCAAATCGGCGAGGATAAATGCAATTCCGGCAGTCAGGAACAGCCGCAGCAGCCACATGGTGCCAAAGCGGGTGCCTATCCAGGTTTGCACATTACCAGGCTGGAACAAATTATAGGCACTGGATTGGTCAATAAAAATCAATACCAGACTGACGACGAGTAAGCCCAACGCCCCCCAACCGACGATGAGACCGGTACGAGCCAGGTTGAAATCAAGCTGTTCCTCCGCCGGTTCCAATTCAACGTTGCGGACAATGGGATTCCATACCATAAGGCGGAAGGCAAAGAGGCCGATGAGTAGGGCGACGGCCGTCAACGTCAGCCAACGAGCGGCCGCGCTCATGGGTGAAAGCTGGGCAATGACGGTTACATCTTCTGAGACGGCCGTCAGTTCAGTCACGCCTACACCAAATGAATACGTGCCGCTGGTTGTGTGTCCATCCACCGTAGAAAGCACCTGCCAGCTTACCAGGTAGGCGCCATCATTGAGCGGCGGCAGGTCAACGGCCAGGGTAATGTCGGTTTCATCAACTGACCGCAATGGGCCGACTGCTACTTCTTCACCGGCCTGGGTCAGAACTCTAATCTGACTTAGACTTGGCACCACCGGTTCGTTGAACGTGATTGAAAGTTCGGCTGGTGATTCCTCTAATATTTCGTTGGCCCGGGGGGCCAGGCGTTCCGGTACGGCATGAGCCAAGACAGCCGTGACAGTGACACTCAGCAGTAGAAATATGCCAAGCAGAACGGCTGTTGTTTTCTTGTTACCAATTTGTATAACTGTTTTCTTCATACCAGCACTCTCTTACTGCCCCAAGAGGTCTGTGACCAGTCTATGTGATCTCCTCGGAAGCTGTCGGTTTTGTTCGAGCAGCTTCCGAGGCTAAGAACAGGGCTGCTACGCCACTAATTTATTCTTCCACAGTGATGGCGATGCTGTCGCCATCTTCCAACTGCTCATGAGTATCTTTAGACATGTACACCGCAATTTCATGTTCGCCCGGTTCTAGGCCACGCAGGACTTCATCATTACCGCCCTCAATCGAGCCCCAGGACGAATCATCTACATAAATTTCCCAATGATTACCATCTTCACCCAGAGCAAAATTCTCTGTTTCAATCTCAACTATGATTTCTTGATCTGTCTGAAAGATCGCTCCATCAGCTGGTGCGAGGATGCGAATCACGGCCCCTTCGTTTGGAATACGTTCCTCAGAGTGTTCTTCGTCCTCATCATGGCTGCCTTCGGCATCGTGTTCCTCTTCTTGTTCGCTGGCTGGTTCAACCGTAGGCTCAGAGGAAGCATTTGTACAGGCAACGATCAGAAGTAGCCCCCATACCAACAAGATGGTTAATATGAAGATACGCTTAAAATTGGTTTTAATTTGCATAATTATCTCCTAATTGCTTGTTTTCTGTTTACGGCGCAGGCTCCAAATAGCCAGGGCAATGCCCACAAGACCGACACCTACACCTATATAAGCCACCAATTGGGCTGTTTGCAGCCTGGCTTCCAGTTCATCTATTTGCTGCTGCGTCTCTCTTTGTAATTCGCGCACGGATGGTTCCGGTTCCGGGAATTGGATCCTATCTGCGGAAAACACTTCTTCCGGTGCAACAACTTCATCCAAATCTGTATCCTCAATTGAACCGAATAAACGGACATCGTACTGACCGCGGACTGTAGGAATAAATTCTACTGTATACTGTCCAGGCGTTAATGAGGGGGTTAGATTTGAGCGAAAGGTGCGCCCACCATACAAAAGTTCGGCATCCAGCGTTGCTTCTACGCCGGTAACGGGCTCATCGTTTTCAGTTATTTCTAAAAAGAGGGCATTGCGTTCCCCAACAATAGCCGGTTCGTTGACCCAACCAACCACAATCACGTAAGGGCCAATTTCGACCCGCTCATGGGCTAAGGCCATCTTCCGGCCAAAAACGACGATGGTCAAGGCCAACAGCAAGGCTAATATGCGTTGATAACTTCTCATTCTTCATCTCCTTCAAACGGGAAATAGATCACACGCAGAAACATGTGGGCAGTCATCTACAAGTTTCATGCTGTGTTTTGTGATTATTGATTAGCTGATATGGGATTAAGCGTAACGGGGGGGCGGCGTTAAGGGCTGGACGGTGATGCTTTTAATCGTGTAAATTAAGGCAAAACCTGCCGCGCCCAGCAAAGAGGTGGCTGAGTAGATGCCAGGGTATGTTGTATCCACAACGGGTGAAGGGGTTGTATGGCTACTATGCGTACCTGGCGCATGTACCGACCCGTCGTATAGGCATGGATCTGTGACATGATCTTCTTGGACCAGTAAGCGGCAGCGCAAAACGGCCGTTGGCGATTCAATAGCCACAAAAAGTACCAGCAGCACTAAAACGATTCTAGCCATCACCTGGATTTTACCACAATGTACCTGCCTTTCTGCTTTGACAAAGCATCCTCTCCCACTGTTGTTGGTACTTTACGGTTCAGCAACGGTTAATGTCCCCACCATACCGGCCGCAGCATGGCCGGGAACCACACAAACAAACGTATAAGTACCAGCCGCTGGCGCCTTAAAGGATAATGTTGTTTTTTCGCCGCCAGGCACAATGCCCGTATTGATGCCTGCCAACGCATCTGCTTCGTTGAGGTTAAAAGGGTCAATATCGCCTGCTGCTATGATGAAATTATGGTCCAGATTGCCTGCATTCTTAAATGTCAACTCAACCTCAGATTCAGCGGGAACGGAAGCGCTGTTTGGGGTAAACTGAAGCGTGTCCAAACCTTCAACTTCTAATTGAACGGAGGCGGCGTTTTTAGCTTCGGCACTGTTGCCGCTGCAAGCAGCCAGGAAAGCGGCGCAGGATAGGAGAAAAAAAAGTGTCAAATCTTGTTTGATATTCATGTTGCTGATCGTCTTTTCAAGTATCATTTGCAATGATTAAAATTTCACCAGGAATGCCGTCAAATACATCACCAGAATACCGGCCATTAACCCGGCAAAATTAAGCCAGGAAACGGCCGTTTCATTCCGTTCTTGGGCATCGTTTATAAGCAACTTACCCACTTCCCAAATGACTTGCAAAATCGCTCCTGCGCCCAGACTGAGGAACAAGGTGGCCAGGAAGGGGTTAAAAGCGAAGCCGCCGATCCAGGTACCGAGCATGGCGGGTGCGCCGGCCAACAAAGCGAGTAAGATGAACGTGCGCATAGGCGGCCGCTCTGTCCGAGTCAGCGGCGCGGCAATGCCAATCCCTTCGGTAATGTTATGCAGCGTAAAGCCAACCACCAGAAATGAGCCAAGCGCAGCTGCACCGGTGGCAAAAGCGGCACCGATAGCCAGCCCTTCACCCAAATTATGCAGACCAATGCCCAAAGCGATAAAGGTGGCAATGGCTAGGGGCGATCCGCCACCCTGTCGTCGGCTGACGGCTAGTAAAACACCCAGGGCCAACAGAGTACCAAAAACGACAACCGGAACACCCTGAAAAACGCCCGGCATCTCTGCGGCAATCTCCAATGCTTCTAACACTGTGTCCACAAATAGAAATACAAGCAGACCAATGGTCAGCGCCAAAAATGCGTTGACCCACTTACGGTCTATCCGCCGCAAGAAAGGATACCAGAGCATTCCCAGAGCCACGGGGATGACGCCCACGTAAATGCCAAGCAACCCATAGGCGATAAATGTCGCCGCGCTGGTCTCTGGCGATTGGACGGCCACATCTACTTCAGCTTCAAAGGTGACGCCGGTGGCCGTAACCAGGACAATGGGTAAGGGTTCACCATCCACCCAGGGATAGTTCAAGTCAATCGTGGCTTGCTGCAAGCGTTCAAGCGTATTGTCCGGCGTAATCTCGTAGTTCCAGTAAGCGTCGTCTACCAGCACCTGGGCAATCGTCACTGGGTCAGGGCCGCCATTTATGACCGATAATTGGATTCGGCCGTTTTCGGGAAATAACACACGCTGCACCGTCAGATCTTCCAAAGGGGGAAACGCCCCGGTAAAAAAAGCGAGCGGGTTCAGGAGAAAAAATAAACCAATGAGGGCAATGAGTAGTGCGAGGGGGAAAATGGCTAAAGCCCACTTAGGCAATCTACTGGTTAAAGGGGATGCTGTTTGTTCCATAATTATCGTCTCCTAGGCCCTTACATCAAAAAAGCTCATCCAGCCCAACTCGGCAAACTCGCTTTGATGGGCGTGAAACATGTAAAGTCCCGGTTCAAAATCGGCGAATGAAAATTCCAGAATGCCGCGTTGTGCCTGGCACTGCATGATAGTGTCCACTGTCGTCAATGTTGGTTTAAGCGTCGTGCCGTGATCGTAATAATCAAAGAAGTTGGCATGGATATGAATTGAATTTATGGGATCAAATTCAGTTGCATTTATCAGGTATAAACGCTGCCGCTGATCCCTTTGAATGGGAATAGGGGAAGCCATGCCGTAACCAAAAGCGATGGAGTTGGCTGCATACACTTCATTATCACCATCAAAGTTGGTATCAAACCCATTCATGACGATAACCATCTCATGAATAGACTCATTTTCAGGATATTGATGGTTGCGCGTCTTGGCGATCTCTTGTTCCTCGCCACTATATTTTTCGGGGTCAGGATCAACAATAAACGCCCCATATAAACCCTTGTGTATATGGCGTTTGAGAGGAACGGCGTGGCAATGGTACAAATGGCAACCAAAAGGTCTGGCTTCAAATTCATAGGTGAAACTTTCACCGGTTTTAATCACGCCACGCCCGACGCCGGGGATACCATCCATAAAAGCGGAATGAATTCCATGAAAATGAATGGTATGGGGGTGTGCTCCGGCATTGGTAAAGTTCAAGCGGAGTAGTTCACCTTCCACACAGCGGATCGTTGGACCTGGGCATTGCCCGACAACACGGCCAGCCCGTTGAGAGGCAGCACTTGTTTCACTGCCATAAACCCAACCTGGAAAGTAGATGCCGGGTGCGATCTCGAACTCCTTATCTATGGCTACGAAGTTCCACTCACGCACGATACGGCCGTTTTCCTCTTTCACCTCACCATAATCAAAATCCGTCAAAATCTCATGCGGATGAAAGCCATTGGCTTCATGGTTAACTTGCCCAACGACACCTGCGCCTCCATGATCATGTACATCGCCCCCTTCACCCTCTTGAAAAGGAGGAAGGGCATTGGCTGTGGCTGGCTGTGTTAAAGCTCGCAACCCTGTTATCCCGGCCAGCCCGGCCATACCGATGCTACCGGCCCGCAAAAAGTCGCGCCGTGAAAAACCTTTCTTGTCTTCATCCATCGTCTAATCTCCTAATTCTTTTTGATATACACAGTGGCGGCCGCTTTATTGCCAATGACAATTAGCTCATTGGCAACTTGTGCTGAGATAGGACCGTCAAATGGCTCTACCTTTGTTACCCGAATATCCACGCCGGGTACCAGTCCTAGTTGAGCCAGGTAGCTCAGTAATTCACTATCGGTATCATCAGCAACGCATGACACAACCCCACCATCCCCCTCAGCCAGTTGCGTCAGAGGTTGGCAAACTACCCTGCTCAGCGTACCGTCTTTAGTTGGAATTGGTTGGCCATGTGGGTCGAACCGAGGATGGTCCAAGAGAGCCGCTATCCGCTCTGCAAATTTTCCACTAATCACATGTTCTAGAGCATCTGCCTCTTCATGGACCTCATCCCAACCAAAGCCTAGTTCTTGAGTAAGATATAGCTCAATCAGTCGGTGATGGCGCAGCATTTCCAGGGCAATAACCCGGCCTTCATCTGTTAAAGTAACGCCATAATGTTTGCGATAATAAACCAGATCGCGGTCATATAGGCGTTTTACCATATTGGTTACGGATGCGGGCTGCACCTGGCGCGCTTCGGCGATGCGTGATGTACTTACTGGGCTTTCAATTTGCTCCAGTAAGAATATCGTTTTTAGGTAGTCTTCTACCGCTTGTTGATTCACACTATTGCTCCCGAACACCAATTTGCTTCTCAAAAAAGATAAATGTCCCGCTATAAAACTATAATTTAGACGAATCTAAATTATAGCCTCAAGGAAGAATAATGCAAACATTTTTCTGTAAAAAATGGTATCCTCTGCCCTCTCAGGCGGGTTCGTGAGACCTCTCAGGTCCAGCCTGTATCCCACCCTTTTGCTGATCTCCATGAGGGCAACCGTGGCTAAGCACGAGCAGGACGTTCCGTTGGAAAAGAGCACCGCGACTTCGCATATCCATCAAAGGATCACATCCCCATATACAACCAAAATCAGAGAATTAAATATTTATCCCTAAAATGGGCACAACTTTTTTCCATCTAATCACACAAAAAAACAGCCTCCAACATCATCCACTTCCCATTTGTTGCCACAAATCAAAACGGCCATTCCTTACCCTATGTCTCTTCCAATACAATTCTCGTTCGGGATCACGGCCGTATGCTCTCGCCGCCAGTTTACCATCTGGAAAATAAATCTTCTCTGGCTGACGCGTCTCACTCGTTCCCCCAACGTTCCCCGGCATCCCTTTCATAACCAGGTCTTTGAGTTCGCGATTGATCCGCTTTTGCCGGCCCCGCGGACGGTGCCGGTGCTGCCCATGGTATGTGTTGGGCAGCTGCCAGGCCAGATAAGTTTTACCCTTCTTGCCTTGCTGACCGCGATAATCCTTTAGTTCAAATAACGCCTGCCCTTTTGCCCAGGCCCGTTTTTCCAGATCCTCCTTTGTCGATTTTTCCCCAACAGCAAAGTTGGCCTGCACGGCGATGCCAACCCGCTCCTCATAGGATCGCTGGCTGGATCGCCCCACCCCACTCAACTGCTCCAAGGTCTCGCGCGCAATAGGCTTGACCTGGTCGCCGTGAGGTGTGTTTTTCATGCGGCCGCTGTGGAAGGCTGCATATAAGTGGGCGCGAAACGCCCCAATATCATCAACCAGTGCCGCTACCGGCAACGCCACAGGCTGGCCGGTCAGCCGGGTGACATCGAGGGCATAGGCCACCTTTGCCGCTGAATACAGCCAGACATACTCTTTATCTCGGCTCCAAAATACCCCTTCACCATCATTGAGCAAATTTCGCAGCTGCCGTTGGCCACATAAGCGCAGTTTTGAAGATTCTTTGGTTAATGTTTTTGTTATAATGTCTATGCGAATAGCGCCACGCCCTTCCTGATCCAAATAACGCAGCATCAGCCACAAACGGCCCGGCGCCGTCATTTCTTGACGCAGCATTCCTAGTCCAATATCAGGGTACAGCTTAACCGCATCACTGGATGGGAAGTTTTGAGTTGGAGGTGATTTGGTCCGATCATAAGCAGGCTTACTCTCGGCAGAGGCTGACTTAAACTCTCGTGGCAAAGAATTTATCCACGCCTGGCCATCATCATTAGCGTTAATAGCCCGCTGCCGGCGACGCAAAACGGCCGTTAACGCAGCACTCCCCCACCCTAGATGGTCGGGCAAAGCAGCAGGCGGCTCCATAGACGCGCCATTTCTTACAGAGCCGCCAGCATTCCAGGGCAAGCCGTTAGAATGCCGCTCTTGTAAATCGGCAGATTCGATCAGTTGACGTTGACCCTTAATCTGCTCGCGCAAGGCGTGAAGCTTCTGGTTGGCCTCAAGAAGACGCGCCGAAGGTGTGGCGAGAGAGCCGTCCATGCCGGTTACACGCTGCACCCAGCACCAATTAATTATGCAGACGCATAACATTGACACAGAGATCAGCCTGTGCTATTCTCCTTAGTGATATATGTTGCATAGGAGATGAATAAACACACCTCCCCCCTCCCCAGTGAAGGGGCTTCATAAAAAGGTCAGGGTGCTTCCAACACCCAAAACCTCAAAAGTATGCAATTAACGAATAGAGATATTTCTGCAAAAGCCTGTGTTGCCGCACCGGCTTTTTTGCATTCTGGGGCCTGGGCCACCAGCCAGTAGCGATCAAATTAGTTGACCAACTTCAGTTGCTCGCCACTGGTTGATTTCCCAAACCCACGCCTGTTGTTAACTCATCCTACCACCACATCAACTTCAACTGCTCTTTGACATACAACCTTGTCTGTGCTATTCTTTCTCCAGACAAAACTGCGGTGGATACAAAATCCCCCTCCCCAATAAAGGGGCTTCGCACTGAAGGCGCTGCCAACGCCTGAAGCTCAGCGAATATGCAGTTAGATAGCGAAATTATCGAAAGCCAGGTACTGCCAATACTTGGCTTTCTTCATTTCTGTTACAACGGGTCACAAAACCCGTGAGCAACCAAACGGCTTGCCGAATTTGGACAGTCCAAGAGACAACCACACAGCTGCTGTGTCCATGAATTTGCGATATACAGTTGTAGATTGTGGTGGGCCTGCTGAGAAGCCATCGCCTATCTCCGTCCTGTTTTTTGCTGGCGATGGAATAATTACTGAGGATTACTTGACCAATATATAGAAATTGGACATAATTATACTCACATCGCCAGCCCCATGTGTAACTTGACCTCGGCAAAAGTTCAGTTACCAGGGGCTTTTTTATTGCCTGTTGCACAAGTGCAATAAAACCTGTCCGATTATACATAATCCCTCATTTGCTGCAAAGCTCAATTACCCCATTATTGCCTTCAGTGCCCATTGCTGGGTGCACCAAATGACGTCATTTTCTCTGATTCGACACGGCCGTTCCAGGTGGTAAAAAATGCGCCGTCATCAACAATTACAATCCCTTCGCCACGACTTAGCAGCTCCAAATTTTCGCCCAAACGGGCATCATTTGCCAGAAAGCGGCTTGTCAATGCGGCTATACCATGCGCGTGACACTCCGTCAGGATAATAGCGCTGCCCGGTAGCCGTGGCCCGTTGCTCACAACAATGCGCTCCTGGCTACCCACATGAGCCATAGGCACAGCTTTCCCGCGCAGTCCATGCACGACGAGGCGCACGTCGGCCACCTGCATAGCGCCCAGCAACACAGCCTGCAAAAGCTGCTCCCGATCCCAGCCGCTACCTTTGCAGGCAAAGAAAAGCGCCCCTTCCGGCAAGATGTCAAAGCGGTTGGCCGGCCATTCCAGCCACTCACGCAGAACACGGCTGGCAGTTAAACGGTTCAGAGCCATCCCCAGGCTGGAAACGGCCGTATAATGCCCCTGCCGTTCTATCTGTTTCAGCCATTTCCGTAGCGAGGGAATGTCACCGACTCCCTCTTGTTGCGCCCGGGCCAGCAGCTGGATGCCTTGCGGATGCACGTTCATCCCCTGAAACCAACGCTGCCAGCGTTGCACCATAGCCGCTTCCGGCTCGCCTGGCGCGGCCGCCAACGGGTTGAATCCGTTAGCCAGCGAGGCCCCATCAATATCCACATAAGCCAACTGCTCACCCAACAGCCGGGTCACGGCCGCTTTCCGCTTCAACCGGGGCACCAGGTCACCGGCGCCATCAATGACGACCAGATTGGTATGGTCGAGTGTGACCATCTGCGTGATCTGATGCACCAGCCAATCGGCTACCGCTTCCTGACGGCCATAAATGTTGACCCGGCCGGAAACATGCAAGGGGGTGCCTGACTGCGACCGCCCCAGCAGCCAGCGCCCGGGATCCGGTTCGGTGGCTACCAGGTGCGCCGGCGGCTGCTGGCCATTCCAGGAGGGCCTTAGCGTCAATCCGGGTAACAGGTCGTCCGGTAAGCGCCAAGTGGCTGGATCGCGTCCAGGCTTACCCGAAACTGGTTCTGGTAGATAAAAACCACCCTTGTTTTCACCTTCAACCAGGCTCACATAAGCAAACTCGTCGGCAATGTGGGCCATAAAGGCGCTGTCCCAGGGCAGGTCAGTCACGGCCGTCATCCGCCCGGCCACTGGGATGGCGACTTCTGGCGGCTTGGGCTTGAGAGAAAAGCCAAAATCGGCCACCATGCGCTGCAGCAGGCGCACGTGGGTCTCTGGAATACCCATATACAATTGAGAAACAGCTTCTCCCGGCCGGTAATAGAGGGCGACGCGGCCACACGCCTGCGAACGTGACAGCAGGTTAATGCACCGGGTTGGCCCTTCCAGCTCCAGATAGCGCAGCCGGAACCAGACCAATCCAGCATCCCATTTCTCCCGCGCGACGCGTTTACCGAACAGCTTCTTGAACATGCGTGCCTCTCATCGTTACTCCGGTGGTGATTGCTGCTCGCCAGGCCAGGAAGTGACCGGCTACAGCTGCCAGCAGCCCCCACAGCCAGGCGCCCACGCTTATCACCACGCCCACGTCGAAGAAAAAGCGTTCCGGGTACAGGCGCATGAGGCTGTCGGTGGCGGCAAAAGTCCATGTACCGGAAGGAAAGAGCAGGCCGTGAAACTGGTAGAAGAAGAAACTCCAGCCAAAGAGAATCAGGCCGGCGATGCCACTCAAGAGAATCACGGTAACCACCCCACCCTGCCCTAAGGCTAAATAGCCAGCCTGTCTGGTTTGCGGCCGTCTAAACAGAAATAACAGCCCGCCAATAACAGGCACGGCCGTGGCCAGGGCCAGCCAGCGAATGGTGTCAGTAATGCGCTTCACGTCTACCATGTGATTTAACTCGCGCCGGTTATAGAGCGGCACGTCGGTATGGAGCAGTTGTTGTTCGGCCAGCATGACGATGGCAGTTTCGGCCGGCTGCCAGCTTTCCAGATAGGCTACAGCAACCAGCGCCACTTCCAGCCGTTCGGCTTGTGTCAAAGGCACCAATCCCAGGCTGACGGCCGTAGCCGGAGGTATCCCTTCCAGATCAAGAGGAAAATCCAACTGGGCATACTCGTACCGCGGATACGCCGGGCCAATCACCAGCGTCAGCCAGCTAAAGCCAATGAACAGGGGCATAGCCATGACCACAACCCGGCGTACCCACCGGGCGGCTTTCAGATTCTCGAACATATTACACGCTCCCAATCAGGCGATCTCTTCCCAGAAATTATCCTGCTCGCCATCACCATCTACCGGTAAGTCACTGGCCACCAGCTTCTGCTCCTGTTCTCGTATCATCACCTCAGCCATCACCAGTGACCAGCGGTTGAACTTCACCGAGAGGGCAATGTTGTCAGCTTCTTGTTGGCGAAATTGATCCAGTAGTTTGTTACTCATTTCTTTTCCTTTAGCTCCCCAAGAGATATTCAGCTTCAATCGGCCGCAGTTGGAAGTACACCATATCCGCTTTGCCGTTGGCGCGGACGACGGCCATCCCCTTGCCATGACGGTCATCGCTGCCCATACGGGCCAAAAACTCAGCGTGAGAAGGCAGGATCTCGTCCTTATAGTGCTGGGCCAGCCGGTAAGCGGCGTCCCGTTTCATACCAAAGGCAATGGTCCAGGAAACGTTGTTGATGATGAACTGCCCGGCCGTGACGTTGGTGCCGGTGGCCATGGATTCGGCCTGGGCGCCTTCGACACCAATGAAGGCTTCCAGGTCCTGGTCAATCATGATCACCGCTGCGCCAAAGGTGCGCACCGTCTTGACCATGTTGGCCAGGAAGGTCATCAGGCTGGCCTCCTGGTTCATGTAATGGACTTCATCGACGATGATGGCCCGCTTGCGTGGCTTGCGCCGCACCTGGTGGTTGATGCCCGCCAATGTGGCGTAGTAGAACAACGGCCGTCGCCGCTCCGGCACCTGGCTGAAATCAAACAACACGATGCGTTCCTTCAAAGTCAGATCCAGGTTCGTGGGCACGTTGAAAGTATCGGCGTAATCGCCATAGACGTAGAGACTCTCAATTTCCTCGGCCAGGTCGAGCGCGGCATCCGCTACGTGACCACTCAATCCCGGCAGCGGCTGCCCGTTGCCAAGCTGCTTCACCAAAGTCAGCTTGGCCAACGACTCCAGGCCGGCGGGTGACGCCTGCTCAGCCACCTGGTACAGTTTGTGGCAAAACGTCTCCAGCGTGGGCGTCAACCCATGGTCGGCCATCAGCTCCCCTTCCCAATCATAGCGGGCGTAGGTGAGCTGCAGGGCGCGGCGGATGGCGGCTACTTCGGCATTGCTAAAGCGGCGCGGGTTGTTGCCCAGCGGGTCCAGCAGCAGGGCCAGCAGGGTAATGACGTGGTCATATTGGTCAGTGGGGTTCTCATACACCACATCGAGGATGTTGAGCTTCGTCGTGCCATAGGACAGCTGGTTGTAGGAGACGTTCTTGCCCCCGCCCAGCTGGAGCAGGCGGCGGCTGTGCCCCTGCGGTTCCAGCAGCACCACCTGCGCCCCCTGCTCGGCCATACGCCAGGCCAGGGCCTGGGCGCCCACCGTCTTGCCCTTGCCGGTACGGCCCAAAATGATGCCGTGAAACGGATCGTTGCCTTGCCAATCCAGGTAGGAGACGTGAGGTGCTACCTCATCAACCGAGATACCAACATAGTAACCGTTGGCGTTTTGCTCCCGGCCGACGCCCCACATCCCGGCAAAAACAGCCGGGGCGCGGCTGAGGGTATTGAAATGGCCCGCCGGCATCCCTGACGGTTTGGCTGCCGGGCCAAACATGCGCGCCGCAGCCGCCTGGTAGCCCAGCATCCGGTCTACCTTCATGTATTGGGTACTCGTCTTGCGCAGACTCTCCATCCGTTCCCGTAAACTGGCCGCGCTCTTGTCCAGGAGCATGAAGAGAACCCGGACCTGATGCACCGCTTCATCCCGCACCGTCAGGGCCGCTTCCGCTTCTTCGCTGGCAATGATGGCGTTCCGGTCCTGACCGTTGAGAATCATCCCTTGCCAGAATTCGGCCGAGGCGGTGACACGCTCCGGGTGGACTTTACGCACATCGATGCAGATGATCATCGGGCCGTCGGCGGCGGTAATGGTCTGGGCCAGCGGGTGGCGCCAATCCCAGGTGCGGGTGAGCTGGTACGAGGCCAGGACGGCATAGCGGTAGCGGCTGTTGTCTACCTGCAAACGGCCGTCCTTCTTCTTGATCACTGGGGCCATATGATCGTGATACTCGGCGTAGTCGCCGGGAATGGGCAGCTGCGGATACCCTTCCTCACCCACCACGCGCCAGTGAGCCAGGTCGTTGCTGGTGAGGGCATCATTGAAATCCACCAGAAAATGGCGCGTGCGCCGCATTTCGCCCCGGCTGGCCCAGTCGCCAATCATGCGCACCTCCTCCATCAGGCCGCGCCGCGCCCAGTCGTCGCTGATGCTCATGGCCAGGCGACGGCGTTCCCGCTCAAGCCGCTCCAGGCTGGCGGGCATGATAAAGGTCAGAAAGCGGCAGTGCTGCACCGGTCCGGCAAACAGGGAGACCATTTGGCCAATAACGGCCGACTGGTCGTGGCTGTCGATCTGGTAGAAATGGGGCAATGTCACTTGAAAAACACGCATGGGTCGCTCCTTTTTCAGAAGGCAGAGGGCAGAAGGAAGAAAATTTCTGCCTTCTTCCTTCTGTTTTCTGCCTTCTATCTTCATCCTTCTACAATGACGGTGGCCGCAAACGCGCCGCTGATTTGCAGCCGCTCGGCGCGAACCCGCACGCTGTCCCACTCGGCCTGGACATTGACGATTTGCGGCGCACCAACCAGGTGGCGCAGCCAGACCAGGAGGTAGGCTGCCAGCCGCTTCAAGAGAATCTCGCCGTTGTGGGTATAGCCCGCCACGTAACCGGCCACGATAAAGAGGGGTGCCAGCCAGAATGGGGCATTAAACAGACCAACACCAATGGCGGTGAGGATGATCATCAGCATGAACTGTGTCATCGTCACCTTCCTGATGATGGCCGCCTGTCCGTGCTGGATAAATTCTGAACGGAAATGTGTCACACTAAACATATGCAAGCGTCTCCTTTTTTAAGTGACAAGGTGAAGGGGTGACAAGGTGACAAGGTGAAGGTTCAATCACCCTGTCACCCTGTCACCGTGCCACCCGGTCACTATCCAAGCCCGCAGAGGGTATACAAACTTTCGATACCGAAACCGGTCAAAATCTGGTTGCCGATGTCGGTCGAAAAAGCCAGTAAGATAAGGCCCAGGAACACCGAGCCGGCCACCGCGCCAATCTGCGCACCCTGCGAAGGCAGAATCGCCGACAGGTTCTTGCGGAACCCCAGGACGGCCAGGCCCAGCAGCACAGCCGCGCCGCCCATGAGCTGCGTGGTGAACAACGCCCGGTCATAGGTGTCGCAAATGGCCGCCGGCGGCGCTTCTCCAGGCGCGCAGGCGGAAAGCAGAACCAGCAGCAGGGCAAACGGCAGAAAACGGGAAATGCGAGGCCAGCGGCGGCCGGCGAGGCCGCCGCCGGTTCTCAGTTTTTTGGGAATATGTTTTTTTAGTTTTGGTTGCATATGCAACATTGTGTTAATCTCCTTATTGTGTTGAATTGAATGGCGGTGTCAGACAGCACATCCAGGCACCGCCATTCACAGGCTTTCGTCGTGAGCGTCAGCCAAACGATGACTGGCCTGTAGCAGGGCGTTATTCCAATCGCTACTGCGTCGGAATACCCGCCACTTGCCACAGGTCAGCATCAATTTGCAATTGCACAGGTGCATCTTGAGGGAGAAACGACATTGTTATCCCCGCCGTTTCTCCCGGATTAATCAAGGTTGGCAGACGGGGAGCAATCTGCCCGGTTAGTTCATCAGCATCACCTCCTTCGGTTTTTAGTTGGATAAATTCGGGACCCAGGTACACAGCCCCTTTCCCAGGGTTGTGGACAGAAACAGCAATCACAGCCTGGTCTTGAGCTACATCCCACCAGGCCCCGGTTATCTCAACCTCTAATTGCTCGATTAAGTTTGGCGTTACCCCCAGTTGAACAACGGCCAGGTTGCCACCGGGTAAAATCCGGAATTCGGCAAACAAGGGTGAGCTGGTTATGCTCTCTGGCATGGTAAAACTTACCTGCCAGCTGCCGCTGTCATCTGGTGCCAGCTGTACGGCCGTTGTCTGCTCGTTGCTAGAAGCCAGAGAGAGCATAACGGTCTGGGTATCACTTGAACCGTTTGTGCTCCCTTCGATTGCTATGCGGACTCCCCCATCTGCTGTATGGCTGAACCGGACGGTCGTTACTGCCAGGCTAACGTCATCGTCTAACAAGAACTGCTCCCCCACTTCATAAACCACCTGCCCCTGCTCTTCCTCGCTCGTGATGTCGTAGTTGGCCAGTGCAAATGAAACGTCATCTTCCGCGACCGATGGCAACGCAAAGAGCGTCAGGCCCAGGCGGCTTTGGGAGAGCAGCCGGCCGGCTTCGTAATTGGCCCCCTGGCCGGTCTCGGCCACGACAAAGTTCAGCGAGGCACCGGTGTCGGTGCTGAGGGTGATACGGTCACCCGGTTCCAGGTTGCGTACCATGCTGTCGGGGATGCCGATGGCGTAGTTCAAAACTGTGCCAAAGAGCCAGACGGCGACGGGGTTATCTGAGAGCATGGTCGTCTCGTTGTAACGCAGTTCCCCTTTGGGCGTCGGCTTGCTGGGGTCAATCGCCAGGGCGATGGTCTCCTCGGTACGGCCGTAAGTGATTTCGATGGCGCTGGGACGGCCGATGGTGAGCGCGCCACCCAGGCTGCCGATGGTTTGCAGGGAGTCATCCACGCCGCTGATTTCCGGCAGCGGGGGTGTAGGGGCGGCTGTGCCAGCCGTTGCTGTGCCGGCATCCGATGCCTCAGCTACGGGCGTGCCTTCTACGACGACTTCTGACTCGCCCGCCCGCTGCGCCCGGCCGCGAAAGGCGAAGATGAGGAGCAGCAAGGCCACCCCCACAAAGACCGTGAGTTTAACCAGGGTGCGCCGTCGTTCGGCCGTATTGTCCGGTTCCCCCAAACTGCTCTGAGCCAGCTGCGGCAGCGCCTGCTCGTACATCGTTTCCGGATTGAGGGTCACCATACCGGGACGGCCGTCGGGCCGGATGAAGCCGCCGCGCTTGAAATCATCGCGCCGGCTGCGCAGATAGTTGAGAATGTCGGTGTCGGTCCGGTTTTGTTCCGTCTCCGCCAGTTCACGCTCGATGGCCTGGCGAAACGCGTCCTGGTATTCAGGGGGAATCTCGGACAGTTCCTGTTCAATGTTGAGTTCTAAATCGGTGTCAAACATAAGCTCGTTCCTCGTTGATAGCGGGTTGCAAGTGGCAGGTTGCAGGTTGCAAGTTCTTACCTGCCACTTGCAACTTGCTACTTGCTACTCCTCACTGCTAACCTGATTTTGGACCGGTAAGAAGACAGGCAGGCGCACGGCCGGCAGTCCCAACACGATGTCGTTATTTATCTCCCCTACCCGCACGCGAGCCGACCAGCCGGGCACAAAGGGAACAATGACGCGGGTAATCGCTTCGCTGGCCAGGTTG
The DNA here is from genome assembly GCA_002699125.1 of Anaerolineaceae bacterium. Lineage (GTDB taxonomy): Bacteria > Chloroflexota > Anaerolineae > Promineifilales > Promineifilaceae > Leptofilum. The sequence goes on from PABI01000136.1 coordinate 59,792, forward strand.
AAGATGGCTTCGCCCTGGGCGTTGGTAAAAATCTGGGCAATGCGCTGCCCCTGACCATCCACGGCCAGGACGCTGACGTTGGCAATGCCTTCGCCCGGTCCGGGCTGCCGGTCGTTGTTGGCGTCGTAATAGACCAGCAGACGGATGTGGGTTGTGGGTATCGTTGTTTGCGGTTGCACGCGGCCGATGTGCTGTACGGTTAAAGAAATTCGTTCTGTGGCAGTAAGACTAACGGTGGCGGTTGGTGCCTCGTTTGCCGTTGGTGTAATTGTGACGGGCACCGGCGACATGGGTGGTGCAGAAGGCGGCACCACATTCTGGCAAACCAACTCATACTGGCCAAAGCTGCCGCCACGGGCTTCGACCTTGACGATAACCGGTTGTTCCTCAGTGGCATGCCATGCCAGATAGGAATCTACGCGCCCTACACTGCGATCATCATTCACACCGATAATTGATGAGACGCCAACAACAGTCAGCAGCGTGTCGACCTGGTCCGTCACCGTTTCACAGGCGTAGCGGTTGCCTGATTTGGCGATGAAGGTGAAATAGTCCACGTCACCCGCGCCAACGGTATAGGTACTGCGCAAGCCAGGGGTTACCGGCCGGGCCGTTTCCGGGCTGTTATTAGGTTCGGCCAGGTCGGGCTGCATGATAGGTGTCGGTGTCAGGGTGGGTGTTGGCGTTAAAGTAGGCGCGGCTGTCGGCGTGGCCGTTGGTTCAGCCAAAGCCGGTTCCAGGTCATAGACGCCGTCATAAACGGTCGCTTTCTCCACCAGGGCCACATACCAGCCATCGGCCGGGGCGGTAAACGTTACCGTCGAACCCACATCAGACGGGGAGCGATCATCGTTTTCAGCCACAAGTTGCCCGTCCCAATAAATCTTGAGCCGGGTATCCAGCCCTTCATAAACAGTGGTGCTCACGCGCACCATCTGGCCTGCCTTGAGGTAGCCGGTGAAATAGTCCATATCGTCGCCGGTGAGGGTCAGGCCGGACTCGGTTTGCAGGCCTATTTCCGTAGCTGCGCTTGCGTCGTTGTTCGGTTCAAAACGGTCGGGCTGCACTGAACCTTCACCGGTCGGGCTGAGCACGGCCGTTGATTGACCAGCCGGCGTAAGCGTAATGACAATGGGAGTAGGATTTTGTCCCCCATCCTGGGCTTGTGTTGTGCCCGTCACAGCTGAGACAGCCGGTAGCAAGACAAAACTGAAGAGGGCTATGAATAGCCAGCGTTTCTTGAACATGTTCTTCTCCTTATTCTTCCTGAGTCTGTTGGGGATTAACGGTCGTTGGACCAGCAGCGGTTGGTTTAATCGCCGCTGACTGTGGCACAACCATCGTTCCCGGCAACGCGGCCATGTCGTTAACAAAATTGCGCACCTCTTCCGGCCGGTAGCCACGATCGGCCAGTTCCGCCTGCGCGACATCGCGCAGGCCGTCCTGTATCATTTCAGACAGGCGGGTCAGGTCAGCCGGGGATAGGTTCATCGCTCGCGCTCCGGCCAGCACGCCGCGCACGTTGCCGGTTTGTCCGCCAAAGCCAACAGGCATGCCGATAGCCTGAATGACAGGCTGCTCATCTGCAGCGCCTGCAGCGGCTTCTCGGCCAATGACACCGACCAATTCGGTACGCGTCAAACGACGCTGCGGCAGCAAAACCATGTCGGCCACGGCTGAAAGCTGCTCCTCAGATAAGGGCGTATTTGTGGCCTCGCGAATGGCGGCAGCTGCTTCACCGCTCTGGAAAGCAGCCAGAACAGCAGCGTCGCCCATCCCCTGATCGCGGTATTGGGCCACCAGATCGGTCGTTGCTGTGGTGGCTCCTTGCACGGCCGTTGCCGTATGCTGGTTAACTGCGGCTTGAATCAAACCGGCATTATGTTCGCCGGTGTAAACAACCAGCGTTTTGTGGGCGGCCTGACCGGCCAGCGAATGGGGGTCTTCCAGCCGTGACAGGGTGTCGTGAATTACCTGCCCCCGTGACTCCTGATACGGTTCCAGGTGAACAGCGCCGGTTGAGGGCGTAGCTGTTTCGTATTTATCCTCACGGCCGTCGCGGTCTAAATCTGGAGCGGCGCTGATGACATTAACGTTCTGTATTTCGTCCTCATCAGCGTTGCGGGCAACGCCAAATCCCATATCGTTATCTGCATCCGGACCTATACTTATGATCCGTATATCCTGATCGCCATCACTGCCCGATTCGTCCCCTTCCCGCAGCCAATCTGGGATGAGGCCATTGACAGACTCATCGGGTTGTTCTTCGGCCCGCCCGTTGGTGGTTATACGGCCGCTTCCATCCGGGTTGGTCAAGGCTTCAGTCAGGGTGCCCAGTGCTTGCTCCAGACCGGCAAAGCGATTGAGTAAATCCTGGTTGACCGGCTGGGACTGCCCATTAGCCGCGCCGTTACCGGCCGTGTCTGTCTGGGAGCGTTGGGATTGCCGGATCTGGTTAATAAGGTCGCTGGCGTGGCCACGGGTTAGCGCTTCAGGCTCGACGCCTAGCTGTCGCAAGTAGGCCAGTTGTCGCGGCGTGGCCGGTTCTGCTTGCCAGGCGTCGTTCATATCATCGTTTGGAGGAATACCCATACGGTGGCTTGGGGAGGAACGGCCGTTCTCCAATGCAACGCCCGGCAGGATAACCGGCTCCCCGTCGCCGTCAAATGCAGCATCTCGCGCGCCGCTACCGTAGCGCCGGCCGCCAATTTCATCGTAGGCGGCGCGCAGCGAAGGGGAGAAACGCATTGCCAGCCAGGGGCTGGAGCCAAAGCCGGACATGGAAGAACCGGCGCGGAGGTAATCCAGCATGTCCGGGTCATGTGGCTGCACCTCACCGTCGCGGAAGTTACGTACCAGGGTGCGGGCTTCGTGGGTGCCTTCGATCAGGCTGCGTGCCGTCGCGGATTTGCCCAGGGCATAGCCGGCAATGGTCTTAAGCTGCCGCACCCGGCCATCGGTCTTGTCTGGGTCTGTCCCCAGATAGGCACCATCGTTACGGCCGTCGGCCTGCAGCGCTGCCGCCGTAGCCAGGACAGCGCCACCGGCAGCAATAGTGGCTCCACCTGTTAAAGCGGCACCGGCCAGCATCGCTGTGCCGGTAACGGTCTGGCGTCCCATCCGGGCCACCTCCATGCCGCCAACGCCGCCGGTAATGATGCTGCCGCCAAAGAGGTCGAAGGCAGCGGTCGCCAGCTTCAGCGCGCTCTTGATACGCCACAGCAGCACAATGAGGGTGATGATGCTGGCTCCAATGTAAAGGCCTATCCCCTGCTGCGCGGCTGCGGCCAGCAGGCCAATCATGATGGCCACGATGATGACGCTCATCAGCGTCTCGATAAGCAGATTAATAAACTGCCGCAGATACGCACCCAGAAACGCCTGGGTGTAGATGAAAAAGGCAAACAGCATGGCAAACGGCACGCCGGCATAGAGGAACATGGCCACACCGGTTAGAGAGAGGTGCAGGAAATGTTCGGCAATGGCCGTGGGAATAGCGACCAAAGCAAAGAACAGTCGTTCAATACCGTCACTGGCCAGCGCTTTGGCCAGCTCCTGGTCAGCCTCATCGCTCAAATTAATGCCGGACGGGTCGCCAAAGGGGAAATAGGCCGCTTCAAAATCGACGGGAAATTCGCTGCTGTCCAGTTCATCAATGTTGGCCACCAGCATGAAGGCCGAAACGAGATCAAAGCTGCCCACCACCCCATCACTGTTCACGTCGGGGATCGCGCCGGGCAAGCCGGTATCCGTCCCATCCATACTGGTATCGAAGATGTCGCCGGCGGCCCCGTCGATGAGGGCTGTGTCAATACCGGCGTTCAGCGAGGTCCGCAAATCTTCCATCATGTCGATGACGACAATGGGCGAAGAAAAGAAAAAGAAGGCAATGAGACCGTAGGTGAACAGCTTGCTGGGATCGACCCAGCGGCTGGTGGGCACAATGTTGTTCAGGGTATACCAGAAGCCCAGGGCGGTCAGAGCCAGGATAAACATGCCGCCCAGCGGTGCGGACAAGGCGTTAACCAGCAGCTCCACGAAGTAGCCAACGTTATCTGTCACCCAGGTGTTGATGCTTTCGGCAATGACGGCAATGGAGAGCGTCGCCCGGTTGATGGCCCATAAAATCTGGGCCAAGGTGTATTGCAGGAAGTAAATCGCTTCGGCGAGATAATGGCCGGGATCAAGCATGGTTTGTCTCCTCGTCGTTTGGTCGCGTGGTCGGTTGGTTGCTTGGTCTCTTTGTCGCCTGGTCGTTTAGTCTCTTGGTCTTTTGGCCGGATGTTTGCTTTTTGCGTGACCACAGGTGCAGGCCGCCGCCGATGACGAGGCCGCCTGCGATAAACAGGATGAGACGCCAGGAGCTGCCGGATGTTGTGCGGACGGCCGTATCAGGGGCGCTGGTTGGTTCTGGCATTGGCGTTTCTTCGACTGGCTCGTCACGGGTGACAGTCAAGGTAGGTGTGGGCGCTGTACCGTCGTGCAAGACATCGCCCACAGGAATAATGGGGGATGGCACAGCCGCTTCCGGAGCAGCATCAAAATACACACGGCCGTCGCTGTGGAAGGTGAAGTGGTATGCGATATCTTGGTCTCCAACCGTGATGCCAAGACCGCGCAAGCCGCCCTCGGCTACTGCCAGGGATGAGATATTGTCTAACGGCCGTTCAAACAACAACTGATATAGGCCTCGGCCGACGGTCCATGAACAGCTTCCACTGGCATCCGTTATGCAGTCTGGCGGAATTGGTTCTTCTTCAGGCAACCTCTCCAATATAATTGTTTCGCCAACAACGGCCGTCCCGTCACTGTGGCGCAGCTTAACCGTGAGAGAAACCACCTCCGAGGCCTGGGCAGGCGCTGGCTGGACCGCAGCGGCCCAGCTCAGGCAACAGCACAGCAAGACCCAATATCGGAACAGTCTGCGCCAGTTGGGCCAGTGAATTCTGAAGAAGTATCGTTTTAGTCTCATCAATACAGCTCCTGATCCCGCCAGCGTGGCTGGCCGTTCCGGTTGCGCGCCACACGCCGGATGAAGCGTGGGCGGCGAGGATAAAATAGAATGCCCAGGATAATCAGCAAACAAACGATTAGCAGCGCTTCTAACATGCCCCCTCCCCTACCAGCGCCTGATGCCAGGCAATTAGTTCAGGCAGACCGCCGCCCGCCTCGTCGCTGAATGAGTACCAGCCACGGCCGTTAGCCGTGACTAAAAATCCGCCATATCCCAGGAAACGAATATCCCCGTTCCGTTCCACCTGCTCTGCGCCGCTCAAAAAGCGTCGAGCGTAAGTCAGGCAGTTATCTATCCCCGGCAGCAAACCGGTAAGCTGTTTGGGGTGGACCAGCCTGTTTCTTTGCGGCTGCTTCGGTCGTTGGTCAAAGCAGCGCGAGAGGGCAACGAGCTGCTGATACTGTTCTGCGCTCAGGTAGGGAATATCTGTGTAAGTCGCCTGACTGCGAAAGCGGTAACGGTGGCCTGATGGGTGGCGGCTGCCTGCCGTGACGACCTGCCGCCCTTCGCCCAGCGTTTCGATAAACTTGAACAGCCGTTTACGGCCGTTTGCCGGGGAACTCACCTCTCCATACTTGCCCGCCAGCGTGCAGCCCGGATACGCTTCGTCGGTGTAGAAATAAACGTGGTAGCCCCGTCCGCTGGTGACAATGGTCAGCGGCTCATGAACTAGGCGGGCTGCCTGCCTCAGCCAGTCGGGAAAGATGCGGTTGGCTTCTTCATCAAAATCGAAGACCAGTAGAGCCCAGTCATCCTGCTGCCAACCACAGCGAATGCCGATGTTATTTCGGACAGGCCAGCGGGCTACCTCTTCCGGTGTATAAACGGCCGTTTGCCACCCTTTGAGTAACGGCCGTTTCAGGTCATCCCCCTTGTTGCCTAAAAGGACAGGATGCAGGCCGAGTTCAATTAATCGTATTGCTTTCTTGTTGGCCATATGCTTTCCTCCTTAAGGATTCGGTCCTGGTCCTGCCCACTGCGCCGGGTCTGTCAGGTTGCCGTTCTGGTACACAATCCAATGCAGGTGGCTGCCAGTGCTGCAGCCGGTGGAACCCATCTCGGCCACAATTTGCCCGGCGTCGACGGGACCAGAAGTCACCAGGAAATCGCTCAAGTGGCCGAAATAATGGAGGGTTCCACCACCGCTGACGCGCTGATAATTGCCTAGCCCTTCGTGGGGCGGCTGCGAACCGGGAATGTGGGAGCAATCTGGACCAGTGCTGTTGGGTCCGGCAAAAACCAGCGTGCCATCCACCGGTGACCAAATGAGTGTTCCCTGGGCATTGGCGACGTCCACACCGTTGTGGAACCATTGGCGCTCAGGCGGGCAGCCGAAGCCGGTACCGTCGATGCCGGTATACAGTTCATGGCAGCCAAAACCGCGAGTGATATAGCCGGTTGTTGGCCACATCCCAGCCCCGTCCCCTGGATCGCCAGGACTGCCCTGGGTGCCCCCATCGTCCAGGACAATGGGGGTTGGCGGCGGCGGTTGGAAGGCGTCATTGAAGGGACCCAGCGGGTCATCTTCCAGGTAGAACCAGACGGGCAGTCCGCCTTCAACCGGCCGGTTCCAGTCGGTGATAAGACCCAGCTCGCGCACCTCGCCGTTGGGGACCACAAAACCCAACACAATTTCGCGCTCGCCATCTGGGGGAATCGGGGTCAGCTGCTGCGTCTCATAAGCGGGCAGGCCGGCAGCGATGAGGGGTTCGTTTTGCGGCACCCAGCGCCCGGCTAACAGCGCCTCGCCCTGCTCCACACGGCGGATAAAGAAAACGTCGGAGGTGGGCACAACAACCTCTTCGCTGGTGTAGTTGGTCACGTGGATGGTGATGAAGTGATAGATGGCTTCGTCGTTGTTGGGGTTGGGCTGCGTTTCGTGGCCGGTGATGCGAAAAACCAGGCCATTGGGTCCACCCACGTAAACGTCGCTGTTCATATAAAAGGTGCCTACGCGATAATATGGCGTCTCCAACGGCTCTGGCGTGGTGTAGCCAATGAGGGGCAGACCGGGCGTCGTAGTCGGCGGCAGGCTGCCGTCAGGCGTGGTGGTAATGACATATGGCGTCGTGGTAACCCAGTATGGCGTAGGCGTACTCAGGAACACTGGCGTCACGGTCGTCCACTCCGGGGTCGTGGTGATCTCACCAGGAACGGCCGTTGCCTGATAAACCGGTGTGGTTGTTCCTAGAAAAATCGTCACCGTTGGGCCAGGTTCACCTGTGGCTGCTGCCCAGTACGCCGGGCCGGTCAAAGCGGCCGGGTTTTCGATGAAGCCGATAACGCCACAGCCCAGCGTAGCCACCAGAAACAGGCTGCCCAGTAGGGCACGACGGGTCCAGACATGGTTGCTCATCATGTCGCTCTCACTCGCCCCCGCCAATTACCAAAGGCAGGTAAGTTTGCCAGCGCACGTAGAGGTAATGGGTGGACCAGGCGTAGGCCAGCGCGGGGTCTGGCGAGCTGCTGGTGGCTACGGCCGTACTGGTAATCGTTTCCGGCACCGGCGCATTGACCACGGCCTCGTAGCTGAAGGTGCGGCTATAAGCGTTTTCCGCGCCGAACAGCACCGGCCGCAGATGCAGGGTCGTGCCGGACGCCGGCGGATAGCCTTGGGGCGGCTGCGGATCGCCGCAGCACGGGGAGTAGGCGTAGGTAGCGCCGCGTGTGCCCAGCTTATCGGCGACGCCAATGGTGTAGCCTTGATCCACCATCTGAGCCGGGTCGGAGATGTTGTCGTAGATGAAAAAAGCGTGCCCGGCCATAGCCTGTGCTGAGCCTGCCGAAACTTGTGCTGAGCTTGTCGAAGCATCGCCATTCAGCAACAGGGCAATGGCGTGACGGGCAGTAAGGTCGGGGTCGCCTGCTTGAGGTGCATCGTGCCATTGAGCGTAAAAAACGTCGTGCCCTGTTACCAGGCCGCTGATAATGGCGGCCTGGAAACGGCCGTTTTGCGGGGTATCACCGCCGCCCATGTTCACGTCACGCCACAATCCGGCCAGGGCAAAGCCCGGCGTGGCTGTATCCGGCAGCCATTGATTGTGGGTATAGGGGTTAGAAACGGCCGTATCCGAGGCAAGAATCAGGCCATTGGAGGAAACGGTAAGCTGGCTCAACACTTCACCATACAGGTTGGTGGAATAACCATTGACTCCCAGATTGAAGGTCATGGTGACGTCATCACAGGATTCACCATTGGCGATGAAGTCGTCGCACAGGTTGACCGCACCAAAGTCGGCCAGGTCCAGATAGGGCAGCGTGATACTGTTCTCCTCGATGACGTAATCCAGCTGGCCGGGTGACAGTGCGCCTTGCCAGCTCAGGGTACGGGTGGCCGGGTCGTAGACCAGCTCGCTGGCCGAATCTAACACGTAGGTCAACTGCGGCGGCAACGTGTCTGTCAACCGATAGGTGTGAGTGATGCTTTCGTAGTTGGCCAAGGTGATTTCATACCGGGCCGTGCCATCCGGCTGCATGAAGGCAGGGCCTGTTTTGCCAATGATGGCATACGGATTGTTCGGGTCGCTTCCCCCACCCGATTGAAAGGATGAAGGATGAAGAGCCTGCCCTGAGCGGCCCAACGGAGTTGGGCCAGTCGAAGGGATGAAGGATGAATTTTCTGTCATTGGAATTTGTGCCGGGTGATAATCAAGGTCACTGATATCAATGACGGGAATGATTTCGGTATATCGCTGGCCGGGGCCAATGATGGTCAAGCCATTTGAATTGGGCTGCTCCTGGGCCTGCACGGCCAGAGCGACAGCCAGTAACGGCAGCAGGACAAAGATAAGAGTGCGAATGAGCGTTTGTTTTTTCATCAAGAATTCCTTTATCTCAGCACGACGTAAGTGGCATAAACGTCTTTGTTCACGATGTCGGTTTGCAGGGAGTCCCAAACCAGGAAGGCACGGCCGGGGTTGAAGGGATCTGCAGCGGCCAGCAAACGATAGCTGGGACGCACGACGTTGCGCGGCAGCAGCGGGATACCGGGGGTATCGGTGCAGTTGGTTGTGCCCAGTTCACATTGGGTTTGATACGGCCGTCCAAAGCGCAGAAAGGTGCTGTCAGGAGGCGGATCGCCTGATTCATAGACATAGAAAAAGCTGACCGATGGTGGCTCAGTGACCATCGAGATAACAGGCGTTACGTCTGGCCGGATCGCGCCGGTGGTGCCGCCGCTTAAGTCGCGATTGGCCGTGACAGCTTCAGGGCCACTCCAGGGGTATCCACCACTGTCCGACCAGGCGGCGTAAACGGTGTACACGTCACGGCCGCCGGTTGGAAAATTGCCGCTGTCCTGGTACCAGGCTGTCCAGCCTTCAGGCATGGTGATGAAATCTTGGGAAACAAAGGGGGCTTCAAAGTCAAGATTGACCCCACTGCCATTTTGGATCACGGCTGAATCCCAGACGGCCGTACCAGGAACAGCGGCCGTATTAAACGTTCCGCGCAGGAAGAGCGTGGCGCGGCTGCCCTGGGCAGGAACGATAAGACGCAGTTGGGTGAAGCTGGTTGGCGCAGCCACAGCCGACCAGACGACAGAAGCGCCATTAGGGGCCGTGCCGCCGGTGGGGTCGATGCCAATTTGCAGGGTCATCTCCGCGCCGGCAGCGGTGTCGATCAGGCCCCACACTTCAAAGGTGATGGGGCTGCCGGGGTCAGGCACGGTGATGGTTTGCCAGAGCCCAGCATCAAAGGGAGTGTCTTCGCTGCGCCAGCGGACGGCGTTCAGACCTGCATAGATATGATCCGGGTTGGCGATCTGGTCGGGAAATAGGGGGTTAGCCGCTTCGTAAACGGGCTGGGCGTAGGGTGGTAATGGCAGTTCTGGAAACGGCCGTTTCGTCACCCAGGAAGCATACGCCCAGGCCTCATCCTCACTGACGGCCAGAAAATCTAGGCCCACAGAGCCGGTTAGCTCTTCGCCAGGGGGAATAGGAAAGGCGGTCACCTGCTCCCAGACGTTGAACCAGGAGAGGTAGCGGAAGACACGAATCTCGCCGTTGTACGGTGCAGCCATGATGATGCCGAACCAGTAGGTGCCGGTGGGCATGCCCCACAAAATCAGCTCTTTCTCATTGTAGAAGGGCATGACGACCGGATTGGTGCCGTAAGCGACAAATTGGGTCAGCCAGGTTTCGTTGGAAAGATGTTTGGCTTTGTAGATGCTGCCGTCTTGCTCGTACAGGACGTGGGCCCAGTTGAGTTCATCGACGACGACTTGCGGGGTACGGCCGTTTGTGACCGGGTGCAGAGCATCTTCCACGATAAGGGGAGCCACGTCGGCCGGGTGTGTGCCCTGGTCGGCGGCGCGGTAGAGAATACGGCCGTCTTGTTCGTAAGCCACATGCAGCCGGTTGGCGCGGCTAAAGGCCAGGGAAACGCTGCTGCCGCTGTCCACCCGGCGCACCTGAAAATGATTGCCACCGCGTGATAGAGCCACGTAAATGTCGCCATCGCTGAGCCAGGCGGCGGCCAGCATATCATCGCCAACGGCCGTGGCCGCTAAATCCTGGTTGGCCACATCCAGAGAGAGGTTGACCACCTCGGTGGTGACGAACTGTTCGGGAAATTCCCCGGCCGGTGTTTCGGCGGGAATGGGTGTGGGGCAGTAATCCGCACCATCTCCGCCGTCAGGCGGCGCAGGAGGGTTGAGCAGGTCCGGATCCGTTTGCCGGGTGGCTGTGGGAACGATGGCGATGCCGTTGCTAATGCCATTGGTTGGGCAATCTGGTGGCGTGGTTTCGGTAGCGCTGGTGCAGGCAGATACCCACAAAGCGCCAATGAGGACGATGGTCAAAAACCGGTAACGACGTTGAAAATAGTTACCTATCGCCTTACTGTGTTGGCGGCAGGCAAGGAACAACCTCTCTGAGTGAGCCATGCAAAATTCCTGAATTTAATTGAATATTCGTTTGGGAGTGCTGTTAGAGAGAGACCTTTAGGCCCCTACCTCTGCTTGTTTGAATTGTGTTTCTATACGGAGGATTTTAGCCCTGACCAGGGGAATAACAATGGAACAATGGGTTTGATTTTTGCCCGTCGCAAGGCGTGTTTGGCTGGTGCAGACCATACGCCAGTTTGGGTTGGGCAGGCTTGGCGGATGGTTGCAGGGGGCTACTGTCGTTGTGCTGCTTACATGTTTATTAATGACACTTCTGGGAGGTTTGGTGGAAGGCTAAGAAAATTTTCGCGATCGGCGCACCAAAGGCGCGCCAGAGAGCAGAGATCAGAGAGCAGAGTCAAAAAATGGGGACACCACTACCCGAAACCCGAAGCGGTCGAAGACGAGGTTCGGAAAGAGCCTAAAGCGGGCCCCGCAGCGCCCCCATTGGTGTGCCTTATCATTAAATGCGCCCCCTTTCCACACGCGATATACATTGAATCCACCGGCCAAGTTTTCCCGACCATCATCGGCTTGATACGGTTGTAGATATTCCTTCTTCTTCTCATCCTGCCAGCGTGTCTGGCACCATTCATTGACGTTGCCGCTCATATCCTGGGTGCCAGACACTGCCGTATCCCCCGAAAACATGCCCACAACCGTGGTTCACTCTAGCCCCACTTCTTCGGTGTTGGGGCTAGGCCGTCCTGCCATGCCTCTCCCCAGAAGTAGGTACGGCCGTCCGTGTGTCGCGCGGCCCGCTCCCACTTGGCTTCCGTGGGCAGCCGATACGGTTTGCCCGTTGTTTCTGCCAGCCAGCGTACGTAGGCCACTGCCTCATACCAGCTCACCCCTACCCGTGGCTGGTTGGGCAAGGTAAAGCCACCATAATCGCGGGTGCCGCTTCTATTTCCTTACAGCGCACCCGCCAAACAGAGCGCCACGAAGTTAACAAAGGGGCTTTTGCCGCTGCCGGGGTCACCCAGCAACACCAGCTGTTTGTGCCGATTGAGCTGTTCCAAAGCCGAGAGGCGGCGCGGCGCAGCGCCTGGGGGACCATCTTCTCCGGATCGAGTATCTGCTTCGTCTGGCTGCCCATAACCAGATCGCCCTGAACACTCCCCTGAACAATGACACCGCCTGGGCCGACAACTGTGTTGTTGTCGCCTTGCACAATGATGCCGCTGCCAATCAAGGTAGCGTGATAGCGTGGCAGGTTGCCAAGCCGGGCAAGCTCTTGTACAAGCTGTTGGCCAAGGGCTTGCCACTCAAGCTCTGGTAAGGCAGTCTGGGCATTGGGGATGGCCTCCAACGTTTCCAGCACCTGGTCAACGGCAGCGCGACTCTCTTCGTGGGTCAGGGGGCGTGCTCTTGAAGCCAGTCCAGCACGTCGGCCTCAGTTGGCGTCTGACCACGACTGGCAGCCTCATACCACTTTTGTATCTAGCTGGCCAGCAGGTTACCGCCCACACCACCCGCCACGCTGCCCCGGGCCATGATGTCAGCGGCTGGCCAGTCTGGGCAGCTGCGCTCACGTATTCGAATAGCGGCCATAAAGTCAGGCTGGTTAAAGCGCCGTAAGCAACAAATCCGGCGTCTTGAGATCGCCTGCCCAGCCAACGAGCAAGCTCCCGGTATTTTTCTTTGGCTCATTTTTCCAACGGGTTATGGTGAAATCCATGCGTACCCTCCATATAGCATAATGGCGACATCATACCACAATGTTGAGGTACACCAGAGGTTGTTACGGATTGTTGAAAATTTAGGGGATTTACTGGCCCAAAAATATCTACCTGACTCAGTGAGAAGCCAAACCAGCCAACTCCCGTGCCCGCTGCAAACACCGCGAAAAGACAAGCCAACCCAGGCCAAGCAACCCCATTGTCTGTAAAGTTAGTCCAGCTAATTCTGCGGTATTTAAGAACCCAGGTGTAAGCGTTAATTGACGCAGCAGTGAGATACCCCAGGTCATTGGGAAGCCATATTTCAAGACGGTGAAAATCATGCCCAGGCCATCCAGCGGCACCAAAGCCCCAGACAGCAGCAAAGCCAGATTACCAATCACGCTGCTAATGCTGCTGACGCTTTTGTAGAGCAGCGCCAGGCCAGCAAGAGCAAAGCCAACACCGCAGCTGCCTAATAACAGCAGCAGCGTGACAAAGGCCGTGCCGGGCGTAAACGACAGCGTTAAGCCCAAGAGCAATGACAGTACGGTGCCTAACAAGGCGGTTTCCAGCCCTAAACGGAGCATCATGACAACAGTTCGCAGAACAAGGGTTTTCTCGAAAGCGACGGCAGTCAGCATAACATTTTCCAGCGTACCCAAAACAGATTCTTCCTCCACCATTGTGGGCATAGCCACCATTAGCTTCATGCACAGATACCAAACCAGAAAACCAATGAGGGATTGCAACTGCCGGGCGGTGCCATAGCCATTGCCGTAACGGGCAGCCAGGCTGTCAAACAACAGCATCAAAACAGGGAAGATAACCGCGTGAACCACAACGGAGCTAATCGTGCTCCAGCGATATGAACGCCACAAAGCGGCAAACCGCTGTGCTTCATTCACAAATAAGACCATATTTGATCCTCATAAAAGCAAGGCAGTTAGTTACTGCACAAATCGGTTTAATAGTGCGCCAGGGAGCCTTCCAAAACGGCTCGCTTCTGTGCCCATCGCATAAGTGATAAGCCAGCAATCACGTACCCCACCGTATTGAGCAAAAACCAGCCAAATTGCGGACGGCTCAGAATTTCTGCCAGAGGCACATTGTCAATCGCCAACGTCCGCATCAGCTCTATTCCGCCAGACAGCGGCAAGAATTGGCTCAATGGATAAAGGATGGGAATACCATCAAGCGGAGCCAAAGCGCCTGTCAAAAAAAGCAATGTGGTGCCTATTGGCATTACGATTGGTGAGACATTCTTATAGATAAGGTGCAGGCCCGCCAGACCAAAAGATAGACCTTGCACTCCCAATATGGTTAGAAAGTAAATGGGCAAAACAGAGGGGACAAAGGGAAAAGGTATTTGCAGCAATGGCATAATTATCAAGGCCATGCCCAAGGTACGAAGGGTATAGAAAAGCACCAGCACAAGGCCGCGAGCAAACAAGATGATGACTGCCGGATAGTAGCTCAACCAGACCTGCTCTAAAGTCCCGTACCCGGCATCCACGGCCACAGAGCCACTCATTTCTACCATGCAGCCGCCAGCCACGCGCCAGGTGAGGTAGCCAATCAGGGCGGAAAGTCGTGCCCACCCATCAAAGTTCCCTTCGCTAATGAGATCAAATAGGCCAGCGACAATGAGAAAGCCCAGAATAAAAAAGAGCTGATCAGCCAGCAGCGTCACCCAATAAGAGCGGGCAATGCGCCACTGTTTATCCCATTCGGCTTGTACAAGTTCGAGGAACTGGCTCATACTGTCACCGAGGGCGCTTCCAGCAGGCGCAAGAACAGTTCTTCCAGATTTGCTTCACGCCGCTCAATGCGATTTACCACATAAGCATGGGCATCCAAATCAGCAAAGAGCTGCAAGATCTGTTGTTGCGAAGCGTCTGGCCAGGCCAGAACGGTGGCTTCTTTTTGGTGGGCTATCTTGAGATTGTCATATTTATGCTCAAACCAGCGCACATCTCCTTCCCCCATCACCCCATTAAGCCATATTTCAACGGCCGTGTCTTTAGGGAATTGGTATCGCAGTGTATTGGTATCGCCATGAGCAATCGTTTGCCCGCCGTTCATAATCAATATCTGGCTGGCCAGTCGTTCCGCCAGCGCCATCATGTGGGTGGTCAACAGGATTGCTTTTCCCTGCTCGGCCAATTCGACGATGATGGTTTCCACCAGCTTGGCGGCCTGCACGTCCAGGCCCAGCGTTGGCTCATCTAGCAATAGACTGTCAGGCTCATGCAGAAGGGCCGCGGCAATGGCGACCTTCTGCTGCATTCCCCGGCTAAAGAAGCGAACTTCTTTGTGGGCCACATCCTGCAAATCCAGTCGATTCAGCCAGAATTCTATCCGCTGCTCTAGCTCCTGCTTGGGCACGCCCCGCAAAGTGCCAAAGTAGCGCAGATTTGCCGTGGGTGATAATCGCCAATAGATGTTTCGGGCACCTTCCAACACAGCCCCTAAATGGGGCATGGCTCGCTGTCGCTGCCAGGGAACGGCCGTATCATAGCCACAAACCAAAGCCTGGCCGGTAGTAGGGGTAATCAGGCCCAACAGCATTTTGATGGTAGTTGTTTTGCCTGCGCCATTTGGACCGAGAAGCGCCACAATTTCTCCGGGTTGGAGGGTGAAAGAAATGTCAGCGACAGCCGGTTCTGGCTTGCCTGTGTAGATTTTTGTCAGGTTGTGGAGATCAACGATTGGTGTTGTCACTTGAATTCCTTTTTGGACGCGGATGAACGCAGATGACGCAGATTTCAGATTGGGATCGGGCAGGCTAAATGAACGACTGTGCCAGTTGGCTTTCCGGCTTCAATACGCAATACGCCATCAACCAACCTGGCCCATTCATGCATGCCGACAATGCCTAAATGGTGCTGGCGAATCAGTTCACTCACAGATTGCCCGTTGAGGTTGGCTCCTGGTCCGTCGTCAATAACCGTGAGATTCAGTTTTTCCTGTGACAGCGAAAGTGCGATCTTAGCCTGCGCCTTTGGGGCATGTTTCACGATGTTGTGCAAGGCTTCGGTTAAAATCCGGCAAATGGCCGTTGCCAGCTCATGATCAACGATTGTAGACTGAGACTCGTTGTGTATAGAAACGGCCGTTTCCAGCCCGTAAGCATCATGAAAATGATTGGCAATCTCGCGGATGGCCAGTTCAATGCCTTGTTCGCGGGAAGGTGGATACAAACCGGCACAGATTTCACGCAAGGTGCTGGCGGCTGTGCGCAAGTGAGCAGCTGCTTTTTGCAGAACGGCCGTTATGCTTTCCTTTTGCTCCGCTTCCGCCACAACCTGGTCGATTACACTTGTGGCATAGGTAATGCGCTGCAAAGGCTCATCGTGGATTTGCAGAGACAGCTTTTTGCGCTCCTGTTCCTGCACGGCCAGCAGCTGCCGGGACAGCTTGCGGGTGGATTCAAACAAAGTAATGTTTTCACTGCCCACCGCCAATACCCCCGCTGCCTGGGTGAGGAAGTTCACCTGCCGGGCGTTGAAGAAACCGTCGGCTCCTGGCCGGGATAAGGCCAGAACACCGATGAACTCCTGGCGAATGCACACGGGGATGAGCAATTCCGCCCAGCTAAAGGCAGAGAGCAATGTTCCGTGCTGTTGGCTATCTTCATGGCGGGAGCGTAAAAGTGGCTTTTGGAGTTTGGCTACACTTTGGGGAACGGTCGTTGGCCAGGCAGTGGCATTTCCTACCGGCACCAGCTTCCCAGTATCGTCTTTTAAAGCTAAAAGAACCTGCGGTATGTCCAGCTTGCGGGCAACGGCCGTTACCATATTTTCCAGCGTGGCCATTTCAGGCCGAGCAGAAAGCGTCAGCGCTAACTCGGCCAGGGATTCCTGACTTAACACGATATTGCCGTAGATCACCTGTTGCACAAACCGGCTGATGGGCTCGCTGGCGTACAGTGTCAGCAGCAATGTGGGGAAAAAGATCACGGTCGCTGGAGCCAGGACATCTGATCCCGGTAGCTGCAGCCAGCGCTGCACCAGATAAAGCCCCCCAGTGTAGAAAACAAAAACCAGTAGAGAAAGCAAAACCAGGTAGATGACCCGGCTAAAAAAGAGGTCAAGCCCCAAAAATCCGTTGCGGTAGATGACAAACAAGTAGCCGGCGGGAATGAAAAGCATCAAAGCGATAGCTGCCGGAAAAGGCAGCAGGGTCACGTCCCAAATGGCGCGGGGCAGGATGGTCAAAAACATGGCAGGCAGCGTGCCAATGGCGATAAAGATGAGCAGGATGGCCAACTGCTGTCGCAGATACGCGCCGCGTGGCAGGCGAAGCAACCGCATGGCAATAAGAAGGACACAGGTAATCAACCCCAAAGCGGAAAGGAGAAAGCCAAGTGAATAGAGGCTGGCGCCCACCAACTCTTGAAAGCTTGTTCCTTGGGGAAAAAGGACAATGACTTCGTAAACGGCCGCTAACCCAAGAACAGCAGCAACTGTGTACAAACCGGTAAAAAGGTGGCGGATTCGTGGCGACAAGGGTCTGGAACGAGGGATGGTGCCCAGATACACCCAGGAAATAGCCTGAATAAAAATGAGAGCATGACCCGCTACCCAAACCCCAGGAGCACCTTCTAAAGAAGCTTGAATGCCAATGAGAACGGCCGCACTCAGCAGAAAAATCAAGCCTGTAGCCACCGCCTGGCGGTTATTGTACCGGGCCAGTAACAAGATGATTGTCCCCACCAGCCAACCGGCTAGAGACAAAACTGTTGCGGGCAAATAGAAACTGACGGTTGCCGAATTTAATGGTGCATCGACAAAAACGGGCACCGTGATGATTTCACTGTCTCGCTGGACAGTAAACTCGTATTCCGCTTGCAACGGAAGCGGATAAATGGGACGCATCCGCCGGGAAGTCGTGCCGTTGATTGAGAGGACTCTATCCCCGGCCTGCAAACTACTTTCCGGTTCGGGCATTTGGATAATCAGCTGCGAATCCGGCCGCCAGAGAAAGTCAGGCCCACCATAGGGCACATAGAACCAGAGGTAGATAATGCCGTACAAAACAAAGAGGAGCGTTACGGCCGTTATTATCAAACGCCCCTGGAATATCGTTTTATAAAGTTGATTCGCTATATTGTTGGGAGACATAGGCCACCAAATGGATTTTATTTTCTGTTGGGAACTGGTCAAGAGCGGCAATGGCTCGCTGCTGGTAAGCCCCCGCGACTTGCAGGCTCCAGGTTAAGGAGCCAAGTTCGTTAACTTGAGCCACAACTTCTTGTATTTGGTCAGGGCACTGACCCCTGGCACTGTTCAAATCAGCGATCAAGGCTGGTCGGCGTTCATCCTCTAATTGAGCTAGCGCATGAAGCACAGGCAATGTCCACTCACCGCGCACCAGGTCCTCAGCTAAATCGGTGTAATCATCAACGATTTGGAGCATCATGCCGGTATTCAGGCCATAGCTGTAGAGGGCTTCGCAAGTTTGGGGACTTGATTCATGCGAACCATGTTCGGGTGAACAACGTTCGTGCGCACCATGTTCGCTGGTAGCCATATACCCACCCGCCCAGGTACCAAGGGCAAAAACCATCCCTGTCTTGGCCGCTATTGCTTTGAAATAATCTTCAACGGAGGGGTTGGCAGAATCGGAGGTTTTTTGTTGCACTTTAGCAGCCAGGGCCAATGCTTGATTAAACTTCTGGCTAATTTCTCGATAAACCAATTCTTTTTGGATATACGCGAGGGCTGTATTGGCAGCACCCATGGCAAAAAGGGCGTAGGAGAGGGCTGTTGCACGGCCGTTTTGCTGCCAGACACTCTGTTTTCCCTGATCATCAGCCAAATCATCAAGTACTCTGCCAGCCAAGATATGTAATATCCAGGCAGATGAAACCGGGAAGGCATCTTCAGATTCGCCACCTGCTGCCCTGTAAGCTAACAAAGGCAGCGAGTCGATGTAGGCAGTATACGAATGGCCTCTTCGGTGGGCGTAAGTGGCAAACAGGGCATCAAACTCCCCCCACCCCAGCGGCTCCAAGATGGTATCCTGAATGAAACGATAGCTATCAGCGGCAATTTGAGAGATGGATTGTTCAGGCATGTGGTTTGGGCAGCAGCGTTAGTTTTGATGATAAGGTAAAAGAGGCAAGAGACCCAACCCTTGCCTCTGGGATACTTTGTGAAACGATTACTCAGCCCAGGCGCACTTGCCGTCGCATAATAAAATCGGCAGCTTTTTAATATCTAACGTTTCCGAGAGAGCTGTGACATGATTTTTTACACGCTGAACCAGGTACTCTTCAATAGGCAAACCGAACATGTGAGCCAGGTTGGTGCCCTCAAGGGCGATGCTATCAATTTGCTGCTGAGATAGGTTGAAACTGATTGCGGGGGAAGTCATCTATTTCTCCTTTTTCTTCGATGTATTTATTTATCGACTTCAACTGATGTGTAAAAGCGGGAATTTTTATGAAACAGGCGATCCGTTTCGCCCGCTTTTACTTGAGCAAATCACAAGATCGTGTTTTTTGGGGAAATCTTCTCGTGATTTGCTTAACAATCATATTAGGCATTATTTGTCTTGGAAACAGAACATCTAGTCCGTTGTAAACAGAACTCAAGTGCTGTTTTGGCCTGTCAAACCTCGCTCTCTAATGCGCCGAACTCAATTTGTCCGTGTTCATTGATGGCAAACGGGATGAGTCCTTGCTGCATACAGTGGATGATACAGGCGGTTATATTGGTGACATCCAACGCCCTAAAAGCATTGTGCAAATGCCCCTTGAGCGTACTCTCTGAAATGTGCAGGTCGTTGGCAATTTGCGTGTAAGAGGCGTTAGGGTTGCGGGCAATAGCCAGAATGATTTCTTTTTGCCGTCCGGTTAGAAGGTTATCTCCAGCAACGGGCGTTGCCTGCTGGAACAAAAGCTGGCTGATTTCCTGGGAGAAGTAAACTCCGCCGTGATGAACTGCTTCTATGGCACCAGTGAGATTTAAAGAGAGATTATCACTTTTTAGCAAATAGCCTTTTACGCCAACTTCAATAGCCTCTTGAATGACCGATTTCATGGCATATTGAGAAAGGATGATAACGGCCGTTTTAGGAAAACTTTCATTCAGTGTAACCAGTGTTGGTAAAGCAGCAAACCGCTCTTGGCGCTGTCCATCGACAAACTGCGGCATCCCCAGGTCGAGAATGACCACGTCCGGCTGATGCTGTTCGACAAGCGTCAAAAGATGCTCGCCAACCCAGCCTTCTCCTACCAGCTTCATATCATTTCGGCTGGCGAGCGAGCTGCGAACAGCTTCACGAATTAAGGGATGGTCATCAATGGTGATTATGGTGATTGGTTCGTTGTTCATCAGGTCTGCAATGTCCTCTTCGATATGGGATAATTTGTAGTGGATTAAAGGGGGTAAATAAGTCGCTCTCCGCCAATAGGCTGGCTACCTGTGCTTACTACTGTAAAGTTTGCCCTTGGCAACCATTTTGACACCCGTAACACATCTGGAACGGAACTGCGGGGATCGTAGAAACAAGTGATGTGAGTGCCCCAGACCCGGCTCTGCCAGCGCACCGTCTCCCATAGGTGCTGTGCAGCTGTTAGCTGTTCCGGAGCATACCACACCCTGGTAACGGATAGTTGCCGCAAAACACCATCCTCAGGCACCATCTTCATGATTTTGTTCAGCATCGTCAGAGGCAAAGGCATACGCTTCACCTCCATCGCCATGATCTGGCACTGCCTAGTCACGGCGAGTCCGGCCATAATCTCCTCGTCCCGGTTCACCGCTATAAAATAATGGCGCAAAGGATCATCAAAAGGGGTTTTATTGAGCCAGGCGCTTAGGGATTCGGCCGTTTGTAGTTCGTATAAGTCATAACCTTGATAAAATCGATTTAGGCCAGTGGCAATCTCAGCATATTCACCTGGTTGCGCAGGCCGCACGGTGATGCCTTCCGGTGAAGGTGCTGGTGCCTGATTACGAACACGCGTCAAGATACTCTGTATGGAACCAACTTGCTGTTGGCTCCACTTTTGGGCAACCGACAAAGAGGCTGAATTATTCTCTTGAATGCTGGCCAATATCAGACCACTTTCCCCGATTCTCTCACGTGCTAAAGTAATACGCTCTTGCGCTAATCGTTTGGCGATGCCTTTGTTTCGATAACTGGGATGAACTAGTAACGAATGGAGCGAGGCATAGGGGCGTCTTTCGCCACGAACACAGCAATCCCCAAATTCGACCAATCCTAAGCCGACGAGACTTCCTTGGATTTCTGCTGCAATGCCGATCGTGTCGGAGTGCAAGGCGTGAATTGCCTGGTAGGGATCGATTTGATAACGAGCGTTTATGGCGAAACGGCCATTATCTGGGCTGCTCTCAAATAATTGGATCAGTTCTGGCCCATCATTGGGCTGCAAGAGACGAATTATGAGGTCTGGTTGTGTGTTGCTTCGTATCGGTGCCATAGGTCATCAACCGCGCGGAAGTATATAAAAGGGAAACGGATGCTGCAACCAGAGTACTATTTATTGGATTGCGTAAATAAATCTGCTGGATCATAAGAGCCACCCAAACCCAATACTATGCGAAATAATCTCTCTCTGTACTGGTACTCCAGTACCAAACTTCACGTACTCTTCACGGCGAGAAAACTTCACCTTGTGGTATAGTCCCGGCCTACTGGGTGCGGAACATATGTTCTTTTTATATTGAATGAAGACCGGGCAGACTGCTGCCCACATTGCCTTTATCAGAGAACCGTATGAACCTACCCCGACTCTTCGATAAATTCCTCATGCGCCTGGGTTATATCCGCCCAGAAACATCTGTGGAAGTAGATCCCATCCTCATTCCCCTTATCGAAAGCATCGCCAATCGCGAAGGATTGACCGCTACCGACACCGTGAACCAGTTACTCAGCTTTGCCGTGGGCGAGCAGCACTTCATTGACGAAAATCTGAGCCTCTGGGAAACGCTTACGGATCGGGAAAAAGAAACGGTCGCATTCACCTGCCTCGGCTACACCAACCACGAAATTGCCCTCAAGATGGTCATCTCCCCCAATACCGTCAAAACCCACCTGCGGAATGTTCTGCAAAAGTTTGATGTGAGCAGCAAGGCCGAATTGCAGGTGCTGCTGGCTTCGTGGGATTTTCGCGGCTGGGATAAACCAGATATGGACTCTGCGCTGCATTTCTACCCAGATAAGGGGTAATCACCCCATAGGGTGACACCCCTCATTTCACCCCCGTCTCCCCTCTACAGTGGATTGTTTCTCTCTCAGATAGCCGGTATGGTGGCAGCATGTCCTTGCTCCTCGAACTATGCACAGCCGTGGCCACCGAGGTGGCGACCGGTGAACTAGGCCTGGTCATTGGCCCTCGCGCCGAGCGCCTGCAGATGCTCGAACTCTCGGCCGTTTTGGCATTGCGCGGCACGGTCCGGGTGCTGGACGGTGGCAACAGCTACAATGCCCTTTACCTGGCTCGCTACATCCGGCGACATACGGTGCATTTGACTGAGACATTAAACCGTATTTCTGTAGCCCGCGCCTTTACCTGCTACCAGATGGTGACGCTGCTGCAGGAAACGCCCATTTCCCCCACCCCTACCCTTGTTCTGGATTTACTGGCCACCTTCAGCGATGAGAGCATCGACCTGAGGGAAAGTGTCCGGCTGCTGCGCCTGGCCATTGCCCATCTCCAGCGGCTGTGCCGTCTGGCGCCGGTGGTGGTGTCGATACGACCTTTTCCATCTCATCAATCTGACCGCACTATCCTGACTGAACTGGTTATGAATGCCGCTAGTCATTACTTTTTCCGGGAAGCACAGGAAACGGCCGTTTCCCAGCCCACTTTATTTTCGTTTTAACCACCCGTATTGTAATGTAGGAGAACGCCATGGGCCGCACGCTGCAAACCACCAACCAACTCATCCAGCAGGAGCAAACGGCGTTTGCCAACTTCCGCCGCACTCTGCGCCGGGAAGACCAGCGCCACTTTGACGCTCTATTTGCTGCGGCCAGGTTGCATACGGCCGCAATCAGCCAGGCCAATCATGCCCTGCCCTTTGAAGCAGTCCTCCTGGCGATGCTGGTGGAACAGCAAAAGAAAATCGACCAGCTGCAGCGCCGGATCAATGGTTGACCATCGTGGTTGGCTGCTAGATTTATACGCCGATGAAGCCGACGGATTGGTCCTCTGGCTACTGGATGAAGATGGTAGCCGGCGGCGGCTGATCCAGAATTTCCCCATCACCTTTTATGCCCATGGGCCGTTTGCCGGATTGCGAGAACTGTGGCGCTTTTTGTGGGGCCAACCCATTGGTGTGCAGTTGGCGCGGACGATACGGGAAGATTTGTTTGCCGGGCCGCTGGACGTGCTGGCCGTCGCGGTGGCCAATCCTGCCCTGCAGCCGCGTCTGTTTCGCCAGGTGGTACGATGTTTTCCTGACCTGACCTACTATGATGCCGATATTCCGCTGGGACTGCGTTATGCGGCCGTTTTTGACATCTTCCCCCTCTGCCACTGTGAAGTTGATGTGGATGAAAACGGCCGTATCCAGACCATCACCCCGCTCGAATCCCGCTGGGATGTGGCACCCAGCCAGCCACCCTTGCGGGTGTTGACTATCGAACCGGATGAAGACCCTGCCCACCGCAACCCCACATTTCTCTGGATCAACGACGGCCGTTCCCGCCGCCAGGTCCATTTACGGCCCATTCATCTACTGTTGGCCAGCCTCAATGCCACCATCAAGCGGGTAGACCCGGATGTGATTCTCACCCGCTTTGGCGACACCTGGCTGCTCCCCCTGCTGTTAGAGGCGGGCAAAGAGCTGGGGGCAGATTGGTTCAATCTCAACCGGGATGAAACGCGCTCGGTGATCCACCGGCAGGAGAACAGCTACTTCACCTACGGCCAGGTGGTCTACCGGGGACAGCAGGTGCATCTATACGGCCGTTTCCACATCGACCAGCGCAACGCGATGATGTATGGCGAATACGGTCTGCACGGCGCCTTTGAACAGGCGCGGGTCACCGGGCTGCCGGTGCAGGAGATTGCCCGTAAATCGCCCGGCTCTGGCGTGACGGCACTGCAAATGCAGGAGGCGCTGCGGCGGGGGATTCTGGTGCCGTACCAAAAGCAGCAGGCAGAGGGGCTCAAAACCGCCGCCCAGCTCATCCGCGCTGACCGGGGTGGCCTGGTCTACCAACCCACCATCGGCCTGCATGAGGACGTGGTAGAGATTGATTTTGTCTCCATGTATCCCAGCATTATGGTCCGCTTCAACGTCTCGCCGGAGACGGTGGGAGTAGAAAACGAAACCAGCGAGTTAATTCCCGAACTGAATATTCCAGTAGATTTGTCCAAGGTTGGTTTAGTGCCGCGCACATTACGGCCGTTGCTGGTCAAGCGCATCGCGATCAAAGAGCAGCTGGCCACCCTCAACCTGCTGGACTGCCGCTATCCGGCGCTGAAGGCGCGGGCGGCAGCGCTCAAATGGCTGCTGGTCGTTTGTTTTGGTTACCTGGGCTACAAAAATGCTCGCTTTGGCCGGATTGAGTCCCACGAGGCGGTGACGGCTTACGGCCGGGAATGCCTGCTGCGAGCCAAAGAAGCAGCCGAGGATTTAGGCTATGAAGTGCTGCACATGTACGTCGATGGGCTGTGGGTGAAGAAGCCGGGGGTGAACCAAAAAGAGCAGGTACGGCCGTTGCTGGACGAAATCACCCGGCAAACCGGCCTGCCCATTGCCCTGGAAGGCATCTACAAATGGGTGGCGTTCCTCCCCTCCCGACTGGATGAGCGGGTGCCGGTGGCCAATCGTTACTTTGGCGTGTTTCAGAACGGCAAGATTAAGACGCGGGGCATTGAAGCCCGGCGACACGACACGCCCCCCTGGATTGCTCAGGTGCAGCTGGAAATGATTAAACGATTGACCCAAGTACCGAACGACCGTTCGCTTTCCAGCGCCATTCCCAGCCTGATTACCTTCCTTCGCCAGCAAGTGGATAATCTGAAAAACGGCCGTATTCCGCTGGAATACCTATTGGTCTCGCAGCGACTAAGCCGGGAAATTACGGAATATCGCGTGCCCTCCCCTGCTTGCCGGGCAGCGATACAGCTAGAAACGGTAGACAAGCCACGCCGGCCGGGGCAGCGTATTCGCTTCTGGTTTGTGCGGGGCGAGACGGTCGTTCATGCCTGGGATTTTCCGGCGAGGGTGGAAACGGCCGTGCTGGACACCGACCGCTACACCACCCTGCTCTTACGCGCTGCCAGCGCCATTCTGCAGCCGCTGGGCGTGTCTGAAGCGGAACTGCGGCAAGCGGTCCTGGCCAATGCATGGCAGCTGCCCTTGTCTATTCATCAGGACGATGCGCTTGCTTTTGCTATCAAGTGGTACTCAGCCGTTAAAAAACGAACGAGGCAAGGTAGCGGGCGCTAGTCTTGCCTCGTTTCACCATCCACCTGTGGCCAATAGCGGATAGCATGTTCCAGTCGCGTTTCTCTCGTGCCAGTTTGGGGAGGTGCGGCCACATAACGATCATAGCGCACCCTTATGTTGTTGTCCAGAAGATAATGTTGGCGCATTTCTTAGCACTATGCGAAACAAGGTCGTTAAAACCCATCACACCCAAGCTCAAGTTATTGGTTAAAGCCCGTTCTTTGGGAAGGCGATGGGGATAAGGTGGTTACGGCCGTTTAGTGCCAGATGTCCCTGCCCCACTAAAATATCAATGTCCGTTGTCACTGCTTTTCGTGTGTGGTGGGTGAAACGGCCGTATTCAGGAAAACTTGTGTCTTGCCAGGACCTTGCACCCACCAGCATCTTCGCCAGGCCACTGCGGGAGAATTGACCGGGATGTTCGCTCACTACATCGAGAATGGCTTGCTGCACAGGGATAAGTTGGATCAAAGGCAATGCCCCCTACCCTCGCCGACATGCGCCTAGAATGGCGTCTCACCGGTTAAACTTTGATAAAACTCCTTCAACCAGGCCATGGCTTCATCAAACCTGGATATGGGCAAATACCGGTATTTGGCGATGCCGAATTTTCGGTAGAATTCGCCCCAGGTGGCGCCAAATTCATTCCGTCCTGTTTTCTTGCCCATGGCAATGGCAATGGCTTTGACCGCCTGGCTAATTTGCGTCGCCTGGTTCTCGCTGATGTACCGGTCTTCCTGGTGCATATCGGCTTCGATGGTTTCCAGGCGACGGCTGTGATCTTCCAAGGTTTGGGTATGGTCGTCCAGTTGGGCCTCTAACATAATTTGATTGCGGGCCAGCTTCATAATCGCCTGCGCTATCTGGTATGCCTCCACCATGTCACTGCTGGCCTGCTTAAGTAAGTCGTCGAAGCTGACATCTGTTGTAAGCTGTCCCTCTCTAAAGGCCTCAGCAAGCACCTTATAGCAATTTTCCTGATAAAGTATCAACCGCTCACGCACCTCTTCTTTCACCCGTTTGGCATTGATTCCGAACAACCAGCCATTCAGATAGTCAATAGGCAGACAGTTCGTTGTTTGAGAGCCGCCTCCACGGCTGCCAGAAGGGGTAAACGTAATGTTGACCCCTTTCATCTGCTTCGACAAAACAGGATCATCGTTAACGCGCCGGATCTGACCTTGATATGAAACCCCAAGGAGATCGCACAACTGCCGCAAAGAGACATAAACTTCTCGCTGGCCGCCTTCTTCAACCAAAACAGCCGTTATCTCATCATCATAAAAGAGAACCTGTTTTTGCTCAATCGGCGCCAAGGCTTTATCCGTCATTGCAATTTCTCCATTTTACTCTTGATTTCTCCACTCCATACAGGTAGACGCCATGTAAACAAAAGGGTTTATGATCGTTATGATCCCGATCCCCTTTTCTTTCCCATGCCGCTGAACTTTCCCACAGTCACAGAGATTGATTCATCTCTCAATTTTTATTCTGGCTTTAACGACGGGCTGACCCTCAACCTCAGGACGCACTCCTTTGTCGAACTGTTCCATACCCATCAGGACAAGCCACTCATAGAAGTCCATTTTGCCATATCCTTCTTCAGCGGCAACCGCTTCTATTTCGTCGATTGTAACCGGGTCTAAAAAGATTGTCTTTCGAATACGTCCAGCGGCATCGGTGTTGCGCCCGGCTACCTTAGACGCTTTCTGGCGTCCTGAGCGGGTTTGTTCCAGAGGGTTATCAAACAGGTTTTTCTTTTTCTTGGGTGGCGACGTCGAGCGCGCCTCATCAACACCGAGGTCGAACTTTTTTCTAGCCATTAAATATTCTCTCTACTATCGCGGCATACACTGCTGAAGGAGCCGAAGAAGGTGCATACTCAAACAATGTTTTGCCGCCTGCTGCCGGCGCTTCCTTCACATAGACGCTTTCAGGCACCGGCTGGCTGACCAGATCACGGCCGTAGAACGCTTCCATTTGCTCCACAACCTGCGTGGCCAAAACCTGGCGCGACGGCTGCATGGTGGGAATAACCAGGCTCACGCGGGCTTTAAATTTACGAGGGTCCTCTTGCTGTAGATTGTAAAGATCGTCGGTGTGCTGCCGGGCACCCACCAGGCTGACATGGTCTGTCTTCACAGGCACCACCACTTCATCGGCAAAATTGTACACGGCGCGTTTCAAGGTATCCAGCTTTGGCGGACAATCGATGACAATGAAGTCAAATTGAGTCAGCAGAGGACTGAGCGCATCGGCCAAAACAGTGTCCAGGCTGAAGCCTGATCGCTGCGCCGTGCGCATTGTGGTCATTACCACCAAATCCTGAGTGACATCTTCCAAATTACGGCTGGCAGGAAGCAAATACAAATTAGGCCGAGGCAACCCTTCCTCTTCACGATCCAAAGAGATAATGTTGTTTTGCAGTACCCGCAGATCGCCCGGCTCCATCAACACGTTCCCGACACACAGCCTTTCGGCCAGTACATCGGCCCGCACGCCAAATATATCGGCCTGGTTTCCTTGAGGGTCAAGATCGACAACCAACACATTTGCGCCGTTGCGATGTTCGCGGCACATCTTGGCCAGGCCGTCGGCCAGGACACCGGCCGTGGTCGTCTTCCCCACCCCACCCTTGTTGTCTGCTACAGCAATAACTTTTGTCTTCATAATTGCACTCAAGCTCCTTTTGTGGACAATTGTTTAGTATTGTACACAACTTGTTTACTTTGTCCACAACTGTTTACAAAATTATAAATTTGCGCTGTATCAAACAGGATGGGGTAGGGGGGTATAATGGAGCCGAAAACAGGGACACGGCCGTCTAGGGGCGAATATGGGGGAAATGCGGGGACGGACACAGAACGGATGTGCCAAAGAAAACATTGGTCCTTGTTCACAGGCATTTAGTTCATCGTCGTGACTCTAAATTACTGAGGTTTATGCAGGGGAGGGGGATCAGGTTGGGTCCACGGTTGCCACGATGGGCACCGCCATGCCGTAGTCCAACAACTTGATCAGGCACCAGGCAAGATGCTGCTCATTCAGAGGCAGCAACATGTCGGATTCAGGATGCTCCAACAAATATTCTTCGCAAGCAGAAACAATTTCGGCAAACGTCGTTCCTTGCTCCAATCGCAACACCTCGCCGACTATCCAACCATATTCACGCCAAAATTGATAAGCTTCAGAAGGGAAGGGGCGAAAACGGCCGTTTTCATGCGTGGCTCGAACATACCTCACTTGTGACATAGAAAAACACCTCCAGAAAAGAATTCAAGAGATGCCTCCCGTTAGGGTAGATGCTGTAAACAGCAAATGAATGAGCTTTGAACCCACATTCCGCACCCGTTTTTGCGGTTTTGAATAATTATCGATTTCGGCGATTTTTCAGCCAAAAACCTGTTGAAAAATGCCAGAATCATGGTCTTGTAAATGCAAATTTACGTGAATCTCGCCGGAAGCTGAGTTGAATTGGTTTGCAATCATGAAAATTTGTCGAAACAATCTCAAAAAATGGCTGTCAAGTGGCAAAATTCGGCATTTTGGGGCGAAAAATGCCCCCAAATTTTAATTGTTCAAAAGCATCGTTTTCAGGTGCGGAATGTGGGTTTGAAACACGAAAATGCTGAGATCAACGCGGCTCATACAGCCAACGAACAAAATGTCTAGATAACTTTCATTTTTAACGCGATCTTGTTTTGGGCCTAGTCTGGACGATCCTCTAAAGGTAACCGTTACACCATAATACAGATTTGGGGTGGCGGGTGAATGGTAAGTGATGGCGAGGCTTTTACCAGAGAAAACATTGTGTTTCATCACTTACCTTATTACCATTATCAGATTTTGCTATGTCGTTACTGTGATATACTCCACATTATAAATTTAATGAGCGGCCTTGAAGGTGAAATCCTCCATGTTCCCCTTTGATGTAACCCGGTGCATTTTTGTGGCTGACCGTGTCGTCAGCCGAGTGAGGTGGGTGAACAATCCGCTACGATCATCCAATTCCTCATTGAGAAATAAACATCGCCAGCTTGATCAGACTCTAACAGCAAGGAAGCAGAGCAAAAATAATTTCGCATAGTATGCCAACAGTACGTGCCTTTTAGTCAATAAAGAATGATGGCCCATTATTAATCGATGTGCCTCACATCGTCCGAGAAAAACCGCCGCATCCAAAATTTTGAGACCGGCCGTTTGTGACCTGAATGAACATACTCACAAATTGCATATTGACTTCACATATTGATCAATTACTATGAACAATAGCTGCAAGTGTTGCAAAGCTACAACAAAACTCAGCAAAATAGCACGAATAAGCAAAAGACTATAAAATGCTTATGTCAAAATAATCCAGCTATATCAGCGTCCTGTTTAGGTTTTGTTTATCAAATTAGGTGCTGAACAAGGAAGGTTCGCTATGGAATCGGTTTTCAATTGGTGTTACGCCTGTCACCATCCGATTTACGCACCAAAAGGTGGTAAATGCCCAAAGTGTAAAAACGACCTCAAATACTTGACGACTGAGGCCCGTCCTGTTTTTGCCCGTGAGCGTCGTATCCTGCAATTCTATGGACATGGACCTCTTACAACAGATGCTGTCTGGCGCAGTAGTAAAAGTCGTTTCTACTACATCAATGGTGAATCAACAGCACTTCCTGAATCAGCTCAGCTGAAAGACGACTTGGCTGCTATCGCGGAGTATATTAGGGACAGCGACCATTATGATGCCTTAGATCAAAAATTAATACACGAGTATCGGCGACAACTTGAGGTAAACTGTTTTCATTTACACGCTCTGGAAGATGAGGCGTTTAAATTTGTTCGACATGCTGTACGTCGGTTTCCACGTCGCACGCTCCTGGTTTCTTTCAGTGGGGGAAAAGATTCATCAGTGGTATCAGATGTCGTTCGTCGGGCGCTGGGTAGTTCCGATGTATTACACGTTTTTGGTGATACGACACTTGAGGACGAGAACACCTATGAATATGTGCGCCAGTTTCAAGAGGAGAATCCTCTTATTCCATTCTTCAATGCCCATGCAGAGCATGACTTCCACCAATTAGTTGAGGAAATGGGGCCGCCTAGTCGTGTTATGCGTTGGTGCTGCACCATCTTCAAAGCAGGACCAATAAATAATCTCTTGCAAAGCATTGGAGACGAGAAGGTGCTTACCTTCTATGGAATTCGGCGAGGTGAGTCAGTTCGGCGGAGCAAGTACCATAAAGCCTCATGGAATGATGATCCTGATCGGCTAGGTGTTGTCGTGAGTGTCAATCAGGATGCAGAATTAAATGGGGTCACGGTAGGTGCCAAAATTGGGCAGCAAGCTACAGCCTCTCCAATTATTGATTGGAGCGAGTTTGATGTCTGGCTCTATCTCTTGTTAAATAATGTTTCATTCAACAGGTCTTATCGTCTGGGTTATAGTCGTGTTGGTTGCTGGTTGTGTCCCTTAAATTCAGAATGGTCAGACATGATTGCTGGCATTTTCTTTCCAGAAGATACTGCCCGCTGGCGCTCTCAATTGATTGATTTCGCACGCCGCATCGGGAAGCCCGATCCAGAGGAGTACATAGATGACAGGGGATGGGTTAAGCGATTTGGCGGGGCCGGACACCCAAACCGTTTCATCGGCCTTGAGGCCCGGCATTGTGGCGATATGGCTAACACTATCGAGGTTGATGTAGACCGACCGGCCGATGTTGAGTTAGAAGAATTTCTTAAACCCCTAGGAAAGATCAACCGTGACAGAAGCAGGCCAGCTTTAGGAGAAATTTACCTTGAAGGACGTCCCAATCAAGACTGGGATGCAATTATTGTTCAGGCGCCACTGAATAGTACTACGCTGCGTTTTACGGTTATCAATCCTAAAGATGACATCAATCGCTTGATGTGGCACTTTAAGAAGCAAGCCACCAAATTCCAAACATGCATCCAATGTACAGCTTGTTCAGCTGTATGTCCCCATGGCGCTATTACTATTAAACCAGAAATGCGGATATATGAGATAGACCAAGATGTTTGCACAGGTTGTATGGAATGCGTAACTCACTTTGGATCAAGAGGATGTCTTGTTGCTGATGCACTTCATGCTGTGGAGTAGAAAATAAATATGCGTTTTGGTGAACATCAGACTTTCCACATCCGAGAAGGATGGCTCTTTAAGGGGATGGCTGCAATTGATGAAGCCGAAGTGAAAGGACTACCCCCTGCAATTTTTCTTGATGACAACGCCCCAGAGCGTTTGGGCATCGGCCGTAATATGGTGCGCTCTCTTCGTTTTTGGATGCAAGCAACCGGATTAACAACTGAAAGGAAAGAGCAAAATCGTTCCGTCCAGCGATTAACACCGTTTGGCAAATTGATATGGGCGCACGATCGTTACCTGGAAAATGAAGCAACGTTGTGGCTAATCCACTATCACCTAGTATGTAGTCAAGACCAAGCCGCCACCTGGTACTGGTTCTTCAATCACTATGCACCGGTAACATTCGATGAGCAGACGTTCCTCGAATCTTTAAGTACTTGGGTTATTACAGCCAAGCCAGACAAGAAAGTTGCTCAAAGTTCTCTCAGGAAAGATGTTGGTTGTTTACTAAAAACATATTTAGCAGACAACGAATTACACACGCCTGAGAACCTTATCGAGTCGCCATTCGCTCAACTTAGAC
The DNA here is from genome assembly GCA_002699125.1 of Anaerolineaceae bacterium. GTDB lineage: Bacteria > Chloroflexota > Anaerolineae > Promineifilales > Promineifilaceae > Leptofilum. The sequence continues at coordinate 91,468 of PABI01000136.1, forward strand.
TCTTGAGCGAGGTTGAAAATGGCCCCCAAAAGCGGTATCGATTGGAGCGCCTTAATCCTACTCGACTTGATCCATTGGTCCTGCTTTTTGTGATAGTTGATCGACAGACACAAGAGCAATCAAGAACGAATCAAGTACGACTCAGCCAGGTATTACGAGAACCAATGAACGCTGGTCGTGTTTTCAACTTAACAACAGCTGCCTTGAGTAATTTGCTGACCGAATTAAATAAACAGCACCCTGACTGGAGTGTGCAATTTATTCGCACTTCTGGTCTTGATCAGCTTACACTACCACAGGTCAAGCCACTTGAAATCTTACAACGTTACTATACTGAACAGGCTACCGTGTTGGAGGTCAATTGATGTTGAACACGCAGGTGTCATCCACAGGGCTACGCACAATTTCACCACATTTCCAACGCTCGATCAACTTGACCTATGATGCCAGCAATGCCGAGTACGTCGCGAGCTACATCCCAACGCCTAAAGGAGCCAGAGCATTAGCAACAATTTTGAATAACGCACTGGAGAATGGTAGCCAACGTGCCCATGTCCTTCATGCTCCTTATGGCTCAGGTAAATCTCTGCTAGGATTGGTGCTGAGTGCTGTCATTAGTCAGGATCCCTCTTGCTCCTCATCATTGGATACCGTTCAAGTACGCATGGAGCGTGTTTACCCTATAGCTGCCCAAGCGGTCCAATCATATCAGGCAACAAAACAAAGATTGTTACCAGTCATATTATCTGGTGATGAGGGTTCGCTTTCGACAGCCCTGATACGAGCTTTAACTCGCTCATTGGCAAGTAAGGGATTGGGCGATTTGCGTCCTCGTACTCAATTTCAAGCTGCCTTAGAAACAATAGACTTATGGGAACGCTCGTATCCTGATGTTTTCCAAAACTTAGATGCCAGACTTGTTCAAGAAAATCACACTATTTCATCGCTTTGTGAAGATCTGGAAGCAATACAACCAGAGGCATTGGCTTTATTTGAAAGATTGTATCCAGATATGGCAGCCGGTGCTCGTTTCGATCCTTATGCTGGCGTATCTCTGGCCGATGCTTTCCACGATACGGCCCAAGCTCTCAACGGCACCAAGTACGATGGCTTTTTCATTATTTGGGATGAGTTTGGCCGTTTTGTCGAAGCCAGAGCTAGTGAAGCATTCGGCCCCGAAGCTGCGTTTTTACAATCCTTTGCTGAATTTTGTAATCGCAGTGGCTCTCATCAAGTTCACTTAGTACTTATCACTCATCGGTTGCTCTCTGGTTATGCAGCTGACTTGCCTACTGAATATCAGCAAGAATGGGCACGCATTGCGGAACGCTTTCAAGCGCACGATGTTACCAGCGATCCGGCTGTGACCTATCGACTCGTATCCGAAGCGGTAGAAACAACAGACCAAATTGCCTGGCAACAATTTGCAAAGCAACATCAACATACTTTCAACAACCTAACAGCCCAATCATTAGAATTGGATCTTTTCGAGGGGCTAGATGACACCTCTCTGCGGCAACAGATAATTGAACGTGTGTGGCCTTTACATCCCTTGACAGTTTATGCCTTACCCCGCTTGGCCAACCAGGTAGCCCAGAACGAACGCACATTGTTCACTTTTCTGGCTGCAGACGAACCAGGAACATTACAGGAAAAACTCGCTAGAGCTAATTCAGACTGGTGGATGTTGAGGCCCGATGCTATCTGGGACTATTTTGCCGAAGCCGTACGGTTAGATGTTGGTCCGGGTGGAACTCACGCTACGTGGTCAGGTGTCATGTATGCTCTAAGTAAAGCGTCTTCTAATGACCGGCTGACCCAGGTGATTGTAAAAGCTCTGGGAGTTCTTACGATTGTTGGTGATGTTAATGTGCAATCGCAAACTACATATGGACGTATTACACCGACAACAGAACTACTAGCCTGGGCATCAGGTACAGAAGAAAAGGAAGTTGCTAGTTGCTTGCAACGTCTGAAGCGACGACGTGCTGTTGCCTTCCGCCATGCCGACGGATACTGGACATTCACCCGAGGTAGCGATGTGGATTTGGATGCAGAAATAGCAGCAGCTATTGAACGTAATACGCCATCTCCTATTCAAATCCGTCAGTTGTTAGAGCGAGATGCGCCGGCACCATTTCATTTACCACGCAGTTACAATCAAGAGCGGGGTATGACTCGTTACTTTTGGGGACTATATCGTTGGCTCGATGATCTGGGAAGCATTTCCGAAACATTTTTAAAGCAACTGGGGCCGGACGGGTATGCTGACGGTGTGGTTGCATATGTTTTAACAACCAATTCCGTAGAGCGAAATCAGGCAATACAGCTTTTAGAAAACCTCTCAGACAGCAGGGTCATTTACGTCATTCCCGAACGTCCTCTTTTGATTAAAGACGCACTCAACGAACTGTTTGCCCTGCACGACATGCAAAATGATGCCGCATTTATGCACAAAGACGAGCGGTTACCAAACGAGGTCGCTTTTTTCATTGAAGATGCACAACGCCGCTTAATACGCGCTTTGCAACCATTGCTTGATCCCATGCAAAGAGGAGCAAGTTGGTGGTGGCACGATGGTTCAAAGTGGCGTTCGGAACGGGTCAAAGGCACAAAGGATGTATCTAGGCTACTATCGCGCTTATGTACCCAATGGTTTAACCAAACACCCATTCTGAACAATGAGTCTCTAAATCAACAGGAGCCCACAAGACTGCAAATCAATGCAGCTATAAAGGTTATAGATGCTTTATTGAGCCACCAAAGCAATGACGAAGATGACCGGTCGATTCTACCACTTGATTTAAACCTAACCGGTTATGGTCCAGATTTCTTAATCATGCGCACAATGCTGATCCAATCAGGTTTACTAAAGCCCATTAGTGATGAGTATGGAGTTCTTGAACGGCCGTCTAACAGCGAAACACTAGCAATCATATGGGATGAGGTACAAGAGTATCTTCGCAAAGCAATGGAGAATGAAAGGGATACTGCTATTCTCATAGACAAGCTTCAATCCCCACCTTTCGGGCTACGCCGTGGTGTGCTCCCTGTTTTGCTGGCTGCTATGATGTGGCCACGTTCCCGTGTCTTAACTATCCGCCACAAAGGCAAAGCCATATCTCCACTAACCGGTAAAGCTTTTACTGATTTGTGTTGGCGACCGAGGGAATTCACAATAGAGGTGGGACCTTGGGATAGACGACATGCAGCTTTATGGGCCGTTCTGGAAGAACGCTGTCAGAGCTTTCTTATGCCACAGGAGCGCGAACATCAACCACTAAGCTATTTGAGTCGGGGATTATTGAGATGGTTACAGGCACGGCCAAGATACTGCCGTGATACCAATCGAATCTCTCAGGATGCCCGTCAACTTCGCACTCTCATCTATGACGCCCAAAGCGATCCCGCCCGTGTGCTTTTCTATGACCTGCTAGCTCTTCTTGATAATGGGCAAGTTGATCCTCACAGCAGCGTTGCCTACCAGGAAATGTTGGCAACACAACTGGCCCAGTTGATAGATGAGATTGATATGGCTTACCAAGCCCTCCTTTATGACCTGGATCGCTTCGCCGAAGAGAGTTTTGCAAACGATGCTCCAGCTCGGCAGCTTACCGGTAAGGCCGCTCTTAATTTTTGGATGGCAGGATTAGAACAACAGTCAGGAAAAACGCTCAGTACCTTCCGTTTTAGTGACCACCTTGCACAACGTCTTGTTGCAACTGTCAGGTCAGGAGAAGAAATTGATTCTTTCTGGGATGGGTTATCTGAGGCGGTATTAGGGCTTCATCTACAAGATTGGAATGACCGCAGTCTTGAAACGTTCAAGAACAATTTGCTGGAAGCCAAGGAAAGGTTAGAGCGAGAAATATTTGAGCTGACTGAGAATGAATCGGCTATAGAATTACATGTTGTCCTACCCGAAGAAGGAAAACAGACTTATCGTTTTCGACCATCTGACCTTTCACCACACGGACAACGCATTTTGCAAAATTTCAAGTCAACCTTAGAGATTGCCGGTCGTCCACTATCACCGGACGAACGACGACAGGTTGTATTAGCCTTGTTACATCATGTTTTGGAGGAACCAAAAAGCAATAATGAAAGACGGAGGAAGAAAAAGCGGCGACAACAATGAGATTATCTATCTTGACAATGCCGCCACTACTTTTCCAAAACCAGAGCGGATCTACGCTGCTGCCGATGATTTTTATCGTCGTTACGGGGGGAATGCTGGTAGAGGAGGGAATCCGCTTGCCCGTGCCTGTACACACCTGTTAGCGGAAACTCGCGAACGACTAGCGAGCTGGCTGGAAGTGCCAACTTCAGAACAAATTATTTTTACACCCTCTGCTACACATGCACTCAACCTGGCCATTTTCGGGGCTAATTTACGCCCTGGTGAGACTATCTATGTGACCCCATTCGAACATAATTCTGTTCTCCGTCCTGTCGAGTATCTACGACAAACTCAAGGGATTGAATTACAGCAAATTCCTTTTGATCGCCACAACTATTCTTGTGAGCTGGATAAACTAGAAGCTTCATTTCAGACCGAACCACCGGCTATGGTGTGCGTCACTCAAGCTAGCAACGTTTGCGGACTAATGCCACCAGTTACTGATATAGCCCGTCTGGCTAAAAACATAAACCCACGAGTAGTTATCATCGTGGATGGAGCACAAACGGCCGGCTTGTATCCTTTGACACTCAATGAAGGCTTAATTGATGCCTTTATATTTTCTGGCCATAAATCCCTTTACGGACCCTATGGTGTAGCTGGGATAGTGCTAGCATCCGACTGGCGGCCTCGCCCTCTGCTTTTTGGTGGTACTGGCACTATTTCTGAGAGTGTGCAGATGCCTGATCAATTACCTTCGGCTTATGAAGCCGGAAGTCACAATATTTGGGCAATAGCTGGACTTCATGCTGCTTTGGGGTGGTTGCAAGAAAACGGGCGCCAAGCCATCGTGCAACATATCGCAAATATTGCTCAACAACTTCGCGACACCCTGTCTTCTCATCCTAAAATTAAACTATTCGTACCATCAGAGAAAGTGCTTTGGTGTGGTATCCTATCCTTTACAGTGAGGGATACAACACCACAAACTGTTGAAGCCGCTCTAGGCGCTCAAAAAATGGCGATTCGTTCAGGGCTGCATTGTTCACCTTGGGCACACGAATGGCTCATGACAACTAGAATCGGTGGGACAATTCGAGTTAGTCCAGGATGGTTTAATACATCCTCAGATATTGAGCTGATAGGCAAATTCATTTCTACGCTTTGATAAGGAGTCAATATCTACATGACTAATAAAGGTCATGAAGGAAACTGGTATGAACTAATTGATTTTAACTCTCTAAATTTCAGCCAGGCTTTGCCTGTCAAATTTCACTTCAACCAGCTTGAAGAACGATTCTCATCAAACCAGATTCCATCTCTCATCATTGTTGGCAATTTTCATGAAGGCAAACAAAAATTATGCCAGGAAATTCTGGATGTGTTCGTGCCCTTCCAAAAATCTGAATCAAGATGCTTGACCAACCAACCATTAGAGGGTAACGGGTTTACACTCCATGTTATCACCGACTTAGCAGAGAAAAGTGATTTCGCTATTGAGACACTTTGGAATCTTGCTCTGGAACAGCTAGAAGATGCACCAAGTAAAGCATTTCTTATACTATCGGACGAGAAACGTCTCCGAAGAATACTAATAAGTGAACAACTAAATGATCTCTATACAGAAGTTGAGCGGCAACTCAACGATGTCTGCGACTTTAACCACCCACGGTTACTCGTAGTTAGGCTTAACAGAAAGTCAAAAACCACCTCGTTAGATAAAGCAGTTCCCAGTGTTCCGCCAATCGATACAACAAGTAATTATAGGTTCAATGATTCTATCGATTCACTCAATCTTTCAGTTCGTACTTACAATGCTCTATTTAGGGCAGGCATCAAAACAATCAATCAAGTATTGGAACTCTTTCCTGATGGGATTTGGAAAGTAAAAAATATTGGCCAGCTATCCTTTTCTGAAATCGAAACCCAATTGGAGAACTATCTGACTAAATATTCGCAAACCTTAACATTAGCATCATTTAGAACGTCTGCCCTTCATCAAATCGCTACGCCACCCTCAGAGGACGACGACCGGTCAATAAATATGCTGGACTTGTCTAGACGAACGTATAACGCTTTGATAAGAGGTGGTGTGAATACAATTGATGAATTGCAAGTCAAAACATCCGATCACTTGTTGACAATCCCAAACATTGGTCCCAAGGCTTTAACAGAGATCGAAAGCGAATTAAAAAAGAATGCTCATCTACTGCCAGCGTCAAAGCCACATAAACGACCACAATTAACTCAATGGGATAAGTTGACTCCTATTACGAAGAAAAAGCTTACGGAGGTTAAAGTCACTAACATTTCCGATCTCAGCCAACTGACGATGGAAGATCTTATTCTCCAGGCCAATCTCACATTTGCCGAACTTAAAGAAATAAAAACTCTATTAGTTTCTCATAAGACGAGCTTCGCAAAACGCTGGCCCCAGTTTCCACTTATTAATGCTAATGACTACCAGTTTCTCAAACGGACCAATGTCCCTCTGGAGCAAATAAAAATATCCAGGCTTGTATTACCAACTTCTTTAGAAAGGAAATTAATTAGCTTCGGTGTCAATACAGTAGACGACTTAGCCAATCAGAGCTCTCTTGTTTTGTCCCAACTTTACGATCAAACCAGGCCTGAACAAGTCACCACTACGGCTATGAGGTTGAAAGAGTATGTCAAGTGGCTACCCGCTCAAGCGGATTGGGAAGGAGAAGTAACACAGGAGGGATTAAGTCCTCTTCACGCAATTCTGCTACGTAAAACCTTGTTAGAGTACCTCGTGGAAAACTTACTTACAAAAGAAATGAGCGATCTAAGATGGCGCAAGATTATTAGGTTACGATTCGGACTCGACGGAAATAGAACTAGAACGCTCAAGGAAATTGGGGAACAATTCGAGTTAACCAGAGAACGTATACGCCAGTTGGAAAAAAGGGCTCTACAACATTTAAAGAGAGCAACCAGAAGTGAGCCAATTAATTCATTGTACCTGCTAATAGAGAATGAGATGAATGTTAGCGGAGGAATAATAGCTATTTCTCAGATTCGTGATTTTGTGGAAGGCGTCATGGAGATTGGCGAAATTGATGCTGAGTCAGCAATCATTTTCTTATTGAAGTTGCGGCCCAAAACATTTCACGAACTGAAGAAATCGAAATTATGGGGTAGGGACAATGATCTACTAAGCCATGTAGTTGCCGTAACGAATGAACTCGAAACAATATTACAATCCCATTATGCTCCATTGACAACTGGGGAGTTGACAGATCGCTTGAAACACTCAGATTTAGGTCCTGAACATCAAACCTCTAAACTTCAGTTTTCAACGAAATTTGTAGGAGCCTGCTTGCTCACCGACAATCGATTTGCACTACAAGATGATACCCACTGGGGGCATGTGCGCTGGAAGAAAAGCCGAATCGACGAACTGGTCAGAGCGTTACGAAAAATCGGGGAACCTGTTCACTTCACTGAAATTGCTCGTATTGCAAATGAAATGCTTCCGTCAGAGCAACAAGGCTCGGTGCATAGTATCCATAGTCAATTAGGTCACCACACTGATTTATTCGTATGGGTTGGACATGGAAAATTCGGGTTAGTTGAGTGGGGATTAAAAAGGCCAAGATTTTACGCCGATATTGCTGAGGATGTATTATCACAAAACGAAAAACCCATGACAGCCGAGGATGTATTTGAACGGGTCAATGCAGAGCGAGAGGCATCACTGAGTAGCATTACTTTAATGCTACATACAAACTCGCGTTTTCAAAAGTTTCCAGAAAACACCTTTGGTCTTGCCGATGGGGCAGACTCGGGCAACAAAGATATTGATGAAAATCAAGAAAAAATCCAAAAAGATGCCTTTGTTGGCGAGCTGAAAAACCGCTTTTTAGAGGCGCTATTTGATGAGGAGTAAATTAATTCTTGACCAGGAGGTCTATGTATGTCTGTTGGCATTGGAAAAGGATGGTCCTCGTTAGACCTTAATTTGATTGCTAGGCTAGTTGAGTTTCTTGCCGAAAATCCTAGCACAAGAAATGAGGAAATAGCAGAGGGGCTTGGTCTCAATACTTACAAAATAGTAGGCTTGAAGAGACTAGCAAAGTTTCTTGGCTTACAAAAGAATAACTCCTTAACTTCACTCGGTACACTTATTCATAAAGAAGATCCGTATTTCCAAAAAGTCGGCACTTTGTGTTCTTTTCATTTCATTTTGTGTTCAAATCGCAATGCGGCAGTGTGGCACAGCGCAAGCAACATATTCATTCCTCGCAACAAGGTTTTTACCCGAGACAAACTTAAGGAGGCACTTAAAACCAAAGGGATTCAACAGACAAGCCATTTCAATAATGATGTGGGTTTATTTCTCAATGGTTACACTAGCTCCCAATATTATGCGCTACAGAAATTAGGATATTTGAGTCTTATAGGTCACCAATTCAATGCGAAACCAATAGACAAAGTTCCACCACTCGTATTAGGCTACGCACTATACCAACAACGAACTCAAAGTGCTGCAACCTCCACAATTTCTATCAATAATCTTCTCTCAAACGATGGGCAAATCGGAAAAGTATTCCTCCTACACCGCGACTTATTGTTGGATAAATTGAGGGTGTTGGAGAGTCAAGGCATTATCGGCATTACCCAGATAGCTACTCTTGATAACATCACGTTCACCAACGTGGACGATCCCTTGTCAATGTTAACTGCTTACTATCAGGAGAGCATATGAGAACTTTGCAATCAAACGTTAATTTACCCTATCTCATTGAACTTGCTCAAAAAACCAGTACGAGGAGATATAGACTAACCATCGTGGTAGGCAGAGTACCAGCTGAGTTATCACACTTAGCTCGGAGTTTATCTCAATCTTTACAAGGTTTATATGTGAATCCAGTTGACTCGCTATTAGTTGTCGGAAAATCATCTGGAGCGACGGACTCTGATCCTTCATCCATATTAGGAGTTTTCGATCAAGGTGATATGGCTGATTGGATCATTCGTTTGGCAACCAATGAACATACTCCCTTCTTGATATTCGATCAGATAGAACCGCTAATCGCCACATTTGGCCGAAGTAACTCTATTGAGTTCTTTAAATTAGCCAGTCTAATCGAACCCAAAATACCAACAATCATTTTTACTTATTTAGAGAAGCAAATTAAAGATGCGAATTTCCCGTCTGACAGACTACTTAATTTGTATCAACACTAAGTTCGTAGTACTTAGCGGTAATCACCCACCTTAGGAGAATAACATGGTTGCAAATATAAAAATCAATGAGTTTGTATCCATTTCACCGGCCTATCTCACTGAAGTTAACATCCAAGCAGACTTTGATGACATCAGTAAAGTAGAAGGATATTTGCCCAACCATGCCTCTCAGCGTGCCTTATCAGAAATTCTGGTAGGCATCATGCCCACTTCTTCTAAGAGAGTACATCTGCTGACAGGACAATACGGAACTGGAAAATCTCATTTCGGCTTAGTTTTGGCAGCCCTTGTCCGAAAACTCCCTACAGCTCAGGAAGTACTCAACAAGATACGCGAAAAGGATGAAGCCGTAGCCAAACGAGTGCAACGCTTATTAAATGGTGTGCAGAAGTATCTAGTAATAGTACCTGATGTACACGATTACTCGCAGGGTTTTGACCGAATGTTGCTTACTTCCCTAGAAGATGCCCTGCACAGAGAACAAATAGAGTTCCGACCACAATCACACTTTCGCGAGGCTGAACGAGTAATCAACGAATGGAAAAGGCTTTCTTCCACTACTGCAGAGGATAATCCCTATCAGAAACTAAGGGCGGTATTGTTAGCAGAGCAAGGTTGGGAAATTGATATGCTCATTGGGCAATTACGTAAGTATTCTGAAAAAGCTTACGCAATTTTTGAAAGTGCCCATCGAAAGGTAGCTTATGGAGCATCTTTTCAGCCGAATGTAAAAGCTGATCCTAAGGAGATATACAAGCAAACAATAGAGCACTTGAAGGGTACAGGTGAATGGGAAGGCATTTGGTTGATTTGTGATGAGTTCGGTCAATACTTAACCAGGTTAGCCCAGGATCCCCACAGCGATGAAAGTCTAAATATTCAGCAATTTGCTGAATATTGTAAACGTTCGGCCGAAAAACAATGCCATTTCACCGTCATTGCACACCAATCGCTAGCAGACTATGCTGCTGGATTTCGCAGTGAGAAAGATTGGGAAAAAATATCTGGGCGCTTTATACCTGATCACTCCTTAGAGAACATTGGTTCCGGTCATGAAGAAATTGAAATTATAGAAACAATCATTTTGAGAAATCGTGAGACAAAGAAGGAAATAGCCTGGCAGGAAATTATGCGTCATGAAACAGTATCGATGTTAAGCGATGCTACACAAAATGCTGGGCTATTTGATATTAAAGACAGCAGCTGGTTTATCAACAAACTATTACTTGGATGTTTCCCACTTCATCCTTTTACAAGTTATTGTTTGCCATGGCTCGCTCGTAATCTGGGGCAACGTGAACGAACTCTATTTACGTTCTTTAACGACAGTAGCCAAACAGGATTAAGGCAATTTATACACGATGAGCTACTTTATCAAGATAATGGGCAACTCAATCTTTATACGGTCGATCGATTAATAGATTACTTTGAACCTTCAGCTACAGCAAAGATACGCGACCCTCGCTATAAACGGATTGTCGCGGCTAGGCACGAAGCCCTCAGACAAGTGGGCAATAGCCCTTTCTCTCAACGTATTATTAACACGCTAACTATTTTTGAGTTGGTTGGGTCGCAGAATTTACCACCTACTGAAGGAAACCTAATAATCGCTTTACATCTTGATCAGTCAAGCACCGAAGAAGCAAAAAATTTGCTAACCGAGTTGTCTGAAGAGAAAAAAATCGTGCGTCGACGTACAAATGGCTATTATGAGTTACGTTATCGTAGCGAGTTTGATCTGCAAGAGGCAATCAGGGAAGAGAAACGACGATTACGGCCTACATTCGATAGTGTTGATGCACTAGATAGCCTACCCGGATTTGACGAGAAAACAGGACCTTTGCTCGGCGAATCCTACAAAAAAAAGCATTTTATCAGTCGAGAAGCCGTTCGAGAAATAATCTCTCCCAGCAGTTTAGCAAACCCTAATCACTTTATACAACGAATCAAAGGATGGTATCAACCTGATCGCGGTAAATATGAAGGTGATTTATTAATCCTATACGTCTTGACCGAAGACACGGAAAATATAAGAACAGCAACTAATTATGCTACTAATGAGGCCTGCAAACATCCCCAGTTAATTATCGCAGTTCCTAAAAATCCTTGGCCAATAACGGAAAAATTATTGCAGCTACAAGCTATGCGTGAAATAAAAAACAATTCTTCATCCTTCCCAAACATGACTGATGCAGACAAGGAAGAACTGTCTCAAGATATTGGTGATCTACAAGGTGATATTGACAAAGAATTAATAGAATTCCTTCGTGCTGATAATTTCACATGGCATTGTAATGGTCAAATCACGACTAATTTAAGTCGCGGCTCAGAAATAGACTTTATATCGGGTCTACTGACAAACATCTTTAACAAAACCCCACAAGTTGAAGACGATTATATAGCCAATATTTTAAGGGGCCGTGATGCCCAAAAACGATACCGGCAAGAAGCGATTACTAGATTATTAGAGCATCAGGGGCACATAACTATAGCAATGAGAGGAGGCTCTCCTGAGGAACGCATATTTAGAAATTGTTTCAAAAATACAGAAGTTTTCGAACTAAAAGCAGACAAGGGCAGATACGCTGACTTCGAGGTACGCGATGAGTGGCCAAAGGGGTCTTCATTGAGGGATATTTGGCTTTTACTCCATAAGCATTTAAGACAACAACCAGACAAGGTCGAAAGATTTGACAAAGTTATTAGCGAATTGTTGACACCTCCTTATGGCCTTAGTCACCAGTTAATTGAAATGGTACTGGCTGCATTTTTCAGAAATCACCTTGATGAATATGCTTTTGCAGAGATCAAATCTCACAAGCAAAAGACTTTGGACATCATTGCATTAGATGCCCAAACTATTTCCAATATTGTATCGGCACCAAAAAACTACGCCCTAACATTTTATGAAATACATCCAAGTGAAAAAGAATATGTCAATGGTATGATTAATACCTTGATTGACAATGTGGACAAAACAGAAGAAGTAGGCATATGGGAACGTGGAAAGGAAGCCCTTCAGGCTTGGTTCACAGTTTTGCCAACAATAACAATTGAGACAGGTGCTTTTAATAATCCACACTGCCACAATCTTATTAAGCTGTTCAAGGATAAAGCAAAAACAACTGATGGCAAACGATTGCTCAAAACATACTTGCCAGAAGCATTAGATGTAACTTTGACCTCGCCGCCATCTGATAAGGAATTAGTTGAGATTATTGCTCGGTTTGAATCATGCTACGAAGAACTTACCAATTATGCTGAAAGCCAGGCCCGCTTAACTATTAAAAGGCTGATCGAATGTTTTGGGGGTAGTGGGGCAACCCGTGATGCATTAAGAGATTCCCTACAAAACTGGTATGCAAATCTGTCCGAGAGTCAACAGTTACACGTTTTTAGTGGTAATGCTGGTCACTTGCAAAACGCAATTAACTCGGAAAAAGATATTGATCAACGAATGCTTAAAGAGCTACCCATTGCTATGCAACTTGGTGATTTTAAAAGCTGGACTGAGTCAACAACGGTTGATTTATACCTAGAGAAAGTAAGAGTCGCCAAGATGGAAATAGAGAATTGGCAGCCATCGAGTCCGACTGTGGCAACAAAGGAGAATGGAGATACCTCTGCTGCTGATGAAACTTTTTCAACCGAATTCATAAGTATCAAACAACAGTTCAGAGATGTTTTATCCTCTGTTCCTATTGAAACAGCTAAACAAATATTGCGTGAATTACTAATAGAACTAGAAAATGGTTGAGATCTATACAGGTTTATTACCTGCCGAAGAAATCCCATACAATGGTCATGTTGTCGACAATAGGGAAGACTATATTTCAATTCGACAACTAATTTACGATGCTCTTTCTCAGGATGCGGAAGTGCAGGTATTTGTACGAACTCGCGTTTGCGATGGATGGTTCTGGGATATTGAAGAATACTTTGCTGAGATAAGAGTAATTAATTATTCCCCTTTTGAACGCTTGAAACAAAAATTAAATATCCAATCCTTCCCTTCAGATTTTCCATTAAGTTCAGAGGATGTTGTGCAATTGGGAATATTAGACTTGCTAGATCCCCTTAATCCTGTAACCGATGTTAAGAAATGGATTGTAGAACATCTGCTAGGAGAAATATGGGCGACTTCCATGCCTTCGTGGGATCACTTCTCAAAATTAGTCCATTGGTTTGTTGAGGTAGAGGGCGAACCATCTCCCTCTCTTTCTGCATTTACAGACCAAATCATTAAAGGGTGGTGTTCTGAAGGCCCAGGCTCACTTCGCAGCGCCTATTCTCGTCTTTTGGAAAACCCTAAAAAGAATGCTATTTCCCTTCTCACATGGTCTGCGCTCTCACCATATGATGAGTTTAGGGAAGACTGGCTAGCTGATGAAACATGGTTTTCCCCTGTACTAGTTGATTTAGCAGGTAAGATTGACACAATCGTATTACCAATAAATATCCGACGAAAACTCGATCCTAAAATCCAATCCTATTGGAATTCTAAATTACAAGGTCTAATTGATGATTGAAGAACATGAAGATCTTCTAACCGATGCATTTCGCAACTTTACTCGGCTGGAGCGTCAGCTACGTCAGGCTGTAGGAGAAGTGCTTGCACAGCAGCTTGGGGCAGACTGGATCAGCCAGATTCCAACAACCATAAGAGAAGATTGTGAAGCAAAAATGCTCGAAATTACCGGTGAAATTGAAGATGCTGAGCGTAGTAGCAACTTGCTCAACTTTACGGACTTTAGTCAATTAACTTCAATGATTGTTGATCACTTTTGGGTGAACTGTTTCGAGTATTGGTTCGATAGCCTAGAAGCTACTAAAAGTCGTTTTGAAAAGTTACGCTGGTATCGAAATCGCCTTATGCACAGTGATCTAAGCCCAGATGCTTGCCCCGCCTTCATCAACTTGTGCGAGAAAACTATGGAGGAAGTACAAAGCGGGCCGAAGAACGATATTCTTTCTATAGGGCGGAAACAAACAAATTTGGTTGAAAATGGACCCTCTAATTATGTTCAAGAGTTTACTACAGAAGGTCAATCGAAGTTCTTATCCCGAATAGAAAAAGCATTACAGCAAATGTCAGGCCTATTTGATGGTGAGAAGGAAGCTGTTCTTAATGTTATTGAACAAAATCTTAAATTGTGTACACCAATGTTAATAGATCAAGTCTGGCATAAGTTCACGGCCTTGCCTGGCACAGACAAAAGAATACAAGATATAAAGAGCAAATTACCACCCAAAAGACCAAGTTCACCAGATTCGAACAAATGGAAACTAAATCTGAAAAAATGGTTTAAGTGGGCCGAAAAAGAATATCTGCCATATCGTTATTGGATGATGGTTAATGAACAGACTGACTTAGAAATTGAGCAAATGAGTTTGGTGTATGAAGATTGGTTATATGATGCATACCCAAAGCTTATTCAGCAAAGACCCGATAGATTTGTGTATGGAACCTATCAACACATTGTTAAGTTACTAGAAGACAATAAAGTTATACTATGGGTTTTAATAGATAATCTGCCCTGGTTTTATTTGAGACTCATTTCACGCCATCTTAGCGAGAACGGATTTGGCAATATTCAGGTGTCAAGGCAGCTATCAATGCTTCCAAGTGACACGGCCTTCTCGCGCAAAAGCTCATTGGTCGGACAACTACCTAACGAAATAATTTCTTCTCTCAATGAAAAGGGGGCATTTACAGATGCATGGAAAGGACGAACTGATAAACAAGTAATTTGGCTAAATGATTTTGACGATTTGGCAAATGTAGAAGGTTTCCAAGGTGATTTATTTGTCTACGTATACAGTCGTCTCGATAAACTCAGCCACGAACCAAGTACAACGGATTTTGAACGAGAAGAAGAAATTGAGGCCGCCTTGAATAGGTTCGTTAGCAAATTGGCTGAAGCAATGCAGCAACTGTCTGAAAGCCGCCCCTCGGTATTAATTATATCCACGGATCACGGTGCGACATATTATCCTTCCCAAGGACAGCATTTGTCAGCCCCTCCTTCAGCAATGAAAGAGGATGGTTACGAACGGCATCAAAGATTTATCCGTACTGACAGAAAAGAGGCTCTCAACAGCATTGAATGGTTCTACCTAGATAAAGACAGGTTTATGCTGCCGCAAAACTATGCAGTAGCACGCGGATGGCGTTATATAGAACGAAGGCCCCGAGGCTATACTCATGGTGGTCTCTCACCAGAGGAAACCATTTTACCCTTGATAATATGTGAACTTGGGGAAAATGAGTTTGAACGTATGCTTCCCAGTTTTGAGCATGCTACTCTTCCCATTAGATTGGGTGTCCTCACTAACCTCGCTATTCGCATCCGCAATCCGTACAGAGTGCCTATCGAAAATCTAGAAATTAAACTAAATGACTACAACATCATTTTTCCACCCGTTGATGTTGCCCCCAAAATGGAAGCAAAAACCAAAGAAATCAAAATTAAAATACCCGCTAAAACAAGTGTAGAACGCAATGAAATTTTGATTAACTGTTTCGTTCGCTTCAGTGCCGGTGGTCAGGAGCATTCGTATCCTGATAAACTAAGAGTAAAGGTTCGGCAACTGTTTAAGACTGATCTGGACGACGAATTCGGAGATATGTTTTCATGATAAATCCCCCCTTGGCATCTGATCTCCAGAACAGGGCAAAAAATGTCTTTGGTGAAGTATGTATTGACAAAGGATTGTTTCTTGATTCTGGGATGATTAGTCGAAGTATCCCAACATTTGTCGCAGAGTGGATATTAGATCGTTTTTGCCCTAACGGAGAATTAACTGATGATATTCAGGACAAGATAAATCTTTTTATTCGCAAACATTTGCCTCGAAAAGATCAAAAGGAAGAGATCAAACACCAACTATCTCAAGGAGAAGTGTTAACTATCCTCGATCACTTTTCCGTGTATGTTGATTTGAAGTCAAACACACATCGAGTTCACATACCGTGTATTGATGAGAGAGGATATATAGAGGGGCACATTCTAGATCGTTTCCCCAATCTGCTAGGTGGGGGGATTTGGGGTGCGGGCAAGATAATTTACCATCCTCCAGATCCTGAATCACCCAGTTCAAACGGACAAGTTTGGCTAAGGGAATTCACACCAATGCAGGTAGCTCACCTGGATGTAGACTATTATTGTGAAGCACGTTCTGAATTTTCCCTTATTGAATGGCGAGAGTTATTAGTTAATGCTATGGGATCGAATCCACACGCATATACCCCTCTACAGCAACAACACCTGTTAACTCGACTAATTCCTTTAGTGCAAAAAAGAGTTAATTTAATTGAGTTAGCTCCAAAAGGGACAGGGAAATCTTTCATCTACCAAAACTTGTCAAGGCATGTGCGCGTAGTAAGTGGGGGAAAAGTAACTGCTCCGGTATTATTTTATAACCTTCAAAGCAGAACGCCTGGCCTCTTAACCAGCTATGATGTTGTCGTCTTTGATGAAGCACAAACTATCTCGTTTGACAATCCTGGTGAGGTTGTCGGCATACTGAAAGATTATCTCGAATCAGGAAGATATACACGTGGTAATCAACAGGCAACCGCGGACGCTAGTTTCGTCTTGCTGGGCAACATTCCTCTTGATTCCCGTGGGAAACCTAGAGAAGCTCTCTTATTTTATAATTTGCCCAACTTCCTTCAAGAAACTGCTTTTATCGATCGTCTGCATGGCATTTTACCAGGGTGGGAATTGCCAAGATTCACTGCAAACATGCCAGCCCGTGGTGTCGGATTCAAAGCGGATTTTTTTAGTGCAATCCTACATGCGCTAAGAGAAAGACCTGGTTACGATGAGTATGTTTCAGCTCATATGCAGCTTCATGGTACTGATGACATGCGAGACAAAAAAGCCATTCAACGTCTTACATCTGGTTTTTTAAGATTATTGTTCCCAAACATGAAAGTAACCCCTGAAGAATTTCAAACTTACTGTATAGAGCCGAGTGTGCGGCTTAGGCAGACTATCAGAGGGCAATTGAGTTTGTTGGATCCAGAATATAAAGTTGTTAAGATTCGTGGTGAGTTTGTTTGACCAGATCCCGTAGAATACTTTGTGACACTTTAAACGGCCTTTCTCTACATATTTATCTTGTTGTATGCATTGTCAAAACACGATCCACGCCTGCCTGAAAGTATGATAAGGTAAACGAATGTTTTTCCATCATCCTACCACCTAATTCATCTCTGATGGATATATTATCAGTCCTTCTCTAGTAACCAATATGTCATCGAGAAGACCAATCTGCCGCAGTATCCCAATAGTCTGGTGAGCAATACCACTTTGTAACTGACCTTGTTCAACCTTACCTCCCGCCAACCACACGGCTGTATCAGCTCCACCATCCTCCTTCCCATATACACTAGCCAACGCCCCCAACAAAATTGCCCCTCGCCGCTCGGGGAGAAAGTGGGCCAAATAATCTTCAGCTGCCGCTTTCGCCCGCTCCAGCGCATTGGTATATTGGCCTTTATCCATGCGCAAAGCGGCCGCATACGCCTTGTTCAACCCGGCCCCCAGTTTCACCCCTTCCGGATCGCCCTTAACCGCATCCAGCACCGCCTGCGGCGGCCGTGCCTGGCCAGTCAGGTCATCTCGCCTTTGCTGCAGGGCTTCAATATGCGCCTTCACTCTAGCTTCCAGCCTGTCCAGCCAATGCGCCGAGCGTCCCGCCATACCGGTGGCGCGGGGCAGGGGAGGGCGGTTCTCTCTATCCGACCAGTCGATGCTCAGCCGTTTGTGCAGCAGGGACGGAATGGGAATGCCGCTCTCTAATATCTCACGCGATTTCGCATAGTTCCACGACACTACCTGGCTCAGGTCCGCGCCCGTTTTCACGGCGCTGTCAATAATATCTTCCAGTGGGGCAGGGGGATTGTCTGGTAAACGGCCGTACAGGGCCTTATTCAACATCAACGAATTGCAATACATCCCCAACGCCCCCCGGTTAGCGATAGCTTGGGCAACGGCCGTTTCCATCACTTCCACACTATATGCCTCTCCCACACCTAAACTCCCGGCAGAATCTGGATCAACCAATCCCAGATACTCTGTCTCGATAAAATCCACGCGCGGCGGCAGGTTGCGGCTGTTAGCCGGGGGGTATGAACTGATACCCCCTTCGATTTTCGTCCAGGGCAAGGCCTGTGAATCTTCGGTCGGCCGCAAGACAACATACTCACCTACCTGGTTCGGGCTGCGCCAGGCCAGCACCTTCCGCTCCCCATCGTGATCAGTGAAGGGATGCAGCCAAAGGGCATCATCGTTGTCGGCTCCGCCCAGAATCCCGGCAATACCCTCGCCTTTGGGCGAGTTCGGCAGCGCCAGCCAGTCCTCATCATTGACCCAGGCCGTGCCGCGCTTGTCATCAATATGAATATGGCCTCTGGGCACGTCCAGCCCTTTGATACCTGCTCGTCGTCCCACAGCCGCCGGCATGACGTAGTGCCGCCCGCCAGGGATAGGCAACCGCATCTTCTCCAGCGTGGAATGGTTCAGCCGCTTCAGGTGCTGGTTCATCAGGCTCTTGACATGGCTGCGGAACCACATGGGATGTCCGCCGCTGGCAAAATATTCACGCAGTGGCCACGCCTGTACCTCTTCGAGTGTCGTATGGCGATCAATCTTCCCCATCGCTTCGGCCACCTGGCCCGTTTCCACTGCCTGCACAAACAAATCTCCTTCATCCTTGAGCCAATCCAGCAGCTGCTCTTCCTGAAAGAAAGGATGGAGATTGATAAGGCTCTGAATGTCCAAACGCATATCGTTATGGCCATGGACAAAGCTGAGGCCGACAAAGGTACGGCCGTTGTCCAGCCGCACTTCTTTCTTGGTGTCTTGGGGCAGGAGAAAGTCTACGGGACGGCCGTTTTCATCCTGCAGATCGTCGGCCACAATGGCGTGGCCTTTGTCCTGGCCTTTGGGGGTCATGACCGTAAACTCCACCCGTTTTGCATAGCGTAGTTCTGTTTCCATCCGTTCCCGCTTTGCTGGAGAAAGCCCACCGTGTCGGCCATCCTCAGACAAAACCATCCCTTCGGCTTCGCTCAGGGCAAGCTTCCTCAACATCTGGCGAGAAATGAGGCCCGCGCCATCCCACACTTTGGCTTCCTCCAGGGATTGCTCCATGTACGCCACACGCACATCATCGGGGTCAAAGAAGCTGCTGACAAAATGCGGCCGCATCACCCGGCTAATGCGCTTGGAAAGAACAAAGCCGCCCTTGTGCAAATCCAGTTTCAAACCGGTGGCTTCCAGGAATTCCTCCGTCGTCATCCCGTCCACATACAGGTCGCTCACCTGGCTGCCGTTGACCCAACGCAGGGTGGGGCGGTCCAGGCCAAAGGTGTGCGCTGCACGGGGTTCAGCCACTTCGTCCACCGGCCGGGTTAGAATCCGCCAGGCCCGCTGTGTCTGCTCCAGAAAAGGAAATGCGGCTCCACCTAAATCATCATCGAAACTGGTCACATTGTAAGGCAAATTCTCCAGTACATCTTGCGGTAGATAAGCTGTACTTGGGCTGCTTGCGCCGCGTCCGCCCATTAGGTATACCACGCCGTTTCTTCTAATTGCCTCAATTGTATTCCCATCCTGCGCACGGCTTTGTCTATAGTGGAGTAACGTTTGCGCCACTTCCGTCCCTTTGATCCTTGCATTACATTAACGAGTTGCCGTTCTTCCGGCTCGTAAACATTCACGACAAACCTGCTTTTGGGCTGAGTCTCGATTCGAATAATCCACCATGGCCAACCGGCTAGTACATACAAGCCAATGTCTTTTACTTCCGTTATTTCGTAGATGTGTTGCACCTCATCTTGCGATATCGAAGAAGATTCTAACCAGCGCCGCAAAGCTTTTGTCCGATTTAGTTTGAATAGAAAATTAGCTAACCCCATAACCAAATAAAGGACGGTTAATGAAAACATCTGTCGTCCCGGTAACAACAGTGAGCCGCTGACCGGAAGAACGATAAACCCCACCCAGATAGCCATTGTCGTCCAATTCAACCTTTGACCAAAACATAAATTTAAGCGTATGGGAAAGAGCCGATGATCATCTATAAAAATAATGATCATGGTCAATACAAAAAGCCAGAACCAAGTCGCAAAAAACAGGATCAATTGGACGCCGGGGGACGCCTCTACGCCATTGAAGGTTCCCGACCAGAACCCTTGCAAAATAAAAGGAATAAGAATCGCCAAAGCAAGCAAGCCACTATAGTTCCAAGCCCATGTCATCATATACCAGTCACGGTAGTTCATTTCTATTTTTGCCCTCTGTTTCTTTTGCCTCATTTTGTTTACGTCCTTTTTCATCATCTTAGTCACTTCTCTAACAAGATTGGGTTCCTGGCTTCTGCCTAAGTCGCGCTGCCCGGATGCTCGTCCAGCGAGTGGGATAGGCGACAACCTCAACCAACTCGTGGCAAGCCGCCGGCAAACGGCCGTAGGCCAGGACCAATAATGGTTCCAGCTGCCGCACCATTTCCATGAATCCATCCACAAACAACCGGTATTCCAACGGCGCGTCGAGATTGACGCCCACCGCCGACACGGCCACGACGCTGCGCCGGGGTACACCCAGAAAGCAAAAGTCGTAGGAAACGGCCGTGCTCCAGCTCACCGTGGAAATGACGGTAAAACCTTCCTCCTGCCAGAAACGGCCGCACCAACGGTTGCGGTAGGTGTTCCACAGCTGCAGCATCAGCGGCCAATCCCGGTAGAGGGAGAAGTCCGGCGTCAGCACCATCTGGTACGGGGCCAGCGCTTCCAATGCCTTCACCGGCCGGTTCCACACCGTCTCGAAGCGGTAATCGTCGAGGAAGAAATGCACACACCCGTCATCCAGCGGTCCGTCGGCCCGGATGCGCTGCCGGTAGGGGACCAGCCAGGCGGGGCAGGCTGCTGGCGTGTGCAGCAGATCGGGAATGCCGTACTCGTTGCCCGATGGGAACAGCTGCTGCGCGTGTAGGACGTCGAAGCTGCCCGGCTTGCTCTGCCAGCGCCGGCTGGTACGGGTCATAGACTCCTCTCCCTAGAAATGGTCGGCGCTGGCCAACGAATCGCCGTTGCCATCTTGCTCTAAGTCAGTCGCTGAACGGCCGTCCGGCTGCCAGGACGTATACTGGCGCGGCCCGGACCGGAATTGGGGCACATCCGGCGGCGGCGCCAGGTGCGGGAACAGGGGAATCGGGTTCAGTCGCTCGCCGAAGAAACGGTACTGCCGCTCTTTCTGGGTGAGGACCATCACCTGCTCTTTGGGCAGACTCATGATCTCCCCCGGCTCCAGCACCGGGCGTATTTCCCAACCCTGCCCCTGGCGCATATCGACGTAGTTCTGACGCTGACCATTGTCCCCCTGGCCGCCCTGGTAAAAGCGGCGCGACGTGCTGTGGGTATGGGTCGCTTTGTAGGCTGTGCCATACAGTTCGGCCATCACTTTGGCCGTCTCGATGTCGGCCGGGGGATACCATATCTGGTGCACGCAGTTGGCCAGGATGGACTGGGTGCCTTCCCGGCCGTACAGTTCCCGCAGCTGGGAAATGGCCTGGGCGTAGAGCAGCAGGGTTATGCCGGTGCCACCTACTGTCGCCAGATAATCCGTGACGTTGTACAAGCCCACCGCCGGCAGCTCGTCAATGGCAAACAGCACCCGTTCCTTTTTGGGCTGGCGCAGCTGGTAGCGCATGAAGGCAGCGATGATAGCGGCCACCACGCCGCCCACACCTTGCAAATCGCTGAGGCTGTAGGTGATGTAAATGGTGGCTCCCTGCGCCGCCCAGTCGCGGGGAATGACCGTCGGCCCGTTGCGGCGGGGGGCGATGGTATCAATATGCTTCTGGTAGCCGTTGAGCATGGTGGTGAAGGTGCCGTAGGCGGAGGTGGCAAAGCGATTGTCGTAATATTTGGCCGGGGGCAGCCCGTCGGTGAAGAGGCGCACGTATTTCTTGGCTGCGGGGACGGTTTCCAGCGCCGTCAATACCGTGACCGGATCGCAGTCGGCCATATCCAGCAGGACACGCACCGGGTTGAGCCGGAACGCCTTGGCAAATTCGGCTGCGGCCGAGAACAGCGCCCGCGACTTGTCGGCAAAGATGCGCTCCCGGCTCTGCCACGGCCGCAGCAGGTGGTGGTGCAGCTCAAACAGGCTGTCCCGGTCCAGCAGGTGGTCGTAGTAGTAAGAGAGATGCACCTGGCTGCCGGGCAGGCGGTAGATGGGACTGCCGAACCGCTTTTGCCGCTCCCCGGCTGTGCGCTGGAACTGCTCGCCCTTTGGGTCCACAATGATGGCCGCGCCCGGCCACATCAACAAGGTCTGGGTTAAATGCAATCCTTTGCCGGACCGGGTTGGCCCCACGGCCAGGACGTGTCCCTCGCCGGTTTCGTAATCCAGACCGACGGTCACCGTTTCTTTTTTGCCGGCGGCCGTTTGCGCCGCGGACACACCGGCTTCTATTTGCAGTTTCTCCTCAATCTCTGCTTGCGGCAGCCGCCCCTGCGCTTTTTCGGCTGCGGCCTGCTTCCGCTGCTGCTGCACCAGCTGGTTGGGTTCACTGGTCAGGATTTTGCCCACCAGCCAGACGATACCGACGTTCAGCCCCAACAGGAGAAGCCAAAACAGGTTAGGTTCCTGGGTGGTTTCGCTAATCAGGCCGGTCCATTTCAGAAAGCCCCACGGCAGGCCAAACGGCCCCATCAGCAGCGCCGTCAGGGGTCTGGCCCCGCCGCCCAGGCGCATGATGCCGGCCACGCTGGAAAAGGCAGTAACGGCGCCGCCCAGCCAGAGGACGCCCAGTACCGCCAGAAAGACGCGCCATTTGCGTTTGGTGGTCGGGGCGCTGTCGTGCCATAGTTGTTTGAAATAATCGTAGTTGGTTTGTGGTGTTGTGTTACTCATATTCATGATTTAGTCTCCTTGTCTTTATTTGTTATTCTCAAAAGGTAGGTTTCGCGACCGTAGGTCGCCCACCCCTTCACCTTGTCACCCCTTCACCCGCTCACCCCAACTCCGGCCCGCGCCAGGATTGAGATTCTTCTGCTCTACCCGCAGCGATTTCCACCCCCTGCTCCGGCTCGGCCAGCCGTTTTTCTTCGAGCGTGACCAGCGCCTGTTGCACCTGCGTCTGCCAGCGGTCAAACTGGTCGCGGGGCAGCCGTTTGTCGCGGAAGAACAGCACGTGGGCGTGGCTGTAGTCGGTGTCGTTATGCACCACCATGCGCCATCCCTCTGTCTGCCCGGCCGCTTCCAGAGCGCGGGCGTAATCTCCGCCGGTCAGGCGCGCCTGCGGCACGGACAACAACGCCTGGAAGGTGTGTTCATGCTGCTTGGCCTGGTTCTGCGCCCAGGCCAACACCTCTTCGTGCTTGTGCCGCTCGCCGCCCGGTCCCAGCCAGTCGCCCCGCTGTTGGCCCGCTGCCTGATTGGCTTGGCCAAAGGCGAAGTAAACGGCCGCTTTCCGGGCCGGGGTGGCGGTGCGTTTGCCGGTGGGCGTGCGGTTGCGGGTGTGTTCCATGCGCACCAGGGGCAGGGGGTCGGCTTTAGCCATCGTCCCCCTCCGCTGCACCTGTTTCCGTTTGGGTGATCAGTTTTTCGTCCGGCGGTAATTTTTGCTTGAGCCGTTTGAGGGACGCCGCCTGCGCCTTGCGCTTCATATCGTCGCGCAGTTTCCGAATCTGCACGGCCGTCCGGTCCTGCGGGTCGCTGCTGACGATCATGTTGGCCACGAACCGGGCCGGGTCGGCTGCCGCTTCCTGGCGAATCAGGTTGAGCAGAAGGGTGTCCATCTTGACGTTGGCTTCCTCGGCGGAGAGGGCGGCCAGCGACAGCAGCTTGGCAAAGCGGTTGAACTGCCGCGCCAGCAGCCGTTCCATGAGGCCGCTGATTAACAACGGCAGCAGTTCGGCCGTTTCCTGGCCCAGCCCAATCAAGGCCAGCGACTCGATGGCGGCGCTGAAGCTGACGCCTTGCTCGTCGGCCCATTCCTGAATCTGGTCATAGGCCAGATGGGTAATACTGACGTGCGTGCGGCGGGTGGCACCGTAACGCGCTTTTCGGGAAGCGGATGGAGGGGTGTTATCGGTCATGGCTACCTCGCAGAAAATGGGAGATTGCCGGCGTAACCGGGCAGTCAGCGGACGTGGCCGTCACGCCAATATCCTGGCCGTGAAGGGTAAAAATGGGTGAGATTGTGGGAGTTGGCTGACCGGCAAAGATTGTGGGACTTCCTTGTTGTCTTAATTTAGAGTCTGTAAACGGCCGATCCCACAATCTCTGTTCGGCCCATCTTGTTCCCGCTTTTCCTGCCGTCATGGGGTTCATCTCCAAGAAAGCGTTTGTGTGCCCACCGGCAGCCGGCAGGCATGCGGAAACGCCGTCCGCAAGGAGATACGGCCGTTGTGAATGGTTGTCACTTTTGGTTGCCAGCAGATGGGGAGTAAGGGCACAACCGGCAAGGATTAGACGGGGCCACTCGCTTTCTGGCTGGGAAAGCAAAAAGGTCCGCATCCTTTCATGCCGGTTTTCATTCGTTATGGGGAAATGTTTTGACGCTTTGGTTGTGTGGTTCACAGATACATCTCACGATGATGCACCTGTGCAATTGCGCCGTTATTCTACGAAAGGGGGATTTTTTTGTCAATCTGTATTGGCCCATTTGACCGCGTCGCTGTCGCGAAAATCCACGACCGGGCAAGATTTTACGTCTGCGCTGAGTGATACGTCTTTATGTTCTTAACCAGATCTACAAACTGCCAAATCCCCGGATGTGTGATTCCCCAGACGTAAAAATAGTTGCCCATTTTGGTCTGTTCCGTGACTATAGGGTGGGGGGTGGGCAAGGAGTCTGAAGGCCAAAGCCTTCAGAGTGAACGCCTCGGCGTTCATTTAGGGCGGGTGGGTGGGAAATACGCGGCACGAAAGAAATTTCGCTCAACAACGTTCCCCAAGCTGCGGACTAGAAAGGGGCTGCATTCATGGGATGAATCGGATGAGCCAGAAAGCAGCCCATCCGACACAAACAAACTTACCTAATAGCCGTGGCCATCCAGCCAATACGGCTTATTGCTCAATTTCCGCGAACGACGACGGCTTGATGAAGACCAGGGATTTAACCACCAGAAAAGACCCAGCAGCATGAGCAGAATGAGGGCACCTTCAATCATAGAATTCCTCCAAGAAAAAAAGAGCAGCCACCACAAAGGCAGCTGCTCTTCTCAGTAACTACAAATCACGATTCCCTATTTCAAAACGGGATCTCGTCTTCCGCGTATTCAGGTTGCCCGGCATCAGCTGCCTGACCATTGGCCCCATTGCTGTTGCCATGGCCATTGCCGTTACCGTTACTGCCCAGAAACTGCACCCGGTCAGCCACAACTTCAAATGAAGCGCCTGGTGAGCCATCTTTGCGCGTCCACAAGCGCGGACCACCGGTATTCGGATCGGGACGCAGGCGGCCTTCAACCAGCACCTGGCGACCTTGGCTCAGGTACTGATTAACGGCTTCAGCCTGTTTCCCCCAAACGGAGATGCGGAACCAAGTAGTTTCTTCACGGGGCTGCCCGGTAGGGCCATCTGTCCAGCGCCGGTTTGTAGCGAGGCTAAAGTTGGTTACCGCCTGCCCATCAGGCATATAGCGCATTTCTGGGTCTTGTCCCAAATTGCCAACAATGATAAGTTTTTGATACATATGTCACTCTCCTTAAGCAAAAAGGTTGGTAAGAAAATTCATCCCATCCAGCGCGATAGCGCCCGTTTCTTGCCCAAACAGCTGCTTTGCCTTTACCCAATCACCACACATTGCCGGGGAAAAAAGAAAAGACGGCAGCCAGCCCAAAGGCCAGTTACCGTCTTGGTAGGAAGGAACAAGAATCTTAAACAGCTGGTTCCAGCACCGCCAGCACGTTGCCGTCAATAGCGTGCGCCCAGGCGATACGCCACTGATCATGACGAATGGCAGCCAGCTCGTGGTCGCGCTGCACATAGCCAAACAGGTTGCCATGTGGCGTGCGCGTCACCACCCGGTCGTTGTTAGTCACTTCGGTGGTCAGCATCATGCCCCGGAACTGCGCCTGCACGTAGTCGGCGATGCGGGCCTTGGCCAGGTCACGCTCAGCCGGGGGCACATCTGCCATGCGAGCATACGGCCGTTTCCCCGTTGCGTTCAGCAGGTTCAGCCAGACGCCGTTTAGCCGAACCGGCACCCCGGCGGCGTGTCGGTTGGGTTCATCCGCGTAATGCAGCACCGCCCCGACGGTTGTCCAGACCGGTTCACCCAGCAGGCCAACCTGGCGCAGGGCGGCCAGCATCAGTTGAGCAATGCCTGGCTCGCGGCCACTGCCTTCTCCCGCTCGCCGGTCGCCCAGCTGCCAGATAAGAGCGTCCCGCACCGGTTCACCTGCCTGCGGACCCTGGGCATAGAGGTACGCCGCCGCGCCTAACAATACAAACGGCCGTTTCTCAACGGGCCATTGGTTTAAGTACGCTTCACTGGCAGCGCGTGCCGCGGCAAAGCTGGCTTCAAGCGCCGGAGCGCTGTCGGCTTCGCTGTGCGCACCTTCAGTGCGCAGCTCGCCCGCCGGAAGGGCGTGGCGCATGACGCGGCTGTACGCCTGACGCAGCTCTTTGCCGAGGTGCAGCCAGCTGCCACCGTGGTCAAACAGCGCCACCGGCGGGCACGCTTCGGTTGCCAATGCTTCCACATCGGCCCAGTATTGCGCCCGATGAGTCTCCAGCGCACTGGTCAAGACGTCAAGCCAATGCCGCTTGGGGCTGTTAGCCGTCGCCGCGGCGGCCTGGTTGCGCAGCCAGCTGGGCAGCCGCTCCAGCATTGCCTGGGGCATAGCTCGGCGCGGGTTGGTCTGACCATGCCTCACCATCCGGCGGATCGCCATCTTGTTCCACCGCTTGACCGGCGTCAGGTCCAGCCCGGTCTTCACCGAGCCGTCAATGACCGCTTCCAGCGTTGCCGGGAGCTTGTCTGGCAAACGGCCGTAAACCGCCTTGCACAGCATCGCCACGTTGCAAAAGCCACCTAAGACGCCCTGGTTGGCCGCTGCCCGTGAAATGGTTGACGCCATTGCCTCGACAGAGTATGATACATTTGTTCTATGCCCGTCGCTTGCTTCCTTTAATTCGCCGTACTGATAGTTGGCGCTATCAATGCGGTTTGGAAGCAGGCGACTCTTCATTTTGGGGTAACTTACCTGACCTCCAGCGACAGAATCTCCCACTTCCCAGGCAATGGCGTGACAGTTAGCCGTCGGCCGCAAGAGGACGTACTCGCCCAGCTGATTCGGGCTGCGCCAGATAAGCAGCTTTTGCTTGTTCCCATCGTCTCTATCCGAGAAGGGAAAGACCCAGACGGCATCATCCCCGTCACAGCCACCAAGGACATCCACGATGGTGGTGAGCCAATCGTTGTCATTGACCCAGGCGGTGGCGCAGGCGGGGTCCAGCTCAATGTGGCCTTCCGGCACCTCTCGATTGCCCACCGTTGCGGGAAAGATGTAGTAGCGTCCCCCAGGCGCAGGACAGCGCAGCTTGCTGGCCCGGCTGCCCAGCCGCTTGAGGTGCTGTTTGGCCACCGCTTTGACCATCCCGCTAAACCACATCAGGCTACCGCCGCTGGCGATGTACTCACCTACATGCCACTCTGTCAGGGAGTCCAGGTCGCTGACGGATTCTGCATCATACAGGCGGTTGAGGATGCTCTCTAAACGGCCGTTGCCAATTCCCTCTAGAAATAACGCGCTCTCCATCCCCGCCCAGGCCAACAGGTGTTCCGGCTGAAAGAAGGGGTGCAGGTTGATAATGCTCTGGATGTCCAGGCACATCTGGTCTTCGCTGTGGATAGGATACAGGCCGATGAAAATACGGCCGTCTACTAACGCCAGCTCCTGCTTGGCACTATTGGCCGGGAACATGAAATCTACAGCCAGGTCGTCGACCACCAATACATGCCCCTTGTCCTGCCCGCCGGCGTGCAGTGTGGTCACCTCGAAGCGGTTGGTGTGCAGCAGTTCGCGGCGGTGGCGTTCGTCGAGGTCGAGACTATCGGCCAGGCGCTGGATGAAGCCCCGGCTGACCTGACCACTGCCGTCCCACAAACGGCCGTCCAAGAATTCATTGTAATCTATCGTGACTTCATCCTCACTGAAGAAGCCCCAGTAGCGATACGGCCGCATCACACGTGAAAGGCGTTTGGAAAGGACGTAGCCCCCTTTGTCCATGGAGAGCCGCAGGCCGGTGCGTTCCAGGAAGGTTTGGGTATCCATGCCGGGAACATATAAATCCAACACCTTATCATCCTTCACCCAGCGGAGGGTGGGGGGATCTGCCTGGAAAATCTTGACCAGCGCTTCTTCGTTACCGAAGGGATGGGAGATAATCTGCCACTTTAATTCATTGGGCAGAAACGGATAGGCTAAACCACCACGATTGTCATCAAAACGTAAAACGGTCATCATCTTTCTCCTGTTGTTGAATTGGGTTGAAATGGGTTGATAAAGGCATTTGGGGGGAACTTCATACGCACCGTTCCCCCTGGAAAGCTAAAACGGAATGGGGTTATCAGGGCTATCTTTGCCCTGGCCGCACACCACTTTGGGCACTTGTGCTGAGCGAAGCCGAAGTAGCGGCTTCTGCCAATGAGTGTAGAAACCAGGCTGGCGTATCTCGTCTTCGCCCAGGCAGACGACATAGCCCAGGTGCAGTTTGCCCCAGTGCCAGCCCTGAGCGTGTCGAAGGGGGGTAGGAATGCGGATGCTAATAAAGGCATCGTCGTGATCGAGGACAAAGCACCGGTTGATTTCCAGGTGCAGCGGGCCGATGTGGGCGGCGTAGGCATCCTCGCAGGCACCATGATGTTCTTCGTAATCACGCACCCAGCGGCTGAAAATGAGACGAGAAACGAGATTGAATAATCGTTGTGCAAGCATTGAAACTCTCTCCTTTTGAGTTAGAAATGGGGGAATAGAAATGCAAAACGGCCGTTACCTATGGACAGATAACGGCCGTTAAAACCAACAAGTTGATTGGCAATTCAGGCAGATTGACGATGCAACCAGGCAGACGCAGCTTTCACCACATCACCGTGGCAAGGGCCAGGCTTACACCAACATATAAGTACAGATGACGGGCCAATAGACCGCAATACGTCCAACACAGCTTTGTCACCAGCCTGAATGCGATCCCATAGCTATTGCCGATAATGGGGCAGGGTACGCCCACGACCACCAAAATCTTTGACCTTGAACGGATTTGCCAGGGGAGACTGTGACAACCCGGCTGTGCGGTTGGCTCGACCGATGTAGACCCAGCGATCACCGAAAGCCTGATTCAAGGCTGAGCTGGAGCCGTGCTGTTTGTAGTTGATAATCTGGCACATGATTTACACTACCTGCTGCCGCGCTGCTTCCTGAGCCAACGCATCACACCGCTCATTAAGCGCATGGCCGCTGTGCCCGGCGACAACTTGCACGTTCAGGCGATGCCTGGCAGCCAATGCTCGCACCTGCTGCACCAGATCACGATTGGCCCTGGCTTTACCGCCGTTCAACATAGTGGCCACGTACTGGCTGTCTGTGACCACCGTAACCTGGCAGCGGCAATGACCGCTTGCAGCTCCATGCGATTATTGGTGGCATTTGCCTCACTGCCAGTGAGCGTCTTTTCATGTGCGCCGCTCTGCAAAATGGCAGCATATCCGCCAGGACCGGGATTCCCTTTGCAGGAACCGTCTGTGTACAGAAAAACTTGATTCATATTGAGCAAACCTCCTCTGCTTGAGTATGGGTAAACAAAAAGGCCGGTTGTAGACGCACTGTCTACAACCGGCCTCATCTCACCAGGCCTTTTAAAGCTTTATAAAGCCCTTCACAAAGCCCATGGCCGCAGGCCATTATGGGTAGCAAAAAGAGGGTGCTGCTCTATTTCCTGCCAGTTTGCTGTCAGATCCAACGTAACTGTAGAATAGAATGGTGTAGTATCCCGTAAATAATGGCAGCCATCCCGTAAAAAGTGGCAGCCGTCCCGTAAATATTGGCAATAATGAACTTGCACCAGAGAAAAGCCTGTAGGATTTTTTACCGATCTGTAGGGCGTTTTGTAGGCTACTGCCACTTATTACGGGACAAACGGCAGGTTGGCACCCCCTTTACAAGGAAATCGAGCGCCTATCATGATGCTTCTTTGCTTTCATTGCCATTATTTACGGGATATTTGGTAGGCCATTGCCACTTTTTACGGGATCCTACAAATGGCAATCCAGCGTAACTGTAGAAAAAATGTCACGGTCAGAAGTGATAAACAACTCAGCCATTTCCGCACCTGTTTGCTTGCTGAAATTTAGTTACTCGACCATAGCTCGCCGCTTTACCGCTTCTATTCTCGTTAATATTCGCGAGATGGCAGTGTTGATTGGCTTTGGGTTTGTTTAGAAAGCCCCTTTTTTCTCCAGTTACAATGGATAAAAAACATGTTTTCGGCAGTTATGCTGGATTATGAGACGTCAGATTCCGCTCATTTCCACTTTTTTGGGAAGTTTCTCGCTGTTCTTCACTAAAAATCGGCTTTTCTTTTCTACAGTTACGTTGGATCCGACATTTGCCCGTGACTCTCCCCTGCATGGTTGTAACGACCACGCAGGGTATGCGGTTTAGTGGACGCATGTGTGCTGTTCGGTCACAATGGTCATACTGTCCCCATAACGCAGCATATTCTATGGAAAGCGCATTCCCTTTTGAGAATACTGCTCGTTTGGTCGACGGCCGTTACCACGTGATTGAGGAAGTGAATAGGATGGGCGATTGTATGCTGGTTCCCTTGTTTTCCGTGACGTAACCATGAATAAGCCTTGGGTACCCTTTCTCGAATTGAAAATTTTATGTAATATATCTTTATCGTGTTTATTGAGTGTCAAGAACCTGTAAATTAATTTCAAATTTATGTGCTACTTAACGAATCATCCATCAATGACTACCGCAGCCCGGCGCAATTTGAAAACCTATCTTACGCGCGTGTTCACTAAACTCAGGTCACGTCAGGGAAAACGAACCAGACATTCCGGTCTGAAAGATGAAATAGGAGCAACCCATGACTGAAGAATTCAATGCTGTCATCTCGTTTGATCCGGCAATGACCGGTCTTGCCCCGACCAGTGAACGATTCCAACTCGCCGTCTTTTCCGAACGGAGAGAACGTGCGCTCTGCGAGCTGCGAACGCTGAGCGGTATCCCTGAACTCGCCCGTGGCCTGAAATCAGACCGTGTTTACAGACTCGTGGTTCCCGAGGGGAAGGTCTTGCAGAAAGGTAAGGATGGTCTGTATCGTGGAGTGGTTTACAGAACCGATGGGAAGATATCTCAACATGCCAAATTTGAGAGGGTGCCCCCAAGTCTTGCGCGCGTTGCCTCTGCGGTGGGAACACAGATCATGCTTGTGAACATCTCGATGCAGCTCAATCGTGTTGAAGAGGCCATCACCGCTGTGTCGGTGGAATTGCACAACGACCGGATCGGAGATGTACTTGCCGGTGTACAACAGTTCGAGGTGGCCATGCATATGGAGGCTGGCAGCCGTCGGGATGGAGCCATCCAGAACGCAATCCAGTCCTTAACCGAAGGACTGGTGAAGATAACTCTTGAACTCGGCAGCAGGATTCGGGAGTTGCCGGAACCAACAAATACCTTTTGGGATAACTGGGGTGGAAGCAAATCAAAACTTGCCACTTCCCAACTTCGTTTGACTGAGGATGCCTTCAAAGTAGCGGTCCACGGGGCCTCGGTCCTGGCCGAATGCTACGCCGCGCTTGAGGAGCCCCAGGCCGGCGTTGTGGCAATGACCCGCTGCCTGGAGAATATCTACTCCAGCGGAATCCCTAAAGCTGCTGAGAAGGCGCGCTTGGCCGAGGTGCAGGACCAGCGGCACTTGCCGGAAACTCCGTGGTTGCAATTCGATGAGAAGTATCTTGCCTTCTCTAATCGAGCCAAGCAGACAGCACTTGATGCCAAGACGCTCGAACAGGGGTCTGTGGCAATCGATTTTCAGGTGAATGAGTTGATGGAGGTACTATGAGTACGTGTGAGTGTGGCAGACAACTTCGTGAAGATGAAAAGCAGTGTCCGGCTTGCGCCTCGAAGAAGTCGCACGGGTGGAAGAAGGTAGCCGAGGCTATCGGAGCCGTGGTTGTCGGTGGTGCGGGAATCGCCATCTATATTCTAAAAGGTGGTAAGTCTGAGTGACATTATTTCAATAGAGGCAAAAGCTGATCTGAGCCCGGTCGGTATTTGACCAAAAAGATCTTTTCATGAAGAAACGGTGGCCAGACAACTTCTTTCCGCGACAAAATCAGCGCGATATGCCTGATTTTATAACGCGACCGCACGTTGTTCATAAAATGCCAGTAACGCCGCTTTGGATGGGGGAATCTCGCCTTTGTACTCCTGGTAGCGGGCATACGTGTGCTGTTCGGTCAAGTTGTTAGCGGAGACGGCCGTCCCATCCCCGTAGCGCAGCGCATCCTCTGAAAAAGCATTTCTCATATGGCGATCCTGCCCTTTTTGAAGGCTGCCGCTAATCCGCGGTGACGGTGCTGCGCTCTTAGGTTGGCGGGTCTTGCGCGTCACGGGACGGCCGTTCGCCCCATCAGCCTGCTGTGGATGAATCCCAATGCCCTGAACGGGGCCGTTCTTGGGTTTGGCAGTTCCGTTGGACGCGCCATTCGGCTCGCTCGCTGTCGTCACTAGCAAGCTTGTGCTGAGCGGAGTCGAAGTATAAGGGGCAGTTGACCAACAACTTGCTGGTGGGTCATTATCCGCAGCACGTCCCAGGCGTAGAGATAAGCCAAAACGGCCGTTATTGGGCTGTGAAAATCGGAGAGGGGTTGGGACTGCGCGACAGATTATTCCGTCAATTTCCTTACGGTTTGATCGCCAAGCAGTATCTTCATTTGCTGAATGGCAATCTGATTCAAGCGAGTCAGTCGCGCGGCCTGTGACATGCCTTCGTTAATAAAAAGCGCATTTAAGTTTTCCAGATTCGCTAAACAAACCAATTGTGACGCATTGGCATAATCGCGGATATTTCCTTCTTTGTCAGGATTTTGGGCGCGCCACTCCGCCGCAGTCTTGCCAAACAGTGCCATATTCAGCAGATCTGCTTCAGAAGCGTAAATGTAGCCAATTTGCTGCTTGCTCAGATGCGGCGGAATCAGGTTTTCTTTGATCGCGTCGGTGTGGATGCGATAGTTGATTTTGGTCAGGTTTCGGCGAATATCCCAACCCAACTGTTTTTTCTCTTCATCTTTCAGGCGCTGAAATTCTTTGATGAGGTAGAGCTTGAATCTGGGGGAGATCCATGATGCAAACTCGAAAGCAATATCTTTGTGGGCATATGTTCCTCCATACCGTCCCGCTTTGGCAACGATTCCTATGGCGTTTGTTTTGGTAACCCACTGCTTCACGGAAAGAATGAATCGGTTCAAGCCGGCTTGATTTTTAATTCCCTCGAATTCGAGGGAATTAAAATCGGGATTATAAATTTCTTCCCAGATGCCTAAAAACTCAATGCTGTTTTTATTTCTAAGCCAATTTTCGATTAAGGCAGACCCATTTTCAATGTCGCGCACCATATCGGTCAGAGATATATAATCTTGTTCCTGATTGGTTAGGATCGTGATTTCGCTGCCTTGTACGTCAATCTTCGTCGTTTTCTTTGCCATTTTATCTGCCTCGTGCTGGAGAATGTATTTTTCGATGAGAGCGCATCTGTCAACAAGCCTCATCCAAGCCGCATTTGGTGAATTTTCGACATCAACAAATGAACCTGTTCGTTATTTTTTCATTATATGCGATTAGAACATATGTACAAGTGCGCTTAACAGGAAAACCTATTTAATCCCGACATGGCGAGAGGGGTTAACGAGTTCTTGCACCGTCAGGAGGATCCATGCTGCAGGACCCTCACGCGGAGTAACAAAGCGCTCACCACTGTTTCACTGATCTGCAAACGCACGTTTTGGCATTATCCCTTTTGTCAAATCCGCAACCGCCTGCGTCCGCTGCCGGTAAAAATCCAGGAGCGCAGTTTTGGACGTCGGCGCTGACTGTTTCTCCGCCAGATACTGTCGATACGTCTGCACCTCCGTCAGATTTTTCCCGTCAACCAGTGTTCCATTGCCATATTGAAGCGGTTGTTTAACCGCCGTGCTGCCATTGGTCGGACTGGTGGCTTTGCCGTTGGCTTGACCACTGCCTTTACGCGTCACGGGACGGCCGTTCGCCACATCAGCCTGCTGCGGATGAATCCCATTGTCCTGGACCGGGCTATTCTCTGGTTTTACAGTTCCGGTTGGCGGGCCATTATGCTCGCTCGTCGTCGCTACCAGCAGGCTTGTGCTGAGCGGAGCCGAAGTATAGGGAGCAGGCTGTCCAACGGATTGTTGATGCACCATCATCCGCAGCACGTCCCAGGCGTGGAGATAGGCCAGCACAGAAGCGGCCATACGACGGGCCTCGTACAGCTTAAAGCCGACATTGACCTCGACTTCCGGTTTGCCGTTGGGCGCGATCGCCCCTGTATTGGTCAGTTTGCCGGGACCGGTTTTGAGTTCGATGTACACGTTGTCACCTTTGACGGCGATCGACAGCACCCGGCTAACTGCGCCATTTCCATTCTGCGGCGGTGTGCCCTTGTATTCCTTATAGCTAAAGCCTTGCTCGCCGCGAGCCAGCGCGCCAAAGATGACCCGGGCATCGGCCAGGTCGAGAAAATGGTGACAGTGAGCATTCATGCCCTGATTTCGCCGATATGTCCCGGCGAAAAATCGCACCTTGCCGGCACCAATACCCAGAGCATCTTCCATATGCAAAAAACGGGACTGCGTGATATGAGAATAAATACGGACACGGGTTAGGGTAGGGGCTGATTGGTTAGTCATAGGTTCGTCTCCTTGAGTTAAGAGGGTGTTGAGTAATTCAGGGGTGGTGTTGGCTGGTAATTCAATGGGGTTGGTAGGAACAATCCCTGCCTGGCGTAACAACTGCTCCAGATAGGCACTGCGCCTGAGGCTGGGTGCCATCTCCGGCTCATCATCGAATTGGGAGAGATATTCTTGTAGACGGTCTTCGAGTGGGTTCATTATCGCAGCTCCTTCGCATAGTTCTAACGCGGGGAATAAAACAAACCTCAACCTCATAGCCAACCATACCGGTCAACGTGCGGACGACAACCGGCTGTAACCGGTACGTAAGCCATTCGTAGGCATACTGGTTTCGTACGACAACAACCAAAAAGGCCGGGCTGCTGGCTCCAGGAATCACCCGGCTATCTACCAACCAGGCATTGAAGGTGGCCTTTGTCATTTGCTGTTTTAGTTCGCCCAGGGCGATTTGCCAGAGAGTTTCCGGCAGGTGGGGTGGGGGAAGCAACGGTCGTTGTTGGCTTGCCGCATCGGCAATCCCCGGATGGGCTTTGAGCATAGCGTTATTCCTTTTCGCCGGGCGATTCAGAAAAGAGAGAGGTGGGGCGCGGCTTCTTCGCCAGACGGCCGTTTCCGCGTGGATGCACCGGTCGGACTGGCCAACATTCGTCGTAGGCCTTGCTGTTGCCGGTATTGCCGGTAGGAAACAGCGCCCAACTGCACCAGGCGGTTGTGAGCCTCAACGACGAGCGGGGTGGTGGGGTGTCCGGTTCTCATGCCTTTCGGTGGCCGGGCATCACCGCTATTCATGAGGTCCAGGAAATCGTAGAGGATGGTTTCATCCGCTTCGGCGGCGATCATTTCCCTCGGCAGCGCCCGCATATGCCGGTTCTCTTTCCAGTAACGGTCACTGGAATGCGCTCGACACTGTAGCCGCTGCCAGGCATCTATCCATCCGGCCAGGCTGTCCCATGACAGGCGTGTGCCCGGCGTGGTGATAACATGTCCCGGCCGCCATTTCTCTGC
Organism: Anaerolineaceae bacterium; assembly: GCA_002699125.1. GTDB lineage: Bacteria > Chloroflexota > Anaerolineae > Promineifilales > Promineifilaceae > Leptofilum. The sequence goes on from PABI01000136.1 coordinate 127,778, forward strand.
CTCTGCTTGCAGTCGCTTTTCTTCGGCTCGGATATCCTCAATAGTAGCGGCCGGCGTCTCCACCGGAACGCGCTCCCAGGTGATGTCGTCATAAGGGGCCAGCAGGGTCGCCCCACCCGGCAACCGGAGATGGTATTGACCAGGGTATGTTTCAGCCACCCAAACAATCCAACCGGCCCGCACGCGGGGCACGGCCGCTGGCGGCTTGGTAAGCCTGGCCTTGAAAACAGCCAGCGCCAGCCGCAAGCCGGGGAAGACCTGTTGTTCCTCTGGTGTCAAATGACGCAGGCTGTAACGGGCAATCATTTCATCTTCCGGCCAGGGATAAGCAGGAATGGCTATGTCAACCGGTTGTCCCATGTTACTTCCCCTTCTTTGCTTTCTATTTCAGTCCTAATTGGCTGATCAACAGGCGTGGCCGTGGTACTGGCGGTTTGATGTTGTCATCTTCAGCAGACGACGCAGGCGTTCCTTGCCGATGCAGGGTGCTGGTATGTCCATTCGTTCCGTTTCCACTGAGGGCGGTAGCGGCCGCTGTACCATTCAGTTTCGCCTGGTTATCCGAGAACAGGGATGGCTGATGCGTGTGCCCGTTTCCGGGCTGTCCATTACCAGCGATGGCCGGCAACGGCCGCTGTCCAATGGTCTCCAGCGCCAGTACAGGCTCGTCATCTTCGTCGTCATCCACAATGCTGTACTCACCGATGACGGTGTTGGCCTGTCGCAGGCTGGCATTGGCTTCGGCAAACGCCTGCTGCAAGCTGTGAGCCTCAATCTGCACGTCGCCGGTGATAATCTTTGCCAGCGTCGCGACCAGGTCGCCAGACGTTAGGTCATCCAGGTCCGCCAAGCTGTCGCTCACAACCACATCACCATTAACGCGCAGGGCAGCGGCAACTTTGGCCGCCACCAAGCGAAGGGCATCTTCTTGAATCGTTCCTTCATAGGCAAAGAAACAAACATCAACAGGTTGGGTCTGACCAATACGCCAGGAGCGGCGACTAGCTTGCAACACAGTGTAAACTGAGTAATCTGTAGCCATCCATTTGAGGGAAGGAAAGTCGAGTAGATCAATCCCCGTTTCCACCTTGCGGGGGTGGGTGATGATAACATCCACGCCAGCCTGGACCTGTTTCTCAACCCACTTTTCACGCTTGCTGGGGGAAGCACGCAGGATGGCTGCTTTCAAGCCGGCCGCTTCTAACATCTCTTTCCATTCAGGCTGAATATCCAGAGTGTCCGTCTGTAAGCAGAAGAGTAGTACCCGCCGGCCCTTTGCCTTTTCATTCAAACACATCTCGACGATTGCCTCTTCCTTAGGACCGATGAAATCATCGGGAAGTCCGGGCACGGAGGCGACGATGGCACCAGTACGAGGACAGGTAACAACCTTCGCCCGGCGCGGTGAATCTGGCCAGAAGAGCAGGGCGTAGAGATAGCCGGCCAACAACGACTTGTCACCGCGTATGAGCCGCTCTTTCAGTTCTTCCTTCAATTGCGCTTTGAGGGATTCGTAACGCACTGCCTGCTCCGGAGCCATGGGCACGGAAACGGGAATTTCGGTGTACTCCGGTAAGGGGAAGCCCATGTCCCTCAGAGAAAGAAACACCGAGCGGTTGAGCAGCCAGGGCAACATCGCCGGGCTGCCACCGGGCAGTTCCTTGAAGCGCACGTTGGAGCGACTGTTGGCCGTTTGCTTGCCATCTTCGTCCAATATGCGCGTTTCAATCCGCTGCAGGATGCCATAGGCCGACACCCAATCCCGGCTGCGCAGCCGGCGCTGGCCAGCGGCCCCCGGGTCAATGTAGGCGCGGCACATTTCCGGCGACAGGCGGAAGAGGAGATAGAAGAGGCTAGACGCTTTGCCGCCGTAAATAGTACCGGTGAGAGCCACGACTTTCCCGGCCGCTTGAGCCAGGTGGTGCATGGCATAGCCCTGGTCGCTGTCGAATCCCTTGTATTGGTGGACTTCGTCCACTAACACCAGATCCAGCTTCCCTTTAGCCCGCATCTTGATGTAGCCAGCTAGGGGCACCTTGCCATAGCCAAAAGTGTCGCGGACGGCTGTACCATGCCACTTCTCCAGTTCATGAAAAGGTACCGGCTGCCCCTTTTCGGTGTAGCGGCGGATGGCGCGTTCCCGCTCAGTATAGAGCTTGAAGCTGCCTCGCGCCTGTGACTCGCTGCGACGACGAGTGAACTGGTAATGCGGGGAGCGGCAAACCACATTGCTGCATGTCCAAGTACCCGTCTTAAGCTCGCTAACCGTTAACGGCCGTCCGCTGCGGAACTGGGTTTCGCCGCAGATCGGGCAGCGAATGCCGCGCTGCTGCAAGGCCAGGAGCTGTTTTTCGGTGAACGGCCGTTCTTCAGCCGGGAGGTCCATCAGTTTTCGGGCAGACAATTCTTGCCCCCACGGCCTTTCAATATCGCTGTACCCCCTGCTGCCATAGTTGTGGCTGGACGGACCACCGTAGTCATAGGCATGTTCCCAGCCGGTAGCACTGCGGGCGGTGGTCTGCTTGAGGACACCGACCAATGGGGCATTGTCAGGTTGACCGGCGAAGAACTGGTCCACATCACTGACGGTTTGCAGATGCATCGTGCGCACGCCAGGCCAGACCGCTTTGAATTCCCGCTGCCATTTGTCTACCAGGTGGGGTGGGCAGAGGACAACGGTACGGCGGGCGTTGCGCCCAGCAGCGACTGCTGCTCCTACGGTCGTCTTCCCGACGCCCATTTCGCCCACGATGATGACATCTCGTTCGGTTTCCAGGCGGGTTAATGCAGCCGCAGCCGCATGCTTTTGGGCCGGTAACAGACCAGTCTTGCCATTCATGCCTGGGATAGGACGCTGCTTGCTCAGGCTGTTTAGCAAACGGCCGTATCCATTCAAATCAAACTGATACACTGGGGGGTATTCCCGAGCCACAATGCCGGTCAGGTGCGTAATCCACTTCTGCAGGAACTGCTCCAGCTCGATACCTTTATAGCTGGTGACCTGTCCGGTAGTATCTATCGTGGTGATGTCGGTGACGACGCTTTCCGTCTCCAGATGCGTCACTCGGGTACGGCCGTCGGGCAGTGGTTCTTCATATTCCTCGGCGCGGGTCACTTTGTAGTTGCGGCCTTTAATCAGCAGCCGCTCATCGTCCTGGGCCAGCACCTGATTGTTGAGATGACCGGCGGCAATGACACTGTTCATGTGACCAATTTTGAGCGGCGTTAACGGCCGTAACGGCACATGGGCGCTGTCTGGGTCGAGATGCTCCTGCCAGGCTGTCTTGGTGCTGGCACCTAGCTGCCTGGCTTCGGCCAGGGCATCGACCGGGTCTACGAATTGGGAGCGGAACTTGAATGCGCCTCGTTTTACTGTCAACGGAGGCAGCGCATAGGTGGGTTCAGTAACGGCCGTTAATGGTAACAAATGTTCTTTTCCCGCAGCCAACTGCGCCAGCTTCTCTACCATCTCGCCATCGGGAGTGATGGCTTTCGGCCGGTGAACGCCAAAGAGGACAATCTGTTTGAACTGATCGTAAGTGTCATCTGGGAAGCGGTAAATCTGCACCTGGTCATACCAGGAAAGAATGTAACGGGTCGCCTTGCGGAAACGGAGCATGTGTTGGGGCACAACCCAGACCAGCAAACCACCTGGTTGCAGCCAGGGACGGGTGTGGACGAGCCATTGGTATTCCAATCTACCGTCCTCGTCGTCGTGCTGGTAAGGCGGATTTGTAAAAAGCAGATTGTAGCCACCACGGGAAGTGATCAGGTTGAGGTAACTATCATGCAAGATGCGGGTGGTTGCCGATACGTTAGTATCGGACGATGCTGTCGCATCGCTTGTAGCCATGGCCTGGGAGGCAACGAGTTGGTTCGTCGATTGGCGAGCGGCCTCTGCCCGGCCCTCATGGAGTTCGACACCAAAAGGGTCCAAACCTAGCTTTTCGGCAAAGGTGACTAAAGCTGTCCCCTTGCCGGCGCAGGGGTCCAGAATACGGCCGCCTTGTGGGGCGGCGATATGCGTCAGAATCAGGTCGGTGACGGAAGGGGGCAGGGGAAAATAGCTGGCCTTCTCTAAATTGGCTAATCGCATTTTGTATTCCTTTTTCAGGTCTTATGGGATGTGAAGGGAAAGAGGTGAGGGGTAAACGGCTTTGCCAGGCCGCTTATGGTTTCTCTGCCTGACAAATGCATATCGATTCCTGGATTAATGATACAGGTCCGGCTTCAGACCTCTCTCGTGATAGATACCGGTACCGCATTCCTCGCAATCAGCCTGGTCATGGCTGCAGACAGTTTCCGGTTCAGCAGCGCACACGCTGTACCAGTACGGACCATTGCTCAAGGCTCGCAATAGATGAGCCATCTTCCAGACGCCTTCGGAACAATCGGCCAGACAGACGAGCCGCTACTGGCCATCCTTTTCTGGCTTGCCATCCACTGGGTCGTAGATGTGGTCTGAGCATTTCAGGTACTCGACGACGGCATACATCATGTCATCGAGGTTGAACTTTAAGGAGAATATCGGAAAAACAAATACCAGCCGGATGGCTGGTATCGGGTAAGGTGACCAATGTTTGGGGGCTACTCTATAACAGGAAGAGAATCTACCCCATCCGGCGCGCTTAGCGCCACCCCTTCTTCATCTCGCTCGTTTGTTTGTTGTAAAATATGCGTACCCAGCGGGACTGACAAGAAGGATGGTGATCATGCACGAAAGGCCACGGTTACCATCCACTTCAGGCACATCACTCAGGATGTTGGCCACATTCTCTGCCCAAAGAGCAAGCCTTTAAGTAGACTATCCATCCAGGCCAAGACCGTTGCCGCTCTCCCGTCTGGACCGGTGATTTTTCTCGACGTTGAACACAATTTCGCAGTCGCAGAAACCGCCCTGCTCTTCAAAGAAAGACAGAGAGGCGGCTATGTCGATTCCCGGCATCGTTTTCAGGATAGCAACTGCTTTCGACTTATCCTCGCCCCCGGCGCATTCCCATTTTACTGAATCGGGGATGAGTTCGCCTTCATCGTCATACTCACCCTGAAAATCGCACCCTTCAGGCCCTTCCAAGCGCTGAATGAATTCCTCCCAACGCGGATGGTCCGGGGTCATGAGTTGTTGTTTCATCATTGTTCTCCCCGTAATAGGCATTGGCCTTTATGCGCTTATGCTGCTCCGACCAGCGCCTATCTACTTGCTTATGATAACCATTTTATGCAGGCGATTAAGTTTCTGATAACGTCTGATCCAGCCCCTCTAAATCCACCAACGTCGCCTCGTATTCTCCGGCCAGCGCCTGCGCCGCCTCAGTGAAACCGGCTCGACTGAAAAAGATATAATGGATGCGCCAGTCTTGCCCGGCATTGGGCAAAGCATTGCGGATTTTGGGTGTCTTTTCCATAATCAATTCTTTGATGACACGGCGGCTAACCCGGTCTTGCTGCCACTTGGCTTCGCCCAGCAGCAGCGCTTTTTCACGCCAACTGATGGCGGCGACGTCCACCTGTACCTGGCTGTCCCAGTGCGCCCCCACCTGTTCCACTGAAAAGGGAAGATTTCTGCGCCGCGCCTGAATCAATACCCATTCCTGACACAGCTCTTCAAATGTGGTCATGCCCACAAAGGCGCGTAACTGTTCAGCGATGCGTTCTTCCAGTTCATCATACAGTTCTTGGGCAATCAAATCGAGATTGGCGCGTACAAAACGAAAATAGAAACGCAGGTAGTTGTCGGCCAGAACATACCGGCTGGAGCGGGATGTTTGTCGCTTGTCGGGGGGAACAGTCACAGGTAATTCCCGGCGCACGTAATCCATATCAACCAGCTGTGATAGATAGGGGTCTGCTCCGGAACGATGGGGTAATTTGGCCTGCAAACCGATATCGGCCGGTTTACGCGCGCCCTCAGCAATCGCTGCCAGCACCGATTGATAGTTTGTCAGGTCTCTTACCTGTTCACCAATGAGATAATCCGGGTCGTTGCGGAACAAGCCCACGTCCTGAAACAAGTTGGCCCGCAGGTTATCCAGGATAGACAAGTCGTCCGAGAACTGCTCCAGATAGGCGGGAACGCCACCTAAAATAGCATAGACAGCCACCCGTTGTTCGATGTTGTAGTTGGGAAAGAAAATTTTGGTAGCGGAAAAAGGCAGTGGGTGTACGCGTAAAGGACCGGCCATACGGCCATACAAAGGGGCATCAGCGCCTAACAATCGTTCCATCATACCTACATGGCTGCCGCACAACACCAGGCAGACGTTGCTAAACTTGAGGTGGTGGTCCCACGCATTTTGCAGCGCGGAAGGCAGTCCTGGTTCCGACTGCACTGCATAGGGAAACTCATCCATAATAACGATGTGTCGTTGCTCTCCCTGGCAGGCTTCGGCCAGCATCTCAAACGCCTCTGACCAGCTTTCATAGCTAAACTGGCGCGGAACACGCTTGCCAGGATTGCCATGCTGCCAGACCTTCTTAGAAAACTGGGCCAACAAGACACCCGAAGGAAAATGGGTCCCAACCCAATAAAGATAAGGGTGGTTACTCGTCTTGGCCCAATGGACTAACAAGGTCGTTTTCCCCAGCCGCCGTCGCCCACTCACGGCGACCAACCGTGAGGAACGGCCGTGAAGCAGTCCGTTAAGTTCTTTCAGTTCCCGTTGACGATCGACTAGCATGCCTGACCTCTTCCAATTAAGGATATTACGATTAGCCTAATCGTAATATCCTTAATCTATTCTGTCAATATTAAAAACAAATATCATCGTTTTGCAGCCCAAACTGGACAAGCTTCTGCCATTCCTCCGCTGCCGGCAGCACCCGCCAGGTTGCATAACCCTGGCCATCGCCTTCATCTAACAGGGTGATAAGGTTGTGTTCACGGCCGTTTTCCCACAAATATCCCGCCCATTCCGGCAGTAATGGCAGCGCCAGGCATTTATTCAACATCGGGTAAAATAGAGGCGGAATCGGTCCTGTGCCGTCGTCCAGAAGATAGAAAGGCTGCTCCGGGTTCATCTCCTTCAGGCTGGCTTGCTTGTGAATGAGGATGTGGTCGGCCCAGCCACAGGGCAGCGTGGCCTGTATTTTTACGTGCTCCTTCATCCCGTCTAATTGCACCCGCTTCCGGCCTATCCAATGCACCTTGCCGCCGCCCACCAGGGCTGCCCAGTTGGCCTTCACCGACTGCTTGGCCCCGATCATCTCCAGGTAAACCAGTGTCTCGTCCACATCGTCAATGGCGATGGCCGGGGTGAAAACGGCTAACCCGTTGGCCAAAGACAGCTTGCGGGTGGGATCGTTTTTGACGCGCACCTCTTTGAAAATAACCTGGTGAGTACGGTCATCCCCCAGCTTCGGCTGGAAGTGGTAGGGTTGGCACCAGGTCAGTTCGGTCTGGTAACCTAACTGCCGCAGCGCCTGGCCGATACGGCCGTCTTGCACCAACTGCTCCGCCTGCCACTCGCTGATGGCCTGATCGCGGCCTATTACGGCTGTTAACACATCCCGCAGCAAAAGCGCCTGCCCAAATTCCGTCATCACCGGCGAAAGAGCCGCCAGCTTCTCCTGGAGATTCGTTTCCGCTGCCGCAGCCAACGTTACCGGCAGCGGCCGGTATTCCCCATCCTGTGGGGTGGGGCGGTAGCCGTGGGCTTGCAGCGTCTCGCTGATGATGGTTTGCAGTTTTAGCATAAGTTCGTTGCTGTAAAAGCCACGACCGTATGCACCCAGTTGCGCCTGGTAAACGACGCTGCTGACCAGCACGGGACGGCCGTTTTCGCGGCGCAGCAGCTCATCTAAGCGGCTGCGGGCGATCGCTTCATCAACAGGCAGCGGTTTGGTGTAGCTGCCAGCGGCCGCACTGTCATCTTTTTCCCAGCCATCCTGTTCGGCAATGGCGTCTACCTGGGTTTGAATCTGGTTTTGTTCCGCCGCTGTCAGCTTGCTCCAGTGACGGCCGTAGACATCTATTCCGCCCTTGTTCCAGAGAATGGTGCAGGCTACTTCCTGCCGGGGGTGGGTGCTGCTGGTCCCGGCCAGTGCCAGTTCAGCCAATACCATCTGTTCATCAACTGGGGGATACCGCTTGCGGTACGACCCTCTGGCAGAAAACGGGACGGCGGGAGGGCCTAACTCAACTTCAGAACCATATCCGATATGAGCGCACGCTTTTTCGGTTACATCGCACACTGTTTGATAAGCTGCTTCGGTCTGGATGCCGTCAGGGTAAAGTACGGCCGCAACTACTTGCAAGGCTTCGTTGCTGGGCAGGTACACGTCCTGCCCTACAGCGACGGTCTCGATGGCGTTCAGGCCGTCAAGAATGGCCTGCCTCTTGCCTTCTTTGTCATTGGTGTAGATGTGTGGCTCGCCATTGATGGACAGGGTAAATGTTTTTCCGTCGGTAGAGCGGGTGCAGGAATTAATCATATTGTTGCTCCAAAAAGGGGATGAATAGGAAAGGATTTAGTCGAAACCGAGGCCTTTTTCCTTTAGAGAGGTGAATCCGTGGGCGGCAATGATGAGGTGGTCTAGCAGCTCTATATCCAACACTTTCCCGGCTTGCACCAGTTGCCTGGTGACGCTGACATCCTCCGGCGAGGGAGACGGGTCGCCGCTGGGGTGATTATGGGCCACAATCACGGCCGCCGCCGGCGCTTCCACAGCCGGTCGAAAAACCTCACTAATCCGCACCACGCTCGTGTTTAGGCTGCCGCGATAAATGGCTGGCGTGCCTAAGACGCGATTGCGGGTATCGAGCAAAATCACCCAGAGTTCTTCTTGCTGCAAGTGTGACATGCGACCCATCAACAGGTTTGCTCCATCAGCCGGACTGCTGACCCGCGGCCGTTCCCCGGCTGGTGGCTCTTGCAAACGGCGGCTCAACTCCAATATGGCCACCAGACGGCCAGCCTGAGCTTCGCCAATGCCCCGTATCTTCATCAGTTGCGTCTTGCTGGCGCGGGCCAGTTGGTGCAGCGACCCGAAGGTATCGAGCAAATCGGCCGATAATCCAGGCGCATTGGCCGTGCCCAATACGAGCGCCAGCAGCTCAGTTGTGGCTAAGGCGCTAGAACCAACCTGATGCAGGCGATACAACGGCCGTTCTTCCGCCGGCAGATCACATACCCGACGGCGTGGCATAGCGGTCATCTGTTGCTGTTGCAGGTAGCCAAAACTCAGTTGTGTGGTCATGACTACCTCTCCTCACCGGTCATTGCCAGCCGCGCTTGCAGCCCCTGAGCAATGAAGTCGTGTTCGATGTATGGTGTCTCTTCTCGCGCCGGCACGGCGGTCAGGGCCTGGTGCAATGCCTGGCCCAACGTCGCTTGCAGCTCCAGCAGCGTGAGCAGGATGAGCTTGTTTCGCGGCTCCGGTTCCCGTTGCTGGACATCGGCAATGGCCTGGTACAGCGCGTTGGCCAACAGGTTGAAAGCCGAGGCCTCTATCATGCCCGGAATGAATTCCAGGCGTAGGTTGATGAAACGATTCAAGGCCAGGACCGGCTTGACGGCCGCCAGCGTATCTGGCGTATATTCGGCAGCAAAGGTGAGGTTTTTGTCAACGTCCACTGCCAGGATGCCGGGTTTCTCTGGATGAGGAATGGCCACGTACCACTCTCCGGTCGGGGTTATCTGTACCAGTTGGGCCGCTTTGTAGATGGATGCAGTCATGTTTTTACCTCCTCGTTGACTGGTATCAGCACCGCCCAGGTACGCGGGCTATCAATCCAGATTTGGGCGTTGGGGATGTGTGCCAGCAGCCTTTTGGCTCGCCATTTGGGACGCAAATTCCGGGCGATAACGCGAAACAGTCCGGTATCAGGACTGCCTACCAGGTCGCCGGGTTGGGCGTTATCCCAGGAGAGAATGGGCACTTCACCGTTGGGATAGCCTTCCGCTTCCAGGACGTGCAGGATGGTATTCCGTGCCTGGTCGGCGACGATCTGGCCGGTACTGACCTGCGCCAGAGCCTCATCCAGCAGCCGGTAGGCTTCGGCTAACCGGTGGTAGGGACGAATAGCTCTGGGTTGGTACGGCCGGAAACCCATGCTCTCAACGACAAATAAGTTACCTTGTTCATCAGCCAATACGTCGCCTACAGACGTACTGCGAACGTGCAGCATGACCCCAGCATTGTCCCACCAGGAAACATCCAGGTGCTGCGTTTGCCGGTAAGCGATTTCTAACGCCTGTTCGCCTGGCGTTTCTTCCGGCACCTCTACTGTAGCCACCGGCCGGATAGGGGGCACAATGCTGGTATGTTGACCTCGATAGTCGAGAAAGTTGGAATTGTGATACACCTTGATAACAGGCATGAATTACCTCCGTCTCCTGGTATGGGATAGGCGAGGGGGTCTGGCGCATTGCCCAGACAAGCCCCATCCCATCGGCGGCGTTAGCCGCTTGGCGTTAGCCGGAAGGAAGGTTGCGTTATCATCCTCGGATTTCATCGAAATGGTGACTCCGCCATCCGTGGCACATTCGCCTGTGGTATAATAGTTACACACCGCCATAGTCCGCACTGGCGGTATAGAAAATTTGAGGGACACGAACCAGACCTTTCTTGCAGAGGGGAAACAGGTTCAAAACAAAAGCTCGGCCAGGCCGGGCTTTTGTTGTTTTTATAGGCTGAAGCAAAACTGGCGTTCTCAGAATAGGGAAAGAGATTCCGGGGTAGATTCTGACCAAAACCGGCCGCGATGGCGAAGCAGGCGAGCCTTTGGTCTGTTTGGCGCAGGGGGATGCACAGGAGTGATCTTCGCCCCTGATGTCAGAGCCGGTACCCAGGGGAGCGGTTGCCCGCAGCGCGGACAGGTGGCTGCAATCAGGCTGGCGCGGATCTGTTGTAGCCAGCCCAGTGTTGCATCGGGAAAGATTTCGCGCAGGCTCAGATAGAGAACAATCTCTGGGGCGATGGCAAACATCTGGTCGATGGTGATGCCAGGGAATAATACTTGTAACCGTTTGATAGCATACCAGTCCAGCCGGGTAACGCTGGCTGCCTCGGGCGTACCCATCGTATAGCGGATGCCGGAGCGTGGGTCATCAAAGTCAGGGCAGGGATGGAGTTCATCGTTCACCAGGCGGCAATCGCACTGGCTGCACTGCGCTTCGGGGTGGGCGCGTTTCGTCTGTTTGTGACCTTTGCCTTCGATCACGTACCAGCCAACAAAGCTTCCCTGGCAATCGGCGCACACGCATTGGCGACCGGTATCATAAGGTTCAAGTACAGCAAACGACTGTATCTGGTCGCTGCTGCTACTCGTTGCAAGCTGGGAAATTGGCTGTTTATCCATGGATACGGTCTCTCAAGAACAAAATGGTGTCTGGTATGATCAAACCTTCTGCATGTGGAATCGGTCCCATGCCCGATGTTTTGTAACCAGGTTCATCCGGTCAAGGGGCATCCACCCCTCCGGCAACATCCAGAGATGATAGACATGCGTGTCATTAACCAGCTCCTCCGCTGGCGGATACAACTCAATTGCCCATCGGTTAGGATACACGTCTGTGAAAGCTTGCCACACTTGCAGCCAACTCAAACGCTTATAGTCTGGCGTGTACACTTTTAGATAAGTCACAGATCCCCAATGTGGCGCAGGAAAGGTTTCAACTGTTTGTACCAGAGCGCTGGTCATAAAAGCCTCCATTCGCCACTGCCGCTAATCCCGCCCGGCCAGGGCAGGATCAGATTGCCAGGTAGCGCGTAACGGGCGTGTCTCCCCCATGTCAATCACACCGGCAGCACAAACCGTAAAGCCTTTCTCGGTCGCCACCTCTTGCAGATAGGCAATGACTCTTTCTTTGAGGGCTTCCGCTTTTTCCCAGGCTTCATCGTACTTCTGCCAGGTGGGATCGCCTTCGCGACGGCCGTTAAACAACTGCACGGTGGCCACGGGGAGATAACAGGCCAGGATATGCTCGACATCGTTTATCGTCCGCACATGCACACCGATGCTGGCCGTGCGTAATCCGGGAATCTGCGCCGAAGCGCTTTCCGTCACATCTAGCGCCACCACACGCAAGACGCTGTCCCGGCATGACGGCTCGGCGACAAATTGCTCTAACCGGCCAAACTGGATCACATGGGTTGCTTTCATAACGTTCGCTCCTTGCCCAACAAAAAACGCCGACATTGCGCCGGCAGCTTCATGCTATAAAGGTGGCATCAAGACCACCCATTTTGAGAGGCGGGTATTAGCTTGGTTTGAGGGTGAGGATTACTTCTTTAAGACGCTGGTTGTGGGGTCGGCAGGCAACCTAATCGCCCGTTATCGCCGCGGCGAACAAGGCTATCGCCAGGTCACGACCCTGGCTAGCAAACCAGTCATCTATCTCTTCAATGATATCTTCTCTGCTCACGGCGCGCGTGGAAATGTCTCGCTGGTAGATGTCTAAAGCGCCAAAGTATGCTTGAGACAGCCACTGGATTCGCTGCTGGTCATGAATTGTGTGTTCGTATTTAAGGGCACGCTGGCGGATAACCAGCAGCTCTTTGGCCAAACCAGGATAATGGCGAAAGTTATCCCTCACCGGTCGAATCAAGAATTCACCGGACTTGGGATGTTGCCAATGACCATACCGTGTATGTAAGAGGGTGGCGCCTAACAGTTTGATTCCCTTCATGGAGTGCATCCTGAATAAAGCCCCCGGATGGTCTCTAACCAATATGTATCTTCTGGCCCGTTGACCTGAACGCCGGTGACTTTCAAGGCACGGCGCAGATATTTCCAATCGACGCTTCCTTTACCGACACCTTCATTGAGGAACAGTTCTGCTCTGGCAATCTCGGCGTCTAGCCTGACCAAATCCATTTTGCGACACCAATCATCCGGGTCCGGGGGCATCACCTGCCGGTTCGATTGAATGCCGGTCAGCGGTAAGGTCACTTGCTGCCCGCTGGCCATTAGCAAAATGAGCAGCAACAATAACAGCGCCAGCACGACAATAAGGATGGAGCGTTTCTGTTGAAGTTGTTGGTTCATAGTATACCTCCGGGTAGAACATATGTACAGATTCAACATCTCGCCCCATTCAGCCCGTTAGGGCCAAGTGGCAGATCGGCCGGGGCATTGACGGCCCGACAGCGACCACTGGTAGCAGCAAGAATCGAGTATTCGGGTTGCGCCAAGAGACCGGTTTCATCGTGGGCAATTCCCCGTGTCAACCAGGGCAATACGAGGAACAATAGCGGGGGTAGTCATTTCTGCGGTACCCCAGTTGGGTGTCAAGGGAAACGGCCGTATTCAGACGCGGATGATGCTGCCACTTCTGAGTCGTCGGCTACCAATTGAGTTAGACAGGCAAATGGCTTACAATGCCGGTAGTCGTCAACGCGGGAACGTGTGGTTCATAGTAGCGTGACCAATCTCCCAATATAGCCAGGCGATAGACATGTGGATGATAGAGGGGTAGAAGGTGCAATGGCGCGCCGGACAACAACAATCACCCATCGCGCGATCCCGTTAAGATACGAAAAGCCAGGACCAAAACCGCGCCCGCGAGAAATCAGAAAGCGGCGCGCGAATATTTCTTTGACACTGCTCTGGCACGAAGCTGGAAAAAGGCTGGCTGAAGAACGAGGTGTCTCGTTTTCCCGGCACGTGGAATGATTGATTTATACAGATCCGGTGTGTAATGAGTCTGTTGAATAATAGTTGGGACGGGTAAATTTACTTCGAGATGGGGCTAACTATGCCGACGCCACCCCAACAAGAGCATTAAGCTGACAAAACCGATGACGGATTTTGCGGCTTATGCAACTAAGCGGCTGTCATTTGTGAATTTCGTAGAATTTATCAGCTATCTCTCGGTTCTTGACAATTGATGAAAGAAAAAATATAATAGTGTCATTGATACACTTAATATGTTTTTGGAAACTTAACTTGTGTCGTCTACAGATTCACCCTCAAATCCTGCCCCGAAATCCTCGGGGCGGTCAATTCAAAAGTCAGCGGCACAACTCGAGAGAGTGATTAAAAAAATAGGAGAATTACAACATGGCTAGATGCACAGCACCAGTAAGAGGCCATCGCACAGCGAGCGGGGCAGCAGCCTGCCCCGTATGTGGTAGCCGCTATCGCGGCTACCGGTCACCCACATATTCGTCCTCACCCTACCCCTCTTCGGGGAGCAGCAGGGGGAGGTTGAGCAGCGTCGGCGGGTCTGGCAGCAGCAGAAAGCCGCGCTGGTCGCCAGCAGGTTCATCCGTAGTGTACACGCCTGCGGAGGTGCGGACGCTCACGCCGGTCCGCGAAAATGTTGAGAAGCGAGCGTCCCTGCCCAGCGTTCGGGACGTTTTTCTTTGCCACGCGTGGGATGACCGGAATGGAGCCGCTAAGGAGCTGCACGATCTGCTCGAGTCGCGCGGTGTCTCAGTTTGGTTCAGCGAGAAAGACGTTCTCCTCGGCTCGACGTTGCTCCGCGAAATCGATAAGGGACTGGCTAAGTCGCGAGTCGGGATCGTGCTAGTGACTCCATCGCTGCTGCGCCGCCTCAAAGGGGAAGGCATAGCAGACAAAGAGCTTTCGGCACTCCTAGCGCGTGATCTGCTCGTTCCCATAGTGCACGGCACGACTTATGAAGCTCTCCGCGACGTCAGCCCTCTGCTCGGCTCGCGAAGCGGCCTGAACACAACAGAAGATCCGATGGCAAATGTCGCGGCCAAGATTGCCGAGCTGGTTACCCTCTAGCTCTATTGTCCACACAGGTCTGCCATCGAGATGCAATTGCTTGGGCACCATGACGTTTGTGGGCTACTTGGAAACCTTGCTAGTGCTGTAACCTCGAAACATCAATGCTGGCTGCAAGCATGGTCAGTGAGCAGTCAAGTCAGTCATGTCGTCTAACAATTCATTCAAGCCGATTAAACTGAGGACAGATTCCTGGTGCTGCTCATCGTGCCCCAACATGGCATCAACCTGACGCACCCTATCGGGATGCGCAGGTTATGCAGGCATTGGGCGACACGTAGGCATCACAAATCGAGAACAGAACGATGAACTACCAAGAAGCCCTGGATGTACTTGCCAATAAACTAGCGACCTTCCCCAGCGTTGAAGGCGCTTTTCTCGCAGGGTCTCTAGCGAATCGATTTCAGGATGAATACTCGGATATTGATTTAGGCGTTGCAACGAAGGATAGCGCAGAGGCTTTCAGCCAGACTTTTGCATTGCGGCATCAATTGATAACAGCCGTGGGGGAACCTGCTCATTTTCTGGAAAGGGGCTGGGAACACTGCAAGATGATAGCTGCGCTCTACGGCAAGTCCCGGTTCCCGCCAATCGGTCTGGAGATAGACATCATTTTCAGCCAATTACGGTATGTTTCGGAACAGATGCCCTATTCCAAATATAGGATTGTCTTTGACCGCAATGGAAAACTCCAGCCCAAACTCGCCAAGCTAGGCCAGTCAAAGCCAGGTCAGGATATTGAGAAGGAAATCGCACAACACTTAAAGTGGTTTCCTTTTTATGTACACGATGCACGTAAGGCATGCCAAAGGGATGATGGGTTTCAAGCTCAATCCCTGCTCGAAGAAATGCGGCAACTAATTTTCTTTGCCGCAGCCGCTCGCCAGGGCGAGCAGGTTTTTGGTTCAAAGAGAGCTTATCGCTATCTGTCAATAGCGGAACGGCAGACACTCGAAGAGTCATATTACTATTCGGATGAAAACACGGTTGCTCAACTGGCGCAGCTGTACCTTGAGTGCCTAGCTGAATTTCAGTTGAAATATCGAATAGCAGACAATGTCGAGAGCGCCAAAATCGCACTACAGGAGCTGCTCTGAAGGCGGTAGGCCGCTACCAGCCGGTTTACCATTAGCGACCGCGCCTCTTGTTGCGCCAGCCCAGCACAGGAGGCAGCCGCTTTCTCCTCATCCGGCTCTAGTAGCCCCGGCTCTTGCAGGTAGGGAGAGGGCAGCCCGGTACACAACCCTATCTTGTCAAAACGAATCTTATGCGGATGGTTGGTATCACCAACCAACACCTGCCCATTCGTCCGCTCATTACCACACGACGACAGCCACAAACGGCCGTCGTAGGTGGCCAAGGTTTGCACCATTTCCTGCCTTGCCTGGTGGTTGTCTACGCAGTCAATCAGCAAATGGATCTGGAACTGCCTTTCCGCCCCACCGGAGAACCAGCGCTCGCCGAGAACGACCGTATACCGTTCCGGCCACGCGACCAAGTTTACGCCATGGGCCGCATTCAGTTGGGTCGCCAGGTCTACACACTTGGGAATATCCCTCGCCAGAGCACTACTGACTCTGAAGTGCTGTCTTCCGACGCTACCCACCTGGATTGCGTCATGATCTACCAGCGTCAGTTCAATCTGGATGCCCTTCTGCCGAGCATGGTAAGCCAGGTCAGCCTGGGCTAAGGCTAGAGATGAACCAGTACCGCCGCAGCCCCACCAGCATGATGCGGAAGCTGTTCACATCACCCAGCAGCACCCGGTAGGCATTCTCCATGTTGAGAGCCTACATCGCTACCGGCTCCCGTTGGCAGTTGCCATTCGGCCGTTTGGGCGTGAAACAGCCTGCACTGAGCCTGCCGAAGTGGTCGTCAAATCCTCGACTTCAATCACCGGCAGACCGAAAAACGCGCCGGTTGAACCATTCCCCTGGGCACGAGAGATCTCATCCCATGTATTCTGCCAGAGACCTTGCCACATGCGGTCCAGGGCCATGTGCAGTTCGCCGGGACTGTGAGATACGTGGCGCAGGTCTGCCCAGTCAGTGTAGCCGGGCGTAATGGATTGATAATTCCCCAGGTTCACCTTATAAACCAGGCTGACGCTGACAGTACGGATAAAAATGGGGTCTTCACCACCCTTTGCCGGTGGCTGAAATCCCAGAAAGACAACTTCCTTGTTGCCTTGCAATTGCTGCCACTGTCTTCTCACGTTCTCCCGGGCCATCCGGCGCACACGCTCTTTGCAGTCACTCAAATCAAAGGCCGTGCCTTCGGGGACGCGGGTCTTGACCCAGATAGTGATAGCCGGGTTCAGTGATTCAAAGTTACCGAGGTTAAACTTGCGGTCATACGTAACGGCAAACCCCTTGATTTGCACCGGCTCTTCCAACTGGTGCGCAAATCCGTGGTGAATATCCGCTTCATCCAGGCTGGCACTGAGAGCGGACGCAGCGTCCGTCGTCGAAGTGTGTCCATTTGAGTAGGGATTGTTTGTCATGATTTCTTCTCCTCCGGCAAGCCAAATGCGCTGCGCAAAGCTTCACCGGTAATCCAACGCGAGGTCATCGCCGGTGGTTCCAGCGTCACGGCTGTAGCCAGGCTGGTCAGCTCGCCGCGAATCACCCACTGATAGCTGTAGTTGGCGGCGATGGCCGCCATCATGGTGTTGATCATCAAGGATTGTTCCTCCCGCAAAGTCAGGTCAGCGCAGGACAGGTCATCCGTTGGCTCTGGCGTGGGCGGGTCGGGTGTCAACAGCGCCGGGTCTTGGACAGCCGGACTGGGCAAGCTGCTGCACAGTTGCAGCGCCGCATCAACCGTAATCTGCTCTGGCCTCACGGCATTCCCCATGTAGATATTGCCGCTGTGATGGGCGTTGCCCACGTCTAGCCACCAGACGTTGCCGCCGCCTTCTTCGACCGTCCGGGCCAGTTCCTGGCGGGCGCGATAATTGTCAACGCAGCCGATGAGCAGCTTCTTCATCTTCGGCGCGTTGTAACCGGATACAACCATTTCGGGTTCAAAAGGGGCCGTAACGGCCCGGGCGTCCAGGCCAAAGGCGGTATTCAGGCGTAAAGTGAGCGAACTGGCTTTGGCATAGCCGATCTCGGCCTGACAAAAGCGCTGTCGGCCGATGTTCGCTTCTTGCACGGTGTCGGGGTCAATAATCGTCAGGCTGACAACTTTTCCCTTCTGCCGGGCGTGGTAGAGAATGCGGGCCAGAGAATCGGCCAGGGCAGAGCCGGTACCGCCGGCGCCTACCAGGTAGAGTTCCATCTTTTCCGTATCGCCCAACAAGGCGCGGTAGGTGGGGGTGAAGTCAACCGAAATGGTGTCAGATTGGTTTGTCGTCATAGCCGCCTCCAGGGAATGTAATGTCACAGGCAAATAAGGTGTCTCTGTCTATCTCTGCCCAATGGCCGTAAATGCCCAGCCGGAAGCGCCACTGCGGTATCGTCCGTAAACTGCCGATGACGCCGTAGAAGCGCAGGCGGGTTTCATCCCGGTCATCGGTGGGGCTGAAATAAGGGGGCGTCGTGCCGTGGGAGTGCAGATCCAGCACCACTGTCTCGCCTGTCTCCACCATTTCACTGAGGACGGAATTTGGCGTAGCCTGCTGGTCGTTTGGTTTAATCAGGCGATAACGGCTCGACGTGAGCTCGCCGACACGGCCGTTGGCCCATACCACGTAGCAGAGGGTTTCATCAAGACGGCCGTTTTCTGCAGAAACCTGAGCGTCAGCGATGACTGTCTCCAGAAGGTTCAAGGGAATCTGGGGGGTTTTCAGCCGCACCCAGCCATTAAGCGGCTGCAAACCACGAATAGACGCTGTGGCATCTTTCAGGCGCGTGACCGGGAGGCAGGCGCTGACAAAATCATTTTCGGCGCGCACAAAAACGCCGTTTTGGGCGATAACGTACTGGTAAAAGAGGGCATTGCTGGGCGGCAGGACGGGCGTCCGGTGCAGGTGATAGGTAACGAGGTTATTCATGTGTTCTCCTGAAAACGGCAGCGAATGGGCACGAATGAACACGAATTCGCGTTAATTCGCTGCAAAGTTTCATTACTTTTGGTGAGCAATTGCTCAAGGAAATGCCTTGTCAGGCGAGGACGAAGGCTATGTCATCAACTGTTTTAACCGCTTCCGCACCGGAACCAATTCGTCAGGGGGAAACCGCTTTTGCCCGTCCAGGTTGGCCCATAACTCCAGGGTGCTGTCGGAGAAGCTGACGCAGCGCTGGCGGCTGTTGTCGTGGTTGAACTGGCTGCCCTCCATAAAAAGTTTCAGGGCGTTGTAAATGGTGGCCCGGCCAGCGATGGGAAACGGTGCCTGCCCCAGGCAGATACGGCCGTTTCCATCCACGTTCGGCGCCGGCAGGTGGTATAGGGGCATCTCCGGCGACTTGGGCTTCTGCTTGACGGCAAAAACGGTGTACTGCCGCCCCTGCCCCAAGAAGACCATCCCCGGCATGGGCAAACGATAGCGCCGGTTGTAGGCGATGGGCTGCCACAGCCGCGGCGGCACGTAGATGGCGATCTGCTCCTGACCGGCCGCCTGCCGCCAGAACAAGGTATTATGGGGCAGCAGACCGGTTGACAGGGGAATCCGGTTCAACTGTCCGGCCAGGTCGGCCGGCGAGATGGGGTGTGTGACGCGCGACCCATCGGTAAGGACTTTTTCGAGCAGCGTCGCTTCGGGATAAATGGTGAGGATGACGTGGTCCAACTTCATGACGGACTCCTTTTTTGCTGAAAACGTAAGCCAGGTAAAGGGCGCCCCGAACAGCAGCCAGACGGGTGCGACGGTCGGCGTTGACCCATTGGATGAGCGCTTTTTCTTGGGCCAGGAAAGGCTGCGCTGCGGCCCATTCCTCTTTCAGGAAAGCGACGTTGTCGGCACACCACTCCGGCAGCGAGATGCCCCCTTGAGCCAGGTCGCCGTATGACCAATCCAACCAGACGTTGCCGGTGCTGTGAGTGACCAGCTGCACCAGCGCCGGCAGGTTATCGCGGATAGGCGGAGGCAGTGGCAGATCGGCGATGATCTCACTCAGGCCGTACAGCTCAATGTCCGGCAGGTCTGCGGTTTCTTCTTCCCTGACCAGGGCGAGCAGCGTTCGCAGTGGCTCCTCGAACTCGTCGAGATCGTCGGTAAAGTCAAAATTCAACTCGTGGCCCTGAGGGATGAGGTCAATGTATTCCAGCCGTCCGGCCAGGTATTCGCTGTCTTCGACCCAAACCTCGTCTTCTACTGGGAAACAGTCCCGGTCAACGGCCGTGAGGAAATCGGAAACGGCCGTACTAAGGTTGTCTTCGTCGAGCGCAGTGATGTCGGCCTGCCAGGCGGTGTTATCGGGAAAGAGTTCGGCATAACGCCGGCCCAGCGTCAGATAAACTTGCAGGCAGTCTATCTGCAGCGGGGTCATGGCCGCTTCGGGGTTGCCATCATCACCGTTTTGCAGACGGTGAATCAGGCTGGACACTTGAAGAAAACGCGCTTCATCCTGCCAGAGCGGGTATCGGGTTTTCCAGATGTTGGCCAGCAGCTGGGTAATCACAACGGCCGTCCCTTGCTGGCTCAGAGTGATAGGTATATTGGGGAATGGCTCGTTGAATAGCTCATTCCACAGGTGGATGGCGGTCAGAATGGGTTCGACTTGGGTCAGGTCATCCAGACGGTAACCCGGCCAGGTAATGGAAGGGCTGCCCGGCCGCAGGTGGGCGAGGTGTTTCGGGGAACTGGTTAAGGTGCTCATTGGCGTACAGGATTTGGATAAGGGCGAGGATCGCGCGCATACGGTTATCGGGGTCGGCGGCTACCCAGGTCTCGATGGCTTTCATCTGGCGCTCCAGCTCAAGGGCTTCGTCATACTGCTGCTTGAGCCGGCGCACATTTTCCGGCGTCCATTCGATAGGCGCTTCGTCGTAGAGATATTCGTAATACTGGTCAATCTCGTAATCCAGCCAGGGGTTACTGGTGCTGCCCGCGATGTACTCGGCCACGATGGCCAGATGATTGAGCGGCTCCGGCAACCGGGCCTGGCGAATGAGGTGGGCCGTTCGGGTCACGGACCAAGTGCGCGGCAGCGGGAAGGACAGATGGTAGGTTGGGAGATAAACCTCATCCTCAACTTCCTCCCGGTAAGCCTCCTGGATGAGGCCCCAGGCGAAGAAGTCATAGGGCGGCTCGAAAGCGTCCGGGCCATAAAAGTAAGGATCGCCCAACACGTCCACACCTCTGGGGGCGATGGGAATGGCAGCCAGCTCGCCGGCATCAAAGCTGCGGGTCACGTCGATTTGTTGCAGCCACTCCAGGGAGAAGGCCAGGGGAAAGAGGTGGTCGGCAAACCGCAGGCAGAGGGCGATGAGGGCGTGGCGTACGCCGCAGTTGGTCGCTCGGTATGTTTCGGCCTGCCACTGCGGGCGGTCGGGAAAAGCAACCTGGTAGATGAATCGAACCTGGGCCAGAATCTGGATGCAGGTTAGATAACCGGTGCCGGGCCACAGCTGCTGCGCGGAGCGGGGCGGTCTCAAAAGCCGATGGGGACGACCGGCGCGCTCACTGGTGGCAGCGTGGCACATGCGTTTAGTATCTCCTGGGGAACGTGGATCTGCGCCTGAATGAAAGCGGCCGCGGCTTGAATCTCGGCGGCGTGTTCGGCCAGCATCTCCACCGTGAACGGTCCCTGCCCGATTTTCCGGTACAGGGCCACGGCCGTGTGGTCTATTTCCGGCAGTCCGACGGCAATTTCCATGAAAAGGGCGTGTTCGCTGCCCTTGCTGGTCACCTGCTTGTGAAAGGTGATGGTCAGGACGCCGTTTTCGGCTTTTTCGGTGTGGGTGGCGTTGCCCAGCTCAGGTAAATAGACGGAGAGGTGCTTCTTCACGTCTTCGATGGCCATGTCGTCCGGGACGTTGGGAATCTCCTTCCCGTCGTAGACGAATCGTCTGGTTTGGTACTGTTTGGTTAGGGTGGTTTGGGTCATGGGGGATGCCTCCGGGTGAAGTTGAAATACAGCGGTTCTTGCCTAAAACAGGAAGGATAGATCGGGTTGGGACTCCGGCGCAGGCGTGTGGGGTTGTGGCGTTGTTTCTTGTGTGCCGGGTGCGGCCGTATCTGTTGTCTCGCCAGCCGATCTTGTTTCTTGCCCGGCACTTCCTTGTGTTGCCGCTACCTGCGCCTGTACACCAAAGGCCATCCAGGCCTGGTTGATAAGCGCCGCCACTTGGCCAAACGGCCCGATTCTGGTGACCGGCGGCTGTCCGGTGACGCCGACGCTCACCAGGGCTGGGCGTTCATCACGGGCTTGTTCCCCGGCTGCCAGAGTGATGACGATGGTCACTTCCTGCTCAGCCAGGGGATCGTCTACAGTTAATGTTGTGTTCATGGTTTCTCCTTTCAGTCTGCGAAACTCAACCGGCCGCTTGCTTACTCGCCCACGCGCCACCCGCGCTCCTGGTACGTGGCAAACTGCACCCCGTTCCCATTGACCGGTAGGCTAAACGAGCCATGGCGAGCGCGCTGCCATTCAGTGTGCGCCCAGACGAACAAGGTGAACATTTGGGCGTGGCTCAGATCGCCGCCTTGGGCCTCCAGCTGCTGGCTAAACCAGGCGCTGTAGTTTTCATTGGCGCCCATCGGCCGGCCGGTAAGGAACTCAAATGCGTTTCGGCTGCTGCCATGTCGGTTGGCCTCTGTGACCAGATGCAAGATTTGCTCCTTCAGCCAGTCGCGGGGAATGCCCGGCGGCTCCGGATGAGCGGGAATCAGTTCGTGCCAGGGGTGATTAGGCGCAAACTGGCGGCAAACGGGAATAGGCAAGCTAGTGCTTGCTCCCGCGTTTTTGGCATCCGACCCAAGTGTCTTGAAAGTAACACTGCGTAACCGGCCGGCCCAGGCGCAGTGAGGTACGGATTCACCTTTGGTCGGGCTGCTGTCCAATCGGTGCCGGCAGCGGCCACAAGGAGTGGCAAAGGGATGGCCGGCGGCCATCTGCTCATGCTGCTTCATGAAATCCGCAATCTGGGCGCGTTGTTTGACGATGGGTGAGTCTTTTGCTGGTGGAGCTGGAGCAGTGGCTTTATCCGGTTGCTGATTATTGACTTGTGCAGTCGTTTGCTCATGCGGCAACGTGGCAGTCTCTGATTCTTCATCATCAGTGGCCACGGCCGCTTCATCTTCCGCCTGTTCTTTGGCTGTCTGCGCTTGCCAGGCCGCCAGCAAAACCTCGTAGCTCTTAATCCGGTAATCACCGCCTTCGCCCACGACACCTGGATGCTGGCTCCATTCCCAGGGAACGCGCACGTCAAAGCTGTCATTGGGCGCCAGGCCGTGGATGCAGCGTTTAGCCTGTCCCGAGCCTGTCGAGGGAGCCGTTTCACCCACACGGCAGGGCATCCCCAATGGCCCGCCTTGCCCTTGCGACAGGTCTGAGCGCAGCTGCTGGTTGGGTAGTTGGGCGATGGGGCAGGTCTCACAGGCGACTTCGGTGACCAGGTATTCGACCACGGCCGTCCAGTTGATATGACCATTCGTATAATACGTGTCGCCACCCAACGCCTGAAACCAGAGCGTCAGTTTTTCTTGGTTGCTCCAGGGCTCTTCGTGCAGGTCACGATAAGCGAGCATCGCGGCCGCAGCGTAGGCATCTTCGGGGTAGGCTTCGACCACCTGGCCCCACAATCGCACCAGAGCCCGGGCGATGTTGCGCTGTGATTGGTGCTTGACCATGAGTGGCATTTGCAAACCCGGCCACTTCTTGAGCGTCGCCGCGCAATCCTTGATGGCTTTGGCCGTCAGCTTGCCGGCAGCCTGTCTTGAGCCTGTCGAAAGATTCGCCAGGATGAAGATAGCCAGGCCGGTGCGTTTGGGTTCGGGCAGGTCGGCCACAGCCGTGGCCACGCTCATGGGCAATTCGCCGGTGGCGATACGCTGCGCCAGTTCGGGTGGGATTTCCGTCAGCGCCAGGTGATTTAGCACGTAATTTAGATGTTGGCCGACATTGCGGGCGATTTCTTCTGGGGTTGCCCCGGCTTCGACAGCCTGGCGAAAACTGTGCGCCACACCGAGCGCGTCCGGTTTCTCACTGCCATAATTGGCTGCCTGCAAGGCTAGAATTTGGGCCTTCTGGCTGCCCTCAAAGGTGACAAACGAGATTTCTTCATCACCATATTTGGTGAGCAGGGAAGCGATCACCCCCTCCAATGACCCCAGCGATTCCACCAGGGTGTTGAGCATAGTGCGCACGACCTCGATGGCAATCTCGGTTTCTGAATGCTCCTTCGCCCAATCGCGCAGGGCAAAGGCCAGCAGTTGGGCCATGTGCCGCCGGTGGCCCGACACCAAATAGTAAGCATCGCCATGCGGCGCGGCCACAATGGGCTGCCAGTCGTCCAAGCCGCGCTCGAATAATTGTAGCGTCAACGTGGCCAGAGATTCCAGGTCATAGGTCGTACGCATTTGCGCTGGGTGCGCTTTGAGAAGTTTAATTGCTACTGTTGGCATAGAATACACTCCTTTTCAGGTCAGGTTTATTCATTTGGTCAAGTTGGAGAAATCAACTTGTTCAAATGTGCCAGTCAAGTTGTTCAATTTGGGCAAATTTGGTTGACAAGCTTGTGTGTGGGGCGAAGTCGAAGTACGGTCGTGGCAAGAAGATTGATACATTTAAGAGGGGATGACCAGATGGAAAAAATGATAACCACAGCACGGTCGCTAGCGTTAGCGATGGCGCTGCCGCTTGTCAAACGCCCCTTGTCTCTAATATTCCCCTGGAGTAAGCACCGTAGTCGTGCTGCGGTCCGCTTCCGTGATAATCCAGATACGTTCGGTCTCGCCGTCGCCGGGGGGCACGTCATAGGCAGAGAGAATACGCAGCCCTTCTTTGATGGCACGGCGGTTCTGCTGTTTATCAAAGCTGTCCAAATCACCGTCGTCCCCGGCAGCATGGCGGGCAATGTAAGGCGAGAAGTCAACCCCCAAGGCAGCTGCGCCGGGGGTCATTACCACGTGGCCCAGGTCAAACAAAGCGTTCTGTTCGCGCTCATCGGCAAGACATATATAAAGGAAAGGGGCACCGGTGTTATCTTGCTGTAACTGTGCTTTGAACTGCCAGTAGCGGCGGCGCCCCAAGCCGCGAATGATGACGGTGAACAGCCGTTCCGTCGGGCTGATATCCTTGCCACCGGCGACACACATGCCCAAACAATCATGCCAAATTCCTTTGTAGTCGTTGGGCCAGTCTGAGGCCACAGCCCGGTGCATCAAGTCAACCACACCATCGGAAGCCGTCACCGGGATTTTGAAATGCTGGCGGATGACTTCATCCAGCCCGAGTTGGCTCAGGGAGGCACCTGCCGGATGCCCGGCATCAAGAAGCAGGCCATCCTCAAGCATCTCGACTCGACCGGGGCCGACGTGGATAATATGGGGTTCTGGTTCCGGAGTGGGAGAAGATGCGGCCGACCAATATAAACCCATATCAGAAAGAGCAACGGCCGGCGGTGTCAGTTTCACCACTTCTTGGTAGCCCAATTCGTGACAAAGAGCCGCAGCCGTTTCCAGAACACGTTGATACCCGGCTTCGTCAATCTGGTTGGTGGGGTAGGTGGGGAAAAGAAAAGCGGCCACCGTATCGGTGACCGCCTGGTAGGAAAGGTAAGTCTCGCCACCCACCATAATGGTAGGTAGGGCGGCGATGTGGTTTTTCAGTTTTTCCATGGTGTGCTCCCGTGAATGGGGTGGGGGATAGTTTACAGGTCGTGTAGCTGCCGGAACGACTCGCTCATAGCGATGATTTCGTAGTCCCGGCCAGCTTCCAATTCATAAACGGCCGG
The DNA here is from genome assembly GCA_002699125.1 of Anaerolineaceae bacterium. Taxonomy (GTDB): domain Bacteria; phylum Chloroflexota; class Anaerolineae; order Promineifilales; family Promineifilaceae; genus Leptofilum. The sequence continues at coordinate 153,315 of PABI01000136.1, forward strand.
GTACACAGTTACATTGTGGTCTGCGTTATAAGCACCACCCCGGATAGTTGCAGCTGGCGATGCAGATCGCTAGCGTCATGGATGACGATGAGTGTGTTCAGATGATCGGACCAGCGGCCGATCGCCAACAACTGCCGGGCAACCTCGATGGCGCGATGGTGGGCGCCTGTATCGCTACGGCCGCGGCCAATTTTCACCTGCCAATTCCAGTCTGGGTTAGTCATGGGATGTTCTCCTTGCCTGCTGGCAGATATTCCCAGATAGTGACTTGATCCGGTAACAGGGCAATGATGGGCAAGACATCCTCACGGCGGAGACGGCCGTACCCAACACCAGGAAAGTTCAAATGAACGCTGGCATCAGGATATTCAATACACCAGGCACGCAACGCGGCCGTACTGCGGCGGATGAGTTCCAGACAGGCTGTTTGATTGTAATGACGCTTCACCTGAAATGCACCTAACTTCGCGGTCGGCCAGCGTGGACTGATGAGTAGGCTATACTCGCCTAGTTCGCCACAGGTATTCAGGATGTGTTGGCCAAGCGCTTCAGCCAATCCTGGAAAACGTTCTCGCGCCTGTCGGGCAATGCCGCGGCCCATGATCAACACCCCATCCTTACGAATGGCACTGTTGGTGGTAATCAGAAAAAGATCGGCGGCCGCAAAAGTAGTCCACATATCGCCGCGCTTGAATTGGGGCATGATTGTCCTCCTGAGGGGGTCGCAACTCACCCCATCGGCGCGGTTACGCGCCAAAAGGCCGTCATTAGACAGCGTTTTGGCACCTGAGGGGCGTTTTAAGAAATTTTAGGTTTTATTCTGGGAATAATGAAATTGTTCTGGCAGTTGGTAAACCTTACAGAAAGCCCTTTAGAACACCAATTATTCCAAAGTTCAGGCCAATTGGGGAGTGGTAGATAGATTGCAACGAGTAAACGGGTTACGGCCGTTTTGCGTTTAGACCGCCTGAAAGAATAGGGGTATAACTTTGTAACCATCTCTCAACCCAATAGTAAGCGGAGGACACCATGAGACGACGCCGAATTCTATTGATCGCAGCAGGGCTTCTCGCACTTTGTTGCCTGGGCGCGGTAATATCTGTCCTTTTCTTTCCAGAAAGTGATGACATCGCAGAAGAAACTGCAACGGTACAAGTCGCTGATATGGAAATAGAACCAAGTAGGGTATTTTTGCATATCCCCCAACAAAGTATATTAGCAAGCCAGTTGGTCGGAGTTGATGGGGTGGAGTACGTCACCAATTCCTGCACATTAGTTGAACGGAACCCTCTGATGGAGGGTACAGAAAAACGTTGGTTATTCTGCACAGGTTCATAAGCCTGTGTCTCTCTCTGGCAAGAGTGTCCAAAAAACTTGTGTGATTATTCAAGGTGCAATAAACTATCTTTTTCACCTTTTTAATGGACGCTTATTATCATGAAAGTCGGTTATGCTCGTGTCAGCACACAAGACCAGGATTTAGCCCTGCAACTTGACGCACTCCAAACGGTCGGCTGCACCACCGTTTATCAGGAAAAAGTCACCAGCACGAAAAAAGAGCGACCTGAATTACAGACCATGTTGACCCAACTTCAAGAAGATGATGTGGTGGTGGTCTGGAAACTGGATCGATTAGGCCGCTCCCTGAAAGAGTTGGTTACTCTGGTAAATCGTATTCAAGGCAAGGGAGCCGAGTTTCAGAGCCTACATGATCATATTGATACCACCACGCCCCAAGGCAGATTCACGTTTCATGTTTTCGCAGCGCTGGCAGAGTTTGAAAGGGATCTCATTCGTGAACGGACAAAAGCAGGTCTGGCGGCGGCTCGCGCTCGCGGCCGGGTGGGTGGCCGCCCCAAAGGCCTGTCCAAAGCGGCGCAGCACAAATCCATTGTGGCTGAGAAGTTATATCTGGAAAGGGAGTTGACTATCAAGCAAATCTGTCAACAACTCTCCATCTCCAAAAGCACCTTCTACAATTATTTACGCCATCGAGGTGTTGAAATCAGCACCCCACGCCAAAAGAAGAAGATCATCCAAGTGGAACTGTGGCTGCGGATTGAAAGGAACAACAAATATGTGCGGGGCAAAAAGCGAGCGCGTGACGAAATTGAACGCTATGTCCTGTCTGAATACGCGATGAAAAAGCCTCACAAAGATGGATGGGATTACATCTTGACCATCTCTTACGACACAGACAAGGAGCTAGACGATATTGTCTCTGACATTCTGGTAGAAGCCTCCCGGACAGCAGAGGATCGCAACTGCTTTATCGAGGCAGATGTCCGGGCCATGGATGGTTCAGATAGGTATTGGTAGCCTGTCCCTTCTCCTTGGTGAAGTTGCCCAAATGGTTAATGAGCAAGCCGAGCCAACAGAAACAAAACGTCTGAAAATTCTGGAGACAGAAGAAATAGAAGCAGTCTATGGTTTACCGATTTTTGATGATGATGAACGGGCTGCCTATTTCACACTTTCGCCCTCGGAAAGAGCTGCGCTGTCACAATTTCGTGGTGCAAAATCACCTATCCATTACATTCTTCAACTCGGTTATTTCAAAGCCCGCCGTCAATTTTTCACCTTCTCGCTGAAACAGGTGGTAGCGGATGCTTACTACGTCCAACGTTCTTACTTTCCTGATTTTGAGTTGACTGATTTGAACATTGCCAAAATCACTCGCCTTAAACAGCAAAATCTAATCATGGACATATGGCAATATCGTCTGTGTGATGAAACTGAGCGGCAGCAGCTTCGGCTAAAAGCACAGCAGTTGGCTCAAATCAGCAGTCGCCCTGTCTATATTTTCCGTGAACTCATGGCTTATCTGACAAGGCAGCGTCTCGTTGCGCCGGCCTACACTGTCCTGCAAGATATGATTGGGGATGTCCTGCAACGGGAAAGGGAACGGCTCATTGCCATTGCCAAATTTCATCTCATTGATGAACAGGTCGCCGCGCTCAACAGCTTGTTAGCTAATCCTCGTGGTTTGTATGAAATCACTCGTTTGAAACGTGAACCAAAGGATTTCAGCAACAAAGAAATTGCCAGAGAGGTTAAGCGTGGTGAACAGATTAAGCCTTTATATGACGCGGCTCAGAATATATTGCCTCATCTGGACATTTCCAATGAGAGCATCAAGTATTATGCTTCCCTGATCAACTATTATTCCGTTTTCCAGATGGGTCAGCTGGATGAAAGCCTGGCACACATCTACCTGCTTTGCTTTGTTTACCATCGGTATCAAAAGCTGCACGACAATCTGATCAACTGTTTCATTTTTCGGGTGCGACAGCTTCTGGATGAGGCGAAAAGCGCAGCCAAAGAACGTGTGTACCTGTATCGCCTGGAACATAATCGGAATCTGCACAAGGCAGGGCAGGTTCTCAAACTGTTTGCTGACGATACAATTGATGCAGCCACCCCATTTGGGGAAGTGAAAACAAAAGCCTTCGCTATCTTGCCAGAAGCAGAGCTTACTCAGGTAGCTGATCACATTATCGAACAAACTATCCAACTGGATGAGCAGCTTTTTCAATGGGAACACATTGACCAGATTGCCCAACGTGTCAAGACACGGCTGCGGCCCCTCCTGCGAAATATAGATTTTCAGGCGACATCGGCGAATCAATCATTGATGACGGCCGTTCGTTTTCTGAAAACGGCTGTCCAAAAGCAGAAGCCTTTAACCCAATTCAAACTGGAGCAGTTTCCCCGGCGTTTTATTCTAGTCAAGAGCAAATCCTATCTGTACAGCACAGATACCAATGGTAAAAAACAACTCCTGGTAGATCGCTATGAGTTTCTCATTTACCGATTGCTTCGTAATCATTTGGAATCAGGGGATGTCTTTTGTGGGGATAGTGTCCATTTTCGCAGCTTTGACGATGACCTGTTGAGTGATGAACAATGGCAGGAAAAAGAAGCACTCATTGCTCAAATTGGCCTGCCTATTCTGACACAACCAGTCGAAGAACATTTAGCAGAACTCGAAAACTTGTTGGAAACACGACTGAAAGAAGTAAATCAACGCATTGCTTCTGGAGAAAATGAGCATATCGTCGTCAAAAAAAGCGGCCGTTGGCATCTTCCCTATTCGCGCATGGGAGATACGATCAATGATCCATTTTTTGATGCTTTATCACAGGTGGATATTCAGGCTGTCTGTAAATTTGTGCATCAACGCTGTCAATTTCTGAATGAGTTTACCCATGTCCTCCATCGGTATGCCGGACGCAAAGCAGATGAACAAACCTTGATTGCCTGTATCATTGCTTGGGGAACGAATATGGGATTAGGACGTATGGGGCAGATTTCAGATGTGCCCTACCAAACACTTGCATCGACATCCAACAATTTCATTCGCCTGGAAACATTGCAAAAAGCAAATGATTCGGTGGTCAATGCCATTGCTCAACTGCCCATATTCCAGCAGTATCACATTGGGGATACGATTCACTCCAGCAGTGATGGACAGAAATTTGAAACACAATTCCACACGATCAATGCCCGCTATTCTTCCAAATATTTTGGCATGATGAAAGGAGTTGTCGCCTACACCTTAACGGCCAATCATGTGCCGATTAACACCGAAATTATTGGCCCCAATGAGCACGAGAGCCATTTTGTTTTCGACCTGCTCTACAATAACCTGACTGACATCCAGCCGACCATCCACTCCACCGATACGCATGGCGCCAATGAGGTCAATTTCGGTATTTTGCACTTCTTTGGCTACCAGTTTGCCCCCCGTTATCGGGACATTTACGACAAGGTGAGCCAGGGATTGTATGGGTTTAAGCATCCCAGTCAGTATGATTCAGACTGGTTGCTGCGACCCATTCGCAAAATCAGGAAAAAACTGGTTATTGAAGAATGGGAAAACATGCAGCGGATCATGGTGTCTCTGGCCTTAAAGACAACAACCCAATCTATCATCATTGGTAAGCTCAGTGCCTATGCCCGCAAAAACAAGACCAAGCGTGCCCTGTGGGAATATGACAATATCATTCGTAGCCTTTATTTTCTCAACTACGTTGATCTGCTTTCCTTGCGCCGTTATGTGCAGCAGGCTGTGAATCGGGGAGAAAGCTACCATAAATTTCATCGTACTGTGTCTCATGCCAATTTTGGGAGGCTGCGTTTCAAAACAGAAGGGGAACAACAGATTTGGAATGAGTGTGGCCGCCTGATTGCAAACTGCATTATCTTTTACAATGCCACGATTTTGTCTAATGTACTGCGCTACCAGACAGATAATGGTAGATCGTCGAGCAAGGTGTCCATTGAAAAGGTGTCACCGATTGCCTGGCAGCATATCAATTTCTACGGCCGTTTTGAATTTACCAAATCATTTCAGCCCATTGACATGGATGCGATTGTGCAGGAGTTGGTGACTCGTCCAGGCACGTCGTCCCTAATAGATTAGCTTGCTACTCTATATTGGGGAATATGCAAACACCCTAGTACCAAAGTACTATGGGGAGGGGCATTAGTTTCCAATATAAAAGATTATTGTCAGAAAAATCTTATAAACTCTTGACTTTTCTTCAATACCCCAAACAATAACAGCTACACTCAACCACACTGAAGTAGAAAATTCAACCTCGTGAGATGCAGGGTTCGTTTAACCTTGTCTCTGCCAGTTCAGAGAAGGTTTGATGACCAGGAGGATGATTCAGATGAGCCAACCCCAAGGAAACGCGCGGCGACCGATGAGCGGCCAGAAGTTAACGCGCCGCCAGATGCTCAAAGCCGCCGGCGCCACCATTATTGGCGGGGGGGCCGCTATCTTTGCCAAAAGTCTGGCGGCCGAGTCGGCTGGCGAAGAAGCGCCGCTTGTTGTCGGCACGCTGGAACGGATTGAACCGCCGGACCTCCTCCACGTCTCAACTGACCCCGCCCAGTCACCGGCTAAAACCACGCTTGTTAAGGCACCTGATACAGCCACATTTAGCCGTGGCCTACAAGGCGTCGTCAACGATGTCGACGCTTTCGTGCCTGGAGACAAAGTCGTGGCCGAAGGCGAATGGGAAGATGGGCTGTTTGTGGCCACAGCTTTGATGAGCCTTTACTACTCTATTGAAGGTGAGATCATCGAGCGAGACCAGGAACGGCTGGAAACCACAGCCGGCACAATTCTGTTGACGCCGGAAAGCGAGAAGGCCGCGGCCGCCGGCTATGAAGCCATATCGCTGGATGAGCTAGCCGCCGGCGATGAGATCGCCGCCCTCGTTTGGAACGACCCAACTATTAATACCTACCTCGCCGCCAAAGTGGGAACGAGGGTATCAACTGAAGGGCCATGAACGGCTTTGAAGCGTTAATCTCGCTGGTACACGATCTTTATCGCCTCCTGACTGGAGCATCGGGACATGGGATAGTGCGCTGGTTTCTGGTCTTTGTATTTGCCTGGAGTGGCTTCGTCAAGCTGCGTAACCCGGTCCTGGCAGCGATGGCGATGGTCGATTTCGCCGTTGTTCCTCACGTTTACCCCCTTTTGGGCCGGTTGTTAGGCGGGTTTGAGTTTCTATTGGCGCTGGCCCTGGCCTTCAACGTACTGCCACGGCTGGCATTTTCGGTAACGTTCCTGTTGCTTGGCCTCTTTACCTTGCTTATCGGCCGTAGTTTGTGGGCGGGAGACGCGTTTGCCTGTTTTTGTTTTGGAGACACAGATTCCAGCCTCTCCGGCTGGACGCTCGCCCGCACCGGCACACTGGCATTGTTGGCCGGCGCGGCAGCCTCAGTTCCCGCACCGGGTGCCTTAAACCAGGGGTTTCAAACCGGCGTCTTTCAGGCCACCATTGCCCTATCCCTGTTGGGCGTGATTGTACTGGCCGCTTCTATTCCCCGATTGATTGCTTGGAGCAGCGATTCATTCACAGGGAATAGAGATGTTATCACGGAGGCAGGTAAATGAGTGGATTAGCAACCGCTGCCCTAATCCTGATTGCTATCTGGCTGGGCGTTTTAACGGTGGCGCTCGTCCTGACGGTCCGCCAGATAGGGATTTTAACGGTGCGCCTTTCCCAGGCCGGGGAAAGTTTTAACGTCGATACCGACGGGCCAGAAGTCGGCAGCGACATTCCTTCTGAAGTCAGAAAGATATTGCCGGGCATTGAGACGAGCGTTGTCAATTTTATTTTGCTGTCGTCGAATTGCAACCCATGTCGCGAGCTGGCGACAAAGTTGGATGGGCATTCTTTTGACGCTCCGGTCATTACCTTGCTGGCGGGGCGAAAAGAGCTGGCGGACGGCCTGGCTTCACTGCTGCCGTCGGGCTTTCAGGTTCTGCGCGATCCGGCTGCCAGCCAGGTAGCGGCCGCGTTCCAGATTCAGAGCACACCGTTTGCCGTGGCTGTGGCGGCCGGCAAGGTGAGAAGTAAAGCGTATCTCCATTCGTTAGATGATTTATTGGCGCTCGCCAACGGGCAGAAAACCCGACCGCCGTTACGAGAAGGAGTAAAAGATGAATGACAGTATTCGCCGCCTAGTAGACATGGACGACCAGGCGCTGGCCAATGTGCCCTTTGGGCGTAATCGCTTTTTACGGACACTAGGAATCGTACTTTTTGGCCTGGCTACACGCCTGGTTGCGCCCCAGTTAGCCCGAGCCTATCACGGTAGTCCACCACATCCATGTTATGCATTCGGCCAGTGTCATTGCTGCAATGGTACGCAATGTTGTGGCGGAAACTGCCAATATCCTGGCTCGTTGGGCTGTCCTGGTGGAGGTCAGTGTTGGTATACGTGTGTAGGCAGTGAAGGATTATATCAATGTTGTGATTGGCAAGAATGTATCCCCAACCCTCCTCCAGACACGGGTTGTAGCTGGAAGAATTGTGTTTGTGTTAAATTCCTCGGATCCTTTTGCTAGCATGTAAACGGGAACAAGATGATATTGAATGTAAAGAGGTTTATATACCTTGAAATACTCGCAAAAATTCTTTTGCTTTTGCTGGTTGCCTGTTCTGGGCCAACTATAGACCAGGCTGAGGTTCAGGAGATAGTTGTCACCCGAAACAACGCTGCACTGCCAGAAGGATGCAGCCCTGCTGAGGTGGCCCAACTCATCATGAGCTTTCTCGATGCTTATAATGATGGCAACCAGGAAAAGCTGGCGGAGCTATTTGCTTTTGGTAGAGAAAGTTGGTTCTCGGACACCATTAAAGAGGGGGAGAATTTTACAGCTTATACTGAAGCAAGCTTGCTAGACTACCTTGCTGAGAGGCATCAATACAATGAGCGCCTGCAATTGGTTGTAGTTGATATTGCTGGTCCAAGCTGGCATGGGGGTGCGGATTTTGCTTTCCGCCTTAGACGAGAGGCGGACGACCTTCAGCCTGTTGGTCGTGAGAGGTACGTTGAGGGAGGAGGTTCCATTTTTTGCCAGACTCAGCAGGTTATGGTTTGGGGTATGGGAACGAGGCCTCCAGATTATCCAGAATCCCAATTGGCCCAGGTGTGCCCCAAACCGCCTGGCAACCCTGAGAATGTGGTTGTTGCCTGCGCTCGCCCTGTATCTGAGTAAAAAAGTAAAAGAAGCCACGAATGATCATCAAATATGCGGTGAGAATTGCGGCAGCGGTTTTATGACCGCCTGTGCTGGATCGATGGTATCGTACCCAGAAGACCGGGAAGTCATTGTTACCCGCGATGAGCGCGACCTTCCCGAAGGATGCAGCCATTGTTTGCTCCGAGGCGATATTTGTGCCTGAGGAAGGAGAGTAGAAGCGCGATGAGAAAGACCGTGATTGCTCTGGTTGCGGGGCTGTTGGCCCTGGTCTGGCTAACGGCGGGCAATGCCCGGGCCAAAATCACAACGGCAAGGATCACCATCAGCGGTCCCGGAATGACCAGAACCATTGAGGTAACCGATCTAGTAACACTGCAAAAACTCTCTCCAGAGCGTCTTGAAGACACTGAACACCCTGTTAACCCACCCGAAGATCTTGGTCCTGGTTTCACTGTAATCCGCTATTACCGACCGGATGGGTATGTAGAACCGGTCGAGCGCCCCAGCGTCCTTCTCGACTCTGCCGAAGAGATACAGTTTCAGCGGGAACAAGGGTTTCGGCCGATTGACCAGGTGCGTTACCATCCTGATCCGTCAGGTGGACCTGGTTATATCTTCTACGAGCACTATAACTTGAACGTAATTGTGCCCTACGAGGGAAATTGGTATCGGGCTACGGAAGTAGGCGAGGCGACGATACGAGGTGTCCTGGCCGAAAATGACGTTTCTCCAACGGATGAGAAGACAACAATCCAGTTGTGGCTTGCTGAAGGGGAGAATAGGGGGTCTGGGTTATTGCTCATCGCTGTATCCGGCGGCCTGCTTGTTTTGGCTGGCTTGCTCTGGAGAAGGTTCGTGTAAGGGGGTAATCAGGTGAATATTTCGATTACATCGTCAGGGTCCTGGACTCCGGTTATGGTTACTATTACGGTGGGAATACTCGTTGGAGCCGTCATACGCGGCTTTGGCGGAATGGCTGGAATCTTTGTCTTACTCTTCCTATCGGCCATTACGGTCAGTATCGCCCAACAGACGCTGCCCTGAGGCCCCAACGCAATCTACGGGATTGCGAATTCCGCCGGGGCGCGGAATCAGGCGCGGTCCAATTGGGTTCACAAGGCGACACTGTATTTTCTTTCGGCTGCTTTTGCCGGCCTTTTTAGTGGTGGAATACTGGGTCTAGTTGGTAGTTTTGTACCGCTGCTAGTACGTATTGCGGCTGCTTCGTTCCTGAGTCTGGTAGCTGTGATTATGGCTGTGCTGGAGCTAAGAGGGCGGCGTGTGCATCTCATCCAATGTAATCGCGAAACACCGCAAAGCTGGGTGCATAAAGGACCCACAAAATGGGCCATTCAAAATGGGCTGGCGCTGGGCTGTGGTGTCACCAGCCGCATTGGCTTCTGGCTTTGGTACGTCGTGCCAATAGGTGCCTTTTTAATCGCCAGTCCATGGGCCGGGGCCGCTATCTACGGTGTATACAGCACGACGCGGGGAATGGCTGTATGGGCTATTATTCTTGGCCTGGCGCGTAGGCGCGAAAATTGGGATGAATGGCTGCTCAAGCGAAGAGAAACAGCCCGCATTGTTGCTGCCGCACAGCTATTGTTTCTGGGAATTGCCGTGGTTATAGCTGTTGGCTTATAGGACTCGCGGAAGCGAATGACAGGTATCATCGATTGCCTGGCAGCATATCAATTTCTACGGCCGTTTTGAATTTACCAAATCATTTCAACCCATTGACATTGTTGCGATTGTGCAGGAGTTGCTGACTCGTCCAGGCGCGTCGCCCCCCAGAGAATAGCTCCCTAATATACTATTTTGGGGGATATGCAAAAATACCCAAGTACCACACCTGAACCGGTAGTCCCCACAGACATTCCACCAACGGTCGTTGCTGCCACAGCTGCACCCACCAACACCACACCGCCGATGGCCATTCTCGCCACTGACACTGCCGTTCCCACAAGTGAACCAACAGAAACGGCCGTTCCACCCACAAGCCCCCCGTCAGCGGAGCCCGAATCTGTCAACGGCTTGGGCCAGCTACGTGAATCGTGGGAGCAAGAACACACGCTTTCTTTAGACAGTAATCCTCTCTACGGCTATGACGACAACGACTTCCTGATTGTCTATAGAGATGGACGCATTGGTCACTTTGAGCGGCTATATGACCAGGATTTTTCCTTGAACGATGCCCGCGCCCTCTCTCAGCAATATATTCCAACCGATAGCGAATTCCTGGAAACCTACTCACCGCCTGGCTTCCCAGAGTTGATCGTAGATCTATACAAAAGCCAGTTGCTTGAAGATCTGTTTGAAGACGATGCCTTCATTGAAGGTGAGCCGGGGCAATTCATCGTCATCTACTTTGAGTATGATGGAGTAGTATCTATGTTTACGATAATCTAAAAGTGCATAGGTAGTTCAAGAAACGGCCGTCGAAAATGTCAGAACTCAGGCTCCATTATCATGAAGAGCATCATGATAATGGAGGCAAGGAGATGCTGACAGTGAGAGAATGGGAACAAATCAGACGGGCTTTCTACATTGAAGGCAAAAACATCAATGAAATCGCCCGCGAAACCGGCCGCGCCTGGCGCACCGTAAAAAAGATGGTGGAATCAGAAGAACCACCACGCTATACCAAGAGACAGAAGCAAAAAGCGCACAAATTAGGACCTTACCAAAAACGAATACGACAACTGCTGGCGCAAAACAAAACCTTACCCCGCAAACAGCGCTGGACCTCCCCGACCATCCTGTTGGAAATACAAAAGGACGGCTACACCGGAGCGGCCTCGACAGTCCGGCACTTTGTCGCCCAGGTGCGCAAAGAACAAAAAGCAGCTGTCCGGCAGAAAACCCAGGTGTTCTTGCCGTTGGAGTTCGACCCAGGCACAGATGCTCAGGTGGATTGGGGTGAAGGCACCGTCATCATGAATGGCAAGCAAGTCACAGCGCAGCTGTTCTTGATGAAACTGTCCTACTCCCGACGCACCTTCATCATGGCCTTTCCCAGTCAGAAACAAGAATCATTCTGGCTGGGCCATGTCAAAGCCTTTGAATTCTTCGGCGGTGTGCCCCAGCGCATCAGCTACGATAATCTCAAAACAGCGGTGCAGACAGTTCTGAAAGGTAAAAAACGGATTGAGCAGGAAGCCTTTTACCATTTTCGCGGTGTCTATCTGTTCCAGAGCCATTTCTGTACACCGGGTGCCGGTCATGAAAAAGGCCTGGTTGAACATAGTGTCGGGTATTACCGGCGGCGGTTTCTGGTTCCTTTACCGGAAGTAGAAAGCTATGCTGAGCTAAACGACTACCTGCTGGAAAGATGCCTGGCCGAAGATGAACGCCAGGTCCAGGGACAGCCAGCAACCATTGGCGAGATGTGGCAAAAAGAAAAAACAGCTTTACGCGCTTTGCCAACGCATCCTTTCGACTGTTGCCAGACAGTGCCGGTGCGGTTGAACCGCTACAGCCAGGTGCAGGTGGAAACCAATCGCTACAGCGTACCCACAGACAAAGGGCAGCTCCAAATGATGGCCAAACTGTATCCTTTTACCGTCAAGGTTTATGCCACCGGCGAGAGCGAGCCGGTGGCGGTGCATGACCGCTGTTACGACAAGGAGCAAGAGATCATCGACCCCCATCACTATCTGCCGCTTATCCGCCAGAACCCTGGCGCTTTTCTCCATGCCAAGCCGGTGCGTCGTTGGCGGGAACAATGGGCCGCTGTTTATGAACAACTCCTGGCCCAGCTGCAGCAAAAGTGGCCCGACGGCCGTGGCGTGCGCGAGTTTGTACAGATTCTTTATTTGCATCGCCAGCACAGCGCTGAAGAGTTGACGGCGGCCATTGAAAAGACCATCGTCCACCGTTGTACCCATCTGGATGGCGTTAAATTGTGGCTAACGCAACTGAACCAGCCGGACCCTACCTTTTCTGCGGTGGACCTGGGTCACAACCATCAGTTACAGGGCATCGGCCAACAGCCGCTTCAGTTAGCCATGTATGACAGTCTGGTTGGAGGGCATTCATGAAACCGACCAACCAGGCTGCCGTCGTAGACAAAGTTGTCCTTGAAGGGTATCTGAAAAAGTTGTACCTCTCTACGTTTCTGCGCCATCATGAAGCGTACGCGGCCGAAGCGGCCGAGAGCAACCAGAGCTACAGCCGTTTTCTCCTGGCCTTGGCTGAACAGGAAGTGTTGGAGCGGGAAGCCAGGCGGCGCCAGCGTCGCTTGAAGGAAGCTAAGATCCCGGTGGTCAAGGACCTGGCCAGCTTCAATTTTGACATGATTCCGCAGCTCAACCAAAAGAAGATTCGGCAGTTGTTGTCTGGAGGCTACATGGAGAAAGCAGAGCCTGTCATTCTCATCGGGAATCCAGGCTTAGGCAAAACCCATATCGCCACTGCCCTGGCTGTGGCTGCCACGCAGCAGATGTGCCGCGTCCGTTTCTTTAATGCTGCTGCTTTGGTCAATGAGCTGCTCCAGGCCCAAGAAGAAGGGCGGATCACGCCGTTCATTAACAAGCTGCTCAAGCATCACCTG
>PABI01000137.1 GCA_002699125.1 Anaerolineaceae bacterium
ACAGGGGCTACACTTTGCCCGATTCGCTGCTGAGTCAGCCCGATCCACTACCCAATTTGCACGGCAGCTTCTCGCTCATGGTTAATTACCACGCCATAAGCGAGTTTATTTCGCGTAGCAGTGGCATTGTCTGCCAGGTTCCCCATTACCAGGACAACATTCAGGTATTAACTTACTTGTTGGGCCAAATTCCCCAAGAGGCTCGGGAGACGCGCCTTGCTTTTGTCAATTCAGTTTTGACAGGTGGTCCAGATGATTTTCACGCTTTGAAAAGCGTTGTAGAAAAGCAGTACGCCAGGATGAGTTTGCCCGAGATGCTTAGCTTTTTGCGCATCTCTGGTTGGGATGCTTCTATCTTTGCCGATTGCCTACCCCATTTTCGAGAGCGCGCACTCCAGGCCGATCCCATCTGGTATGGTGATGTAGTCGTAGCGCTGCAAAATATTCGCCAGCGCTACCTGTCGTTCCACAAACCAGATGATCTCATCGCTCAAATTCAGCAACTTCTGGACGAGATTGGCTAATTATAAGGTTTGCACAACAGAAAATCCACGGCTTAAGCCAACGGGCGCGGTACCGATTCGTGATGCAGCGTCAATTCATGGGCCGCTTCCGGCTCTTCCAGCCAGGGATCGATATGGATGATTGTCTCTGAAAGCATGGGAATTTGGTGAAACAGTTCGTGCCGCACCTGTTCCGCAATGTGATGACTTTCTAGCGTGGTCAGATGGGGATCAACAGCAATGGTCGCTTCTGCCTGGAGGCGGTGCCCCATCCAACGCATCCGCAGGCGGCACAATTCTTCAACACCTGGTTGGCCCGAGATAACCGCTTCAGCCTGTTCCATGTACTCTGGCTCGATGGCATCCATCAGACGATACCACATCGTCACAATGGCATCTCTGGTGATGAATAGAATGGCAATGCCGATCAAAATACCGATGATCGGGTCCACAATGGGAAAACCCAACCAGGTGCCACCGGCGGCCAGCAGCACCGCCAACGAAGTCAGGCCGTCGGTGCGGGCATGGAGACCATCAGCGACCAAAGCGGCCGAACCAATTTTACGGCCGGTGCGGATTTGCAGCAGGGCAACCGCTTCGTTACCCAAAAAACCAATGATGGCAGCAGCCGTCACCCAGCCCAGGTTGCTCATCGGTTCTGGGTTGATCAATTTCTGAATGGATTCATAAAAAACAACGCCGGCGCTGACGGCGATAGATAGCACGATAAAAATCCCGGCCACATCTTCAGCCTTGCCAAAGCCATAAGTGTAGCGGCGGGTCGCCGCCCGGCGTGCCAGGTAGAAGGCAATCAACAGCGGCACTGAATTGAGGCCATCACCAATGTTGTGGATGGTGTCTGCCAGCAGCGCCACGCTGCCGCTCCAGGCGACGATGACAATTTGCAACAGTGAGGTAATGGTTAAGGCCGCCAATGCTAGCCAGACGGTACGAATGCCTTCCTGGTTATCTACAAACGCCTGGTCGGAAGCTAATTCGCCATGCTGGTGGCTGTGCCCATGCAGGTGGAAAATGGTGCTGATCCAGCCCCAAAGGCCGCCACCATGATGGTGATGGTGCCCATCATCATGATCATGCGGGTGGGGGTGTGCGTGTTCATGGCCGTGATTGTGGTCTGAATCGTGATCATGGGGGTGTGGATGTTCGTCAAGATGGTCGTGCGTATGTGATGACATAAAGTGCTCCCTTATTTGTCAGGTAAGATTTTCAGATAGTCGGGATAGGGGTGGTCGGGCAGGTTTTGCCGCACATGATCCAGATGGTAAAGTGCTTCGCGGAACAGAGCCGCTACGTGGCTGTCATCAATTGAATAAAAGATTTGGTTCCCTTCGCGCCGGGTGCGGACCAATCGGATTGCCCGTAGTTTAGCCAGGTGATGGGATACGGCCGAAGGCGAAACCGCCACACCTTCACTCAACTCATTGACGCTGTATTCCTTTTCGGTCAGCAGGTAAACCAGCTGAGCCCGCGTGGCATCGCTGAGCGCCTTAAACGTAGCGACAACATCGGCCAGAATATCTTCTGGTAATCCTTGAGGCTGATCCGTAATTGGGTGCTGTTGCGGCATTTGCCACTTCCTCATGAGTATCTGAGTATATATTCAGATAGAAAGTTTAAAGCATGGCCCCTTTTCAGGCAAGACAAATTTGCTTTGAGTATAGTAGCAGTATTGGCCTATGTTGTGCTTGACATAACATGCATATTGCTATAGTATATAGCTACCGATAAGTAAGCATTATTAGTATCTATGTTAATTGGAGCAATTTTAATGAACCAGAACAAAGACCTGATCATACGGCAGGAAAAGCCAATCGAAACAGGTAAAACACAAAATGATCTGGCACGAGCTGGTGCAGCAGCCAACCGTGTCGCGGCTGATTATCTCTTTACCGACTATCGCCAACGCCGTGCGGAACGGACGATTCGCACGCAAACGGCCGCTTTACAATTATGGGTTCAATATCTGGCCAACGTTGGCGCAGCCAATGAGCTGCTGTCAGAGGCCGAAACATGGGCGCTGGCCTACTTCGATGATGAAACGCTGCAATCACTGGCTGAACACGCAGAAACACAGGGGCTAGAAGTTTCCGTTGTGCTGGCCGCTCATTACTGCCAGCATCTAGCCGCGGCCTGGCAAGGCGTTACCTGGGGTTTGGTTGAAGGGTTTGTAAAATGGCTGCTGAATCAGGGCTACAGTGTCTCCAGCATCAACAACCGGCTTTCAGCCGTGAAAGTATATGCCCGCCTAGCGGCAAAGGCCGGCACCATTTCCCCCGAAGAAAACGCACTCATCCGTGAAGTTCGCGGCTATGGCAGTACCGAAGGCAAGCGCGTGAACACAAAACGAGGCAAACAGCGTGTTGGTTACAAAAAAGAAGAGGCCATTGTATTAACCGCCAAACAGGCACGCCGCTTAAAAACAGAACATCCCCCTACCCCTCAGGGCATTCGCGATCGGCTGCTCATTTGCTTGCTGCTGGATCTGGGACTGCGCGCCAGCGAAGTTTCGGCCTTGCGAGTGGAAGATTTTGCCGATTCCGGCTATGTTACGGTTCATCGGCAAAAGACGGATACAGTTGATAAAATGTCCTTGTCCCCGGATCTGACGGCCGTTTTAGCGGATTATCGTAGGTATATGCGAAAGAGCGGCGAGCTGCTGCGCGGCAGCCGCAAAAATGGCAGGCTCACCGACCATATCATGTCCATACGAGCCATTGGGGCGCGGGTCAAAACGTTAGGGCGCGACATTTTGAGCATCTGGGAGCTGAGCCCGCACGATTTACGCCACACCTGGGCCACCCAGGCGGCTAAAGAGAGCAACCCGTTTGTCCTGCGCGACGCCGGCGGCTGGACCAATATGCAAACGCCCAGCCGGTATGTGGAGAAAGCCAAAGTTGTGAACGAGGGGATTCGATTAGATTATTGATGTGCGCAAGGAAAACCTGATATGTCTATCTCTCAATTATTTCCCGAAGTGGGTCAACGGCCGTTACAAAACCTCTACCTCAACCACAATTTACGCCAGATTGCCCGGCAGCAGCAACGGCCGTTTGTCTACGCCAATTTTGTGACGAGCCTGGACGGCCGTATTGCCATCCCCCATCCCACCAAGCCAGGTCTCAAAGTGCCGGAAAACATTGCCAACGACCGCGATTGGCGGCTGTTTCAGGAGCTCGCCGCCCAAGCCGATCTCATCATTAGCAGCGGGCGTTACCTGCGCGATTGGGCCGATGGGCGCGCCCAAGAGATATTGCGCGTGGATGATCCTGCTTATGCCGATTTGCGGGCCTGGCGCGAGGGCGAGGGGCTGCGCCCCCAGCCAGACATGGCAATCATCAGTGGCAGCCTCGATTTTCCCATTCCACCGGTGCTGACGGCGAACGGCCGTCGTGTCATCGTCTTTACCACGGCCAACCCAGACCCCACCCGCGCTGCCGAGATTGAAGCAGAAGCAGGTGAATTGTATGTCACCGGGGATAGTTCTGTCTCTGGCGAAAAAATGGTGCAAAAAATGGCTGAATTGGGCTATAAAGCCGTCTATTCCGCCGCGGGGCCAAAGGTTTTGCACCTGCTGCTGACCGATGGTGTGCTGGACCGACTGTATCTCACACAGGTAGGTCGGCTGTTAGGCGGCTCGCCGTTTTCTTCTATTTTAGAAGGGGATTTGTTGCAAACGGCCGTTGATGTCCAACTACACACCCTGTACCATGATCCGCTGGCGCTGGATGGTTTGGGGCAGCTGCTGTTGGCGTATGATATTGTGGAATGAATACGGCCGTTGCCCACCCAAAGCAAAACAGGTAGCCATCAAATTCTTGTGATGGCTACCTGTTTTTTAAGTAGTGCCGCTGTTGGCGACACTGCCTACCTAATCACACGTTGCGCTTACGGCCGGAACCGGAAGTAAGCAATGTGTTCCGTACCATCATCCAGCCCTACAATCAATTGACGGCAGGTGCCCGCCCAACTGTTATCCGTTTGCCACGGATAGTTGTACAGGTCAGTACCGGGATGGTAGCTGAGGCTGCTGTTTCCTGGTGTGTTTGTCGGCGTCAGCGGCCCCGTGGGTGCCAGCGTGTTACAGTCAATTTCCTGCGACGCTGGATAATCATCGGCCAGGATGTTTAAGCCACGATACCCATTCAAGCTGAAGATGACCGGAATTGTTCTACCAGCCCAGGCCCGATTCAGCTGCGGCGGGTTACTGACTGGCCCAAAGAAGCCGCTGAAATCGTAGATACAGGCCAGACCGGCGTCATCGATCTGGGCGTACCAGTCAAAGTCAGAGGTCGTTGGGTCATAGTAGTGCCAGCGCAGTTGCAGGTTGCTCATACCGGCGTATGGCGTCAGATCGATAGATACCGCCTCGCCTGTCGAGCCACGGAAGCTACCATGATCCTCGTTCCAGCTCAGCAGGTTGGTCCAGGTAGCGCCATTATCGGTGCTGATGTCCAGATCCAGGAAGTCACGTCCGGCAAAGTTCTGGTAGTTGGCCAGATAGTTGAGCGAGAGCTCATCGTGCGTGTACCAGTCGCTCAGGTCAAAAGCGTAGGTGCGCAGTTCCGTGTCGTATTGAACGGACCCAGCCGCATCACTTGACGCCGTTGCTGCATCACCTGTACCACCGGTGTAATTGCCGGATTCGCCAGCCTGGGCAATGGTGCCCCAGACAACCCCAGTTCCCTCATTGTCTACCACTTGCCAGCCAGACGGCAAGCCCGTGTTGAAGTCAGCAATGGGACCGTTACAGCTTAACTGGAATGGCGGCAACACAGTCAGCGTAACCGGCACGGTTACGGTCGGTGATGTTGAGTCATTGCTATTGACACAGAGAGTTGCTGAATAGTCGCCAGGAGCAAGACCGCTCGAATCAAGAGTCACTTCAACTGAGTCGCTGCCCAAAGGCAATGTCGAGCCCATGTCCGGCGATGCACTGAGCCAAGAGACATCAGCGGGTGTTGTACAATCCGTGCTCGTCTCGTCGATAGACCAATCCAACGGACTTGCGCCATTGTTGTCAATGGTTAAAGATTGGCTGCTTACCACGTCCGGGCCTTGTGCCGCGGAGAGGGATGCAGGATCTACAGCGATGGAAGGCGGACTCGACTCGACACACGTCAAGGCGACATCATCTACCAGCGCATACCAGTCAAAGCCATCACCAAAGTAACGGAAACGGACGCGGGTGTCAGAAATTCCAGCGTAACCAGATAGATTCAGACTGAAGTCTTCCGGCTCGTGGTCTTCATCCCAGCTCAACTCAGTGGTCCAGGTGGAACCATCCCACACGTCGACCTCGAAGCGGTCGTTCCCATCTGTTGTGATGTCACGATAGTACGCTTTTACATCCAGCGTAACCGCACCCCACCCCGAGAGATCGGTAAGCGGTGTCCACAGCTCCGTGTCATAAGGCACAGCGGGGAATCCAGTTGCATCACTGTCGACACAAGCGGCTTCTCCTGTACCGTTGGTGAGGTTAGCCACTTCACATGCGGCATCGGCTGTGGTCGTCCAAACAACACCGGTACCCTCGTTGTCTACAACTTGCCAGCCAGAGGGGAGACCTTGCTCAAACGCAACGGCCGGGCCATTACAGATCAACACTTCGGGTGGGTTCACCGTCAGCGTGACGGGTACCTGCACCTGTGGTGTGGCTAGATCGTTACTATCCACACACAGGTTTGCCGTGTAATTTCCGGGTGTTAGCCCTGTTGAGTCGAAGGTGACGTCAACGGCCGTTGAATCCAAAGGAATCGTCGTACCGGCATCTGGCGCAACGCTGAGCCACGACACATCTGCAGGTGAAGTGCATGTTGTGTCCGTTTCGGCAATGGTCCAGTCCAAATTGCTGCCGCCATTGTTGGTAATTGCCAGAGCTTGCGTGGTTACCAGGTCCGGACCTTGTGAAGCAGCCAGCGAACCAGGTGATACGTCGATGATCGGAGCTGAAGCAGCGCCACAGGTCAGATTCACATCGTCCACCTGAGCATACCAGTCAAAGCCATCACCAAAGTAATGGAAACGTACCTGTATGCCAGGCTGCCCAACGTAGGCAGACAGATTCACAGAAAAGTCTTCCGGCTCGTGATCTTCATCCCAGCTCAACTCGTTGGTCCAGGTAGAACCATCCCACACATCGACTTCAAAACGATCGTTACTGCCCGTTATGACGTCGCGATAGTTGGCCTTCACGTCAAGGGATGCTGTGCCGAATCCACTGAGATCGAACGGGTTTGAAACCAGCTCGGTATCGAATGGAATTGCCGGGGTGCCGGCCGCATCGCTGTCAGCACAGGCGGCTTCACCTGTACCATTGGTGAGGTTACCCACACCACAAGAAGCGTCGGCCGTGGTAGCCCAAACGATGCCTGTTCCACCACTGTTATCCACTACTTCCCAATCGGCGGGAATGCCATCTTCAAATTCAACCACAGCGCCGTTACAAATCATCGTGGCCGCCTGGGTGGTGAAGCTGAAGGTTGTGGAAGTGTTGTTGCCACAGACGTTGTCGGCCGTTACTCGCCAATAGTAGGTGGTGCTGGCGAAGAGCGGCGTGGCGGCGGTGTGGCTGGTGTCGGCCACGGTAGCCGAATAGACGATATTGCTAAAGCCAGGATCGTCGGAAACTTCGACGAGATAGCTGCTAGCCTGGGATACGGCCGTCCAGCTAAACGATGGCTTAAAGGAAACATTAGTCGCACCATCAGAGGGGGTAAGAAGATCGGGGGCAATGGGAACGGCCGTAAACAGATTCAGATCAACGAGCCGGTTCCGTGTGCCTACGGTGGAGTCAGCTTCAATATCAAGCGTGTAACTGCCAGCGGCAGCACTGCCCGTATTGCCTATCGTTAACTCGCTCATGCCCGGTGGCAGCACCGGGTTTTGGCTAAAGGTAGCCGTTGTGCCGGCGGGATTGCCGCTAACGCTTAAGGTCACAGCATCACTGTAGCCCAAAATTGAGGCTACATCGACATCGTAAACAGCGTCTGCTGGCGCGCAAACGTCCAGGCTTGTCGGTGTCACATCTACCGAGAAGGTGGGTGTCTGAGCACAGTTGTAACAAACAATGGCAAAATCCTGGTCGGTTCCGTCACCGCTGTTGGGGATACCATCGCCAGCGATGTTGAAACCGGTAACCGTAATTTCAATTGCGCCGTTCGTGCCAGGCGGCAGGAAGATCGCTTCATAATTGTTAAGTGGATCCGGCGCCCCACCAGAGATGCTCCATTGGCCAGAGAATACGTTGCCCAGATAAGTGGTCCCGTCTACGTCCGCAGCCAAATTCAGGTCATTCACCTGCGGGCTGGTGCCGATAGCGCCGGGCGCGTCCGTATAAGCCAGCACAATGCGTACCGGCTGGGCCGGATCGGCAGCGGCACCTTGCCAGGTCCACGTCTCACCGCTGTTATCAAAGACAACCGATTGATCCAGCAAGAATTTAGCGGCATCGTCGAACATGACAGACATGTTAGGCATGCCATACCCCTGATTATTGCTGGGTAACGTGTCATTGGCACTCACGCCGGTTAGATAGGTTGGATGGGCAATCAGGTATGCTTTCATAACG
Organism: Anaerolineaceae bacterium; assembly: GCA_002699125.1. Classification (GTDB taxonomy): domain Bacteria; phylum Chloroflexota; class Anaerolineae; order Promineifilales; family Promineifilaceae; genus Leptofilum. The sequence goes on from PABI01000137.1 coordinate 8,092, forward strand.
GCCGCACTGGGTGTTGTGACACCGTAGGTGTTTTCCAACCAGTTGTAAGCCAGTGAAGCCACGCCCGCGACTGCCGGTGTAGAATGGCTGGTCCCGGAGGAAGCAGCAAAAACCGTCTGTCCGGAAGGCCGGAACTGATCACACACGCCAGAGCCGTTATAGCTGGAATTGGTGCTGGCCGTACCCTGGATGTGGGTACCAGGGGCGATCACCTCAGGTTTCACCCGGCCGCCGGGAGATGGCCCACGGCTGGAGAAGCTGATGATATCCATCGCATCGTCCGCGCCGGTGGAGCCAATAAGACAGCCATCTGTCCAGCTGCCATCTTCGTCTGAAGGACGCATATTTTCGGATGCACCGACCGTGATCATATTCTTGCCGTTACCAGGAGAGCCAACAGTGGCTGCACTGGGACCAGAATTACCGGCGGCAAAGAGGAAGATCATTTCCTGGTTGCCGGCTTCAGTGAGGTCAGCATCACGGGTACCGACATCGAAAGCCTGGGAAGAGTCATCGTAAGTGCCGGCACAGCCAGAACAGCCCCAGGAGTTGCTGCTGATTTGGGCGCCATTGTCCTGAATGCTTTGAATCAAGCCGGTGTCGGTGCCCCCACAGTTGCTCAGGTTGAATGAGGGACCAAAGACACGGGTGCCAGCGAAACGGCCGTACGGATTGATCCCCAACCCGCGCTGGAAGCCCAGCGGATCGCGGAAGGGGAACCCGGCCGTGGTGTCATAACCACCGGCAATGCTCACATTGATGTGACCGTGCCCGTCTGGGCCGCCACCATCAGTCGCACTGGTACAGTTAGCCACATAGCTCAGGCGTGTGGGATTGGTGATGTCGCCAAATTGGTGCAGTGTAAAGTCGCCTGAATTGACAGTTCCGTTACCAATTCCGTCATCAGTAATATCCACAATTGGATAATCGGCCGGGTTTGTACTGAAACCATAGCCAGACAGCCAGGCTAAATAACCTGGGCCGGTGGGCCCGGATTGATCGCCGTTGAAGTTACCGGCCAAAATCTGGCCCTGTACTTCGTCCAGAAGCTCACGCTCTAACCGCTCTTCGATCCAGTAGACGTCTGGCATATTCGAAATCGCCTCAACGTCACTCAAGCGTACGGTAAAGTCCGCATTTTGGAAGGCGAGCACAGGCGCCCAATTTGTGTTTTGGCTGGTTGCCATAGTTTGGATCGCTTGCTCGCTATCTTCCTGACGCTTATGTGTAATCATCTGGACCACAACCCGAACTGTCTCATCCGGATTTGTGCTGTTGTTTAGCCGGGCAGTGAGATTGGGACCAATCTTCAGGGATGAGGACAATACTTGGCTGAATTGCAAAATATCCTCTTCAGCGACCATTCTCTCTAACTGCTCACGGCTAGCGCCATTGGCCCAAAGAAGATACCCATTCGTCGCAATGTATTGCACAAGTTTGGCACCGGTACTTTCTACTTCTTGCAGCCATTCATCTTTGATGGGGCCAACAAATTGAACCAGATATAAAGTTTCTTCTGTTCCCAGCACGGCATCTGCTTCAACAGATGCGGCCGTAGATGCAGTTGCTGCGGCACTAAGCTGGGCGTCAACAGGTACCTGGTTGACCAACAGCTGTTCAGCGCTGCTGCTGATCACAACGAGCTTGGCTCGAACATCTGCCGGTAAAGCGTCCAGCGCTGCTTCAGAAACACGATACAGACCAAATGAGCCGTAATCGTGCCAAAGCGACACATCGTCGTCGTTGTCGGTAAGAACACCAGAAGGTGCAATCACTTTTACAATAGATTCATCGCTGAGATTGTTGCTAGCAGAGAGATTGCCTGGGGCAATCGTTAATATGAGGATGGCCAACATGGCAACTATAAACAAAAAATGCCATACTCTAATCTTCGGAGTACTTCCTACTGATTGCATACGCATTAAAAGACCCTCCATACGTCTGTTATGATGCTGTAGCTAAGTTTGGATAAGTAATATGCTTGTGGTAAGTGGCGTGGAACCAGCCTAAAAGAACTTAGACATCAATATTGTATTCACCTCCTTCACGCTATTAGCTCCAGAGTGAGGTGTTGATGTTGGCTGCGTTGAATCTGGGCGTTGTTTCACAGCCTGCGGGGAACATTTGGCATGTCAGGACACGCCAAAATGCAGCAGAGCAGGCTGCAAAGCTTCTCTGCAAAATTATGGTTGATTTAGCTTACTGCTCAGTGAAAATACAAGATTAGATTATGTACTGCCGAAGTGTTGAGATCAAGTCGCCGTGTTAGATTTGGTACTATCTTCTAAAATATTACTTCCCATAAATCCTAAGAATTGTTGCCCAGTTATCCTTAAGAAACAACTTACAAAACCGTTTCAGGACTGCTAAAAGGTATTAGACTACCAGTAATGGCCTGTCGGCCTGGCTGATAATCTCGTGGGCCAGATCGTCCAACAAGAAGCGTTCCCACCCTTTGCCTTGGTGGGCGCCAATCACGACCAGGTCATAATCACCGCTTTGCATCTCGTCTAGAATCTCGCGCACAACCAAACCATGCCGCACTTTTGCCTCCAGGTCTACATTCAGTTTTGCCAGCCGGGCCAGATCAGATTCCAAGAAGCTGCCTTCAACGGTGTGCTTTTCCATGAGTTCATTGGCGCTGGCGCGCAGCTCCCACCCGCGCACGCCTGGGGCTGCGGCCATTTGTGACATGACGTGGAGGGCCGTTAGTTTGTCAACTTTTCTTAGGAGGGGTGAAAGTTGATTGATCAGGCGGTTGAGCAGTGAAGGATCACGACCGCTTTCACAAACGAGGACCCGGCGTAACGGCCGTATCTCGCCACGGGCAACTAATACCGGGCATGGCAACTGGCTAATAACCCGTTCGACTGTTGGGGCCAGCAGCCGACTGGTAAGCCAACGCTGAGACTCCTCACCAATAATAACCAGGTGATGGTTGTTCGCTGCTACCTCGCGCACAATTTCTTCGGCCGTTTGCCCCACACGAATTTTGGTTTGCAGGGAAACGTGTTCAGGTATCAATGTTTTTGTCCGAATCAAGATTGATTCAGCCTGCGTGCGTTCCGTCTCATGTTTAATCACAATGAGCAGGGTCAACGAACCATTTGTTATTGTGGCTACTGCTTCCCCCAGGCGAACTGCCAGATCAGACTCAGGAGAACCATCCGTTGCAATGAGAATGTGCATATTATTTGTACCCTCCTACAAACTCATAAAAATAGCAAAACAATCGGCACAATCAGAATTGTCACCATAAAGATGGCTAACTTGCGATTGTTTTCTGTGATGCCGTTGACCAGATCGAGCATTTTTTCCTGGTAAATGTTATAGAATACGGCCAAAATAATAAATGAGACGATGGTGATGCTCAACATTTCGATAAGGACAACAGTAAACGAGCCGGGATTATTTAGTAAAACGGCCGCTAGCAAAGTATCTACAAATGTTGTGATGTTTGCTCCCATAATATACGGTATCACATTTTCTCGCCGCACAAAGCCACGCTGGCTCAAGGGTACCAAGATGCTTAACGAGACGCTCACCGACATGGAGATGAGTGTAATCCCAGCCCCTAGCATAAACATCACCCAGGGCTGGTATACCAGCCGGGACATACGGCCGACATGGCTTTCTTTCAAGCTCATTTGTGGCAGGCATTTATCAAACAGGTTAAAGCTGATCATGATGAAGGCAAAACCAACTAAAAAGAGTGACCAGCGTGGCAGGAATCCTAGAAAAACGGCCGTAATCGGATCAAATATCAGATCCGTGGCCGAGGTAAGGAAGGCGCCTGATTGCAGCTGAACGGCATCTAGCCAACCGCTGGCCAAAAGCAGTAGACCCACGGCCAAAGCAATGAGGTAAGTTGAGCCTGTCACAATTAAAGAAAGTAAGCCCATGCTCAGGCTGGTGCCCCGGTTACGGCCACGCAATACATAAATAAAGCCGATGAATAAGACAATGAAACTGGCCCCCAACCGGCTGCCGGTGATCATGGTGAAGGCTCCCATCTGATCGATTACCCCGGCATCAAAAAAAGTTAGCGCCGCCGCCGCTACAGGGGATCCGCTCATCACCAGGTAAGCAAACAGCCAGCCAAAGCCAAGGCTGTTTGCCGGATTTGTCACATGAAATTGGTCACGTACTAGGGGAGCCAGATCGCGTGCGCCTTCCTTCATGAGGGTAATGGCTAAAATAAACAGAAAGAGGCTGATGAAAAACAGACCCACTTTAGCGAGTCTTCGTAAAGCGGTTTGTATTTTGCTGCGATGTGGTAATGTTTGTTGGACGGTTTCAGAGATGCCGATTTCGGTATTTACTGAATCGTTCATAATATTTCACCGCTCCTTTTGGTTTGTTCCTACATACGGCCGTTTTCCGGCCAATCGTCACATGTTTACAACCATAGAATACTGGGAATGGCAGGACTGCTGAGGTACGGTTAATGGTAACAGAGAAAAAAGTCGCTCACCGTCTCAAGGCGGTAACAGGCTGGTAACAAGCTGGTAACAAACCAACATCAACCTATTTCTCGCGCCAGGTACGCTTGAGTTAGCTTCTGAACCGGTTGGGCAAAAAATGGCTGGACCGGACCATGCTCTACAAGCTCACCCAACCACATAAAAGCGACGTAATCTGCCAGCCGGCGTGCCTGGTCAATATCATGCGTCACCATGATGACGGTGTATTTCCCCTTTAACGTACGCAGCAGCGTCTCAATACCGCGGGCTGAAATGGGGTCTAAAGACGCCGTGGATTCGTCACACAGCAAAATTTCTGGCTCCACTGCCAATGATCGGGCCAGGCAAAGCCGCTGCTGCTGGCCAACAGACAAATCCTTGGCCGGGGACTTAAGCCGGTCGCGCACTTCATCCCATAGCCCTACAGCCTCCAGGCGGCTCTGTACGATGGCGTTGAGGTTGCCGTGGGTACGGCCGTGTATACGCGGTCCATAAGCGACATTGTCGTAAATAGAAAGCGGCAGCGGGAAAGGCTTCTGCGCCAACAGGCCAATGCGCGTTCGGGTTTCTGTTGCGTCCACCTGGCGATCGTAGATGTTACGGCCGTTCAACAATACCTGCCCTGATACACGCACCTGTTCATCGAGATCCAGCAGCCGGTTCAAGCTCTTCAGCAAGGTTGATTTACCACAGCCCGATGGCCCAATGACGGCCGTAATTTGTCCCAATGGCATGTTAAGGTTAATAGATTTGAGCGCATGTTGCTTGCCATACCAGACGTTCAAATTGCGAATAGATAACGATTGCATGGACAGCTCCTTTTAAGATAAGCGATGTTCCGTAATCGGTAATCAAACGGATTGCCGATTTCTGTTCACCGAATCACATGCCGTCCCAATCGAGACAGGGAAAGATGGGCCAGCAGGCTGATGACGAGAATCATTATGGTCAGAACCAGGGCTGAGGCGTAGGCACGCGCCTGCACTTCCGGGAAAGGAGTGCTGAGCTGGAAGAAGATAGCCAGAGGCAGCGATGCGACGGGCTGCAAGAGCGATTGCGGCATCGCGTTGGTGTAACCGGCGGTAAATAGCACCGAAGCGGCGTCGCCAATGCCACGACCAAATGCCAGCAAAACGGCCGTTACCAACCCCGGCACCGTCTGTCGCAGCAAGATGCCTAAAAACTCCAGCCGGGTGGCCCCCAATGCGTAGGTTGATTCCGCCAGCTGGCGCGGGGCCAGGTTGACCACTTCGTCGAAAGTACGGGCTAAAATAGGGAGCACTACCAGCGCGAGGGCGATGATGCCTGCCAGCAGCGAGGCTCGCAGCCCCAGGAAGATCATCAAAGCAAAGGCAAACGCACCATACACAATGCTGGGAATGCCCCACATGATGTCTAAACTCAGGCGAACCAGGCTGGCGCGACGGCCGTTACCCAAATAACCATGCAAATAAAGCACCACCGGCACGGCCAGCAGCGCGGCCAGCAAAGTGGATCCCCCCGCCAGATAAAGCGAGCCGACGATTGCGTTAAGAATTCCCCCACCCCCACCCAGGTAAAAAGCGGCCTGCGGCGGCTGTGAGATCATTTCCCAACTGAGTGCCCCCACGCCCCGCCAGAAGATAACGCCTAGAATGAGCAGCAGAACGGCCGAAGCCGCCGCCAATGAGGCCCGCATCAGCCAGACAAAAAATTGCTCTTCCACTTTTCGCCTTCGTCTCATCTGTAATACTCCTGGAAATCTGCGGGAAAATCCCCTTTCGATTCCTATGCTGTGACAGAACGCTGTACCCGCACAATGACGAATCGAGCCAAAATGTTAAAGGCCAATACCACCGCCAACAGCAGCAGCGCTGCCCCCATTAGCGCCGATTCATACAGCGGGACCGACATCATCTCACCATAATTGTTGGCAATAAGTGCCGGCAACGAGTAAGCGGCATCAAACAGTGATTGCGGCGACTGCACCATGTTGCCGATGAGCATCGTCACCGCCAGGGTTTCACCAAACGCTCGTGAGAGACCCAAAACCACGGCGGCCAGCACGCCGCCCAACGCCTGCCGTCGCACGATGAGCTTGGTTGCTTCCCATCTTGTGGCACCCAGGCAAAGGGCTGCTTCCCGCACTTCTTTGGGTGCAGCGCGCAGCACCTCTTCGGTAACGGCCACGACCAGCGGAAAAACCATCACGCCCAGCACAAAACCGGCGGAGAGCAATCCGTAGCCACTTGGATTGGTGCGGCTGAATAAAGGAATGGACTGGCCCAGTGTGCCATCTATCCTGGGACCAAGATAGTCGCGCACCAGAGGCACGATAAACAAAACACCCCACAAACCATAAACCACCGAGGGAATGCCTACCAACAAATCTAGCGTTGGTTTTAACACGCCGCGCAGGCGGGTAGACATATATTCCGCCAGGTAGATGCCGCTAAAAATGGCCGGTACCACTGAAAAAATCACGGCCACCAATGTCACGGCCATACTGCCGCTAATGAACGGGGCAAAGCCAAATTCGCCGCGCAAGGGATGCCAGGCTGGAGAGGTGAGCAGCTCGCCCAACGGGTAGGCTGCCAGCAGTGGCCAGGTGCGAAGCAGCAACGCTACAGCCATCAGCACAATGACGCTAATGACGGCCGTAGTAACCACTCCTAAACTGTACCGGGCTATTTGCTCTTTAGCCTGCCGCCCACGGCTAACTTGCCGGGGCAGCCACCGGTGCCCAATTTGCTGACGCGTTGCGATGTTTTGTTTGGTGATTTCCATTACTATCCCTCCAACAACGCCAGGGCTTCCTGAATACGCGCCTCTGGTAGCGCAACATAGCCGGCATCGGCCACAAAAGCCTGGCCCTCGGTAAGTACCCAACGGTAAAAATCGGCAATCACAGGTGCCGGTTCACCTTTTGTGACTAAATAGAGGGCGCGGGCTTGCGGATAGGGGTAAATTTCGGCGGCCACGGCGGCCGTTACCGCATCGCGCGTGCCGTAGAAATCTTCGTTGGGGTCGATTTGGCCGTTGTTGTTGAGATCGATAGGGATGATTTGTAGGCCGGCGATGGGCAAGCCGGTTGCCGGATCGTAGGCAAAGCCAATGTTGTTGTAGCCCACACCCAGCACATCCTGCCGCACAGCTTCGGCTAAACCTGGATCGGCGTTAACGGCAGTTCCCACCAAATCTTCCTGCGCGGCCCCCAGAGCAAACAGCGCCCACATCTCTGCCGCCCCAGAGGCATCTGAGCGTGTATACACATTTATAGATTCGCTTGCGGTTGTGCCCAGTAGCTGCCCCCAGGTTGCGACCTCCCCGGTAATCCACAGGTCATTGGCCGTTTCTGGGGTGATGCCCTGCGCCTGTAATTCAGCCAGATACGGATTGTTGGCGTTGACTGTGCCCACTACGGCATCGATTGTGACCGGCACCAGAAACGCACCCTGGTCTAGCTCCTCCTGGCGTGGATCACGGGAAAGCATGGCGATGTCGGCCGCCCCGGTGAGCATGTCAGTCATCCCCTTGCCCGCGCCGCCCGCCTGCACATCAAAGGTAATGTCAGGATGCAGCTCGCTGTACGCCTCGGTCCACACGGTCATCATGGGGAACAGGGCAAAGGCACCGGACACGCTGATTGTGACCGGTTCATTTACGGTCGTATCCACACCCCCTGATGCCCCACTACCACAGGCTACCAGCGGGAACACGCTTAACAGCAAAAAGCAGACCTTAAGCAGGTCTAGATTAAAAATGAAAGGTATCGTTTTCTTGGTCATGCCGGAAACGATACCGGGCTGTGGTAACAGGATGGTCAGAAAACAGGTAACAAGACAGTAACAATATCAGGCGGGTGGTTCTGTGAAGGCATACCCTATGCCGGGGATCGTTTCAATGAGGGAAACGGCCGCTTCTTCCCCATCAATTTTACTGCGCAGGCGGTAAATGAGCTGTTTGAGCATTGTTTTGTCGCCACCCTCGCTGCCCCAAACGGCCGTAATCAAAGAGTCACTCGTCAAAACCTGCCCGGCATGGAGCATCAACGCCTCCAGCAACTTAGATTCCAAGGGTGTCAGGCGAACTGGCACGCCCCCTGCCCGCTGAACCTCATTGCGCGAGCGGTCAAACGAGAGCCCCGCCATCTCCAAATTGGTTGCCACATCAGCGATGCCCGCGCGACGGGCTACCGCTTTAATACGGGCCACAAGTTGATTCGGGCTAAAAGGTTTAACCACATAATCATCCGCACCTAGCTCTAATCCATTGATTATGGCTTCATCGCCGCTGCGTACGCTCAGAATGATAATAGGCGTTTGCGCCCGGCTGCGAATTTGCCGGCAAACAGCCAGCCCATCCATCTTGGGCAAATTCAAATCTAGCACTACCAGATCTGGTTGTTCTGCCTCCCACAATTTTAGCCCGGCAATCCCGTCAAACGCGGTGGTTACTTCATACCCTGACCGGCGCAGCGTAAAAGACAAAACATCCGAAAGAGCGAGATCATCTTCAACGACCAAAATCTTCATCCAGTGGCTTCCTTTTGCTGTAAGGGAATCTCAAACCAGAAAAGCGCGCCGCCGCCGGGTCGATCGCTCACGCCAACCTGTCCGCCGTGGCCTTCCACAATCGTCTTAACCACAAACAAGCCCAGGCCAATGCCATACTGTTCCTGCTCGCCCGAATCCAGGCGAACAAAACTACGAAAAATATTGTTCCGCTCCGCTGGCGGAATACCGGGACCTTGATCCGCCACGCCGACGCGCAGCCTGCCCTCTGGCTGGCTAATTTGCAGTTCAATGGGTGAGCCAATGGGACTATACTTGCTGGCGTTAATGATGAGATTGACACTTGCCTGTGTCAGGCGTGTCGGATCGCCTTCAACCTCTGCCAGATCAGGCGAGGCGCTGATTTGTATCTCCTGGCTGCGTCGTTCTAGCAAGGGCCGGGTAATGACGACGGCATCTTCAAGGGTTCGGTGAATAGAAAACTTTTGCCGACGCAAGGCAAATTGCCCAGCTTCAATGCTGCTGCTTTCCAGTAAATTGTCAATTAAATTTTGCAGGCTAAGCAAGCTGAGATGGGAAGGCTTTAGCAATTGTCTGATCTCTGCCAGGGAAAACTCTTCCGCTTCATCGAGCAAAAGCTCCATCGAGGCATTTAAGGTGCTCAACGGCGTACGAAATTCGTGGGAAATGTTGGCCAAAAAGTAGGAGCGCAAGCGGCGTACAGCCTCTTCTTCGGTAACGTCACGAAACACGAGGGCGACCTGGACGGTACTGCTTCCCGGGGGGATCAACTGCGAATCAGTAAGGGCTAAAACAACGCTTTTGCCGCTGTGCGTCAGTACGCCAATTTGTCTTTTTTGCCCTGATCGGGAGATGTTGTCTAGAAAGTTAGCCTGCGTGTTTTCGCTCAAGGTGAACAGTGTATTTACATGCTGTCCGGTTGCCTCCTCGGGCGGCCAGCCAAGGATGTTGTGTGCGCCTTTACTCCAAAAGGTGACGATGCCCTCGGCGTCATAGGTAACAACGCCTTCTACAAGCGATTGCACGAGCGTGTTCAGCCGCTCGCCCACTTCTGATTTCTCCTGAAGTGCCCGCAGCATACTAGCCTGACTGCTGTGAAGCGCTGTTGCCAGAGTTCTTATTTCTACGGGATTAGAAATAAGGGGAATGGCAGCAACCAGATTGCCTTCGCTGATTTTTTCTGCCGTGCTTGTCAGTTTTTGCAGCGGCGCATTGACCTGGCGAACAAACCAGATGCTCAGGATAGAGCCCAGGATGGCCACACTAACGGTACTGATGGCTAATACGTAAAAGGCTTGTTGACCTGTGGCCACTAAATCATTAACTTGAAGCGCCACTTCAGAAATGAGTGTGGTGTGTCCGGTGCCATTGGCCAGAGGCATATAAGCCGTGTAATAAACATTTTCGTTTACAGTTAACACTTCCCCCTCGTCCTGGACGAGTTCCTGTGGGGAGTCAACGGCCGTTACCGCCAGGGTGCCATTATTGGCAAAATTACTGGACAGGCGAACGCCGTCTGGTTGCAAAATGCTTTGCTGCGCCCCGGTGGCTGACGCCAATCGCTGCAGGAAGAGGCTCTCTAACCAGATGCCAGCCACGGCCGTTCCCAATGGCCGGTTTGAGATTTGGTCGGTGATTACCTGCTGGGCCAAAATGGTGGGACGGCCGTTTAGCAAAACAAACCCAAAATGATCATCAGGTGGGCACTCAGATATGCCGCTGTCACCAGCCAACAAGACATGATCTACCGTGCAAAGCAGCAAAACATCCAATCCGCTCTGGCTTTGAAAATCCTGCAAGTAAAGATGCAATTCAGCGGCCGTTTCCGTGTTGATGAGCTGTTGCAGCGTGGGGCGTTCCACAAAAAGCACAAGCTGGCCAGCTACCCGCTCTTGTTCAGCCTCCAGCAACGACTGCGTGGCAATTTGGGCATTGTGCACCTGTGACCACGCCTGGCGTTCCAGCTGACTGCGCGTGAGCCAGTAGGCTGGAACCCCGGCACTTAAGGTCGTCAGCACGATGAGGATCACAAAGCCAAGCAGCAGCCGGACCGAAAAGCGGTTAAGGGTCAGGAAATTTTTCATGTAGTTCAGATCAACTTCAGGCGACGTAGCTCCGTAAAAGTGTAGCTGGGGAAACGGCCGTTATCGTAAATTCCCCCATTGCCGCCGGCAGCAATACAAAACGCACCGCTGACAAAGCTAAATCATTTACTATGACATCCCCCTGTGTGATACCCCAAATTTCTAACGTTTCTCCCGTGCAGTTTCCCTGAAAGGTAGAACCAGCAGCCATTTCTACTCGTTCTGTCACAAAATAATCTGTCTTACACAGCAGCGAACGCCGAACGCCGTTTTCAGAGGCTATACGTTCAGGTGGACATAGTTCAGGGGCAATTTGTTCAAAGTCAATGACATCTAGTGCTTTATCCACATGCAGCTGACGCGGTTGGCCATCGGCCCCTACCCGTCCCCAGTCGTAAACGCGGTACGTGGTGTTGGAGTTCTGCTGAATTTCAGCGATCAGCAGGCCACCCATGATCGCATGGAGTGACCCAGCAGGCACACAAATGTGATCGCCAGTTTGAACATTAATCCTGTTGAGATGTGGTTTTAGGTTATTGTTGTTAATGGCTACGCGAAATTCTTCTTTACTAATTTGATGTGAAACACCCAAAATCACTTCCGCCTCTGGCTCAGCGTGCAGCACCACCCACATTTCTGTCTTGCCCAGCTCATTGCCCTCATTTGCTAAAGCATACTCATCCCGAGGATGCACCTGCACGGACAACGGCCGATTGGCATCCAAAAGTTTAATCAGCAGCGGAAACTTCCCCCGCTCCTCCGCCCAGGCGGAACGGCTGCCAATTAAAGCCAGCCCCAGCTCTTCGTGGAGTTCAGTAAGAAGCTTGCCGGCGTAACGGCCGTTCACTACCCGTGTTGTGCCATCTTCATGGCCGGCAATCTCCCAGCTTTCGGCAATAACACCCTCAGGTGGCAGTTTGCGGCCCAATTTCTCCAAGTTGCGCCCACCCCAAATATAATCTTTCAAAATCGGTTCAAATAGCAAAGGATACAAATCTTGGCTCATTCAAAGCATCTCCCTTAGATACGTCAACAATTCAACACACCAAATTTTTGGCGATGATCTTATCTTACTATACAATTTTTCCCTCTACTATCATCTCATATTTCCTAAAACAAATAAGGAGGCAGAAATGGAGCGCAGAGAATTTTTGGGCATGGCTGCAAAAGGTGCTGCTGGTGCAGCGCTGGTTGGGTTAGCCGGATGTAGCCAACCTGAAGAAACCGCAGAAGTTGTGGAACAGGCACAGGAAACAGCTCAGGAAGTGCAGGAAGTCATTGCTCAGGAATCGGGTTTTCCCGAAATTACCTGGGAAATGGCTACCAGTTGGCCGCTGTCATTGGATACTATCTTTGGTGGTGCCCAAATTTTTGCTGACCGGCTGAGTGCAATCACCGGGGGCAAATTCACCATTCTTCCCCGTGCATCTGGCGAATTAGTGGGAGGCACCGAGGTCATGGACGCCGTGGAAACGGGCGCTTTACAAGTGGGCCACACTGCCTCCTACTATTACACAGGAAAAAGCCCGGCGACGGCGTTTGGCACAGCGCTGCCATTTGGCCTGACGGCCCGGCAGCAAAACGCCTGGCTGTATGAGGGTGGCGGGCTGCAATTGATGCAGGACTTTTATGCCGAGCGCTTCAACCTCATCCAGTTCCCGGCGGGCAATACCGGGGCACAAATGGGCGGCTGGTACAATAAGGAAATTAACACCCCAGAAGATTTTGTCGGTTTAAAGATGCGTATTCCTGGCCTGGGTGGTCAGGTCTACGATCGATTGGGGGCTACGGTTCAGGTAATCCCTGGCGGCGAAATTTTCCAGGCGCTGCAAACCGGTGCCATTGACGCTACGGAATGGGTTGGCCCCTACGACGATCTGAAACTGGGTTTCCACACTGTCACTCGCTACTATTATTATCCAGGCTGGTGGGAGCCGGGACCAACGCTGGAAGTGCAAATTAACCTGGATGAATACAATGCTCTGCCTGAAGAATACAAGGCTGCCATTCAATCGGCCGCTGTGGAAGCCAACATGGGCATGATGGCTCGCTACGATGTACAGAACATTGCCGCCCTGGCCCAAATTCGTGAAGAGTCTGAGATCGAGTTACGGCCGTTCTCCGACGAAGTTCTCAACGCTGCCCGTGATGCTTCCTTCGCCCTCTATGATGAGTTCAGCCAGCAAGACACTGACTTTGCCGCCATCTTCACCCCCTGGAATGATTTCCGGCAAAAAATCAGCGAATGGCACGGCTTCAATGAATTAACCTATCTGAACTACGTTGGTGCGAACGCCTAACTATACAAACCTGACAAGTTTCCAAAACAAGCCTGAAATTGAGCTAATTTTGCACTGCAAACAACCACTTTCGACTAAATCTTAGTAAACTTGTCAGGTTCTTGATAACAAAAAAAGGGATGTGCTCTCCTCTGAGCACATCCCTTTTTTGCTTTCAGGGCAACTTTTAACCAGACAGCTCAATCAGCCAGGTTACCGTAGAAGGTACAAACATGACGATTAACAGTCCCACCCCCTGCAAAACCATAAAAGGAATGGCCCCCTTGTGGATGTCTGAAGTTTCCACTTCATCTGGCTTTACGCTCTGCAAATAGAACAAAGAAAAACCTACCGGTGGCGAAATAAACGCCATATTCAGGTTGATGGCCATCATCACGCTGAACCAGACAAGATCAACGCCCAGCTCTATCGCCGCCGGAATGAAAATAGGCATCACAATGAAGCTAATTTCCAGGAATTCCAAGTTGATGCCCAGCAAGAACACAGCAATGTTGGCCACAATGATAAAACCCCAGAAACCGCCCGGAAGTGATGTCAAAAGCTCTTTAGCAAATCGCTGGCCGCCCAGCTGATCAAAAATCAAACCAAAAAAAGTTGAGCAGAACAAAATCATCAACACCAGCGCCGTGATATTGGCTGTTTGGCGTCCGGCCGTCTTAAGCACCTGCCAGCTCATGTTTTTGTTCAAGATCGCCAGCAAACAAGCCCCTGCTGCGCCAACCGCACCCGACTCCGTCGGTGTGGCTCGTCCTGTAAAAATGCTGCCCAAGACTAAGAAAATCAAAAACAAGGGAGGCACTACCGACACCAACGTTTTACGGGCCAAAGCCCACCCCTTGATTGTGCGGGCTTCCAGGGGCAAAGCAGGCGCATCTTCAGGGCGCACAATAGCCACATATATTACGTACAGCGCATAAAGTAACGCCAAAATAAGCCCCGGAATCAGTGCCCCCAAAAAAAGATCGCCCACCGAGACACCCACCTGATCACTAAGAACCACCAGGACCAAACTAGGTGGCAAAAGCTGGGCTAAAGTACCGGTAGAAATGATAATGCCAGTAGCCAACTTGTGCTCATATCCATACCGCACCATAATGGGCAGCGACAAAATGCCCATCACAATAACCGTCGCGGCAACAACACCTGTCGCCGCGGCCAGCAGCGTCCCTACAATAACCACCGCCAGGGCCACCCCGCCCCGCACAGGCCCCAGCAAAATGCCAATGGTGGTCAAAAGCTCTTCCGCCAGGCCAGATTTTTCAAAAACCGCGCCCATAAAAACAAAAAACGGAATCGCCAGCAGCGTAAAGTCTGACATGGAGCCAAACCAGCGATTTTGCAGCAAAATCAAGCGGGTGAAAGGAAAAAGACCAGTGGCAATGCCAATTGCGCCAAATAAGATTCCCGTTCCGGCAAAGGAAAAAGCAACCGGATAACCACTTAAAATCAATGTGAGGAAAAAGTCGAACATCACAATGGCATACCAGCGGGGGTCCTGGGTAAGCGCAATGAGAACGCCAATGATGCCAAATGCCAATGCGGTCATATTGTAGGCACGTAATGCCGAGTACCCTCTGCGCCACAATATAGGAAACAGCAATAACGATGCCAGGGCCAGCCATTGTAAGACCATTCCGTCTCTCCTTGCTTGAATGAAAGGTTTTTATTTGGGGCGAATGCTTATTCGATGCGAATGGGTGCCTCAGGTTCAGGCAGCTCTATGCCAAACTCTTCCTGCCTCCCCGTGAGCACACTGATGAGCTTTATCACCTCAGAGATGGCCTGGAGCAGTAAGAACAGAAAGGCAAAGTAAAGTACAGACTTTATAGGGGCACGATTTAGCCCATTTGGATCAGGCGAAACCTCACCACAATAACGCCCGGAAAGGTCAAGAAAATCCGCAAAATAGAGGGCCCGGTCTGCGATGGTGGTGGTTTCGTCAGCAAAACACCATTCACCGTTGGGTAGTTTTCCCCAGGAGGTCAGAATCGGGTCCCAGGTAATATAGAGGGCCAGCAGGCAAAAAGGCAGCAGGGCAATAATATGGCCAACGAGATCAATTGTCGCCTTGACTTTTGGCGATTGGTCAGCAAACCAAAAATCAACCCGCACATTTATTTGATTTTTCAGAATGTAGGAGAAGCCAAGCAGAAAGATGAGGGTATATAGATACCATTGGAGCTCGATAACGACATTACTGGTTAACTTAGTGCCAGTTACCTGTCCGGTGTAGCGAAGTACCACATTGAGAAAGCCGGTCAGAACCGTTATGAGGACAATATAAACAGGAAGCGTGCCAAGCCAATCAGTAAATGCATCAGTAAGGGCTACGTACTTGCGCAGTATTGCCATGGTATACCTCTTGTATGTGGGTATTATGCTGAATAATGGTTGGCCGTAATCATATCAAATTAATTGCTTATGTCATATTCAATAATTCAGATTCGTCAATGATGGTAATTCCCAGTGATTCTGCTTTGGTTAACTTGCTGCCGGCTTTCTCCCCCGCCAGCAAATAATCGGTGTTGTTGCTAACTGAGCCTGTCACTTTGCCCCCGTGGGCTTCGATCAATGATTTAGCCTCATCCCGAGACATGCTGGGCAAGGTGCCGGTGATGACAAAGGTCAATCCTTCCAGTGCCGTGCTGCCCGGCGCATCCTCATCAGGTTTATCCATCGCAAATTTGAGACCGGCCTGGCGAAATTTTTCGAGCAGGTCACGATGGCGCTCATCGGCAAACCAGGTAGTAACGGATACGGCCGTTCCCGGCCCAATCCCCTCAATTTCCTCCAACCGCTCCTGGCTGGCTTCCCCCAAGGCATCAATCGAGCCAAATTCATCGATCAGAAGCCCGGCCACCACGTTGCCCACAAAACGAATCCCCAACGCCGTAAGAAAACGAACGGGCGACTGGTTTTTGCTAACTTCTAAGCCACTCAGAAGATTGTCTACCTTCTTATCCTTGAACCCCTCTAAAGCCAGCAATGCATCCCGATCCAGATAATAAATATCGGCCAAATCTTTTACCAGCCCTTGTTCGGCCAGCAGCGCCCCCGTTTTGCTGCCAAAGCCGTCAATATCCATCGCCCCGCGGCTAACAAAATACTCTACACGGCGCACAAGCTGCTCCGGGCAGCTGGGATTATCACAGTAGATGGCCACCTCACCCGGCACGCGCAGCGCCGGTTCACCACACACCGGACAATGAGTTGGCGGCTTAATCACCTGCTCAGAGCCATCACGCAAATCAACAACTGGCCCCACGATGTAAGGGATCACGTCCCCGGCGCGCTTCACAATGACCGTATCGCCAATGCGAATATCTTTGCGGGCGATCTCATCGTAGTTGTGCAGCGTGGCGTTGCGCACCACAACACCACCAATTTCCACTGGCTCCAGCACAGCGTTGGGTGCCAAAATGCCGGTGCGGCCTACGTTCACTTGAACTTCCAGCAGTCTGGTGGTTTTTTCCTGGGCGGGGAACTTCATAGCCACCGCGCCGCGCGGGTCCTTGCCCACAAAGCCCAGGCTGTCGGCCAACGGCCGATCGTTAATCTTAACCACCACCCCATCCACTTCGTAATTGATCTGGTTGCGCTTGTCGATCCACTCATCGTAAACATCGGCCACTGCTTCAATCGTGGCACAATATTGACTATCCGAAGAAACGGGGAAGCCCAACTGGCGAAGGTACGAGAGCCGATCCCACTGCTTGTCCGGCACATCTACGTCATCGGACCAGGTGACAAGATCGTAACAATAAAGCGTAAGCGGCCGTCCGGCGGTGATCTTGGGGTCCAGCTGGCGCAGCGAACCGGACGCAGCGTTGCGCGGGTTCATATAAACTTGTTTTTCTTCCGTTCGCTGCCGTTCATTGAACTGCTCAAATTTGTCCAGGGGAAAAAACACTTCACCCCGAACCACCAAATATGGAGGTGCCGGCAGCTCGCTCTTGGGATCGACGGGGATGCGCTGGGGAACGGCCGTAATTGTCCTTAAATTTTGGGTAATATCTTCGCCTACTTCGCCATTGCCGCGGGTGGCTCCCTGGGTGAAACGGCCGTTTTCATATGTCAACACCACCGTCAGGCCATCCAGCTTGGGCTCGGCTACGTAATCCAGCTTCACCTCCGGGTCCGGCAGGTAACGGCCAATGCGCTGCCGCCAGGCAAATAAATCTTCGGCGTTGAAGGCGTTAGACAGGCTCAGGATTGGCGCAGGATGTTGCACCTTTCGGAAGGCGTCCAAAGGCTCCGCCCCGGCGCGCTGGGTGGGCGAATCGGGGGTCACTAATTCTGGATTTTCTTGCTCCAGCGACAATAGCTCATGATACAGGGCATCATATTCTGCATCGCTAATCACCGGACTATCTAGCACATGATAACGGTATAGATGATAATTGACTTCGTCACGTAATTGGGCAATTCGTTCCTGAGGATTCATGCCCCAAGTTTACTCGCGGTACCGCCAATTGGGTAGTAAAATCGTTTGATATACCGAAGAATAAAAACAGAACGCTGATTTACCTGATTTCCAAGATCAGGACAATCAGGTAAATCAGCGCCCCATTCACAGGAGGTTGCTATGAAAGCGGCCGTTTACCAAGCATTCCAGCAACCCATTACCATTCAAACTGTGCCTGACCCCACCCCCACGCCCGATGGTGTCGTAATCGAAGTAAAAGCCACCGGCCTGTGCCGCAGCGATTGGCACGGCTGGATGGGTCACGACGCAGATATCATCCCGCCGCACGTGCCGGGGCATGAGCTGGCCGGAGTGGTTACGGCCGTCGGCAAAGACGTGCGCAACTGGCAGATTGGCGACCGGGTGACGCTGCCATTTGTCTGTGGCTGTGGCCGCTGCCCGCAATGCCTCTCTGGCAACCACCAGGTGTGCGATTTTCAGTTTCAACCCGGCTTTACCCATTGGGGCTCATTTGCGGAATACGTCGCCATCCAGTACGCCGACGTAAATTTAGTGCGGCTGCCGGAGTCGATTAATTTTGAAACGGCCGCATCCCTCGGCTGCCGTTTTGTGACCTCGTTTCGCGCCATTGTGGCGCAGGGCCAAGTAAGCGCCGGCCAGTGGGTGGCCGTCCATGGCTGCGGTGGCGTCGGCCTTTCGGCCATCATGATTGCCAGCGCGCTGGGGGCCAACGTCGTGGCCATCGATATTGCCGACGACAAGCTGGCGTTTGCCTACGAGCTGGGGGCTGTGGCCAGGGTGAATGCGGCCGAAATAGGAGATGTGGTAACGGCCGTTAAAGAGATTACCAACGGCGGTGCCCATCTCTCGATTGATGCTTTAGGCAGCCCCATCACCTGCTTCAACTCCATTGCTAATCTGCGCAAACGGGGCAAGCATGTCCAGGTAGGCTTAATGTTGGGCGCGCATCGCAGCCCCGCCATTCCCATGGATAAAGTCATTGCCAATGAGTTGGAAATTTATGGCAGCCACGGCATGCAGGCCCATCATTACCCTGCCCTGCTGCGCATGATCGCAGCAGGCAAACTCCAGCCACAAAAACTCATCGGCCAAACCATCAGCCTGGCAGAAGCCACCACCGCCCTACCCGCGATGGATCGGTTCCCCGGTCTGGGCATCACCGTTATCAATCAGTTTGCTTAGTTTTTCTCTTCACCGCGGAGGACGCGGAGGGCACGGAGAAAAAGAAACTCAGCGTTCTTTGCGCTCTCCGCGGTGAAAAGCCTTAGTTGTCTGGTGTTATTTGCGTTATCCATTGCCGGCCATCAAAGGTGACGATAATTGTTTCATTCTCCCGGTCGGGATAATCGACGTGAGAGTAAACGATGCGGATGTCGGGACGGCCGTTTCCCTCCAAAATCTGCTACAATCTCCTCATCATGATCACCCTGCAAAAGCTGCAAAAAGTTGTGGACCAACGCACCGTCCTTGATATTGAGGAACTGCATGTAAGCCCTGGTGAGATTACGGCCGTTGTTGGTCCCAGCGGAAGTGGCCAAACCGATCTTCTGCCGCTGCTAACCGGCCAGGCACGACCCACCAGCGGCAGCGTCTGCATCGCCAACTGCAATCCGGCCAGCGAACGGCTAGCGTTTAGCCAGCAGGTCGGCATTCTTTTTGCCGAAGATGCGCTGTATGCCACCCGTTCCGCCCGGGGCAACCTCGCTTTTCACGCTCGGCTGCGCGGTCTGCCCGGCAGCCGGATAGATGAGGTTCTGGCGCTTGTCGGTTTAGCCGATCATGGCGGCGTCAAACTGGACCAGCTTTCTTCCGGGCTGCGCCGGCGGCTGAGTTTTGGCGTGGCAATCCTGCACCAACCAGACGTCTTGCTGCTGGTTGAACCGTTTGCCCGCTGTGACGATGCCTCCATCTCGCTGCTCACCCGGCTAATCAGCCAACACGCCGCTGACGGCGGCACGGTGTTGATTCTGGCCGATACCGACTCCTACCTGGCACACCTCTGCCACACCATCTACGAACTGGACCAGGGTCGGATCGTAGCCAAACGGGAGCCCGACACAGATGCAGATGAAAGTGCCCTGCCCTTTAAGATTCCGGTGAAGCTGGAAGGGCGTGTAGCGCTCATTAATCCAACGGATATTCTTTACGTTGAGGTGGAAGACGGCCGTTCCATTCTGCAAACCACTCGCGAACGATTACCCACCCAATTTACCCTGACCCAGCTTGAAGAGCGTCTGGCCCGCAGCGGTTTCTTCCGCGCCCACCGCGCCTACCTCGTCAACTTGCAACACGTCACCGAAGTGATCCCCTACACGCGCAGCAGCTTCAGCCTGCGCCTGGATGATGCCGAAGGCTCCAAAATCCCCATGAGCAAAGAAGCCGCCCGCGAGCTGCGCGACCTCCTCGATTATTAATCCGGAAATATATCCGCAGATTTCGCAGATTAACACAGATTTTTTTCTCCAGTTTCTCTGTAACTTCATGCAACTGCGTTGGCTTTTTCCTCAGTCTGTGTACCGTTCAGCCTACTTTTTACCTGTTTCAGCCCCCTCATTGCACCTTTTAGCAGAAAAATAATGCGGCCGTTTCTCCTTTATTTTATGCTGCCTGTATGAATGTTTTTGAGCAGACGTTGCCAAGATTGGCCCAATCTTGGAGATAGGATCAATCTTCATTCGGAGAAAATCATGAAACAACAAAATGAAAAAAACGACCATTATCATCTGTCACTTGGGATTTCTATTGGGGCGGGGGGTGGCGTGGCCCTGGGGCTTGTCTTGATGACCATCCTTGACCACCCTGGCTTCTTTGCCCTGGGCATTGGCATTGGTGTGAGTATTGGTACGGCCGTTGGCGCGGCTTTAGACCAACAAGGAGACAACCATGCTGGCGATTGAAGTAAAAGGATTAACGCGTAAATATGACGACGTCGTTGCTGTGGACCAGCTGTCGTTTGACGTGGCCGCCGGAGAAATCTTTGGTTTTTTGGGGCCAAACGGTGCCGGTAAAACAACCACGATCAAAATGCTGACCGGCCAACTGAGACCCACGAATGGCACCGCCACAGTTTGCGGCTTTGATGTGGTGACCCAGCGGCAGCAGCTTAAACCGGCTATCGGCGTCGTCTTTGAATACCAAAATATTTATGAGCGCATGACGGCCGTAGAGAATCTACGTTTCAGCGCCCGCCTGTATGGCGTCAACGGAAATCGAGTCAAAGAGGTACTGACCCAGGTTGGTCTACAAGATCAGAAGCGCAAAAAAAGCGCCAAATTTTCTAACGGCATGAAGCAGCGACTGCTGATTGCCCGGGCGCTGTTACACCAGCCTCGGGTTTTGTTCCTGGATGAGCCAACCAGAGGGTTGGACCCCGGCGTCGCCAGAGACATCCGCGCCATTGTGCAAAACCTGAAAACACAGGGCGTCACCGTTTTCCTGACGACACATTACATGGAAGAAGCGGATAAACTGTGTGATCGGGTGGCGATTTTGCATAACGGCCGTATCGCAGCCCTGGACAAGCCCAATAATCTCAAGCAAAATATAGATCAGGCAAACGCAACCTTAGAAGACGTTTTCCTGGCACTAACCGGCTATTCATTGGCCGGGGGGAGTGTACCCTCATGACAACGCTCCAAACTTCACCCAAAATTAGGCACATGTCCTGGACCTCTCATGTACGCCTGGTTTCGGCGCTCGCTGCCAAAGACATTATGGACGCGCTCAAGACCAAATCCACGCTCATGACGATTGTCATTTCGCTGTTGATGGTTGCTTTTTACCGCTACTTTCCCGCCCTGGCCACCGACAGTGGCACGCTGGACGTGCTGCTCTACGCAGAAACGGAATCGGCCGTGGTTACGGCACTGGAACGCAGTCCAGGCTTAGCCGTCTATCCACTCGACTCACGCGAACATTTGATGAACGCGTTTCCCGATGCGGAAAGCGTTGAGCTGGCGATTGTTATTCCGGAAACGGCCGAACCCAACCAGGCCAGCGAGCCCATCATCGTAGAAGGACACGTCATGTACTGGGTAAGCGAAGCCCAGCGCGCCGAAATCAAAGCGCTGGTTGAAGAGGAGCTAACCATGCAGCTTGGCCAACCGGTTACGCTAAACCTGGCAGGCAACGATGTCTACTTTGACGCCGACACCTTTTTCTTCGTTTTCTCGTCAACGATGGGCCTGTTATTCATCGCCGTCATGATTGGCATTTCGCTCATTCCTAATCTGATGATTGAAGAAAAGCAGGCAAAAACGCTGGACGCCCTCCTGGTTTCCCCGGCCTCGGCCACCCACCTGGTAGCGGGCAAAGCGATTGCCGGTCTGTTTTACGGCCTGCTTGGCTGTGCCATTGTTCTCATCGTGTTTGGCTACCTGATCCTACAATGGGAATTGGCCATTCTGGCTGCCGTGCTGGGAACCTTATTCATGGTAGCCGTCGGGTTACTGCTGGGCATTTACGCCGACGTGCGGTCCCAGCTTCAACTGGTTGCCTGGTTTGCCGTCATCCCGCTGCTCACGCCCGTCATACTCGTGGCGCTGGAAGGCTTAGTTCCCAGTGGCGCTGTCGCCGTGATGAACTGGATTCCCACGGTTCTGGTGGCAAAGATTTTCCGGTTATCACTCACGCCAAATGTCAATTTTGCCCATTATGGCCTGGAATTGACCGTTTTGGCCGCCTCCATTCTGGCCATGCTGGCCCTGGTGGTCTGGATGGTGCGCCGCCAAGACCGTGAATAAGGAGGGAACCATGCAATTAACAGACCGTTTATCACCAACAAGATGGCGCTACTGGCGCATCGTAGTTGCCCTGGCTGCCAAAGATATTGTCGATGCCCTGAAAAACAAAACAACGCTCACCATTGTTTTGGGATTGGCCATGATGATGCTGACGGTCCAGGCCCTGCCCCTGCTGCTAAAATTAGACGACCGCCCTCGCGTGGCCATCTATGATGCCGCCCGGAGCGGCGTAGCTGACACGCTGCGCCAGGGGAGAACCGTTCAGGTATATGAACTGCGCACGGCGGAAGACGCTTTAAACACAGCGGTAGAAACCAGCAGCGCACTGGTAGCCGTCACGCTGCCAGAAGGCTGGGAGGACGGCACAGGCGACTTAACGATTGAAGGGTATCTTGCCTATTGGGTACCGGGCAAAACGGCCGTTCCATTAGTTCGGGACATTGAGCAGGCGTTAACGGCCGTTACCGGCCGCACCGTCACCATTCAAACCCAAACCGTCTATCCCACGCTAGAAAACGGCGGCCACACGATCATGGTGGCCCTGGGACTGGTCCTGGCCACCATCTTAATCACCTCCATTCTCGTTCCCCATCTGATTGTGGAGGAAAAAACAACACATACGATGGCACTGCTGCGCGTTTCTCCGGTCAGCGTGAGCCAAATTCTCCTGGGCAAAGGATTCGCCGGAACCGTTTACGGCATCCTGGCTGCCGCCGTCCTGCTGGCATTTAACCTGACCATGATCCATTTATGGACAATCTTGCTGCCGGCCGTCATTGGGATTGTGCTCTTTGGCGTGGGGCTGGGGCTGCTGGTCGGCATCCTGGTTGAGAACGAAGGCTCGGTACAAATGTGGGTGGGCCTGCTGGTGGTTGTTTTAATCTTTCCTTTGATGCTGGCCTTTGTGGGGACCGACAAGCTGCCGGCCTGGGTACAATCAATCGTGGCCTGGCTGCCTACAACGGCCGTCTTCGACCTGATTCGCCTATCATTTGGCAACGCCTGGCTGCCGGAGATGGTTTGGCCCAAGTTTACGGCCGTCATGATAGCCATTATTCTTGTCTTTGCCACAGCCGGTTGGCGCCTGCAATCCTGGGAAAGCTGACAAAAAATGAATTTTCAACTATTCGTTTACCAATGAAAGACGCATCGTGAGGAAATATGTCCAAAACATCCAGCAATCGTTCAAGAGACATTCAAGCAGCCGGAAAAGTAACGACTGATGCCATTATCGGCATTACAGACATCGTAGAGGCCATGCATCACACCATCATCAACCTTGGTGGGACACAAAGCAAGACCGATCCGCCCCGGACCAAGGGGATCACGGGCATGGTCTACAAAAACATTCGCGCCATTACAAAAATTGTCGGCAAAGGATTGGATGTTTCGCTAAATCAGCTGAGTGCCTTGATTGGAGAAAGCGGCTCCTCGCCGGGCAGGGAAGCATTACTTGCCGTCTTGAACGGCGTGCTTAGCGATTATTTGCTGGTCAGTGGAAATCCGCTGGCCATCCCGATGCGCTTTCGCCGTGAAGGGAAGCCCCTTACTGCTGCCGAAGTTGCTGAAATAATCCAGAAATCAAACGGCCGTTTGGCAATCATGGTACACGGCTCTTGCATGAATGACCTGCAATGGAACCGAGAAGGTCACGATCACGGCGCAGCCTTGTTGCGCGATTTAGGAATCACGCCGCTCTACCTTCATTACAATACCGGGCTGCACACGTCTGAAAATGGTCAAGCCTTTGCTAACCTCTTGGAAGCCATTCTGGCTGAATCGTCACAGCCAATTGAATTATTCATTATAGCCCACAGCATGGGCGGCCTGGTTTCCCGCAGTGCCTGCCATTACGGAGAACTTTTCGGCCATGCCTGGCTGAAACAATTAAAAAAGATCGTGTTTTTAGGCACGCCACATCATGGGGCACTGCTGGAAAAGGGTGGCAACTGGATTGATAACCTTCTGGAAGTGAATCCATATAGTGCGCCTTTTGCTCGTCTGGGAAAAATTCGGAGCAGCGGGATAACAGATTTACGTTACGGTAATGTAGTGACCGAAGATTGGCAGGGTCAAGACCGATTTGAACTTTCGGGCGATTGCCGGACCCCTGTACCTCTGCCAGAAGGGGTGCAGTGTTATGCCATCGCTGGAACCATCGGCAAGGAAGCCAGTCAGGTTGGTGATGGGCTGATTGGCGATGGTCTGGTGACCGTAGAGAGCGCATTGGGCCGTCACCCGAAGCCTCAGTTGCATCTTTTGTTTCTAGAAACGCAGCAATGGGTTGGGCGAGACATGAATCATTTCGAGATGCTCAATCATCCGCAAGCGTATGAAACCATCAAAAAGTGGTTAGCAAAGTAACTTGCAAAAACTTAGCGTCCTCCGCCACGGTTTTTCAGTAGTCGAACTATTTTCAGGAAATAGGACGCTGATCAACGCAGGTGTACGCTGATCTTTTTTTATCTGCGTCATCAGCGTTCATCTGCGTCCCATTGATTTTGACTACTGAAAATCCCTGCATCCTCCGCGCTTCTTATCGCCAGAAGGAGAAAGTTTGTTATAATCCCGCCTCGCCGGTAGCAGAAAAGGGCACCTCGCCCGTACCCGGCGGCGCTTTTAGCGCAACCAAAACTGCGGGATCCTAGTATTGCGCCTTAAAGATCACATTTACTTATGGCCTCGGTGCAATACTTAAACAGTCCGGCAAACTGAACAGAATTTCTTTTTAAATTTCTGCCGGACTGTACTAGCCCGCCAATAATTAACGAACAGCATAGAAATCAAGATGACAGCAAAGCGCTGTCATCTTTTTGCGTGCTGTCGGAAGGATTTTTTATGACTGCATTGACGCAGAACCAACAGAAACAGAAAAGCGAGACGGCGCGGGTAGTGGCAACGGCCGTTCCCGCTGCGGCCGTTATCGTCGTGGCCAGCTACATCGGCGCACAAATGCTGGCCGACATCACCAGCCTGAAAATCGGCCTGGTGGCCGGTTACGCTGTGGACATGGGCACATTCATCTACCCCATTACCTTTACCCTGCGCGACATGGTGCACAAGCTGCTGGGCAAGCGTAACGCCCAGGCGCTCATCATCATGGCCGCCGTGATTAACCTGTTCATGGCCGCGTACCTGGCCTGGGCCGCCAGCGTCCCCAGCGATCCGTCCTGGGGGTTAGGTGCCGAGTTCAGTGCCGTTTTGGGACCGCTGTGGCGCATCGTCATTGCCTCCATTTTGGCCGAAGTGGTCAGCGAACTCATCGACACTGAAGTGTATCACTGGTTTGTCACCCGTATCACCGAACGCTACCAGTGGGCTCGGGTGCTGCTCAGCAACAGCGTCAGCGTACCCATTGATAACCTCATCTTTGCCGTCGGTGCCTTTGGCGCGCTGCCTTTCCTGCAAGACCACTTCCTCACCCTGCCCTGGGCTGTGGTGGGACAAATTTTTGTCTTCAACCTGATTGTGAAGTACGGTATGACCTTAATCAGCCTGCCGCTGATTTATCTGTCGCCCAAAAAATCGTAACGTATCAGATTGGACCAATCTGGGAGATTGGTCCAATCTCACCGTCACAATGAAATTATCAATTGCTTCACAAATTACGTTTTTGTATTACAAAGATTTGGCCGCTGCCCAGCAGTTTTACGAGGGGATTTTAGGGCTTGAAACAGTGGAAGACCAGGGTTGGGCCAAAATTTACCGGGTGAACGGCACCGCCTTTGTTGGTCTGGTTGATGAGGCCCACGGCTCGCTCAAAGCTCAGCTGGAAAATGCCGTCATGCTCACCTTTGTTGTGGATGATGTGCCGGGCTGGTATAAATATCTACGCGAAAACGGGGTGACGATCCGACAGGAATACGGCCGTTCCGAGTCCATCCAAATCGAATACTTCTTTGCCGAAGACCCAGGCGGCTATGTATTGGAGTTTGAGCGCTTTTTGAAGCCGGAGGTAGCGGCCGTCTTCAATCTACGGTAGGGGCGGTTTGCGAACCGCCCCTACCGCAAGCGTCTATTCTACCGTCACGCTCTTCGCCAAATTCCGCGGCTGGTCCACATCACAGCCGCGCCAGACGGCGATGTGATAGCTCAACAGCTGCATGGGAATGGTGTTGAGGATGGGCTGGAGTAGTTCAGATGTTTGCGGCACCTCAATGACGTAGTCTGCCTCCTGACCAATCGCGCCGTTGCCCTTGGTAGCAATCGCCAGGACTATCCCACCCCGCGTTTTGGCCTGCTGGATGTTGCTCACCATCTTTTCGTACAGCCGATCATTAGTAGCCAGGGCCACCACCGGCATGGTCTCGTCAATGAGGGCAATCGGGCCATGCTTCATTTCACCGGCCGGGTAGCCTTCGGCGTGGATGTAGCTGATCTCCTTGAGCTTCAGCGCCCCTTCCAGCGCCACGGGGTAGTTGATGCCCCGTCCCAAAAAGAGGAAATCCTGCGCCTTGTGGAAAACGCTGGCCAGATTTTCATAAACGCTTTCATCTTCTAAAAGCTGTCCGGCCAGATTGGGAACATGGGCCAAATCATTAACCAGTTGGCGCATTTTGGCCGGCGCGATTGTGCCGCGCAGTTCACCCAGGACGCAGCCCAGCAGGTACAAATCGGCCAGGGACGTTGTAAACGCCTTGCTGCTGGCCACGCCAATTTCAGGCCCGGCCTGCATGGCAATATAGCCGTCGGAAATGCGCATCGACTGGCTGCCGATGACGTTGACAATGGACCACAGCGTGGCCCCTTTGGCTTTGGCCTGTTCGCTGGCAACCAGCGTATCGGCCGTTTCGCCGGATTGGGTGATGGCTAATACGGCCGTCCTCTCATCAAGTATCGGGTCATAGTAGCGAAACTCTGAGCCGTACTCCACCTCCACCGGAATCCGGGCCAGCGCTTCGATCATAAATTTGCCGATGAGCCCGGCGTAGTAGCTGGTGCCGCAGGCCACGATGATGATTTTGTTGAGACTGTTGACTAATTCGGCCGTCAGGTTCATTTCCGGCAGCGCAATCGTGCCCTTCTCAAAATTCACCCGCCCCCGCATCGTGTCAATGAGCGCCTGGGGCTGATCGTGAATTTCTTTTTGCATAAAATGCTTAAATTCACCTTTGACCGCCCTAACAGGGTCCCAATTGATGTTGTGTACTTCTGGCTCAATGGAATTCCCCGCCAGGTCAGTCACCTGGAAGCTGTGGCGCGTCACAACCGCCACCTGCCGGTTCTCTAAAAAGACCATGTCGCGCGTGTATTCCAAAATGGCGGGAATGTCTGAGGCGATGAACATTTCGTCGCGGCCAATGCCCAGGGTAATACCGCCGGCATTGCCCAGCCGGGCGCAAATAAGCTGGTCCGGCTGATCGACGCTCATCACCACTACGGCGTTGGCTCCTTCTAATTGAGCGAGCGTTTGGCGCACGGCCGTTTCAAACGCCAGCCCACTTTCCAAATACCGCTCCACCAACTGCACAATCACCTCGGTGTCCGTCTCCGAGGTAAACTGCACCCCTTCGGCCGCCAGTTCCTCACGCAGCGGCAAGAAGTTTTCGACGATGCCATTGTGCACAACAACGACACGGCCGTTCATGCCGATATGGGGATGCGCATTCCGCTGGCTCGGCTCGCCGTGCGTCGCCCAGCGCGTGTGCCCAATACCAATCTGCCCGCCCAACGGCGACTCAGCCAGCAGGCTGCCCAAATTGTTCAGCTTGCCCACGTCGCGCCGAATGGCAATGTGCCCGTTTTGTTCCAGCACCGCCACCCCGGCCGAATCATAGCCGCGATACTCCAACCGCTTCAAACCACCATAAACCACTTCAGCCGCCTGACGCGGCCCAACATAACCCACGATACCACACATAAGCGTTTAACCTCCGCTTGTTTGCGAGACAACAGCACTCATCGCGGAGTGAGCATTCTCAAATGCGAACGGGTCAACAAAACGCATCTGAGGATGCTTACTCCTCAAAAAGTGTGAGTCACCTGCTGGCGGACGTCCAGATACAATTGCCAAAAAATGGAGATGTCCCTTCAATAAATTAGATTATCCGGTCATTGCCCTGCGATTTGGCCAGACGGTTACCCATCTGATTTGACGCACAGCTCTACTTTGAAGGGATTTCACAGCTTGCCGGGGAAATGTGGCAAACTGCACGGCGATTGAAAATCACCCGACTCAGGATATGACCAACCCTGGGAGGCACCCGCTGAACTTTCGCTTTTCCGAAACAAAACCACACAATCCTACTAATTGTCATTCCCGCGTAGGCGAGAATCCACAAGCCTGGACTCCTGCCTCCGCAGGAGTGACAAGAAAGGTTCTGCCCGTTAGCATCCACCTGAAGTGGAGAACCTCCTCCGCGTCTCCCTTTTCCGTAATCGGTAAAAGTTCACTGATTACCGTTTACCGACCACCGATAACCGGAAAAGGGCCTTGCGCTATCGATCCCTGGGCATTATGCCCTTATGCAATTGTGCCGTGTTTTTATCTTTTTTGGGGCAAACGGGCAACTTCGTGAATCAATCCGTAGGGTAATCGTCGAAATTACCTTAACCGATTGTGAGACCCATGACTATTGTCTCGCCTGACTCCCTTGACGATTCTAGAACATTCGGCTTAAAATTAGCCCGCCTAATGATTAGGTATGCTAACTATTTACAAATAACACAGTTCGCGGGAAGGTGGAGCCTCCATACGGCCGTTTCCCCCTCGCTTCTTTTTTGCAATCAATTATGAATGTTGATCGTCACGGGGTTGCCCTGTCAATCCTGCAAATTATACCGTCTATTATGCGTCTGCTGGCTGCCGAACTGCGCCAAGCCGACACTCCTTTGCTGCCACCCCAGCTAAGTGCCCTGACGCTGCTGGCCGAAACGTCTTACAACCTGAGCGAACTGGCCGAACTGCACGGTGTCAGCCTGCCAACCATGTCTAACACAATCAGCAAGCTGGTGGAAGCCGGCTGGGTTGAGCGTCGTCGTTCACAAACCGACCGGCGGGTGGTTATGCTTACGTTACCCCCCGACGGGCAGCAGCTTGTCGAAAATATTGGTCAGCACCTGGTTAATAACGTCGCTGAGCAGCTTTCTGACATACCAAGTAGTGATTTAGAAACATTACAAGATGGTCTAACCATATTACAAACTGTCTTTACGCCTTTTATTTTTAAAGAAAAATAGAACGCTGATCTTCCTGATTTTCCGGATTAAAAGGATCAGGCAAATCAGGGTGCTCTGCGTCCTGTTAACGAGGAGACCCCAATGCTTTCAAAATTTTTTGACCAAATCACGCGCCTCTCACTGAGGTTTCGCTGGATTACTATTGCCTTAACGGCCGTTATCCTCGGCCTAGGCATTTACGCCGCCACCCAGCTCAATCTAGAGCTGCTGCCCCGGGTAGAATTTCCCCAAACCATTGTGATTGTCCAGTGGGGCGACAGTGAATCCTCCACCGATGTTTTAAATGAGATTACCATTCCCCTGGAAGAAACATTGTCAGTGGTGGAAGGCGTTGTCAATGTAGAATCCACTACCAACAATGGCTTTGCTGTTGTAATCGTGCGCTACGATTTTGGGCTGGATCAAGATCGTTTATTGGCAGAAATTGAAACGGCCGTTGCCGAAACCGATCTCCCCGAAACAGCCGACACCAACGTGCTGAACTTTAGCCTGACGGACCTGCCTGTCGTCATTGCCAGCGTTTCTGCCGCCGATCTTGAACTTTCTGAACTGAAGCAGCTGGTCGAAACCAAACTCCAACCGCAGTTAGCCGCCGTGAACGATGTCAGTGAAGTGTCTATCAGCGGTGGTCAGGAACTGCCCGAAGAAGTTGTTATTGAAGCTGAAGATGAAGAACCGGCTGAAGAAGTAGATGAAGATCCCGGCCGCCTGCCGCTGGCGGTAGTTCAGGGGGCACGCGTGCTGGACGTCGAAATTGAGTATGCTCAGGAAATCACCGTTGATTTGCTGCGCAGTCTGGCCGAGTATGAAAATGCAGCCGAACAGGTTTTGTTAGTACTCAACCTGCTGCCCGAAGACACGCTGGTTTACATCCAACCAGAAGCCCTCTCCTACCTGCCCCAGGAATACCTGGAAGGATTGGAGCCCGAACTGGTGACTGAACTGGATGAAATCGCCACCGAATTTGGCGGTGTGGGCCAGTACAACATTGATGAAGCTATCGCTGCCCTCACCCCCGAGGAAGTGGCGGAAGTTGAACCGACCGCCGAACCGACTGCGGAACCAACGGCCGTTCCCACCACCGAACCAGAAGCAGAACCCGTGGCCGACCTGCCCACCGTTGAGCCGGTGTCGCTGCCCGAAACCTGGATTGCCGGGGCGGCCCAGCTGGGCCAGGTTATCACCGACACCAGCGACATCACCCCCGAATTTATGGCCGGCATCGCCGGATTTGCCTCTGAGCAGTTGGCTGAACTGACGCCCGACATGTGGCGCGCCATCGATCCCGCTGCTGTAGCCGTTGTGTTGCCCGACATCGTGGAAACGCTGGAGCCGATGCTGGCCGGCCAGCTTATCGCCATCCAAAATGCGGCCAACGGCATCACGCCGGAACCGGTGGCCTTACCCGAAAGCTGGACGACCGCCGCAGCAGCAGCCGGACAAGAACTCACCACCACGGCCGATTTAACACCTGAGGCTATGGGTCTTCTGGCCTCCACCGCGCCGCAGCTTTTGCAAGACCTGACGCCGGAAATCCTGCTGGCCCTGCCGCCAGAGATACAGGCGGCGCTGCCGGCCGAATACATTGCCACGCTGGATGAGGGCACGGCGCAAACATTAACCAACATTGGCATTTACGTGGCGCGCAATCAGGCAACGGCCGTATCCACCGCTGACGTCCCTCTATTTACCCCCGTTCCCCTGCCTGAAACTTGGATTGCCGGCGCCGCCCAACTGGGTCAGGTCATCACCGACACCGGTGACCTCACCCCTGAGATTATGCAAGGCATCGTGGGTTTTGCCCCGGAGCAGCTGGCCGAGCTAACGCCAGAAATGTGGCGCGCCATTGACCCCGACGTCGCCGCCCTTGCCCTGCCCGAAGTTGCCGATACGCTGGAGCCGGAACTGCTGGCTCAGCTCAATGCCATCCAAAATGCAGCCAATGGCGTGGCCCCGGAACCGGTAGACCTGCCCGAATCATGGATTGCTACGGCCGCGGCTTCCGGCTTCCCCATCTCCACCACGGCCGACATTCCGGCCGAGGCGTTTGGCCTATTGTCCAGCGTCGCGCCGGAGCTGTTGGCCGACCTGACACCGGAAATCCTGCTGGCCTTCCCTGCCGAGACGCTGGCGGCAATTCCCGAACCGTTCCTGGATCAGCT
Source organism: Anaerolineaceae bacterium (assembly GCA_002699125.1). GTDB lineage: Bacteria > Chloroflexota > Anaerolineae > Promineifilales > Promineifilaceae > Leptofilum. The sequence goes on from PABI01000137.1 coordinate 39,983, forward strand.
TGATCCTGCATTACAGCAAACCATAACCAATGTGGTGATTGCTAACGCGCAGTTTGAGGCGGAAACGGCCGTTGCCACCGGCGAAGAAGGTGAGTCGGCCGAAGAAGCCGAGGCCGCACCAGAACCCGTCGATCCGGCTCGCCTGCCTGACCTGCTCATTCAAGGTGCGGCCCAGGCCGGTTTTGAACTGGAAAATGCCCAGGACATCACACCAGAGATGATCCGCCTGTTTGGGGGATTAGGACCGCAGGGTATCCAGGTCTTGCAGCTGCTCACGCCAGACAATCTGCGCCTGCTGCAGCCGGAAGTCATCGCCCTGCTCCCGGCTGAATTTGTGACAACGCTGCCTGAAGAGCTGCGGGCTGAACTAGACGAAATCGCGGCTGAATTTGGCGGTGCCGGCGCTCTGGCTATCGCCGAAGCCGAAGAAGCGGCCGAATTGGCCGAAGGTGCCCCGGAACTCAGCGGCATCTGGCTGGAACCCAGCCCCGAGGGCGAACCCTCAATGTTCCAAACGGCCGCAGACCTGCTCAATAACCCGTTTGTGCCCGGCGCAGCCAACTTCCTCAACTTCTTCCCCACCGCGCCTGACGTGGAAAACCCGGCCGAGTGGATGAGCGCCCTCACACCTGAGGTCATTCAATTCCTTGCCGAAAACGAAGAGGAATTTGTAGAGACGCTGGAGCCTCAGGTGCTGGAACTGTTCTCGCCGGAAACGCTCACCTTCATGCTGGAAAACTATCCCGACGCCTTTGATGCTGAACTAGCAGAGCGCTTACAAGGCATTGCCCAGGGTGACATCGAAGTCTTTGTGCCCGAAGCAGCCATCACCCGCACCGACGGCAATCCCAGCGTGCTGGTGAGCCTCTATAAAGCAGGTGATGCCAACACGGTAAACGTAGCCGAGGAAATCTTTGCCACGATGGACAACTTTACCGAGGCCAATCCGGGCACGTCGGTGAACCTGGTGTTTGAACAGGCGACCTTCATCGAAGATTCAGTAGCGGGCGTATCGCGTGAAGGGGCGCTGGGCGGTGTGTTTGCCGTTATCGTCATTTTAATCTTCTTGAGCGGCCGTATCGGCAATAAATATAAAATAAGCTGGCAGGCGACGTTGGTTACGGCCGTTTCCATCCCCCTCTCCATCTTTACCGCCTTCCTGCTGATGGCCTGGGTGCCGCCCACCATCGGCGAATGGCTGCAAAACCTGGTGCAGTCCACCGACAGCAGCTTCCTCCGCTTCATCGCCCAGCTGTTCCCCACCGAAGTCACGCTCAATATCATGACTTTGAGCGGCCTAACGGTAGCCATTGGCCGCGTAGTCGATGATTCGATTGTGGTACTGGAAAACTCCTACCGCTACATCCAGCAGGGCGATGATCCCAAACACGCTGTTTTGCAAGGAACCAAAGAGGTGGCCATTGCCATCTTCTCCGCTACAGTGACTACGATGGCTGTGTTCCTGCCGTTAGGCCTGATTGGCGGCATCATCGGCTCCTTCTTCCTGCCTTTCGGCCTGACGGTAGCCTACGCTCTAGCCGCCAGCTTTGTCGTCTCTATTACGGTGGTGCCGGCGCTAACCTATCTGCTCATCCGCAAAGAAAACATTCCCGATGAGCGGGAAACGACGATGCAGCGTTGGTACACGCCCGCGTTGGAATGGGCCTTGCAGCATCGCTTTGTCACCATGCTGGCCGCCACGCTTATCTTCGCCGGCAGCCTGCTCCTGCTGGGCCAGCTGCCACAAAGCTTCATCCCCAGTATTGGCGAACCGACCATCAACGTCTCCATCTCGCTGCCGGCCGGTACCGGCATGGCTGAAACCAATGACGTGGTAGAAGAGCTGGAAGCGGCGATGCAGCAGTTTGAAGATATTGAAACCGTTCAGACCGAGATTGGCAGCGGTGGTGGATTTGAGGCCCTGTTTGGCGGCGGCATCAGCCAAAACCTGGCCAACCTGACGATCAGCGTAGGCGAAGAGATGGTGCAAGACGGCGAAGCGCTGAACAGTCTGACCAATGAAGTGCGCCAGGAAGCGATTGGCATCATTGGCGAAGACAACGTGAGCGTTTCGGCTGCCTCCCAGACCGGCTTTAGCGGCTTCTCCATCATTCTGACGGGTGAATCCCAGCAAGGATTGGAAACGTTGGTTGATGACGTGAAAGCGGCTATCGAATCGGTAGATGTGGACGGCGACAACATTCCCGACATTGCCAATGTCTCCAGCAATGTGGATGGCGGCGCGGCCGGGAATGGCAGCAACGAAACGATTTTGCGGATAGACGGCCGTCCGGCCATCAGCTTCAGCGGTGAACTGGAAACGCAAAACACCCTCGGTGTCACCGATGCCGCCAAGCAGGAGATTAACGAGCTGGCTGTTTTGCCTGACACGGTTGAAGTAACCGAAGGGTTCGATTCGCAGCAGCAGGTGGAAGGGTTCGAGTCGATGCTGACGGCAATTGGCTACTCGATTGTCATCGTTTACATCATTATGGCGCTGACCTTCCGCAGCCTGATTCATCCGTTTACCATTTTGTTCAGCCTGCCGTTTGCCCTGGTGGGCGCGGCGCTGGCGTTGTTCCTTACCAACAGCGTGCTGGGCATCTCGGCCATGATTGGCTTGATGATGCTGGTAGGCATCGTCGTGACCAACGGCATTGTGCTGATGGAATTGGTGCAGCAGCTGCGCGCCAAAGGCCAAAACGTGTACGATGCCCTGGTGGAAGGCGGCCGTACCCGCCTGCGCCCCATCTGGATGACGGCTCTCACGGCTATCCTGGCCCTCATTCCGCTGGCAGCCAGCAATGAGGCCGGGGCCATCATCGCCTCTGAATTGGCACGCGCAGTGATGGGCGGCTTGTTGGTGAGCACGGCTCTAACATTGATTGTGGTGCCAGTGGTGTACAGTCTGACTGAACAGCTTTGGGTTAAATTAGTTGGTTTGTTTAAGCGATCTTGAGTAACATTTTAGTCATTGGGTAATTGGCTGGAAAATTACTCAATGACTTCATTGCCCAATTACTGATAAGGAAAGCGCCGTTTTTATTGGCAGCGGCGCTTTTTTTGTGCATTTTGCCCTGGGCACTAATTTATTGCGACGAACGGCCGTAGTAGCGTAAGATTACAGCCAATTTTTTAATCAGAGGGAGGCGTTCTTGACTGGTGAAATCAGTTTGGTCTTAATCATATTAGGGGCATCCGTCGTTTTGTTCGCATCGGAAAAAATTCGGGTCGATGTGGTGGCGATGATGGTGCTGCTAACGCTGCTGCTAACCGGCTTGCTTACCACAGAAGAAGCTTTCTCTGGCTTTTCGAATCCAGCCGTCATCACCGTGTGGGCCATTTACATCGTCAGCGCCAGCCTGACGCACACCGGCATTGCCGACGTCATCGGCAAATATATTGGCCGCATTGCCGGCACAGAGGAAGCCCGGCTCACGCTGGTTGTGATGGCGGCGGTGGCGGTGATGTCTGCTTTTATGAATAATATTGGGGCTGCGGCCGTTTTGCTGCCGGTTACCATCGGATTAGGCCGTAAAGCCCGGATTCCCGCCTCTAAACTGCTTATACCCCTGGCCTTTGGCTCTCTGTTGGGGGGGATTACGACCCTCATTGGCACTCCACCCAACCTGCTGGCCAGTGATGCTCTACAGGAAGTGGGGCTTGCGCCATTTCAATTGTTTGATTTCACCCCGATGGGTCTCATTGTTTTGAGCAGCAGCTTGGTTTACATGTATTTTATTGGACGCCATTTGCTGCCCTGGTATGAAGAAACGCTGCACGAAGACCCGCAGGATTTCAACCGTGAATATCAGCTAAAAGATTACCTGGCAGAATTACACGTTTTGCCAGAGTCCCCGCTGATTGGCAAGACAATTGTGGAGAGCCGTCTGGGTGAATCTTATGATCTGACCGTGATGGGCGTGCTGCGCGACGGCCGTATGCGATTAGGTATCTTGCCCAATGCCCACATCCGCGCCGGGGACATGCTGCTGGTAAAGGGGTCCGAAGAAAAAATGCTGGCCGTGCGCAGCCAAATTGGCGTTACCCTGGTGCCCGACAATGAAATTGAAGAACTTGAATTGCAATCTGAGGAAGTTGTGGTCGCCGAGCTGGTGGTGAGCCAAAAAGCGCCTTTCATTGGCAAAACGATTAAAAACGCCAATTTCCGGGCACGCTACGGATTAACCGTACTGGCTATCTGGCGTGAAGAAAAAGCGATTGCCGGGCGGCTGGGCAATGCGCAGCTTAAGCTAGGAGACACGCTGCTGGTGCAGGGCCGCAAGGAGCGCATCGAAGAGGCGGGCAGCGACATCTCCTTCTTGCTCCTCACCGAACACGAGGAGCCAACGCTGCGCACCAGCAAAGCGCCACTCAATCTGCTTATTTTTGTGTCGATGATTACGATGGTGGGGCTGGGCTGGCTGCATATTTCCGTTGCGGCCGTTTTGGGGGCTGTGCTCTCCGTGGTAACCGGCTGCCTGACAATGGATGAGGCATATAAATCTATTGAGTGGAAATCTGTTTATTTGATTGCCGGCATGTTGCCGATGGGCATTGCCATGGAAAACAGTGGTGCCGCCCAATTTTTATCTGAGCAGGTCATAGGTCTGGTTGGCTCTCTAGGGCCACGAGGCGTTATGGTGGGATTGTTCATTTTGACCACCTTGCTTACGGCATTCATGTCTAATGCGGCAGCAGCCGTTTTGGTGGCGCCGATTGCCATTCAGTCAGCTTTTAGTTTAGGCCTGGACCCGCACGCTTATGTGATGGGCATCGCTATAGCTGCTTCCAACTCGTTCGTAACGCCGATTGGCCATCAGGCATGTGTGCTGGTTTACGGACCCGGCGGCTACCGCTTTTTTGACTTTGCCAAAGTAGGGCTGCCGCTCACTATTATCATCTGGATTTTGTTGGCGATCTTTTTGCCTATATTCTTTCCCTTTTAGTTGATTCAAGATGACGAGTAAGCAATCTTTTTGGCAGCAACAAGCAAAACGATGGCCGGTGATTTTACTCCTGCCGCTGCTGTTTCTGCTGGTATTCTTTTTCTACCCGCTGGGAAATATTTTTCGCCTTAGCCTGACGGCCGATGCGTTGGCTGAGTTGGTGCAACGGCCGTCTTTTCGCAGCGTGATCTGGTTTACGGTGTGGCAAGCGGCGCTTTCCACCGGGCTGACGCTGCTGCTAGGGCTGCCGGCGGCTTATCTTTTTGCCCGCTATGAGTTCCGGGGCAAGACGATTTTGCGCACCCTCACCACCATTCCTTTTGTGATGCCTACGGTGGTCGTGGCGGCAGCATTCCGCGCTTTACTGGGAGCCAATGGGCCGCTGAACCGCTTGCTGACGGCCGTTTTGCAAACAGAAACCCCACCCATTCAGCTAGAGCAAACGTTAACCATTATCTTGTTGGCCCACGTTTTCTACAACGTCACCGTGGTGGTGCGACTCGTCGGCGGCTTTTGGGGCAACCTGAATCCGCGGCTGGTGGAAGCAGCCCAAACATTAGGCGCTTCACCGCGCCGTGCCTTTTGGGAAATCACGCTGCCGTTGTTACGGCCGTCGCTCATCAGCGCCAGTTTGCTCATTTACCTGTTTACTTTCACCAGCTTTGGCGTAGTGCTCATTTTGGGCGGTCCCGCCTTCAGCACCATCGAGACTGAAATCTATCGCCAATACATCACCTTTTTACGGCCCGATGTGGCCGGAGCACTTTCCCTGCTGCAAATTGCGTTTACTTTCGGCCTAATGTCGCTATACGCAAAATGGCAGCAGCAAACGGCCGTTGCCCTCGATTTCCACCCGCAAGAGAGCACCTTGCGCCGGGCCAAAACCGCTCGTGAAAAAGCGGCCATTGGCAGCATGGTTGGGGGATTGTTGCTCTTTTTGCTGGCACCGCTGCTGGCCCTGGTCTGGCAGTCGCTGGTGGACCGTGAAGGCCAGTTTACCCTGGCGTATTACCAGGCCCTGCCCACGCTGCGCCGGGACAGCATTGTCTTCGTGCCGCCGCTCACCGCCTTGCGCAATTCGCTGGGCTATGCCCTGCTGACGGTGATCGTGGCCGGGGTGTTTGGGGTATTGACGGCAACTTTGTTGATACGTCCGTCCCGCTGGCGCAGCTGGCTCGATCCGCTTTTTATGCTGCCGCTAGGAGCCTCGGCCGTGACGCTGGGGTTTGGCTACGTGGTGACGTTTCGCTGGCTGCGCACCTCGCCGCTGCTGGTGCTGATTGCCCATGTGCTGGTGGCGTTTCCTTTTGTGGTGCGCACGCTGCTGCCCGTTTTGCAAGGCATCAAGCCCAGCCTGCGCGAGGCGGCGGCGGTGCTGGGCGCATCCCCCACCCGCGTCTGGCGTGAGGTCGATTTGCCCATTGTGGGACGGGCGCTGCTGGTGGCTTCTGTGTTTGCTTTTACAGTGAGCATGGGCGAATTTGGCGCAACCAGTTTTATCGTGCGGCCCAACAGCGGCTACCTCACCATTCCCATTGCCATTGAGCGTTTTTTAGGCCAGCCAGGCGCGCTTAATTACGGTCAGGCACTGGCGATGAGCACAATTTTGATGGTGGTAACGGCCGTTGGCTTCATCGCCATTGAACGGTTCCGCTACGCCGATATCGGCGAATTTTGATGTGGGCAGGTGGTACATAATACATACCTTGTCAATGGGCTAAACCCATCAGTTACAAGTTAAGCTATTTTGTGAGTTGTCAAGCCAGAAATTGGCTACAATTCACGTATGAAAAAAGCAAACCAAGAATCCAAAAGCACAGT
>PABI01000138.1 GCA_002699125.1 Anaerolineaceae bacterium
CGATTTGAGCACTTTCTCAGAACAAACAAGTTCAACTATTCATTTTTGGAAAAGTTCAATGTTGAAACTATTCGCGCCATGTCTAAATAGTTTCTCTATCAGAAGCGGCGATTTTGCTGAAACGGCCGTGCTGCTGCCCAAATTTCTCAGCGACCAGGGCATTCAGCAGGTGATTGCGCCGCTGCCGACCAAAACAGGCGAACTGTGGACCAATCTGGACAGGTTCAAAGCCGTGCTCTATCCCTTTGTGACGGGGCAAGACGGGTATGAAGTGAAAATGCAGCCCCATCACTGGGCAGCGTTTGGCATAGCCCTCAAACACATCCATTCCACTGCACTGCCGCCAACTTTGGCGCAGGCGCTGCCCCAGGAGACCTTTACCGACCGGTGGCGGGAATTTGTAAAAACGATACTGGCACAGTTGGGTGAGATGCAGTTTGATGATCCGGTTGCGGGGGAAACGGCCGTCCTGCTCAAAACCAATCAAGCCGTGATTCTCGATCTGGTTGACCGGGCCGAACGTCTGGCACAGGCCGCCCAGGCACAACCCCTGGAATTTGTGGTGTGTCACGCCGATATTCATGCAGGTAACATTTTGATCACGCTGGATGATACGTTTTACATCGTTGATTGGGATACGCTGCTGCTGGCGCCCAAAGAGCGGGATTTGATGTACATTGGCGCTGGCCTGTTGGGCAACTGGTATTCGCCGCAGGAAGAAGCGGCTCTTTTTTATCCTGCTTACGGCCAGACAGCGATTGATCAAAACTTGCTGGCATACTATCGCTACGAGCGCATTGTCCAAGACATTGCCGCCTTCTGCGAGCAACTGCTTTTCACGCAGGAAGGCGGTGCCGACCGCGCCCAATCTTTACGCTATTTGCGGTCCAGCTTTTTGCCTAATCACACCATTGCCATTGCTTATCAGTCAGACAAAACTCAGTCGGGCTGTTGGTCAAGTTTTTAAACTTGACCTACTTTTCCCCTAACTTTTGACAGGTCCCGTTTCCCCCCAATTTGAATCTGTAAAGCTGACCGCTGCCAGATGTGGCGACGCTTGTCCTCAGCTATGCTGGCAGCATGATCACACAAACCACCCCTCTCAACATTTTATTAGTGGATGATGCCCCGTCGGTGCGGCAGGCGCTGCGTTGGCTGGTGGAAGAAATTCCCGGTTTCCAGGTTGTTGGTGAAGCGGCCGATGGTGAAACGGCCGTGCAGCTTTGCCACGATCTGCTGCCCGATGTTGTCGTGTTGGACATCGATCTGCCCCACAAAAACGGTTTTCGCGTCACCCGCTTGCTCAAAGAAACCATGCCTCAAATACATGTTGTTGTGCTTTCCGGGCATGGCGATGGCGCGACGCGCCAGCTGGCGGCTGACGTGGGCGCCGATGCGTTTGTGGAAAAAAGTGATGGCTGGCAGGCACTGCTGGCCGAATTGGAAAATGCGTTTGCCCGCAATTCCATAAATAAAGAAGTTGCAGATTACACAGATTAACTTGGCTTTCTTCTCTGCGCCTCTGTTTCTCTGCGTTAAATTTTCTTAAAGGAGTAAAACTTATGATGACACTTGCAGCTGAAAAAGAAACGGCCGTCTTGGCCAACAATTTCCAGGGAAAACTTATCTACCCCGGGGATGCTGACTATGACGAAGCCCGTGCCATTTGGAACGGCATGATTGATCGTCGTCCCGCCATTATTGCCCGCTGCGCCACCGTTTCTGATGTGCAGGCAGCGGTAAACTTTGCCCGCGAGTCAGGTCTGCCGCTTTCCGTGCGGGGCGGGGGGCATAACGTAGCCGGTCACGCCGTCAACGATGACGGATTAGTTATCGACCTTTCCCGAATGAATCATGTAACGGTTAGCGTAGAGCGGCAGCTGGTCTATGCCGGCGGCGGGGCCACCATTGCCGATGTCGATAAGGCGACACAGAAGTTTGGCCTGGCCGTGCCGCTGGGCGTTGTTTCTGAAACCGGCGTGGCGGGCTTGACGCTGAGTGGTGGCTATGGCCATCTGCGCAACAAATATGGCTTAAGCGCCGACAATTTAGTTGCGGCGACGGTGGTGACGGCTGACGGCCGTATTGTGCAGGCCAACGAAAAAGAAAACAGCGATCTTCTCTGGGGGCTGCGCGGCGGCGGCGGTAACTTTGGCATCGTCACCAACTTTGTTTACAAAGCGTATCCGGTGGGGCCAGAAGTGTATGTAACGGCCGTTTTCCATCACGGCGATTATGCCAAAGAAGGATTACAGCTCTATCGCGAGTTCAACGCGATTGCCCCCGATGACGTGAGTGTACTGGGCGTTTTGGGCATCGTGCCTGACGGTGCTGAACCGTTTCCGGAACATACACACGGCCAACGATTTGTGGCCTACGTGGGCATGTACGCCGGTGATCCCGCCGAAGGGGAAGCCGTCATGCGGCCGCTGCGCCAGTTGAGCGCCGAGCCACTGGCCGACTTTAGCGGCGTGATGCCCTACCTGGATGTCCAGCAGTTCTTTGATGAAGATTATCCGGCAGGCGTCCTGCGCTATTACTGGAAATCCTTGAACCTGCTCACCCTGGATGATGCTGCTATTGAACGTATTGTGGAGCATGCCTACCAGCAGCCCTCGCACCACAGCACCACAGATTTATGGCACATTGGCAAAGGCGTGAAGCGGTTTGGCAGTGAACATGGTGCATTTTACGGCCGTCACGCTGCCTACCTGCTCAATCCCGAAGCCAACTGGGAAGACGCTGCCGACGATGAAGCCAACATCAGCTGGGTGCGCGACATGGTGGAAGCCATGGCTGAGTACTCAGACGGCAGCCGCTACCTCAACTTCGCTGGCTTCCAGGAAGAAGGTGACGCCATGATGCAAGCATCTTACGGCTCGCAATATCAGCGGCTGGCGGAACTGAAACAAAAGTATGATCCGACGAACCTGTTCAGTCGGAATGCCAATATCAAACCAGGCCACTAAAGGATTTCGTGGTGCGTGACGAGTGCAGCGTGAGAAATTACGTTTCGCGAATCACGCATCACGTCCTCAAAAATGTGTAAACGGCCGTAAACACACCGTCGGCACTGCTCTCATCACTGAATCTGGCGCGCTCATCGGCAAGGCGCAGGCGATTTAGTTGACTTTGGGTTAGGAGGGAGAATGAAGTGAGGATTCAAACGGTTGTGCACAAACCCATCGCCTAACGCCCGCTTCAGCCGCGCCTCGCGTCGGCTGCAAGCTTTGTTAGGCGGCATACAAAGATTGGCGATTTTTTCTCATTAAATCAGTGCATTTAGCGTCTAGGAAAGAATGTCCGAAATGGTAGAAGCAAACCAGCCAAAGTCATAATCATCAACACCAACAGAATTGGAATTGTCCACGGCCAAATAACCATATGAATCCCAATATGTACAGGAAGATACAAGAGACTAAACCATGCCCATCGCTCACCCTTCCTGAAACCTGTTGTAGAGATGACAATAACAAATATGGCAACTGCAAGAACCCAAATCCCAAAATTTCGGAACCAAGACTTAATATACTCTATTACTTCTGGATCTGTTGTAAGCCAAGCCCAACCGCGATCAGGATCAGTGGGGTCAAGGGCAGGTATTACGACTAAATTGTCATAGGCAAAGTAAGCAATGCCTAAGCCTACCAGAAAAAGCAAAATCCAAGATTTCTGTGAAATAGCCTTCATTTCAACCCTGCCCTAACTGGTTATTCTTGCTAAAAATTGGATTGATGTTTGCCGTTTGCTCGCTTTTAAGCAACATTTTGATTTTTACGAGTATAAGGCAAATACGAAATCAACGTAAATGTAGTAATCAATATCGAAAACAGGGCAGAGGTCAGAAATATTGATTGGCCTGAAAAAAATAATACGATATCAAGAGGTAGGTATAAAAGGAAAAAGACCACATAATATCGTGGAAATTGACTGTTTCTTATATAGCGTAGTCCCAAAATCAGTAAAGAAAGGCCAACAATAAGCGAACTCACAGAGAAGGTGCTAAATGCAAAACTTCGCATGTTGTTTGCCCCATAAGGTTGATCTGAAAAAAGCCAAAACTCTGCTGCTGTACCAACTGCCATACCGAGCCAAGCAACAAATGTTGCACTCAGTAGGATTTTTTCTACTGTCCCCATCAAATGCTGTCTCTGCATGTAAAAAGCGGCAATCGCACAAGATTCCAGTAAGATAAGAACAGCCATAATACGATTAAATGATTCGTAGGTTTGATACGCTGATGTACCTGGGACTCCATATGTATCTCCGACAATAATGATGGACACAACAGCGACTAATCCACTCAATAAACCGGCGATGTTAAGTATTTGAATATGCTTTTTTTGTTGATTCATATGCCCGCCGTTCAGATGCTTAAGCTGCGCGCTCGTTTCCTTTGGCGCGTCTGCTTTAATCTGCAAAATTTTTGTTATCCAACACCTTTTGCAGTATAAACCGGTAATTCTCAACAAATATCTGCACATCTTGCGGCATAAGCTTGATTTCCCAGGTTTATCATGCAAGTCTGCATGATAAACCTGCCAGACTGAATAAAAACACGCACGAACAGTATACAAAAAACAGTCGCAACTTCAAACCGAAATGAGCCTGAAAAAACCGAAACTGCTGGATCAAGTTAGGGAAAAAGTTCGTCTAAGAAATTACTCTTACCGCACGGAGCAATCTTATGTTGCCTGGGTAAAACGATTCATTTTGTTTCACCATAAAAAGCATCCATCAGAAATGGGTAAAAAAGAGGTTGAAGCCTTTTTAAAATATCTCGCTGTAGATAAAGATGTGGCGGCATCAACCCAAAATCAGGCGTTAAGCGCTTTGCTCTTTCTATACAATGAGGTGCTAGAGCAGCCGCTTGGGTATGTTGATGTGATGTGGGCGAAAAAGCCTAAACGGCTTCCGGTTGTCCTAACTCGAGGCGAGGTAAAGGTCGTGTTAGCCCAAATGAGGGGCACACCGCTCCTCATTTCCCAACTCCTTTATGGAGCAGGCTTGCGTGTCATGGAAGGACTGCGTTTGCGTGTGCAAGATTTGGATTTTGGACAGCGATTGATTGTTGTGCGAGACGGCAAAGGGCAAAAAGATCGCACAACGCCGCTGCCTGAAGCGCTGGTAGATGATTTGCAGAACCATTTAGAATGGGTGCAGTCCTTACACCATCATGAAAGTACTGTTCAAAGAGCCGTTAAGCGGGCTGTAAAGGAGGCGAAGTTGAGCAAGCGTGTGACGCCTCATACATTTCGTCACTGTTTCGCAACCCATTTACTGGAACGTGGTACTGACATTCGCACAATTCAGGTGCTTTTGGGTCACAAAAGTTTGCAAACGACGATGATTTATACGCATGTAATCAATCGGGGAGCGATGGGCGTGCGCAGCCCACTCGATGACATGTAGCGTTGTCCTTTAGGCTGGAATTTCGCTACCCACGGCCGTTCCCCAATTGCAACCCCTATCATGTACAATACAAACATTGAACAAAAACAAATTCTCACCCACTGAGGAGCGTGATAAATCATGAGTAACAAAAGCGATCAGGATATTGTCATTTTAGGGGCGGCCCGCACGCCGACGGGCAAAATGTCGGGCAGCCTCACCAGTCAGACGGCGCCGGATTTGGGGGCATTGGCGGTGCAAACGGCCGTCTCCCGCTCAGGCATCGATCCCAATTCGGTGTATGAAGTGATTATGGGCAATGTAGTATCTGCCGGCGTGGGGCAGGCCCCGGCGCGGCAGGCGGCGCTGCGTGGCGGCTTACCCAATACCGTCGGTGCCGCGGCCATCAACAAGGTGTGCGGCTCCGGCCTCAAAGCGGTGATGGTGGCGTCCAACGGCATCGTCGCCGGGGAAGGGCAGGTGTACGTTGCCGGCGGCATGGAGAGCATGTCCAACGCCCCCTACCTGCTGCCCAAAGCGCGGCAGGGGCTGCGCTACGGCCACGTAGAGATGCAGGATTCCCTGCTGGCCGATGGCCTGTGGTGCTCCTTCCAGGAATGGCCCATGGGCAACGCCGCCGAGTTTATTGCCAAGCAGTACGAAGTGACTCGTGAAGAAATGGACGAGTTTGCTTACCGCAGCCATGAAAAAGCGGCCGAGGCGACGGTTAACGGCCGTTTCCAGAGCGAAATCGTTCCCGTCGAAATAAAAAGCCGCAAAGGCAGCGTCATTGTCGATAAAGACGAGCCGATTCGCGCCAGCTTCACCAATGGCAGCTACGAAATGCAAACGAGCATCGAAGGGCTGGCCAAGCTGCCGCCCGCCTTCGAAAAAGATGGGCAGGTAACGGCCGGTAATGCCCCCGGTCTCAACGACGGCGCGGCTGCCCTGGTGCTCACCCATCGCGCCGAAGCGGAGCGACAGGGCACCAAGCCAATGGCCCGGATTGTCGGCTACACCCATTATGCCGTCGAACCGAAGTGGCTGTTTGCCGCCCCCGCCCGCGCCATCCCTCGACTGCTGGACAAAATCGGCTGGCAAATGGACGACGTGGACCTGTTTGAGGTGAATGAAGCGTTTGCCGCCCAGGTGCTGGCCAACGGCGTAGAGCTGACGCAAAAAGGATACAACTGGAATTGGGACAAAGTAAATGTCAACGGCGGCGCGATTGCCCTGGGGCATCCCATCGGGGCCAGCGGCGCGCGCGTTTTGGTGACGCTCATCCACGCTCTGCAGCAGCGCGATCTCAAGCGCGGCATTGCTTCTCTCTGCCTCGGCGGCGGCGAAGCGGTGGCCTTGGCGATTGAAATGGAGTAGTTGCGCGATTTTAGGACTGGCAGTCCTAAATCCGAATAGTTTGTAACAAATAAGTCTTGAGGACTGCCAGTCCTGGATGATGGATACGGCCGTAAAAAAAGCGAGCACCTTCAATTTCTGAGGGTGCTCTTTTTTTTGAAATATTGTCTGTTGTAGCCGCGGTTTCTTACCGCGCCCGTCCTTCGCGGTAAGAAACCGCGGCTACTTGGGTATAATTTGGCCTATAAGCAAAAAGAATCTGTGAAAGGGAGAGTTCATGAGCAAGTGGTGGCAAATCGGAATTGTGTACCAGATTTATCCGCGCAGTTTTCAGGACAGCAATGGCGACGGCGTGGGCGACCTGCCGGGCATCACGCAGCGGTTGGGTTACTTGCAGGAATTGGGCGTGGATGCTATCTGGATTTCCCCCATTTACCCTTCGCCGATGGCTGATTTTGGCTACGACGTGAGCGATTATCGCGACATCCATCCTCTGTTTGGCACGATGGCCGATATGGATCACCTGATTCAGGCGGCGCACGATCACAATCTCAAGCTCATCCTCGATTTTGTGCCCAACCACACGTCCGATGAACATCCCTGGTTTTTAGAATCGCGCAGTTCGCGCCGCAGTCCCAAGCGGGATTGGTACATTTGGCGCGATCCGGCTCCGGATGGCGGCCCACCCAACAATTGGTTGAGTCGTTTCGATGGCCAGTCTGCCTGGGAGTGGGATGCGAAAACCGGACAATATTATCTGCACTCGTTCCTGGCGGAGCAGCCAGACTTAAACTGGCGCAATCCCGAGCTGCGGGCAGCGATGCTGGATGTGCTCCGCTTCTGGTTTGATAAGGGGGTGGATGGCTTTCGCGTCGATGTAAGCTACCGGGTGATGAAGGATGCCCAATTCCGTGACAATCCGCCCAACCCCAACTGGCAGCCGGGGATGGACCCCGCCAAGCAGGTGATTGAAACATACTCGCGCAACACGCCGGACATTGAGCATTTTAACCGCTGGCTGCGTGAAGTGGCTGATGAATACGAAGACCGGGTGCTGATTGGCGAGATTAATTTGCCGCCGCACGAGCTTGTGAAGCATTACGGCCGTTCCCTTAACGGCTTCCATCTCCCTTTCAACTTCAACCTCATTTTTACGCCGTGGGACGCTGCGGCCGTACGCACCCTGATCGAAACGTATGAAGTTGCCTTGCCGGACGGGGCCTGGCCCAACTGGGTGTTGGGCAACCACGACCAGCACCGCATCGCCAGCCGGGTGGGGGCAGCGCAGGCGCGGGTGGCGATGATGTTGCTGCTGACGCTGCGCGGCACGCCCACGCTGTACTACGGCGACGAGCTGGGGATGCTCGATGGCGACATCGCTCCTGAGCAGGTGCAGGACCCCTGGGAGAAGAAGGTGCCGGGGCTGGGCCTGGGGCGCGATCCCGAACGAACGCCGCTGCCGTGGACGGCCGTTCCCAACGCCGGTTTCTGTCCACCAGACGTCACGCCATGGCTGCCACTTAACGCCGATGCGGCAGCGGTTAACGTTGCCAGCCAGCAGGCTAACCCAGTTTCAATGCTCACCTTTACACAAAAATTGATTCAGCTGCGCCGTGAAACGGCCGCACTTAACCAGGGCAGCTACCATTCCCTGCCCGCACCGGATGGCCTACTGGCGTACGAACGCCGCCACGGCGAGCAAATTTGCTGGGTAGTGCTGAACATGACAGGTGAGTCGAAGAAGTGGGAATTGCCGGGGGATGCAGGGGAAACGTCTGTGCTGCTTTCCACAGAAGCTGGCGAATTACCAGGCATTGCAAATGGCGCACTGCACTTACGGCCCAATGAAGGGTTGGTTTTGTCAGTTTAGCGACTCAATTTGACAGTTTAAGAAAAATCTTTGCGTTCTCTGCGTCTCTGCGGTGAAAGCGGTATACTAACGCCAACCCGCATTTCCACTATTTCTATTTGGAGGTTTTATGTCTGACCGCAGCTTTTTGGTTTTAGGAGGTTCTGGCCTGGTTGGCTCCCAGATTGTGCGCACGGTGGCGCGGGCGATGGAGCCGGAAAAAATCGTTGTCGCCAGTTTGTTCCGTGGCGAGGTGCGCGAATTTTTGTACGATGCCCGCAAAGAATTCCCCAACATTGAGTTTGTTGGTGCCTGGGGCGACGTTTTTGTGCGGGACGAGTTCAGCCTGGAGCGCCGCCGCCGCTTGCTGCAAAGCAGCCATCGACGGGACATGCTGTATGATGATTTGTTTGGCAAACTGGATGAAGCTTACGGCCGTTCCGCCCTCGTTCAGCTCATCCAGCAGCATAAACCGGATGTCATCGTGGACAGCATCAACACGGCCACGGCCATCAGCTACCAGGACGTCGAGAGCCTGAGCCAGCAAACCTACGACATTTTGCAGGAGCTGCGCCAGATTGTAGACCACCAAGATTTGGAAGGGCTGGACGCGCTGGGCAAGTCGCTGGAGCAAAACGTGAGCACCCTGCTCATTTCCCAATCGGTGCCGCAGCTCATTCGCCATGTGCAGATGATCCATCGCGCTATGCGTGAGGTGGGTACCCGCCTCTACCTGAAAATTGGCACCACCGGCACCGGCGGCATGGGGCTGAACATTCCCTACACCCACAGTGAAGACCGCCCCAGCGCCAAGTTGATGAGCAAAACGGCCGTGGCCTTTGCCCACACCGGCCTGATGTTCCTCATGGCCCGTACCCCCAACGGCCCGCTGGTGAAGGAGCTCAAGCCGGGGGCGATGATCGGCTACCGGCGCGTAGCCTACAAAGCGATTAAGGTGCGCGGTCGCCCCCAGTTCCGCTACGAGAGCCAGGTGCAAGATTTAAACGGCCGTCTCACCCTGCGCGGCGATGAAAACCAGTACAATCGCCTGGGCAAGCTGCATATGGCTGGGGTAGATACCGGCGAAAATGGCTTCTTTGCCCGAGGTGAATTTGAAGCTATTACTCATTTGAATCAGATGGAGTTTGTCACACCAGAAGAGATCGCCCAGCAGGCGCTGCTGGAAATCAAAGGCAGCAACACCGGCTACGATGTGATTGCCGGGATTGACAGCAGCATTATCAATCCCAGCTTCCGTGCCGGCGTGCTGCGCCAGACGGCGCTGGACAAGCTGGCCCGCATCGAGGAGGAAACCAAGAGCCACAGCGTCGCTCTGGGACAGCTGGGACCGCCGGAGCTGTCTAAGCTGCTGTATGAGGCCCATATTTTGCGGCTTAATTATCAGACGCTGCGCAACGTGTTGGATACCACGGCCACGGAGCTCTCCGAGACGCTGTACCATTTCATCATGGAAAATGAGCTGCTGCGCACGCAAATTACCTCCATTGGCGTACCGATTCTGGCGCCAGACGGCCGTTCGCTCATTCGGGGTCCGCGCATTAATATTCCGGAAAGTATTTACCATGAGGTCGATTTGACGAATGACAATGTGGATGCCTGGGCGCAAAAGGGGTGGGTGGATTTACGGCCGTCTAACTGCAAAACGTGGCAAGCCCGGTTCGAGCGGATGCGCCGCACCCAACACATGCTGCATACTCGCGGCACCTCATCCGTCACCATGAAGACCTACCTGCCGGAATCTATCGAAATTGGTTCAGTGGTTGCCTGGCTGTTCAACAACGATCATCAAGGTTACCGAATCAAATAATAATTATCACGAATTATTCGAATCAACGAATGTAACGAATATGATTTGTGATATTCGCCCATTCGTATAATTCGTGATTGTTTTTCGGAGTGCGAGGTTCTCTAAATTTGACAAGAATCAATCGTAGGCTATAAATAAGTGGGAGCAGGAATAAATAATCCTCTTTAAACACGCATCCCCATAACAAACCATCGTCAGGTAGTTGTTCGTTTTGCGGCCATACCATTTTCTGACTGAGTGAGGAATTACCAATGTCATCAAAAACAGCGTTTACGGGCTTAGCCATGCCTGTGTTTACCGCGTTTGGCTGGGCGGGTGAAGAAACCGCCATTAATTATGCTCTGGATCAGCTGGAGCAGTTTGTGCATATGCTGCACAATAATTTATCGCGCCAGGCTAAGGGAGATTTGCCCTTTGCTGGTCTGAGTAAAGCCAATCAATCGGTTTATATTTCAGCCAGTGAATCTCCGGAAGAGGATTTGCATATAGCGTTTTTTGCGCGGCCGTTGAGCCTGGAAATGCAGCTGGCGCTAACAGATACAAAAGCATTGGCCAAAGCGCTTAAAAATGCCGAAGCGCAGCCGGTGATGGCCCATCGCCTCATTACAGAGCTGGGTGCCGAATGGTCATTTCGCCTGCAGCAGGTGCAAGTGGATGATGAGAGTGGCGAACAAGCCCACTACCAGGATATGTTCAAAGACAGCATCACGGCGCTTTCTCCAGAACTCTCCGCAGAGATATTGAGTAAGGCCAACTATTTAAATAGTGAAGACAAATGGGTAACGCCCTTTTTCCTGAGCCGGCGTATTCCTGCCGAGCAGGCAGCGGCGATGGGACTGGCCATCACCGACGTGCTGCGCGACCAAATTGATGAGCTGCTGCCCCTGATTCATTTCCTGACGGGACGGCGCGCCACCAGCAAACGCAAGTCCAAGCCAAAGGCCCGCACCGTAAAGCCAATGATGGGCGGCAAAGATTCTGAAGAAATTGACGTTTCTCTGGAAACCGTTCTCAAGCCGGAAGATGGTTTTACCCATGTTTCTAAGGTGAAACCGCTGCACCTGCGTCGGGGGTTCATTAACCTGACGTCGGCCCATTGGCCGTTCTTTGCGATTAACTCCCGCACTGAGACGCGCCCGGTGACGATTTACTATGACGGCGTTTACGATAAAGACAGCGCGGTATGGCGGATGCTGCCCAACGACATGGCGCGCATTGTGTTGAGCCCCTCCGTGCACCATTGGTATGAAGACAACTTTTCAGAAAATGATGAAATTCACGTCACGGTGACTCGTCTTGACGATGACGAAATTCAAATTTCTCTAAGACCTGAGGAATAAGATTGAAGATAACAAAAAAGGGCGCTGCCGTCGGCAGCGCCCTTTTTTGTTGGGTTAATGTGGTTCGTTGTCAATGCGGAAGCCGTGGCCGCGTAC
Source organism: Anaerolineaceae bacterium (assembly GCA_002699125.1). Classification (GTDB taxonomy): domain Bacteria; phylum Chloroflexota; class Anaerolineae; order Promineifilales; family Promineifilaceae; genus Leptofilum. The sequence continues at coordinate 11,861 of PABI01000138.1, forward strand.
GGTGACGATGTAATTATACTCATCCAGTTCGGCCAGGCGGTCACGGAGGCGGCGCACCAGGGCATCAATGGCTTGTTCAGAGACGCCTAAGCCATCGGTGCCGGGCCAGACAACTTCAACAATGTCATCTCGGCTGCATACTGCCCCTTCGCCGTTGTACAGCAGTTCCAATAAGCGGAATTGGGCCAGCGAGAGTGGTGGATCTAATTCTTCACCATTGATAATGACGGCACGCTGGGCTTCATCAATTTGCAGGTTGCCTTCCTGGGTCGGGGGTTCAAAGGTGAGGGGGATGGTGGCATCTGTGCCCACAAAGACAAGCTTGACACATAAAGCGATGGAGATTTCATCACCATCTTGCAAGACGGTTGACCCTTCAATTTGGCTGCCATTCAGGTGAGTGCCATTGCGGCTGTCCAGATCATGCAGGGTGTAACGGCCGTTTTCATGCGTAATGCGTACATGGTGGCGAGAAACCTGACGTTCGGGCAAGATAATCTGACAATCTGAACCACGACCAATTAAAAATTCATCGCTGTCAATCGTCCAGCGTTGCCCGGCCAATTGTCCTTCGCGAGCAACCAATACCGGTTTTTCATTCATGGTTATCATCCCTTCAATAGTTGTTAGGCAGAACAAGTCCAGTATACAATAAACCTATGTTTGTTACGCTTGAAAGTGGTGTTATTTTACGTGAACGTTACAAGCTGACCAACATTGTGGGTCAGGGTGGCATGGGCAGCGTGTATCGCGCTGAAGATTTACGCTTACCAGGGCGCTTATGTGCCATCAAAGAAGTGCAGCCTGATCCCAACGCCAACGACACCTATCGCCAACAGGCGCAAACCCAGTTTTTGCAAGAAGCCAGTATTTTAGCCCAACTTGACCATCCTAGCTTGCCGAAAGTATCTGACTTTTTTACGGAAAACGGCCGTGATTACCTGGTTATGGATTTTGTAACGGGCAAAAACCTGCGCCAGCTACTGCAAGAAAACGAAGGACCGCTGGCAGAAGAAGATATTCTGGTCTGGGCCAATCAGATTTTTGACGGGCTGGCCTATCTTCATCGGCAGGACCCCCCTGTTTTACACCGAGATATTAAACCTGCCAACATTAAGTTAACGTTGGACAATCGTATTAAGCTGGTTGATTTTGGCCTGGTGAAGCTGATGGCTACAGACGATGAGCGAACGATTACGGTGGTGCAGGGGCGCGGCACGGCACTGTACACGCCGCTGGAACAGTACGGTGGTGATGGCGGTCACACCGATGTGCGCTCCGATATTTATGCCCTGGGTGCCACGTTTTACCATTTGCTGACCGATTTTCCGCCGCCCGATGCCAAGGCCCGCTTCTTGAATCCAATGGCCCTGCCACCACCGCGCCGCCTGAATCCGGATGTGTCGCCTCATGTGTCTGACGCGATTCAGTGGGCGATGGAGATGCATCCTGATGAACGGCCGTCTAACGTGGAGGCGTTTCGTCAGGTCTTTTTTGGCTTGCAGCCTCGTCCTGGTGCCAAACCGCCTGCACCGAATCCATTGGGATTTGGTGCCGCGCTGCGGGCAAACTGGGTTGCCTTGTTAGCTGCTTTTTTGCTGCTGCTGATCGCCGTCATACTAACAATCGTTTAGGAAGGAAAACTTGTGATCTGCCCTAAATGTGCTGCCAAAACGCGCCAGATTAAAGACGGCCGTACCCCCGCAGGCAGCCAACGGTATCGCTGTAAACATTGCAAATGCCGCTATACACCCGTGCCTAAGGACCAGGGCTATGATGAGGAAGTTCGACTCCAGGCATTGACCCTGCACCTGGAAGGCTTGAGTTTGCGCTTAATTGGCCGCCTCCTGTTGGTCAATCACCAGACGGTGGCGAACTGGATTAACGGGTATGCCAACTATCTGCCGGCAGATTTGCCGCCCAGTATTTTGGAAATGGCCGCGCTGGATGGGGATTTGCAAGATATTCTGGCTCTAGAAGAAGAGTAGCTTCCGGCCAACACCACGCGATTAGACATTTCTTTGATTTTTTTTGACAGGGGGTGGAACGGCCGTTATATTACCGTATCCATACTTAACACATAAGGAGTTACAAATGGCAAGTGTAAGTTATCGGCATGTGTATAAGCGGTTTGGCGACGTGACCGTCGTAACCGATCTCAACATGGAAGTAGCAGACAAAGAATTTGTTGTTTTTGTCGGCCCGTCAGGTTGTGGTAAATCCACCAATCTGCGTATGTTGGCCGGATTGGAAGAAATTACCGAAGGTGAAATCCTCATCGGTGACCGCGTTGTGAATGATGTCCCCCCCAAAGACCGCGACATCGCGATGGTGTTCCAGAGCTACGCTTTGTACCCGCATATGTCGGTTTACGACAATATGGCTTTTGGCCTGAAGCTGCGCAAAACGCCGAAATCCGAAATTGACCGTCGTGTCAAAGAAGCGGCCGATATTTTGGGCCTGGCCCAACTGCTGGATCGCAAACCGAAAGCATTGTCTGGTGGTCAGCGGCAGCGTGTAGCCGTGGGGCGGGCGATTGTACGCGAGCCATCTGTATTTCTTATGGACGAGCCGCTTTCTAACCTGGATGCCAAACTGCGCGTAACGGCTCGGGCTGAGATCAGCAAACTGCACAAGCGTTTGGGAACCACCTTTATTTACGTCACCCATGATCAGGTGGAAGCGATGACGATGGGTGATCGCATTGCCGTGCTAAGCGACGGTAAATTGATGCAGATTGATTCCCCGCGTAATCTATATAATGTTCCGGCCAACATTTTTGTGGCTGGTTTCATTGGCAGCCCCAGCATGAACTTCTTCGACAGCACCCTGGTGGGTGAAGAAGGTAATTTATACATTGACACGGGCGATTTCCGCGTCCGCGTGCCGGATGACCGCAAAGGTCCGTATAATGATTACGTGGGCAAAGAGGTTGTCTTTGGGATGCGTCCTGAACACGTTCACGCGCCTGAATTTGCGCCACCGAACATTACCGCCGCCCCAATGGAAGGAACGGTTGAGGTGGTCGAGCTTTTGGGTCATGAGCAGCATCTGTTCATCAACTCGGGTCGTAACAGCCTGGTGGCTACAGTAGACACGCGCATGAGCGTGGGTTTTGGCAACAAGATTGACCTGGTGATGGATATGACCAATATGCACCTGTTTGACAAGAACACCGAGGAAGCAATTCGCTAGACAGATTATTTTTTAGAAACGGCCGTCTCCCATTTCTCAATAGGAGGCGGCTTTTTTATTATGGAGATTTGCAATTAGGGGCCAATTCCTAATCGCCAACCTCCAATCTCCTTTTCCGTATGCCTGAAGCAAAACGAACAGCCGGAGAGTGGTTTCCGGTGCAATTTGTCTGGAAGCTGCCCGATGGCGACTATATTCGCGCTATTTTTCGCGCCGAAATTTTAGACACCATTCCCGCAGCCGATAAATATTTGGTGCGGCTGGATGAGCTGTTGGCGGGACGTCAGGAAAGCAAAGACGGCGAAATGCGCCCCAAAGAAGAGATGACTATTCCGTATTGGGTTTTGGTGCGAGAAATTATTGGCAACCAGGTGACGCTGGCTTATGAAGTAGAAGACGGCCGTGCCCTGCACATGCGCCTAACCACCCTTATTGGCGAACACGACTTTTTCACCCGCTATAACAAGTATAAACAGCCGAGAGAGTGATCGGTAATCGGTATTCAGTGAATTAGTATTCAGCAACGAAGTAGCAGTTGCTGACCCGCTGAATACTGACCTACTGATTACCGTTATCGCGGGTTTGGATGATGATGGGCTGCAAAGCGGCCTGCGCCTGCTCGACGCCCTTCTTCACCGATTGCAGCCGCGACAGCTGATCGTGCCAAAAACCAGAGCCAGCGCTGGCGGCCAGTCCCGTCAAGATAACCCCAGCCGTAATGTTAAACACTTGCTCCAAACGGAACGTGGTTTGCAGCCACATCACAAAAGAGTCGGGCAGCAAAGTTAGGGTCAAGAAGTTGGACCCTTCTGGGAATAAATCTCGCAGCAAATCGGCCGAATCAATTTGCAAGATATAAGCAATAAAAATGCCAAACAGGACGGAAATAAAGCGGGTGCGGCGAATGCGTTTGTTCTCCAGCTCCTTTTCTTTGCGTTCCAGGTCCAGGAGCTTGGCGGCGGCTTCTGTGCTGTCTTTGATGCTGGGATTATAGGTGACCGGGGCCAATTTAGGATGCTGCATCCGCGGGCTGCGAATGAGCAGGCGTTTAGCCCAATTGACCAGCCGCTGCCACATCTGGCCAATCCAGCTTTGCACCTCATCTCGCTGCGCCTCTAATTCGTGTAGTAAGCGATTAAGCGATTCCAGATAGACGTCTGTGCCGCGATACGTGTTCAAGTTTTCCAGGTATTTTTCAAACTGGTCAGTGATTTGCTGCTGCACGTTGGGGGGCAGACCAAAAGAGATGATTTGCGGCCGTAATTGATTGTCGTAGGCTGTTTTGGCTGCTTCGTAGCTTTCTTCTTGCAGGCTGTTGAAGTAGGCGCGGGTCCAGGCGGTGACGCCTTCGGCAATCTCCCCAGTGACGAGGGTTGCCGTGGCCTGGTAAACTTGATCGGGGGTTACGGCCGTTGCTTTCCGCGCCAATCTATCAATCGCTTTATTCGCCTTGTCCAGCAAATCGCCCCGTTCCAGCGCTACCTGCACCGCTTTGCCCAATGAGGTGGTGGTATCAATTTGCTCAATAGCTTTTTGCAGCTCTTGCTGAGTCACGTCTTTCACCTGATTGATGGTGTCGTCGCCAATATTTTCCAGACCAAGCGCGGCTAATGCGGCTGTAAATTCCTGCTGGCGTAAATGGTTTACGACGGTTTCAGCGGTGAAGGCGGGGGCCAGCAGCTTATTCAGTTGGCCGATCTGCTTTTCTATTTTGAGCTTCGCTTCGGCCGAGACACCTAAATCTTCCAGCTGGCCCGGCAGAAACGCCTGGTACTCGGCTAACGTTTTGCGCGAATTAGGCTGGCTTTTGAGGCCCAGCGGCTTGCCCAAAATTCCCTTGAAAATATCGACAATGATTTCGGTGCCGATGGCCATGGTAAACATGGTAACCACGTAGACACCCAGGATGGCAAAAATAGCACCCACGCCGTCAAAAAAGGAGTCGCCCGCGGAAGTGGGGGCATCCTCTGCCACCGGTTCATCTTGCAGGGCAGTGGCGGTGGTCGGGGCAGTGGGCGGCGGCGTGTCGGCGCGGGCGATGGGCGTGAGCAAGGATGTGAGCAGCAATAGAACCAGCAAAGCAAGAACAGATAGGGTCGTACGCGACATGAAACTTCTCCTAAATTGACCTACAAAAATAAACGTCGCCAGAGATTGGTTTGCAACAGGTTTTCGGGATCGACCTGCTGCTTGAGCGCCAGGAATTTGTTGATGGTTTCTTCGCCCAGGTAAGCGCGGGCCACGCCAGGACGCAAGGTGCTGTCTTTGGCCAGGTAGAAACGGCCGTTGGCCCTTAACACAATCTCATCCATCTCCTGGGCCAATTGTACCATTCGCTCCCGGTTGCGCCGCGTAATGCGGAAATCCATCGCCAGCGAGAAACCGTCCAGCGCATGGGTCAGCCAGAACGGGTCGGGCCGGTGCCGCTTCATGACGGTGAGGAAGTTGGGCAGGCCACGCTGCTGGCCCAACTGCAAAATTTGGGTGAACGCCTCTTCGGCGTTTTCTTTGGGAATGAAGGGCTGGTACTGAATCAAGCCACCGGGACCAAACGGTTTACGCCAGTCGAGCGAGTCCAGCAAGAAGTGGAAATGGGCGTGGGGCTCGCGGTAAACGGACCCGTCGCGCAAACGGGCGGCATAGAATTTGCCGATGTTGACAAAGCGCATGCCAAAGTTGTTCCAGAACGGCCGTTGAAAACGCCACAGCGCCGAACGGGGGAAAAAGCCCATGATGTCCGGGTCGATGCGCTGGGTTTCCAGGCGCAGGGTTTGGTGAGGATTAGGGTCTTCGCCTGGTTTCAGGTAAATGCCGCGATGCAGCTCACTGCGCCCCAGCTTCTTGCCCTTGCTGAAGGCATCCAGCCAGCCCACCAGATAATCTGAATTGTGCAGATAATCTTCAAACCATTGCATGGTGCTGCTTAGATCCGGTTTGATGAGGGCTTCTACTTGCAGCAGGCCGGAGTAAATGCGCTTGAGATGAAGGGTCAACTTGGTGAAGCAGCCCAACATGCCGAAGCCGCCAATGGCGGCAAAAAAGAGATCGCTGTTTTTCTTGCGGTTGCAGGTTTTGATCTCGCCGGAGGGCAACATCAGGTCAAATTCATAGATGTGCTCGCCAAAGGTGCCCATCTTCCAGGCATTTTTGCCGTGCACGTTCATGGCTGCCCCGCCGCCGACGGTGATTTTGGCCGTGCCGGTGGCCACGGGCACCCACCAACCATCCTCAATGACGTATTCCCAGACGCGCTGTAATGTGACGCCCGGTTCCGCGGTGAGACGGCCGTTTTCCGGGTCCCAGTCTAGAATGCGGTTCATGCGGGTCAGGTCCAGGACGATGCTTTCATCGTTCATAGCGGCGTCGCCGTAGCTGTTGCCTCCGCCACGAAGACCGATGGTACGGTCGTTTTGCGCCGCAAACTGGAAAATCTGTCGCAGTTGTTCCACAGTGCTAGGCCGGTACAGGTAGGCCATACCGCTGTTGGAGCCACCCCAACCCGCCACCGCTTCTAATCTATCTGCTGGTAAAGATTGAGTTGTTGAAATCTCAATTTGTTTTTGAATTTCTTTTTTTTGTATCATGACTTATTCTTAATTCGTGTGATTATGAACGACCCTATCTGAGCAAGCGATCATAGTCACTATGGTTTCCAATCCAGACCCAAATAAAGTTGTCACCAACTTCAACTGCCAACGCTCGGTGAGTTAAGCCAACGCGTGCTGACCAAAATTGGCCGACTTTTTGAAGTGGAGAGAAGGGTGTCGGGGGTTCTGTTTTAGCAACTCGAAATTTTTACGTGCTACTTTTTGAACCGACTCTGGCAATTTGTTAAAACGCTCCCAAAATTGGGGTGTTGTGCGGTGCATTTACAGCTCTTGTAATGTTTTTTGCTCTTTGGCTGCTTCAACTTCTTTAAGGAGAAAATCAAGTTTTCCTGATTCAACATCAGCCTCAACTTGTCGATCCCAGCGTTCCCAATCTTTTTCGGCAAACCAGCGACGGAGCTGCTTAAACTCCTCGTCTGAGAGGCTGTCAATTTCTTTTTGAAGTTGTTCAACTTGTGTCATTAATCGTTCCTACCACCATTGATCTTTCACATTTGAGCATTATAGCAGAAATGCTAGAAGCTCAATCGTCTAAAAATGATCGAGGGGATGTGGCGAATAATCAGCATGACCAGCCGCCATCGAGCAGGTACATAGACGGTTTGCTTGCCTCGTTTAATTGCCTTGTGAATTTGTCGTGCTGCTTCCTGCGGCGTGATGACCCAGAACTTGCTGGAAGCATTTTCTTGAAAGAGAACGGTGTCTACGAATCCTGGCTTGATGGTGGTGACCGTAACGCCATGCCGCGTAAGCCGGTTGCGCAAAGATTCTAGATAGGTGGCCAATCCTGCTTTGCTGGTGTTGTAAACGGGCGCGCCTACACGACCTCGATCACCGGCGACAGAGCCGACGCCCACAATCTTGCCTTGCCCGGCCCGCTCAAAGCGCAGCGCTGCTTGGTTGAGCCAGGCAATGGCTCCCAGCAGATTCACTTCAATCATTTTGCGGTCTTTCTCAAAGTTGTATTCATCGACGGTAACGGAGGGCTGCACGCCGGCATTGTAAATAATCAGGTCCAGACCGCCCAGGTCTTGCACGATAGTTTGGAACAGGGTGGGGATGTCGTCGTAGTTGGTGACGTTGTGGCTGTAGATGGAAACGTGGCCCTGGGCGACGGCCGTATTTACCGAGTCGCTCAATTCCTGTAGTTTTGCTTCACGCCGGGCGATGGCCGCCACACGGTAACCACTTTGCGCCAGCTCGCGCACCAGCGCTGCCCCAATACCGGACGATGCCCCAATTACAATGGCTCTTTGCTGTGGCTCCAGGGGGCGGGTGGGGGGTGTAGATGTCGTTGATGTCATAAAAATTGTTTGCCTTTTGGTTAGCAAGTGTAAAGTGATAAGTGAAAAGTAAGCGAGTGAAAAACTTTTCACTTTTCACCATTTACTTTTAACTGATTTACTCAGAACGGGTGCCATTTTACCACATTAAAGTCACTATATTTCTGACTGAACGACATTGTTTTTGTGATGATTGCCATGATTTTAGAGTGAGGGCGACGGCCGTTTTCAACTTTTGTCTGCTACGGCGTGAATTGGTTTTGGGGGGAAATGTTGCCTGGCACGAGCGCAGCGTGATGCGTGACCGGAAGATTAGCCACGCATCACCGCTTATTTTGGGGATTAATCTGTGGTTGCCGGCCGCAGAGCCAGCCGCTTTTGCCGATAGTACAACATGGCAAAAAAGCTGAGAGCGCAGCCGCCTAAAACGAAGGCAGTGATCGTTACCATCGAATCAGTGAAGGGAATCAGCAGCAGCGTAGTGATCATTTCTACCGCAATGAGGAAAAGAACAAACGAAATTAATACGTCTCGGCTTACGTGGGAGACTACATAAGCACCTAAGGGTGCGCCAAACGCAACGACTGGCACTGCCACAATCCAATAATCCCAAACAATACCAATATCTTGCGAAATGACGCCATGAAGAAAAAAGCCCACCCAAGAATTTAAAGCCATGATGATGACCGAGGTAGGCGTGCCAATTTTTTCATCGATGCCAAAAGCCAAAGTAAGGACAATAAAGGCGATCATGTTTGCCCCGGAACCGGTCTGTGCCGTGAAAACACCGCCCAAAATTCCTACCATGGTGAATATTAGCAAATAGCCAGCACCCCAGCCTGGCAGCGTCTGGCGCGGTTCCCATTTGAGCACCCATCGGGAGATAAACAGCGCTACGCCAAAAGCAGTTGCCCCCAGTGTAAACAAGATTCGTGGAAATGGACTGGGCATAATCAAAATGTACGTTCCCAGAACCGTACCCAACACCCCGCCTACCGTTACCCACAGGACGACTTTGGGCAAAATCTTTATACCCCGTGCCAGAATCAGTACAGAGGCCATTGTCATGCCAATTGTCTGGATCATAAAACCAAAGGTGCGCGAATCGGCTGCGGGAATTTGCAGTAGTTTGGTGAATACCGGAAAGGCAACGGCCGCGCCGCCCTGAGGCGTTGAGCTACCAATAAACGAGCCAAACAGCATGGTAAGCGACATCGGCCAATAATCCAGGTAAAGATCCCAACGTTGATTAACGGTGAGATAAACAAACCATGCAACGACGATAATCGTGACCGGAACAGGATACGCCCAACGACGCAGGCGAGCCAGATTGGTTTCATGAAACAGGGAGGGAGCAACATTTGCTTCATTCATCAAATTGGTCTCCTAAATGTAGGGGTGAAATTCATTTGCCAAATCGGGCAGTTTTATTGCAAGGAGATAATAAGATGGCTGCCTTACGGGAACTCTTTCCCAGGCGCGCAAATATATTGGGCAACGGCCGTTACTGGATTGTGGATGACCTGTTATGGGGAGGTAAGCAAATCAGCCATCGTCTGTGCCAGCTGAACCATATCGACCGGTTTGAGGATTGTGGCCACCCCACCTTCCCTGAGTGCATCCAGCTCCCCTTCGTTGTTTGGATGGCCTGTCAGAAAAATGACGGGGATTGACCATCCTTTTTCGCGCAGCGCGTACAGCAGTCGAGTTCCTCCCATTCTGGGCATCACTATATCACTTATTATCAGACTGATTTCGCTGCTGCGTGTTTCCAGCAGTTGCAAGGCTTCAACCCCATCGGCAGCGGCGACGACGCTATAGTTCCATTCGGCTAAGCTTTCTGTTAAAGCTTCTCGCACCGTTTCGTTATCCTCGACAACCAGCACCCATTCTCCATTCCCAGACGGAATGTCCAACTCCGCAACTGCATTGCTTGTTTGTATTGGCTGCGCTTCAAAGGCCAGCAGGTAAATGGTGAACGTAGTGCCGACGCCAACCTCACTGTCTACCGTTATTTGGCCACCATGCTGTCCGACAATGCCGTGTACCTGAGCCAAACCAAGACCGTTGCCTTTTCCCCGTGGCTTGGTTGTAAAAAATGGCTCAAAAACGTGATCGATCGCCGCAGGGTCGATGCCACTGCCTGTATCCGTGACGCATAATTGCAGCCAATTGCCCGGATTCATTTGTGGCAGTGGGGCCTGCTTTTTGCTCGCCACTTCAATTTGGCTTACTTCAAACAACAACTTGCCACCATCAGGCATGGCATCGCGCGCGTTTAATGCCAGGTTCATCACCACCTGCTGCAACCGGGTGGGATCGGCCTGTACAAAAAAAGCATTTTCGGTATAGCGCAGTTTGATCGTTATATGCTCGGGCAGTGTACGCCGCAGCAGTTTTATCTCTTCCTTTAACAACGGCAGCATATCGAGCGGTTTGGCCATCATGACGGATTGCCGACTGAAATCCAGGACCTGTTGCACCAACTGCGATGCTCGTTTGGCTTGTTGGTCAATAACAACCAGCCGGTTTTTCTCGTTTTCATCAAGATTTGCGGAAGATTGTAATGTTTGGGAGTACAAGACAATAACGGCCAGAATGTTATTAAAATCATGGGCGATGCCCGCGGCTAACTGGCCGACCACCGCCAGTCGTTCCTGGCGTTGCAGCTGGCGCTGGAGCATTTGCTGCTCAGTTACTTCCCAGATGATCATGACCCATCCCTGGGAAATTGGCCCGCTTTCCAGAGGTTGGGCAATGATTTGGAAAATACGGCCGTTCTTTTCCACACGATGCCATTCGCCAATGGGCGGGGATGTGAGCAGGCTGGCTAACGGCCGTTCACCTACCTCGGTCAATTTATCACCAACACCCGCATTGGCCAACAGCGATAGTATGGCTTCTGCTCTTGGGTTGGTGACCAACACGATGCCGTCTGGATCGAGCATGCAGACCCCTTCCGGCACGCTGTGCATAATCTGCACCAACTGCTCGGCTTGCGCTTGCAGCTTTGCCAGCAGTCGCTCTCGTTCCTGCTCCGCTTCCCTTCGTTCGGTCACATCAATGACGGTTGAATACAACAGGGACCGACCATCTACCAGGACTGGACCGCTCGATACATCTACGTCACGGATACGGCCGTCGGCCAGCCGGTGCTTAAAATGGAAATGATTTCGTTCCTCGCGCTTGGCCCGCTCCATTTCACTCTGAAGCTCTGCCGGTGAGAGGGTGTTAATATCGCCGATCTGTTTGCGCTTTAAGGTTTCTCTTGACCAGCCATAGAAGCTGGCTGCTGCCGGATTGGCATCGACAATGCTCCCATCTTGAGGATCGATAAGCAGCATGACCATGAGGTTGTTCTCAAACAGGCTGCGATAGCGTGATTCACTTTCCTGTAATGCTTTTTCAGCCTGCTTTCGCTCGCTGATATCCTGCTTCACGGCGATGAAGTGGGTGATTGCGCCATCCTTGTTTCGTACCGGGGTAATCGACTCTTCTTCTGTGTAGAGTGAGCCATCTTTGCGCCGGTTAACCATTTCACCGTGCCACACCTGGCCGCTCAGAATCGTCTGCCACAATTCTTTGTAAAACTCGGGAGGGTGCTTGCCGGAATTCACCAGGTCTTTGGGGTTTTTACCCAGCGCTTCTTCTTGCGTATAGCCGGTCAGCTCTGTAAAAGCAGCGTTAAGCCATTCCAGATTGCCGTTCACATCTGTAATCATGATGGCGTTGGCCGCCGCTTCCAATGCTGCGCTCCGTAACTGTAATCTGCTTTCAGCCTCTTTTTTCTGTGTGATGTTATGCGCTACAACCAGCCGGGCGGAACGGCCGTCATAGGGCAGGGCATGGGAGGTGATTTCTACCGGAAACACCGTGCCATTTTTGCGTTGGTGTTGCCATTCCCCGGCAAAATTCAACGTTGGCCAAGACTGCTGCACGTCGGCCAACAATCGGTCAATATCTTCGGCTGGCCGGATATCGCGCAGGGTCATCTGCAAAAACTCCTGGCGCGAGTAACCATAGGCAGCTTCGGTTGCTGCATTCACGGCCAGAAACGTCAGTGTATCCAGATCATACACCCACATCGGCAGCGGATTATGTTCAAAGAGGAGTTCGTACTTTGCCTCGGTTTCGGACTGCCGGGTGTTTGCCTGCTGCTCCCTTTGGTGAGCGTCTGTCAGCATGAGATAAAACACCCCTGTGCTCACGGCTACATACAGCCAGCCTTTTACAGTTTGCCAAGCGCCAAACTGAGGCAGCGTCGGCACAAGTATGAGCAGAAGGCTATCTGTGACAAACACCCACAGCACACCAAATAGGGCAAAAAGAATTGTCTTGCGAATAAACAGGTTAGGTGTTCTTTTCATGAGAACCTCACTATGACGCTTCCAAATTGTGTAAACCGCGAATAGTCTTTGGTTTCCCAAAAATTTTTGCGATTTGCGTTGACAATATGGGGCGTTTACAAACTGGAAGGTTCAATTCCAAAAATTCTCATCATTTTACGTTTTTCTTTTTCGCTATCAACACGACAAAAGACATATTTCTTCAGGATATTTGTCCTCTGTTAGATAAATGCATGAAGTTGTTTTTATAGGAACCAGTGTCAATGCAATCTACCTTTGCACTCTTGGTAATCCGGCTTGACCAGCGGCACCTCAACGAGTATGAGTATCTTATATAAAAAAGCCACCTGTCTGCCAATAGAACCAATTCTATGGCGAGATCAGATGGCTTACCGGGTAAAACCAGAATGCAAAGGAGGGTTTGGTTCCAGGTGTACCCTAACCTGATTAAACACATTCCATCCGCGCTGCTAACGTTTCCGTTAGCCGCTTTGCCTACCAGGGGTTGCGGGAGCAGAAGCTTACTTCCATAAGTGCCCAACCAGATTGCGAGAAGAATACCATAAGAGGAGCTTATTGTGCAAAGGGAGGGAGCTAGAAGAAAAAAGCCATCTGCTCATCAAGGGACAAAATCCAATGAGAGCAGATGGCCTAACGGGTAAGACCTGAAAGCAGACGAGGGGGTTGGACAAACCCTGTTCCGGTTGAATTGTTCCAGTCGCGTTTCTCTCGTGCCAGTTTGGGGAGGAGTTTTTGCCTGCTTTCATAAACCCAACCGGATTGAGTGGAGGATACCATAATTTGCGCTTATGATGCAAGGATAGAACGGCCGTTTCTCATCTTCTCACGCCAAAACTGGTGGGTACAAACTTGGAAAACCGCGCCAAAAATGATAGCATTGCCCCGCACATCCCCTGGGAAGAGGATGTCTTCCACAAATGGAAGGTTTGAGAACAATACTATGATCGAACTGACAGGCAATATGCATATGCATACCCACTACAGCGATGGGGAAAAATGGCACGCGGAAATTGCCGATGACGCCATCGCTGCCGGGCTGGACTTCATCATCGTCACCGACCACAACGTATGGGTGCAGGGTGTGGAGGGGTATTACGAGAATGAAAACGGCCGTGTCCTTCTGCTCTCCGGTGAAGAAATCCACAACGTGCGGCGCGAGCCCCAAGCCAGCCACCTGCTGGTGTATGGCGCCGAAGCCGAATTGGCTGCATGTGCCCCCAACCCGCAGCAGCTCATCGATGCCGTAAACGCACAGGGCGGCTACAGTTTTTTGGCCCATCCCCATGAAAAGGATTGTCGCCTTTTTCCATATCCTAATTTGGGCTGGCACGATTGGCCTGTTGAAGGCTTTACCGGTTTAGAAATCTGGAACTATATGTCCAGCTTTATCAACGCGCTGGTGAACGCGCTGGAACGGTTGCCGGTGGAAATTGAGCTGATTGATAAGTTAACGGCCGTTCGCCTGGCTTTTAATCCGCAAAAATTTATCGTGGGGCCAGAACCGCGCACCCTGGCCCTGTGGGATGAGCTCCTGGCGCAAGGCAAACGCATTACGGCCGTGGGTAACAGCGATGCCCACGCCACCCCTATGAGCTTTGGTCCCTTCAAGCGCGTTATCTTTCCCTACGAATTCCTGTTTCGCGCCGTAAATACCCATATTTTGCTGGAACGGCCGTTAACCGGTGATCTCACTCAGGACAAACAGATGATCTTGCGCGCCATTGGCGAGGGGCACAGCTGGGTAGGCTACGATCTGCCGCACCCCACCAAAGGCTTCCGTTTTAGCGGCAGCAGTAAAGGCAAAGGCATCATGGGGGAACAGATCAGGCTGAATGCCGGGGCAACTCTGCAAATCAGCACGCCGGCACGGGCCAATATTCGCCTCGTGCGCCACGGTGAAGTTGTGGCCAGCATTGCCAACGATACCCATCTGACCCACATTCCCACCGAACCGGGCGCTTACCGCGTGGAATGTACTATTCCTTACGAAGGAAAAGAGCGCGGCTGGATTTATAGCAATCCCATCTACCTCTTATAGCTTGGAGGTCTGCCCATGTCATTTATACGCGGTTATTATCGACTGTCACTTTCCGGTCTTATTCTCACCTTTTGCGCTGTTTTCATCGTTCTCACTTCTTATTTGCCCATCACCATCAAAAAGGTTCCTTTGCAGCTCAGAATTGCGCAGCTGATGGTACAGGCGATTCTTTGGATTTTGAACGTACGTGTTACTTGCAGCGACGAGGAAAAGCTTAAAGGGTTTGATGGCTTTTTCTTCCCCAACCATGTTTCTTATGTGGAAGTGTTGGCTCTGGAAAGCATCATGCCCACACGCTTTTTGGCGAAGGCAGAAATTCGGGATTGGTGGGTGGTGGGCAAGATTGCGGCAGCCATCGGCTGCGTGTTTGTGCAGCGTGGCGACAGGGCGTCCCGCCGCGAGGCGCGCCAGGCGCTTACCGAGGTGAAGTCGTTTCCCCCCATTACCATCTTTCCGGAAGGGAAGCGGGGACCGGGTGATGCGCTGCTGCCGTTTCGTTACGGTGCCTTTGAGATTGTAACGCAGGGCGGCTTTGCCTTCTTGCCGATTGCGGTTTCGTTTAACAATTTAGAGATCGCCATCTGGCACCGCAAGGAAAATATCCTGAAGGCATTGTGGCGCTTGGCCAGCCAGCCTGAGCGGATTGTTGTCAATTTAATGCCCCTGGAACCACATCATCCCACGCCAGAGGATGATCCCGTTGCGTTGGCCAATGTAGTGCAGGAACAGATAACGGCCGTTCTTTACCCGAAGCAATTAAAAAGTGAAAAGTGAAAGTAATGCTCATTTTTCACTCGATTATCTATCGACAAGGCTAACTTTATGCGTTTCATTCGCGGCGTAACGCGGCTCATTATTTTCATCTTTTTGCTCCTAATCGTTACGCTGCTGGTTTTGTTTACCGCCTGGCTGCCGGTTCAGGTAAAGCGGATCCGCCTTTCTGCCTGGCTGCTGGTGCCGGCGTGTCGCTTGCTGCTGCCCTTGTTCAATGTTCAATTCACCGCGCCAGATGCCGCCCGCATCACCCGGCACGATGGTTTTATTTTTCCCAACCATCTCTCATTTTTAGACGTTATTTTGCTGCTAACCATTTTCCCGGTGCGTTTTCTGAGCAAGGCGGAGATTGCCAACTGGCCTTTTTTTGGTTGGATTGCCCGAGCGGTGGATACCGTTTTTGTGAATCGGGAAGATAAAACGTCACGTGAACAGGTACGCGATTCGCTGGCCCACATTCACACGTTTCCTGCTGTGGTTTTGTTTCCTGAAGGGGGCATCTACCAGCCGCCGACGGAGCTAAAACCGTTCCGTTTTGGTGCATTTGAGATTGCCCAGGCGGGCGGCGTGCCTTTTATTCCGGCTGTTTTTATCTATGATCCTATTGACATTGTGTTCTGGCGAGACGAACATTTGCTAACGGCCGTTTGGCGTTTTGCTACCCGTGCTGAACCTATCAGAGCGCGTCTTTACCTGCTCCACACCGTTCAACCTGTGCCGGAAGATGATCCCCGCCAGCTGGCGTTGGAAACGCATGGCAGTATGGCCGCAGTTTTTAAGTATGGTGGTGGGCATGAAGAAGACGTAATACAGCCAGGAATCTAGAGACCATAGGGACCCATTTTCCTATACACAATTTCCTAGAACATGAATATGATTGAAATGCTATCAAACTTGTCCGCATTGGGTCGAGAGGGTGCCAAAATGGTGTTGAGTTGGGAAAGTTCCCTATTGGGAATCTTAAAAAGAATAAAAATTGTTCCCAACCGCTTAACGCAGCGAGCGGTTTTTGCCTTGATTACCACTGAGCAGGAAGACGGCCGTTACTATTTACTACAATGGAATCCAAAATGGAACTGCTACAATTTCATCGGCGGAAAAGTTGATAACGAATCAGGCGACAATAATGATTTTGCCCGTGCTATCCGTCGCGAAATTGCCGAAGAAATCGGCATTGGTAACCTGGGCGAAATTTTTGCAGAGCGGGAAATCGAACAAATCAATTTATGGCAATTTTCAAAACGCGAGAAGCGTTTCAAAGCTTATCGCTTTTCCATTTTTAGGATTCAACTTTTCCCCGACCTCCCTGTAGACAGGCAAAAAATGAAGCGAGCCTTGCGTTGGCTTTCTACCAAGCACAATAATCTTTACGTTTCCGATGAAGAGATCCGGCTTTTAAAAACCAATTGTGGCAAGCCAATTTCTAAAACGGTGCGGCGCATATTAGTGAAACTGGATGAAATTTAATTAGGAATCTATCCGAAAAAGCCACAGAGGAAAAAGAGAACATAGAGAACTTGAGACCAATCTCAAAAATCTCTGTGAACTCTGTGGCCAATATTCGGATAGGTACTAGGTTTGTAACAAAAGGATGGTCTTCAAGCGCCCAATTGACATGGTGTAAACAGCTACTCTCACAAAAAAGCAGTTAAAAACACGGAATTATTGATACACGGCAGGTAATTTGCTTGTTATAACGCCTGTAAGATTTATATGATTCGATGGAATTTATTTATGACAATTGTAAATCTTTATCCATATTATTGTGAGAGGACATCATGTTATTTTTACACAAGGAAGGGCAGCAAGGACAGGGGCTGATGGAATATGCCCTTGTGCTGGTTCTGATAGCGGTGGTGGTTATCGCCATCCTCTCGTTGTTTGGACCAGCAATTGGCAACATGTATAGCCGCATCACCCACGGCTGGTAATGATTTCATTATCGGCCTCATTGTAGCCAAAAAAAGGACGCTCTTAACCAAGGGCGTCCTTTTTGTTTACCAACTTAGCCTCTTTATTTTTGCGACAATTGAGAAATGTTGTGTGATGGGAACGGCCGTTTTACGATCTGCTACTTTCCCTCTATAATTAGCGTCGGAAGTGTCCACTCCGCTTTTACACAATAACCCAGATAGGAGGCTCTACATGGCTGATGATAAAAATATGGTCGGAGACGTTTATTATCCCGCGCCAGAGGTCGTTTCTGCGGCGCATATTCCCGACTACGACAAGGTTCACAAAGCCGCTACCGAAGATTTAGCCGGGTTCTGGGGCAAAATCGCTGCCGAAAATTATGAATGGTACAAACCGTGGGAAACGGTGCTGGATGACAGCAACGCCCCCTTCTACAAATGGTTTGTCAATGCCAAAGTCAACATCATCCACAACGCCCTGGACCGGCATATGCGCACGCCTACGCGCAACAAAGCCGCGCTCATTTTTGAAGGCGAAAAAGGCGACAGCCGCGTCTACACCTACCAGCAGCTTAATCATGAAGTGTGTAAATTTGCCAGCGTCCTGCGCTCGATGGGCATTGGCAAGGGCGACCGCGTCACCATTTACATGGGGCGCATCCCCGAACTGATGATTGCCATGCTGGCCTGCGCCAAAATTGGGGCGATGCACTCCGTAGTGTACGGTGGCTTCTCCACCGAGGCGCTGTTGGGCCGCATCGACGACAGCCGCTCCAAACTGCTCATCACCTGCGATGGGGCCTGGCTGCGCGGCAACATCATCGAACTCAAGCAAATTGCCAACGAAGCCGTAGACCGCGCTGGAACCATCCAATCCGTCATCTGCGTCAAGCGCACCGGGCATGACGTAGAAATGGTGCACGGCCGTGACTATTGGTACCACGATCTGATGAACCTGCCCGTGGCCGACGCCAGCGCCAAAACCGAGGTGATGGATGCCGAAGATCCGCTCTTCATCTTGTACACCTCTGGCACGACAGGCAAGCCCAAAGCCATTCTGCACACGCACGGTGGCTACATGGTGTGGACCTCCACCACGCTCAAATGGGTATTCGACATCAAGCCGGAAGACGTTTGGTGGTGTGCTGCTGACCCCGGCTGGATTACCGGCCACAGCTACATCGTGTACGCGCCGCTGATTTTGGGGGCGACCAGCTTCATGTACGAAGGCGCGCCAACGCATCCTTATCCGGACCGCTGGTGGTCGCTGGTGGCCAAATACCACGTCACCATTTTATACACCGCGCCCACCGCCATTCGCGGCCTGATGCGCTTTGGCGAAAGCTGGCCCGACAAGCACGATCTCTCCAGCCTGCGCCTGCTTGGCTCCGTTGGCGAACCGATCAACCCGGAGGCGTGGAAATGGTATCATCGCGTCATCGGTAAGGAGCGCTGCCCCATTATGGACACCTGGTGGCAGACGGAAACCGGCGGCTACATGATTACGCCGCTGCCCAGCGTACCGCTCAAGCCGGGTTCGGCCACGCGCGGCTTCCCCGGCGTGCAGGTCGATGTGGTCGATGAAGAAGGCGATCCGGTAGCCACCAACGAAGAAGGTTACCTGGTGGTGCAGGCACCCTGGCCCGGGATGCTGCGTACCATCTTCCAGGACCCGGACCGCTACGTGCAGCAATACTGGAGCCGCTTTGCCGAACAGGGCTGGTACCTGCCGGGTGACAGCGCCAAGAAGGATGAGGATGGCTATATTTGGGTAATCGGCCGCATTGATGACGTGATCAAAGTGTCCGGCTACCGGCTGGGCACGGCCGAAATTGAAAGCGCCCTTGTTAGCCACGAAGCCGTGGCCGAAGCCGCCTGCATCGGCGTGCCCGACCCCAACGAGGTGAAGGGCAACATCATCAAGGCGTACTGCATTTTGCGCCAGGGATTTGAACCCAGCGAGAAGCTGTCGCAGGCGCTGCGCGACCACGTGGGGCATGAGATGGGTCCCATTGCCAAACCGGCTACGGTGGAGTTTGTCGACAGCCTGCCCAAGACTCGCTCCGGCAAGATCATGCGCCGCGTCCTCAAAGCCCGCGTCATGGGCGAAGAGGTAGGCGATTTGTCCACTCTGGCGGATTGACAATTTCATAGTGCAGGTCATCTGGCCTGATTGCTAAAATTTGACATTGAAGATGAGGCTGACGCAATAACGCGTCAGCCTCTTTTCATTACCTGAAAATTGTTATTACTTCGGCAAGCTCAACCATGTTGAGCAGCTCAGCACAAGCTTGAGCGCAGCGAAAAATCCCTCAAAGCTTTGCAAGACAGTGCATTGTCCAGCGGCAAATTTAGCGCTGGATTTATGCCGTGGGGATTCTTCACTACGTTGCGCTCCGTTCAGAATGACCGGTGAAGGTGATGGGATAAAAAAGGCTGTGAGTGTTTTGGCATCTTTTTTCGTAGAGCGCTTGGCGGTGTACCCGCCGCTTTCATTTCAACGTTCGGAGAAAGGCATGTCAAATAAATTGCGGAGGAAGCGGATGGTTCTTTGGGTTTTAGGTATTGTTATTTTGCTCATTGGGGCGGGTGTGGGGGTTGTCTTCTGGCAGGTCAACAAGGTGCAGCAGGCAATGACTGATTTTATGGTGGCCCATCCGCAGGAAACGGCCGTCGTCACCTACACCTTCGACAAAAACGGCAACATGCTTGACGATGACGCTGCCCTGTTCCACAACGCCGATGAACCCCTGGTAGTGGCCTCGATGATGAAAACGGCCGTTCTCGCTGCCTATGCTGAAATGGTGGTCAACGGGGAGATGAATCCCGATGAGCCGGTGCCCGTGGCCGACTGGGAGCGCTTTTACCTGCCGGGGAGCGATGGCGGGGCCCACGCCGCCGGGCTGCGCCGCCTGGGGTTGGCTACTGATGAACTGGGGTTTGCCGTGGAGCAAACGGCCGTTGTCAGCCTCGACGCTCTGGCCACCATCATGATGCACAACAGCGGCAACGCCGCCACCGATTATTTGCTGCAACGAGTGGGATTGGAACGGGTAACGGCCGTAACCCAAACCCATCTACCGAACCATACGCCCATTTACTACACGCTGGGCTATGCTCTGGCCATTTTTAATCACGAAGCCCCTTTCTCGTTGGAATGGTTAAGGCCGATCCAAGAAAAAGTCACCGCCGGCGATTTCAGTGAGCTGGATCGTTTGATTGACCTGTATCGCAATGATGAGGTGTGGCGACAGGCGCAGCTTGATTTCATAGTGAATCTGGGCAGCCAAACGATTTCTGGCGATGAGATGTGGACGTTTCAGGAAACGGCCGTTCAGATCATGCCTCAAGGAACCGCGCGCGACTATGCCCACATGATGGCCCAAATTGGCAGCGGGCAGTTCATTGCCGCCGAAGTAAGCGCTCTCATGCAGCAAAAAATGGAAACGGTGCCCTCGGATTGGCCGCTGCGTTTACTCTATTTTGATCGTTTTGCCGCCAAAGATGGCACCACTGCCGGTGTGCTTACCGTGGCGGCTTATGCTGTGCCCAAGCGGGGCAACCTGCGCGGCCAGCAGCGTGTAGTTGTGCTTATTGCCAACGGACTTCCTCTCGAACAGTTCAGCCAGCAGGTTCAATTTCAAGGCCACTACCTGCTGCCCATCGATCTGGCCCAGTCCAAATCTTGCTTTGTTCAACTCCAGGCCAGGTACGGCCAAAAATGAAAGTGTTTTAATGGGCCATAAAGCCTTATTTTAATATTGCCTGTAACTTTTGCAGCTTGAATGCATATAGTTAATAGAGCAACAGCAAATGAGGCAGCATGATAACGTTCCACAATCTGTACCAAAAATATGCGAAGGATGTTTACCGGTTTGCCTACTGGCTGTCTGGCAGCGCGATGGAGGCGGAAGATATTACGGCCGAAACATTCACCCGCGCCTGGACCAGCCGCAAGGAGATTCGCGCGGCTACCGTGAAGGCGTATCTCTTTACCATTGCCCGCAACCTGTATCTGGAGCAGCTGCGCAAGGAGAAGCGATTGGTTGAGCTTGAGCCAGACTACATTGATCCCCTTCCCCGACCAGAAAGTGCTGTGCAGCACCGGCTGGATTTGCAGATGGCCCAGGAACTGATTCAGGGGTTGCCCGAGGTTGACCGAACGGTCTTTCTGCTGCGGGTGCAGCATGACCTGCCCTATGCTGAAATTGCTCATGTAACGAATCTTTCTCTGTCAGCGGTTAAGGTAAAAGTACATCGGGTACGTCTGCGGCTGGCTGAGATGGAGCTCAACAAGGAAAAGTGACCATGAAAGTAACACGAGATGTAATCCTGGATTTGTTGCCCATTTATCTGGCGGATGAAGCCAGTGAGGACACGCGTGCACTGGTGGAACATTACCTGGAGAGCGATCCGCATCTGGTGCAGCTTGCCTTGAAAGCTGGCGAGAGCAAGGTTCCTAATGATATCCCAATTACCTTAACGGAGGAAAATGAAATGAAAGCATTTAAGAAAGCAAAGCGATTGATGATTCAGCACAACCTGTTTTTGTTACTGGCGGTTTTGTTTACGTTCCTGTTTGCTATGGGACTGACATTTATTGCCGACGAACGGCCGATTGGCCCGGTGGTCTTCCTGGGTGTGGCTGGTTTATTCTGGTTCTTGTTTTACCGGGTAAACCGCCAGTTTGATGAGTAAGATGGTGAGCTAAAATCTCTGAGGTGTCCATCTGCAAAAAATTTGTGTTTCGTTGATAGTTTATAGGGGGAAACGGCCGTTTCCCCCTATAATTACCAATACATGACAATAATCACCCTCACAAACCGCTTATTGTTACTACTGCTTTTTGAGTGAAAAATGGATGATAAGCACCAGATTTTGTTAGACATCAACCTTTAGATAAAGGAAGTGGACAACCTTATGACTGTACATCTGTATTTCTCTCTTATCCCTGAAGCCCTCATCGCTTCCATGCTGCCGCCAGACGAATTTGGCACCTATTACGCCGTTGGTTCCCACAAAAAGCTTCATGGCCAGGCCATGTTTATTGAATTGGACCCCAATTTTAGGCACGAGTTCTTCAAGATTGAAAAAGGCATTGAACGCTGCGTACCCCATGCCGATGGTTCGCCGAAGCGCTCAGTTTACATTTCTACCTATCGCGTCTTGGAACACGTGCCCACGGATGCTATGCAGAAGGTCTATCTGGTTACCGCCTATGGCGAAGTCCTGGGTTTAGAGCCAAGCACAGATTTGCCGGAGAAAACCTCTGACTTAAACATGTATCAAGAAATTGCGCCGGTACATCCTCTGGTTGTCAGCACATTAAGCCCCAAAGAATATTATAAATTTCTGACGCAAAATCCTGACAGCCTGGTTCATTTTCCGGCCGTATGCTTTGTAGACTTGCAGCTGGGTGAGCTGGCAGAAGATCCAGAACATGGCGCTATTCGCGACCTGCCATACAGCTTTATTCACCATCTGCGAGAATGTTTGTTGGAAGTACGGGAAAAATCAATTCATTCCAAAATTGTAAACCGGGTCGAAACGGTTGAATATCCTTACCGGATGATCAAAAATGGTATTTACCTGGGCAGTGGCAATGGGCTTGTTTATTTCCCGCTGCCTACTCGTGAGGAACTGCGTGGTAAATATTATCGTTGGTGGCGCTCTGCCAACCACTCCTAAGGCTTCACGCTGAACTTTTGGAGACTGGAGATTTACTTGCCAAAAGCTGACAATCTCCAGTCTCTACTCACAAGACTGAAAACCGCCTTTTCTGCCCCCTTTTCACTCCTGTAACGATTTTTGACATAGCTTGTGCAATTCGTTACAATCGTGCCTCCCTGCCTCCTTCCACCGGGGGCATTTTAAGTCCAACAGAGAAAAGCGGGTCAATGTTGAAGCAAGCTTCTTTTTGCCCAATAATAAATAGGGCAATTTGCTTCAGCTAAGGTGTTTCGCTCCAGCAACATTTCTTTCAAATTTGTTTGGTGCAACACTCCCCCGCTTTTTGTTTGTCCAAATAGACTGATTCAACAAGAAGAGAGGAGGCAGTAGACAATTCATGCAACACGCATTTTTCCTTGCACAAACGGCAAATGAACGAGCCAGCTTGCCTTTAATTTGGTGGCTTGGCCCAATTGGGGCTGTTTTGGCTCTGGGGTATGCCTGGTATTTTTACCAGCAGGTAATGAAAGAGAGTGAAGGCACGCCCAAAATGATCGAGATAGCCCAGGCGGTCCGTGAAGGGGCGATGGCCTACTTGCGGCGGCAATACAAAGTCGTCGGGCTTGTTTTTGGCGGCTTGTTTATCATTTTTATTCTCATGGCAGTTTTGGGCTTGCAAAATCCGATAGTGCCTGTGGCCTTTCTAACCGGGGGTTTCTTCTCTGGTTTGTGCGGCTTTTTTGGGATGAAAACGGCCACCAACGCCTCGGCACGAGCGGCCAATGCAGCCAGAGAGAGCCTCAATGGGGGCTTGCAGATTGCCCTGCGCGCTGGTGCGGTAATGGGTTTGGTGGTCGTTGGTTTTGCCTTGCTGGATATTACCGTCTGGTTTCTAGTGCTTTACTTTATACCCATAGCCGATTTTATTAGTGAAGCAGCAAATCCGCTGCCGCAAATTACGGCCACGATGTTGAGCTTTGGTATGGGTGCCTCTACCCAGGCGTTGTTTGCTCGTGTGGGTGGCGGTATTTTTACCAAGGCCGCCGATGTAGGCGCTGACCTGGTGGGTAAGGTGGAAGCTGGTATCCCCGAAGATGATCCGCGCAACCCGGCAACTATTGCCGACAACGTGGGCGATAATGTGGGCGACGTAGCTGGTATGGGTGCCGACCTGTACGAGTCGTATGCTGGCTCCATTTTGGCAACGTCCGCTTTGGGCGTGGCTGCTGTGGTCGTGGGCGGTGCGGCTTTGTTCGATGGGCAGACACCAACTATCTTGCAGCAGATGGATTTACAGCTGCGCTACATTGCGGCACCTATTGTTCTTGCGGCCATTGGCGTGGCGCTCTCCATTTTGGGCGTTTACCTGGTACGGGCTGATGATGGAGCCACACAGGGGCAGTTGATCAACGCTTTGAGTCGTGGTTTATATGGCAGCTCCTTTGGTATCGCTGTTCTGTCATTGCCGGTGGTATGGATTCTTGATTTGCCGAATAAGATTGAAGTATGGGTTTCTATCCTTGTTGGCTTGGTCGTGGGCATTGTAGTGGGCAAGGCGACGGAGTATTACACGTCCCACGCCTTCAAACCGACGCGCAACATTGCCGAGCAAGCTGTTACCAGTCCGGCAACGCTTCTTATTGAAGGGTTGGCTGTGGGCATGGAATCTGCCGGTATTCCGGTTTTAGCCATTGTTACTGGTATTGCCATAAGCTTTTATTCCATGGGCGGTGTGGAAAATGTTTCCATGGGTCTGTATGGCGTTGGCATTGCCGCCGTCGGTATGCTCTCTACATTGGGCTTTACCCTGGCGACAGATGCTTACGGCCCCATCGCCGACAATGCTGGTGGGAATGCAGAGATGGCCGGATTGGACCCGAGCGTACGCGAAAAAACTGACCAGCTGGATGCGGTTGGTAACACGACGGCGGCCATGGGTAAGGGATTTGCCATTGGCTCGGCTGCGCTCACTTCGTTGGCGTTGCTGGCAGCCTACCTGGAAGAAATTCGCCTATCTTTGACGCTGCATGGTGGTGGGGCGCTGACAGTAAACGGCCGTGGCATCGAAATCTGGACCATGCAAGACTTTATGACGTTTTACAACGTCACGATGCTGAATCCGGCCGTCTTGATCGGCGTGTTTGTAGGTGCCACGACAGCATTCTACTTTGCCGCCATGACGATGCGGGCCGTGGGTCGTGCCGCTGGCGGAATGGTGGAAGAAGTCCGTCGGCAGTTCCGTGAATCCCCCGGCATTTTGCAGGGCACCGAACGCCCTGACTATGCTCGCTGCGTCGAGATTAGCACCGCTGCTGCTCAAAAAGAAATGATCGCTCCCTCAATTTTGGCCCTGATTGTGCCGGTTGTTGTGGGTGTTCTGTTCGGCGTGGCCGGTGTTTTGGGCTTGCTCGGCGGCACGCTAACAGCCGGTTTTGCCCTGGCTATCATGATGGCCAATGCCGGTGGCGCCTGGGACAATGCCAAGAAATATATTGAAGAAGGCCATCACGGTGGCAAGGGTTCCGAAGCGCACAAAGGTGCTGTTATCGGCGATACCGTTGGTGATCCGTTTAAGGACACATCTGGTCCCTCCCTGAATATTCTGATTAAGCTGATGTCGATGGCTTCGGTTGTGTTTGCCGGACTTATCACCTTCTTTGGTGATGGCGTTGGGCTGATTTCCTTGTGGTTTGGCGGTTAATCCGTTTTTTGAGCTAAAGTAATGTTAATGAGAGGTACGGCCGTTCCCCGCCGTACCTCTTTGTTTTTACCCACAGCCAAAGCAGGGTAATCGCTTTCTAAAAAATGAGATACAGTGGTGACTCAATCAACTTGAGAGGTAAAAGTGAATGAGTCAGCAACTGTCAGACAGTTTTGTTCAG
>PABI01000139.1 GCA_002699125.1 Anaerolineaceae bacterium
GTTGTATCCATAAACGGATAGTTTTATGAGAAAATTTATCAATTTTCGCCCCTTTTTTCGCATATTACTGTGGGGCGGTGAACCTGACAGGTTTGCAAAGGTACCAGAAATTCAGCCAACTTCGTACGGCGAGGAACTTTTTTGATTAAGCAATTATGTAAACCTGTCAGGTTTAGAAAATTAGGAGCAACAAAATGGCAAGAATATGGAAATTTGGCAAAGATGTCGACACCGATCAGATCGTTCCGGGACGGTACGCGCCGTACATGCTGAAAGAAGGACAAGACGTGAAGGATTACGCCTTTTGCGAAGCGCGGCCCGATTTTGCCGCCAACGCCCAGCCGGGCGACATCATCATAGCTGGTGAAAATTTTGGCTGCGGCTCGTCTCGCGAGTATGCGCCAGAAGCGCTGCGCCGCCGCCAGATTGGGGCGATCATTGCCCCCAGCTTTGCCCGCATCTTTTTCCGCAACGCAATTAATTTGGGCATCCCGCTGTATGAATCCAGCGAGGCGCACGGCCTGGTAAAAGATGGCGAGGAAGCAACTTTGGACCTGGAACAAAACCGTTTGCAAACAGCCAACACCACGCTGGAACTGCCCAGCCTGCCGCCGTTTGCCCAGGAAATTATGCAGGCGGGCGGGATTGTGCCGTTTGTGCGGGAACACGGCCGTTTCCCCGGCGAGGTGCCTCACAAAGAGGCGTCCTAAAATGCCCAAATTATGCGTCATACCCGGTGATGGCATTGGTCAAGAAGTGATTCCGGCAGCGGTAACCATCCTGCAAGCCGCCCTGCCCAACCTGGAAACCGTGGAAGCGGAAGCAGGCTGGGGCTGCTTTGAAAAGCACGGCGTCTCGGTCCTGCCAGAAACGCTGGACCAGATTCGAGCCTGCGGTGCAGGGCTGTTTGGTGCCGTATCGTCGCCGTTGCGCAAGGTAGATGGCTACAAAAGCGCCATCCTGACGCTGCGGCAGGAACTCAATCTCTATGCGAATATTCGCCCGGTGCAAAGCTGGCCGCGTGTTTCGCCTCGCCCAGATGTGAACCTGATTGTGGTGCGCGAAAACAGCGAAGGATTGTACGTGAGTCGGGAGCGGTCAGATGGGGAAACGGCCGTAGCCCAACGCATCATCACGAAGCAGGCAAGTGCAAGGATTGGGCAAAAAACGGCCGAGCTGGTCCGCCAACTTGGCCGCCAAAAGGTGACGATCGTACACAAGGCCAACGTGCTGCCCCTCACCGATGGATTGTTTCGGGACACGGTACGGCAAGAAATCGAGCTGCTTAGCCCAGCAACGGAAATCGATGAACTGCTGGTGGATGTGGCCGCGTTAAAAATGGTTGCTGCCCCTGAAACTTTTGATGTGATTGTGACAACCAACCTGTTTGGCGATATTTTGTCTGATGCGGCGGCGCATTGGGGCGGCGGGCTGGGGCTGGCGGCCTCGCTGAACTGGGGAGATGGCCTGGCGATTGCCGAACCGGTGCACGGCTCCGCACCGGACATTGCCGGGCAGGGCATTGCCAATCCGCTGGCGGCGGTGCTGAGCACGGCGCTGCTGGCCCGGTTTGCGTGGGGATTGGAAGAGGTGGCAAATCGGTTGGAAACGGCCGTTCACCAAACCCTCACCGCAAAAAATTATTTGCAGCTCACAACTACTCGCGCGATTCAAGAAGCCGTTTTAGTAAATCTCAGATAAGCACGATTTGAGGGTTCTAGGGATGCTTCACTGCGTTCATCAGCGTCCCATTCTGCTCTTCAACACCGAGGCGGGTGACGGCCGTTGCCAACCCCACCAGCAGCCAAAACGCCGTCACCGCATGATGGAACTCCAAATTGAAGAGGTAATGGTCAAAAAGCCCGGCCGCCAGCCCGCCGACGATGGCCGCATGCAGCCCCAGCCACAGCGCGTCCAATTCTTCATGGGCCTTGAAAAAGTGGCGATGTGACAGGCCATAGAAAAAGAGCGTGCCGATGACGGCAAAGAAGGCCAGCAGCCCCACAAGGCCCATCACCTGGGCAATGGTCAGGTACACGTTGGCCACGCCAAGATAGAGATCGATGTCGGGCGTCCCGGCAAAACCGACGCCGATGATGGGGTAGCGTCCGATCAGCGTCAGGGCGTCCTGATATTCGCCGAAGCGCATCTGCGTGGCTAAATCCTGACCCTGGATGCCCTCAATAAAACGCTGAATGTAGGTTTGGGCCACGGGCAGCAGCAGCAACAACAGGCCACCGCCCAGCATGTAAGGAATCAGCCGCCGGTAGCGCAGCAGGGCAATAAAGCCCAGTCCGGCGGCCAAACCAAACATTGCCCCACGGGAAAAGGTAAGCACGACGCAGATGAAAATCGAGCCGACAATGCCCCAGGTAAGCCAGCGGGGGAACAACGGCCGTTTCGCCACCAGCTGCGGCCCGGCCAGAGCGCCAATCATCAACAGCAGCCCGCCCAGCACGTTGGGATCCACGGAGGTGCTAATGGCCCGCTCTGACAATTCCGGGTTTTCTTCGATGTAGCGAATGACCCAGCCGCCGGGGTAGCCAACCCGCGTGAGAAAGTTGAGGATGGTGTTGGTCGTATCTTCTGGCAGCAGCCAGAAAATGATGCCCAGAATAGCCGCACCCGCCCCAGCCAGCAAAACCACCTTCACCATGCGTTCCAATCGCGCCTGCGTGCGGCAAAAGTCCACAATGACGTAGACAAAACCGAGACTGAGCAGCAATTCGGCAAACTTACGCAAAAGCGTGGGGGTGAGCGGCCCATTGGCCAATCCAAAAATGAAGGCAAAGATGGCCACCAGCATGAAGATAAGCAGCGGCAGGGCAATGGGCGCAGTGACCAGATCCCGCTGCTGCCCCGTAACAATCCCCAGCAGCCAGACGCCCACAACAGCTCCCAGCGCCAAATCGAGGAAGGTGGGCGTGAGGCCAATGTCAACTGGTAAAGTAGCAAAGGGCAGCAGGCACACCACGGCAATAACACCCCAAAAGCCAATCTCAATGTCGCGCAGAACGATGAAAGCGGTGACAACCGCCAGGATGAAAGCGGCCCCGGCCAGCGGCCCGCCAAAGCCGAGGATGATGCCGCCGAGAACGGCCGTGCCGCCCACCAACACCCCCAAAGCCCAGGGAGAACGGGTCGGATTCACAACATCCGGGTTGCGCCAGCTCTTTTTACTTTCGGGTTCCTGAGTCGCGGTTGCCATTAATCAATAGATCCTTCTGCCTGAAGCTGCTGGAATGATTGCTCAATCGAAGCAGTCAGTTCGGCTTCAATGCCGTAATGAACCGCCACAGTGAGGGCACAACGCAGCACGTCTTTCACCTCTTTAGCCAGCTTGATTGTATCTGGTTGGCCCATTTTTTGCCGCTTGACGCCGCTGCTTTCAAAGTGATTCACCTGCGCCGCCAGCTCGCCGCATTCTTCGGCCAGGCGGGTGATCATTTGGAACGGATCGTTGCCGTCAGGGAATCGCTTCATGAGGCCGCGGGTGATTTGGTACAGTTTTTCCATAATTCTGTTCTTCGTAGAGATGTTGCAATGCAACGTCTCTACCTGACGATGCGAAGCAGGGTAAGCTGGAGAAAGTCGTCGGTGGGACGGCCGTCTGCGGCAATGATCTGCAAACGATCAAATTCTCCTACTTCTGTCACCTCGAAAAAACCTAAGTGAATGGGATACACATTTGCCGGTGCGTCGGGATTGATGGGAATGGTCACAGGAATTGCCTGCAATTCTCCCGGCTGCCAAAGCGTTGTTGATTGTCCTAAATTCACGTTGGCCCACAGCGTTGTGTCCTTATCTACCACCTGGACAAAGAGGGTGTAATCGGTGGTTAACGGCCGTTTCGCCCGCCAGTACAAGGTTAAATCCACCGTATCACCGGCTGCCACCTGCCGCGGATTTAGCTCAAAACCCACCAACTCCAGTTCGTTTTCAAAGTTCACCAACGTCGGATTGGGCAGGTCACCCGGTGCAGGTTCCAGCGCCAGCCTCGTTAAAACAACCATATCATCGCCGTTTGTTAAGGGCAATCGCTCCTCAGTGAAAAAGTCATAGAGACCCACACTTAGCTGAAGGTCGGCGGGGGCTACGGCCGTTTCCGGAATAGTCAGCCGATAATAGTTAAAAATCGTCTCGCCCGGCTCCAATAGTGAAGTGGGCCGCAAACCTTGATCTAAATACATATCTCGCTGGGCAATGGGCACGCCTACCACCGGGTCGTTCAGATGGGCAAAAACGCTCCAGTTGCGCGCCATCGGAGCCAGAACTTCCCATTCCAGCAGCAAATCGATTGTGTCACCAGGTTGGTACATTGTTTTTTGTTGGGTTGCGGTTGCTTCGCCTGTGCTCAGCACAGGCGTTTGCCCAATCTCAAACCCCACCAACCGAAGCTTCTCATCAAAATTAACGTTCACCGGCTGCTGCACCAGCCAGGGTGCCGTGTACTGGTTCAGGGCGTACGCCGGGCAAATCCAGGCCAACGGGGCAAGCGCCGCCAGGACAAACAAAAAGCCCGCCACGCCGAAAATCACCTTTTGGCCCAGCGACCGGGGCAGCCAGCCAATCAATCCCGCCACCAGCAGCACGTTAATCGCCGAAATCGCTGTAAACACCAGCCGCCCCTGCGACGACCACGTCGTCGTGGCCCACTGAATCAACCCCACCACCACGGCGGTCACGAACAGCAAGCACACTACCAAGGCAAATTTGGCAGCGACAAAATCCAGGAGATTGGAGATTAGAGATTGGAGATTGGAGATTAAGTGCAATCTCCAATCTCCAATCTCCTTCACCAAATAAACCACAAACCCCAACACCCCCACAATCACCACACCATTCAAAATATGGTAAATCCACAGCGGCATCGGCACATTGACGCCGCCAAACAGCCCCCAGTAAGAGAGCATAAAGCCCCAGCGCTCGCTCCATAACTGCGCCAGCGAGGCCGGGTGCGCCCGCTGCCCCAAAACGGCAATGAATGCGTTCCAGCCCAGAAAATCACCGTACAGCACAATGTTGCGCCAATACCACCAGCCAGCAATTAAAATAACGGGCAATAAGAGGATGAGGAAGGATACGGCCGTCCGCCCCAACATCCTAAAAATCTCACCCCAAAACCCCTCTTTGCGCCCCTCTGCGCCTTCTCCGCGTAACTCCGCGTTCCGCTTTTGCCAATAAGCCACAAAAATCGTCCCCAACGCCAGCGGCAGCAGCCCAAACGTGCCCTCTTTGGTGAGAAGAGCCAGGCCAATGACTGCGCCTATGAGAAGCCATCTTTTTAAGTAATCAGTATTCAGTAACCAGTAACCAGTTTTTTTTGGCTGGCTTACTGAATACTGATCTACTGAATACTGTTTACTGACTGATCTGATCATCAATAGAATCGCCAGCGAGGCCAGGGGAATTGCCAAATTATCATTGTTCACCGCGCCGCTGATGAAGAGGAACATGGGGGTGAAAGCGTTGATTGCGGCTGCGCCCAGCGCAATTTCAGGCCGGTTCGGGGCCAATTCCTTGCCGATGAGATAGGTCAGATAAACAGTAACCGCACCCAGCAGCACCGAAAAAAGACGCACGATGCGCACCGCCAGCAGCGTACCATGCCACGGATTCCACTCCGGATTGTGGATCGTGAGGTTAATGTTGCCATCAGCAGTGAGGATGCCGTTATCGACGTGGGGGTTTTCCCAGCGTACCGTTTCCATGTCGCTGGTGTCGATCCAGAAGGTGAGCGCCGCGCCGAGGTAGTAGTAGAGTGGCGGTTGGCTGGCCTCCTGCTTCCACGGCCCGGCCTGCGCCGGATCAAACACCTGCACCGGCAATGGATTGCCGTCGGCCAGGTGGCGGATCATGGGATAATGCCACAGCTCGTCCGACGCTTCAAAGACGGGGGTAACGAGGGCATACATCGCCCCCAAGATCACAAACAGCCCCAGGATGAGGCTCAGCCAGCGTTTCTCGTAACGATTCTCGTCCATAGCGGGCTAGATTGTACCCATCTGGGGCTGTGCTGCCACCTGCGTTAAGGCTACTTTTACGGTACGGCCGTTTTGCCCGTGATCAGTCTTCAGTAAATCAGTTATCAGTGATCGGTAAGCGCAGCAAAGGCGGCACCAGCAGCGGCAATGGTTTTGTGAATTTCTGTCGCGCTGTGTTGAGTAGACAAAAACCCTGCTTCAAACTGGGACGGCGCCACATAAACGCCGCGGGCCAACATTGCCTGGAAATAGGCTGCAAAGCGATCTGTGTTTGCCTGGCTGGCCGTTTCCCAGTTCACCACGGGCCGGTCGGCAAAAAACAGGCCAAACATGGTGCCCACGCGATTGTGCTGGATAGTCAAGCCGGCTTCCTTGGCTGCCGCTGCCAACCCATTCATTAACTGGGTGCCCCGCGTCTCCAACTCATCCCAAACGCCGGGTTCTTGCAGCGCTTTCAACGTCTCAATGCCTGCCGTCATCGCCAGCGGATTGCCGGAGAGCGTACCAGCCTGGTACATCGGCCCTACGGGAGCCACCATCTCCATGATGTCGCGGCGACCGCCGTAAGCACCAACGGGTAGCCCACCACCAATGACCTTGCCCAACGCGGTAATATCTGGCTGGACGTTGTACAATGTTTGCGCCCCACCAGGATGCACACGGAAGCCGGTCATCACTTCATCAAAAATAAGCAGTGCGCCATCGTTAGCCGTTACCTCGCGCAAGCCAGACAAAAAGCCTTCAATTGGCGGCACCAGCCCCATATTGCCGCTAACCGGCTCCACAATGACGGCCGCAATCTCCCCCGGAAACTGGGAAAAGAGCTCCTTCACCGCCTCGATGTCATTGTACGGGGCAACCAGCGTGTCGGCCGTGGTCGCTTTGGGCACGCCAGGCGAATCGGGCAGGCCTAACGTAGCCACGCCAGACCCAGCCTGCACCAGCAGCATATCGGCATGGCCATGATAATTGCCGCGGAATTTAATGATTTTATTGCGCTCCGTAAAAGCGCGCGCCAGCCGCAGGGCACTCATCGTTGCTTCCGTACCCGAGTTGACGAAGCGAATCATTTCGATGTTGGGCATCAGGCCCATGACCTGTTTGGCCAATTCATTTTCCAGCGGGCTGGGGGCGCCGTAGCTGGTGCCGTGGGTAACGGCCGTTTGCAAAGCCGCCACCACCTGCGGATGCGCATGACCCAAAATCAACGGTCCCCAGGAAAGCACGTAGTCGATGTAGCGGTTGCCATCGACATCGGTCAGATAAGCCCCTTCGCCACGGTCGATAAACAGCGGCTGGCCGCCCACGGCGCGAAAGGCCCGCACAGGTGAATCCACACCGCCTGGCAGCAACTCTTGTGCCTCGGCAAATAGTTCAATCGACTTTGATATATTCATCTTCTCTTTATCCATTTAATTTGATAGAACGCTGATTTTCCTGATTAGCCTGATCAGGGATATCAGGTCAACCAGCGTTCCATTTCTTTCGTCATCGACTGGTTGTTTCCTGTACGTAAGCTACCAGCCGCTTTACGGTGTCTGTGGGCACAGTCGGGAAAATGCCGTGGCCGAGATTGAAGATGTGTCCGGGACGGCCGTTTACCCGCGCCAACACATCATCTACCTTTTCCTGCACAATCTCCCACTCCGTCAACAACACCGTCGGGTCCAAATTCCCCTGCACCGCTCGATCAAGTCCCACTTTTTCCCAGGCGACATCCAACGGAATGCGCCAATCGACGCCGATGACGGAGCCGCCACAGGCAGCCACCTCATCCAAATAATGTGCTGTACCCGTGCTGAAATTAATCGTGGGCACATCGGCCTTTTCCAGCTCAGCAAAAAGCAGTTTATTGTACGGCTGAATGTAACGCACGTAATCCTGCCTACCTAACGCCAGTCCGGCCCAGGAATCAAACAGTTGCAGTGCCGAAGCCCCCGCTTCCGCCTGCCTCAGCAGATAATCCGCCTGCACGGTCGCCAGCTTGCGCATCAGCATCTCCCAGGCGTCGGGATATTGATACATCAGCGCTTTGGTCTTCTCGTAATTCTTGCTGCTGCCGCCCTCGATGGCGTAGCTGGCCAGCGTAAACGGCGCCCCGGCAAAACCGATTAGCGGCACACCGCGCGGCGTTAGCTCCGCCGCCACCAGCCGAATAGCTTCCAGCGTGAAGCCCATATTTTCTTCAGCAGGCGGTGTTTGCAGCTTTTCTATGTCTTCTGTGGTACGAATCGGATTGTAGATGACCGGTCCTTCTCCCTTTACAAACTCCAAATCCAGGCCCATGCCCACCAAAGGCGGCAAAATATCGGAGAAGATAATGGCAGCATCCATGCCAAAAGCATTAATTGGCTGGAGGGTGATTTCGGCCGCCAACTCCGGCATGCGAATGACCTCCAGCATCGTGTGCTTGGCGCGAATGGCACGGTATTCCGGCATGTAACGCCCCGCCTGGCGCATCAGCCAGATGGGGGTGTGGTCCACCGGCTCGCGGCGGCAGGCGCGCAAGAAAGTAGATGTTTCAATTAAACTCTGGGTATCGGTAACAGCTGTGTTCATATTTGTTCCTTAAAACATAGAACGCTGATTTTCCTGATCACCCTGATCATAGGAATCAGGAAAATCAGCGTTTTATTATTGTTCACAAATCGCTTTTATCGTCGCAGCCATGAAGCGGCGGCCAAAGCGTGATAAGTGATAATTAGATCGGCACCGGCGCGCTTGATGCCGGTTAGCGTCTCCAGAACGGCGCGCTCCTCGTCCAGCCAGCCGTTGGCGGCGGCCGCTTTGAGCATGGCGTATTCACCGCTGACGTTGTAGGCGGCCAGGGGCAGTTCGGGAAACGCGTCACGCAGTTGGCGCACGATGTCCAGATAGGGCAATGCAGGCTTCACCATGAGGAAATCGGCCCCTTCGTCAACGTCCAGGGCGGCTTCACGCAGGGCTTCACGGCCGTTTGCCGGGTCCATCTGGTGCGTTTTGCGGTCGCCAAACTTGGGCGCGCCGTCGGCGGCATCGCGGAACGGACCGTAAAAGGCAGAGGCGTACTTCACAGCGTAAGACATAATGGGCAGGCGGCTGTAGCCGGCCATATCCAGCCCGGCGCGGATGGCGGCGACCATGCCATCCATCATCCCGCTGGGGGCCACAATGTCAGCCCCGGCTTCGGCGTGGGAGACGGCCACGTCTACCAGGATGGGCAGCGTCTCGTCATTGAGCACCTGCCCGTGGTCATCCAGCAGGCCGCAGTGACCGTGGTCGGTGTATTCGCACAGGCACACGTCAGTAATGACGACCAGCTCCGGCAGATCTTGCTTGATGGCCCGAACAGCCTGCTGCACGATGCCGTCTGGGGCAAAGTTTTCCAAACCAACCGGGTCCTTGTGGGCCGGTAAGCCAAACAGCAGCACGGCGGGGACGTTGCGTTCGGCCGTTTTTTCCGCTTCGCGCACCGCCTCATCAACCGAAAGCTGGGCGATGCCCGGCATGGAAGCAATGGGATTGCGGATATTTTGGCCATGCGTCACAAAAATAGGATAGATAAAATCGGCCGGATTCAGCTCCGTCTCACGCACCATGCGGCGCAGTCCGGCGGTGGTTCGCAGGCGGCGCGGCCGCATGGGTAGATCAACACTGCTTGCTTTGGTGAGGAGTCGTTCAACCATGTTTCGTTTACCTTTGCTCAACAAGCAGGGCAGCGGTAAGCTGCTGCACCATGCCGTCGATTGTGTATTCGTCGGGAATCAGCGTTTCGGTCAGGCCTGCTTCGGCGGCAGCTTCGGCAGTGACGGGACCAATGCAGACGACAAGGGCTCGCTGTAACATTGCTTCCAATGGAGCTGCAAGCTTGTCGCGATGATTGGCCATGATTTTGAAGAAGTTGCGTACGCTGGAGGGGCTGGTGAAGGTGATGGCGGCAAAGCCTTTGTTTAGTTCGGTCCAAGCGTTGGGGGTGGGAACGGCCGTAACCGTATCGTACAAGGCTACTTCCGTTAAATCTGCCCCTCGCTCTTGCAGCAAATCGGCAATTTCGGGACGGCCGATTTTGGCCCGCGGCAACAATACCTTTTTACCCATCAAATCGCCCAGCCCCAGCACTAATTCCGTGCCCACAAACTCATCGGGCATGTAGTCGATGGTTATACCACGCTCCGCCAATCGCCGGGCCGTCGCCGACCCCACAGCCGCCACCTGAGACAGATTCTCCAGCGCCAAATTTAGTCCATCCATGCGGCGCAAAAAAAAGTCAACAGCATTGCCACTGGTAAAAATGACCCAGTCGAAGCTGGGCAAAACAATCAGGGCTTCATCCAACGGTCCCCAGGGCAGCGGTTCCAGCTGAATGGCCGGGAACTCCACCGGGGTGAAGCCAGCCGCGCGCAGCTTTTGGCTGAAGGCGGCGGCCTGATTGGCCGTGCGCGTGACCACCACGCGAGGCGGCTCAGACATAAGCCAAAATCTCCGCTGCGCCTTCGGCAATGGCTTCTTCAGCCAATGCCCGCCCCAATGTTTGGGGGTCCTCGCCGCTGTTGTGGACGCGCACCATTGTCATGCCATTCACGGCACCCACGTAACCGATGAGGTGAAGACGGCCGTCTTGCCAAACGCCATACGCCGCCACCGGCGTAGCACAACCACCGCCCAATGCATGAAGGAAGGCGCGCTCGGCGGTAACGGCCGCAGCTACTTCTGGCTGGTGGATGGCCGCCAGCAGGCGCAGCGTTTCCGCATCGTCAGCGCGGCACTGGATGGCCAGCGCGCCCTGCCCTGGCGCAGGCAGCATCGTTTCCAGCGGCAACCATTCAGCAATATGTTCTTCCAGGCCCAGGCGAATCACGCCAGCCGCAGCCAAAACGGTGGCGTCGTATTGGCCGTCGTGGACTTTGCGAATGCGAGTTTCGACATTGCCGCGAATGGAGCGTACATCTAAATCGGGGCGCTGCCGGCGCAGTTGGGATTGACGGCGCAGGCTGCTGGTGCCCACAATAGCTCCTTTGGGCAAGGTTGCCAGGGTACGGCCGTTTGCCGCAATCAACACATCGCGCACATCCGCTCGCCCGACAATGGCTCCGAGCGTCAGGCCGGGGCTGTCTTCCACGGGCAAATCTTTGAGGGAATGGACGGCGAGGTGGATACGGCCGTCCAGCAGCGCCAGCTCTAGCTCTTGCGTGAACAACCCTTTACCGCCAATTTGGGGCAGCGGTTTGTCCAACGTTTTGTCGCCTTTGGTCACAAATGGCTCGGTGCGGCAGGCAACATCCGGCCAGGTTTCCTCCAGCAGGGCCATGATGTGTCGAGTTTGCCACAGGGCTAAATTTGAGGTTCGGGTGCCAATGATGCGTTCAATCATAATTTTGAGTGAAAGGGCCTTCTTGAGAGAAGGTGGTATCGTTGAGGCCAAATAAATCGCGCACGGTGCTGGCGTAAACGGCCGCTTTCTCATCCACCGCTCTATCGCGCAGGCGCAGGGTCGGTTCGTGCAGCAGTTTGTTCACCAATGCCCGCGAAAAATGTTGAATGTGGGCCAGTGTTGCCGGATCCAGCTCGCCCAGATAGCGCAAGGTGCGGTCCAGTTCCTGTTGGCGAATTGTTTCCGCCTTATGCCGTAAATCAACAATGACCGGGCGTACGGCAAGGCCGCGCAGTGTCGCTGATAGCATCTCCAGCTCAGCTTCAATGATCACTTCGATGGCCGGAATTTCTTGCTGGCGGGCAGCTAATGCTTCATCAAGACTTTGTTTTAGCTCATCGGCATCAAACAGATGCACGTTGTTAACTCGGCGCACGGCCGGGTCGATGTCGCGGGGCACGGCGATGTCGATGAGAATTAACGGCCGTTCCGAGCGCTGCTGCATCACATTTTCGATGAGCTGCCGGGTGATTAGCGGCGTCTCAGCAGAGGTGGCGCTGATGACGACGTCGGTTTGGGAGACGGCCGTTGCCAGTTCATCCAGTCCGTATACCGGCAATCCGCCTTCAGAGGCGAGGGCTTCAGCCCGTTCTCTGCTGCGGTTGGCCAGGGCAATGTTAGTTGCCCCACGTGCCCACAGTACCTTTAGCGCCAGGTGCCCCATCTCGCCTGCGCCAATAATGAGATGCTGCCGCTGGGCCAAATCACCCAGAATGGCCTGGGCCTGAGCCACGGCCATCGAGCTGGTGCTTACCGGGTTCTGGCTGATGGCCGTTTCGCTGCGCGCCCGTTTGCCGCAGCGAATGGCGGTGCGAAACAGTTCTGTAAGCGCCGGACCGATTGTTTTGGCATTGGTGGCGGCCATAAACGCATCCGTCACCTGCCCTAAAATCTGCGGTTCGCCTAACACCTGCGAATCCAGCCCAGACGCCACTCGGCAAAGATGATTGGCGGCATCCAGCCCGGTGTGCAGGTAAAGATGCTCATCGAAGCTGGCTTTGTCTACGCCTTTCATCAAGACCAGGATGTCGGCCAGCAGCGTACGAGCATCCAGGCCAGGGCAGTTGACGCGAGCAATCAGTTCGGTGCGGTTGCAGGTGGAAAGGATAGCCAGTTCCTGGATGGCGGCAAAACGATTATCGGCCGTTTGCCAGTCTGGCGGCAAATTAGTCAGTGAACAGCTTAAGCGTTCGCGAAGCTCAATGGGAGCCGTGCGATAACTTAGGCCGAGTAAAACAAGTCGGGCTGATGACATCTGTCGTTCCATAAAAGGTTCCGGTTAGCAAAGTTTAGAGGGATTCTTCATTCCGCTGCGCTCCATTCAGGCTTGTGCTGAGCGGCTCAACATGGTTGAGCTTGTCGAAGTAATGACCTTTAGACCGATTGGGAAAAGACCCTTGTGTCTGGTTTGTTGCGGCGCAGGCGCATGTCCAGGGCCATAGCGGCGTTGCGCAGGAACGGCCGTCCGCGTTCCGTCATGGCCATATGCGTGCCTTCAATCGTAACCAATCCATCGTTGAGCAGTTCTGCCAGGTATTGGCGCACATCTTCGGCCTGGGTTTCATCCGCCAGCTGCACCTTTTGCTGGGTCATGAACTGGAGAATTTGCTCGCGGTGGTGCTGGTCTTCTTCATCCAGCAGGTGGCCGCGCAGCGTAGGAATTTCACCGACCAACGCCTGCTTCTTGTACTCATTGATATGTTTTTCATTTTGGTGAAAGCAGGTGGGTGCTTCGGAAATGGAGCTAACGCCTAGCCCCAGCAAAATGTCGGTGCGCATGTCGGTGTAGCCCATGAAGTTGCGGTGCAGTTCGCCTTGCTCGTATGCCTGGTATAAGTTGTCGTCGGGCAGAGCAAAATGATCTAAGCCCAGCTCTTTGTAACCAGCCTCTAAAAATATTTCGCGGGCGATTTCGTACAGGGCGCGTTTGTCAGCACCCTTGGGTAAATCATCTTCGGTGAAGAGACGATGCGCTTTTTTGATCCAGGGGACAAAGGCGAAACTGTAGAGAGCAATACGGTCTGGTAAAAGTTTGACAGTGGTTTCGGCCGTTTTGCGGAATGATTCCAACGTTTGTGCCGGCAGGCCATAAATCAAATCGTAGTTCACCGATTCAAAGCCCACTTCCCGCGCCAGCAGCGTGAGATCACGGGTCATTTCGTAGGGCTGTATGCGGTTGATGAGATGCTGCACTTCCGGATTGAAATCCTGCACACCCATGCTGATGCGCTGGAAACCGAGTTCGCGCAGCGCTTCCAGATGCTCCCGGTTGGTCACCCGGGGACCAACTTCGATGGAGCCTTCAAAATGGGCCGGATCGATATTGACAACGTCCATAATGGGTCGCAGCAGCCGTTTAAGATTCTCGCCGCTGAAAAAGGTGGGCGTGCCGCCACCCAGATGAATCTGGCGAATAGGCGCGGTTTTGAACTCGGGCACCTGGGCCAGATAGGTTTCCCACTCTTTGTGAATGGCTTTAGTGTAGCTGCGTTCGTTGTCGTG
This sequence comes from Anaerolineaceae bacterium, assembly GCA_002699125.1. Classification (GTDB taxonomy): domain Bacteria; phylum Chloroflexota; class Anaerolineae; order Promineifilales; family Promineifilaceae; genus Leptofilum. The sequence goes on from PABI01000139.1 coordinate 13,897, forward strand.
GTTTTGGGTGATGAAGGTATTGCAGCCGCAAAAAGTACAAAGAGCTTCACAAAAGGGAATGTGGATGTAAAGTGACCAGGCAGTTTGCGAATTATCGATGAAGGTTTGCCTGAGCGCAGCTATCCACTGTTCACTCGTGGGATTTTCTGACCAGTAGGGCACAGTAGGATAGCTGGTGTAGCGCGGCGCGGGTACATCATATTTGGCCAACAGGTCGGCGCGGGTTTGTTCTTTGAGCATAGAAGTTCCTTTTACATGTGCGACGCACTCCTGGAAGTGCGTCGCACCTTCCCAAATCAATTTTTTTAGGAAACGGCCGTTTCCTGCATATGTCCGTTTGTATGGGCCTTAAAAGCCTGGGCGCTGGCCTGTAATGCTTCGCCCTGCGGCGGTTCCCAACCTTGCAGATGCCGTTGGGCCAGATCCGTCATCAACTTCATCTGGGCCTCGCTGTCATTGAGGCAGGGAATATATTGGTACTGCTTGCCGCCCGCCTCCAGAAAAATCTCCCGATTTTGCTCGGCCATCTCTTCCAGCGTTTCCAGGCAGTCGACGGCAAAGCCGGGGCAGATGGTATCGACGCTTTCCAGGCCATCGTGAGCCCATTTCTCCAGTGTTTTGTCGGTGTAAGGCTGGAGCCATTCCTCGGGGCCAAAACGGGATTGGAAGCAAACCTGGTAGTCGTCCTGGTGCAAGCCTAACGTTTCAGAAACGAGGCGGGCGGTTTTTTGGCAGAAGCAGTAGTAAGGATCACCTTTCTCGAAGTAGTTTTTGGGGATGCCGTGGAAAGAGTAGAGCAGTTTGGCGGAACGGCCGTTTTCCGACCAAAATTTGCGAATGCTGTTGGCCAACGCCTGAATGTAAAGCGGGTCATCATGGTAATCATTAATTGTGCGCAGTTCCGGCATCCAGCGGTAGCGGCGCAATTCATCAAACACGATGTCATAAATGGTGGCGGTGGTGGTGGCCGAATATTGCGGAAACAGCGGCAAGACCAGAATGCGCTGCACGTTCTCTTTGCGGAACTCGGCTAATTTTTCTTTCAGGGAAGGACGGCCGTAACGCATGGCCAGTTTCACCCGCAGATTGTCGCCCCACTCCGTCTGCAAGTTGGCTTGCAGCTTGTCGGCAATGCTTTGCGAGTAGAGCAGGAGCGGCGAGCCTTTTTTGGTCCAGATGGAAGCATATAGTCTGGCAGATTTTTTGGGGCGAACGTTGAGGATGATGCCGTTGAGGATCGGTTTCCACAGCCAGGCGGGCCATTCAATGACGCGGGGGTCGCCGAGGAATTGGCGGAGATACGGCCGTAATGCCTTCGCGGTGGGTTCTTCCGGCGTGCCCAAATTGACCAACAAAATTCCGGTTTTCTGCGGCTCCCCGTGGGCATATGCCGACTGTCCAATGTATTTTGTCATGCAGCTCCTCTTCCTCTATTTCTTCTGTGTGGTGCAAATACGGGCAAACTCAGATGTTTGAATCGTGTTGAAATCTACGTAGAAACCTGAATAATTGCGAACAAATCTATGCAAATCTATACATTTTTGAGGTTATTTTACTAACTTGATCGAGGGGCGTCAACCAAATTTTAAAACCAAGGAGGAATGTCACAGATTGCTCATGATGGTTAGCAGGTATGTGAGAGGCAATGCAAACTCAGATTACAATGTCTGATAGAAGTCGGCCGTTTCCGCCGCAATTTTCCCCCAACTAAACTGTTCGGCTAACCTGGCTGCACCCTGGCCTAACGTTCCACGTAGTTCTGTATCGTTGCTGAGGGTTTGAACGGCCGTACTCAAAGCCCTCACATCCCCCACTGGCACCAAACAACAATTTTCGCCCGAGATAAGCTCGGGTGTAGGTGCTGTTGGTGTGGTGGTAATAAGTGGCCGGCCGTGGGCCAGCGCCGCCATGAGCGTGCCGCGCCGCAGCGAAGCACCGTCACGGTAAGGCATCACCAACATGTCCGCCGCCTGCAAATGGGCCGATACGCGGGCATCGCTGAGGAAGCCGGTCCAATGTACGCGCTCGCTCACCCCCAGCGCTTCAATTTGCGCCCGCAGCCCGTCCAGAAATGCCTGGTTGTTGGCGCTGTCACTGGCCCCCGTTTGCCCACCGATGAAGACGAGATGGAAACGGCCGTCCAGCTGCGCCAGTGCTTCAATGAGCGTGTCCGCCCCCTTACTCTCGTTCAAAAAGCCAAAATAGCCCAACAAAACATCATCAGAACCCACCTCCAGGCTCTGGCGAATTTCAGCAATTTCGATGTGATTCGTTGGATGAACGGTAATGTTGCTGCCAATCGCAATCTGGGCAATGGGTTTCCCTCTCTGCGCCTCTGCCCGACCTGTGGTCGCACCTCCGCGTTGAAAAATATCCGTCAACGCTTGGTGATCGGCTGGATTGGTGGCGATGACACCGTCAGCGGAGCGGGCCAGGAAGTTAACGGCCGTTTGCCGCAGCCGCCCCGCTTTGGGAAACAAATACGGTACGCGAAGATCGTGGAAGGTAACGGCCGTTTTCGCCACATTTTTCAAGCGCCAGGGCAGAAAATTAATCGCGGCGCTGTTCATGTTGAAGGCCGCCGGCTGGTACTGGATGTTCACCACGTCCAGTTCGTAGCGCAGCACAATGTCGGCAATAACGGCCAGTGACGGCCAGCGCCAGCGGTTGATGCGCGGATGCAGTTGGGCAAATTCAAGCGGGATTGGCTCCCCGGCAGAAGTGAAGGTGCGCGGCGCATCGGGCGGACGGGCCTCGCGGCTGGTGATGATGTGGATGGTGTGGCCCAACTGGTGCAGGGCTTTGGCTAATTCGGCCGTAAACGCCCCCACGCCTCCCTCCATCGGCGGGTACTCTCCGGTAACCAGTCCAATTTTTAGCATCTTCAAGAGAAAATCGGGTAATTAGAACAGTTCGTAATGCTCAATGGGATGACCACGCCAGCGCAGCAGAGAAAGAGCATAGGTGCGGCGCAGCGCAATAAAGTTTGCTTTTTTGTACAGTTCGCTCTTTTCTTTTGGCGCAGGCCATTTGCCATCGGCCACTTTCATCAGGTCCTGATCGCTTAAAGCGTTGAGGCTTAGGAGTTCATCGTGAAAAGCCTCCGGCACTTTGCTGAGCGAGGGCGGCAAGCCACTTTTCAGGCACTGCATCGCCACCTCTTCGATGGGCCATTTGCAAGCATCAGCAATGTCCTTCAGCAGGTTATAATCCGTCGTTGATAATTCCAATGTAATCTTTTTTTTCATCCTGTCACCTCAAGAAATTAGGACTTATCTGAAATGTTGCCACAGAGGGCGCAGAGATTTTTGAGCTTTGTTTTCTAAGCCTCTGTCCTCTCTCAATTCTCTGTGGCTGCTTCAGTCAGTAGCCTGCCGGTCGTAATCCAGAGCGTAAAACCATCCAGTAGGCCTTAACTCGCTGCCAGCGCAACGGCCGTTTATGCCCCACTGCTCCCTTGATGGCCTCCAAAATTAACTGCCAACTGTAACTCTTTAACAAAAATAATCGCAAAATGCCCGCCGCCAAACGGCCGTGATATTTACGAAAGTAGCGCAGCTTGGCCCGATTAAAATTAATGTGCCGCTGGGTCACCGCCTGTTCACTGCTCTTGCCGGACAGGTGCGTCACTTGCGCCTGCGGATAGTATACCACTTGCCAGCCCGCTTCGTGAATCCTACGACAGTAATCTAATTCCTCGGAATACATGAAGTATTTTTCATCCAAACCACCCACCTGAGCCACCACTTCTTGCCGGGTCATCAGGCAGGCACCCATGACCCATTCGACGACGGCCGTTTCCCCATCAGCTACATCACGCACAAAATAATCATCCAGCACCGAGTGTGGCGCATACGGCTGCAACCAGGTACTTTCAAAGAAGGCCGTGCGCAGCGTAGGAAAGCGGCGGCGCGACGATTGCACCGAGCCATCTTCATTCAGCAGTTGCGGCCCGACTACGCCTACCTGCGGATGCTGTTCCAGGTAAGACACCATTTTGGCCAATGCGCCATCATGCACAATGGTATCGGGATTGAGGAGGAGGATGTAACGGCCGTTGGCCTGCTCTAATCCCAAATTATTCCCACTGGGAAAGCCCACATTCTCCCGGCAAGCCACCAGTTCCGCCTGCGGAAATTGCTCGGCAACCATCTCCAGGCTGCCATCGGTTGAAGCGCTGTCCACCACGATGATTTGCAGCGCCAATTTCGTCTCTGCCAAAACCGAACGCAGACAATTTTGCAACAGCTCACGCACGTTCCAACTGACGATGATGATGGAGAGGTCGGGTCTTGACATTTTGGTGATCGGTGATCAGTAAACCGTAATCAGTTTACTTTTCACTTTTTACTTTTCACTGATTCGTGAAAAAAGACTTCTGGCATTGGCCGTGGTCTGTTGGGCGAATACGGCCGTCTCCACCCCGCACTCTTCTGCCAATCGCTCAGCCACGTAAGCGACATAGGCCGGTTCGTTGCGCTTGCCCCGGTAAGGATGTGGCGTCAAAAATGGGGCGTCGGTTTCTACCAGGATGCGGTCATCCGGCACTTTTTTGGCAATTGCGCGCAGATCGTCGGCTTTTTTGAAGGTGACGGGTCCGGTAAAGCCTAAACAGTAGCCGAGATCGAGGGCGGATACGGCCGTATCCCAATTCCCTGAGAATGAATGCAGCACGCCCGGATTCTCACGCCCTGTCAGCGGCGATTCTGACAACAGTTGAATCACATCCGCACTTGATTCTCGATTGTGAATAATGACCGGCAAATTTAGCTCGGCTGCCAGTTCTAACTGCAACCCCAACGCCTGATGCTGCACTTCTTTCGGCGACTTGTCCCAATAATAATCCAGGCCAATCTCGCCTATCGCTACCACCTTGGGATGCTGCGCCAGATCGCGCAGGACGCCAACCCAATTGTCCTGCCACCCCGCCGAAGAGTTGGGATGAACCCCCACGGCCGCAAAAACGCCTTCGTATTTTTCTGCCAAAGCTAAGACGGTACGGCAATTATCCAGGTCAAGGGCAGGCACCACAATTTGCGTCACGCCGGCGTCGGCGGCACGATGCACGACTTCGTCACGATCTTTGTCAAACCGATCAAAATCTAGATGGCAGTGTGTGTCGATGAGCAAATTACTGGCCCCAATTTTCCGGCAAGCGTACGGCCGTTACTTCACCGCGTACACAAACTTCACCGTCAGCCAACAGGTCGATGTCTATGATCACCTTGCGCGGCTTGATCTCGCGTACGGTGCCACGCAGTTCCAGCTCTGGTCCCAATGGCGTCGGGCGTAAGTAATCAACTTTTAGCGACCCGGTGACAAAGCGGATGGCTGGATCGGAGTCAATTTCGCGGTTTTCGGCACGGGCGGTGGCGGCAGCGGCCGTTCCCGTGCCGTGGCAATCAATCAGCGAGGCCAGCAGGCCGCCGTACACGTAGCCGGGAATGGCCATATGCTCCGGCCGCGGCACAAACCGGGCCACCGACTGCTCGCCGTCCCAGTAGCTTTTAATTTGCAGACCTTTTTCATTTAAACGGCCGCAGCCATAACAATAACTCGAATCATCCGGGTAATAATCTTGAAACGCTTTCATTTCACCTCAAAAAGCAAATCGACCCCACCTGTCATGCTGAGCAAAGCGAAGCATCCCTGAGACGCATAGCAACTGAGGTCCTAGCGGTTTGGCAAAGGCTTCAGCCGGCAACGTTTAGAGGGATTTTTCGCTACGCTCAAAATGACAATTTGAGTAATGTTGTTTGTCAATGTAAAGTTCTATTTAAGACCTGCTAGCTTCATACCGTCGTCTAGGATGGCCTGGACTTTGTCTTCATGCGTGGTTTCACAGTAGACGCGGATGACCGGCTCTGTGCCGCTGAAGCGGATGAGCAGCCAGCCGCCATCTTCCATTACAAACTGGTGTCCGTCGATGGTCACGATGTCGGTCACTTTCAAACCACCCAGCGTTTCAGGACGAGCAGTTGCAACGTTGTTCTGAATTTCCGCCTTGCGCTCATTATCAAAATAGGTGTCAACCCGGTTGTAATAATGTGCGCCCACTTTGGCAAACAGGTCGGCCAGTAGTTCCGATGGCTTCTTGCCCGTCTTCATCATCATGTCCAACATGAACAACCCGGCCAGAATGCCATCCCGCTCCGGCACGTGCCCCTGGAAGGCGTAGCCACCGCTCTCTTCACCACCAATCAGAGCATCTACTTCCACCATTTTGGGCGCAATATATTTGAAGCCCACGCCGGTTTCATACACCGGCACGTCGTACAGCTTTGCTAACTTATTCAACATCTTGGTGGTGGATACGGTCTTGACGATAGGGCCGCGCTCGCCGCGTACTTCCAACAGGTAATATCCCATTAGCCCATACACTCGCAGCTGATCCATGAAATTGCCATTTTCATCACCAAAACCAACCCGGTCGGCATCGCCATCGTTGATGATGACGACGTCGGCCCCCACTTCTTTGGTGAAGCTCAGGCCGTGATCGACGTTCGGCGGAATCGGCTCAGGGCGTGTCATGTGTGGATAGATGGGGTTGCGTTCGTTGTGGACTTCTTTGACGGTAGTTTTGCCACCTTCCAGCAGCCGGGGAAACCAGCCCGCGCCGTTGCCCCACATGCAGTCCACCAGCAGGGTAAAGCCAGCCTCTTTGATGGCTTCAATGTCTACCAACCGGTTGAGTTGAGCAATGTAGGCAGGGGCAGCGTCGAACATCTCAACCAATCCCTCGTTTTTGGCATCTTCGAGTTTGGTGGTTTTTACGGCCGTAATATCCGGAATCGCTGCTTCAATCTTCTTGAGATCATCCGGCGGAATCGCCCCGCCGTTCACATCACGCACCTTAAAGCCACAATCCCATGGTGGATTATGACTGGCCGTGATGTTAATTGCCCCACCTGCCTGCTTGTCCACTACCGAATAGGAGATTGTTGGCGTAGGCGTCGCCGCTTCCGTCAGCCAAACGTGGATACCGTTGGCGGCCATAACTTCTGCGGCCGTTGCCGCAAAAAATTCTGCCTGAAAGCGCATGTCATAGCCAATAACGACGCCCTTTTCTGCCAGCCCCTGCGCTTTCATGAAGTTGGCAAAGCCCTGTGTACAGCGCCGCACATTATCAAACGTATAATCCTCAGCAATGCGCCCACGCCAGCCGTCAGTTCCAAATTGTATCGTTGTCATTTTCCTCTCCTAGTCTAAATCGATTAAGCCTCCGCAGGTTTACTCACAAACAATATTTACGAAAGCAACCTGCGAGAAATTGTAGGTACATCAAACAGCGACCCGCCCCGCCTGCAATAATTTAATATCTGCATCTACCATCATCTGCACAAGCTGCTCAAAGGAAACATCCGGTTCCCAGCCGAGCTTTTCGCCCGCTTTTGTGGGATCGCCTACGAGCAAATCCACTTCCGCCGGACGCATGAATCGTTCATCCTGCACCACGTAATCGTGCCAATCCAGGTTAACATGGCCAAATGCTACATCCAGAAACTCTTCCACGGAATGGGTGTCGCCGGTGGCCACCACATAATCTTCCGGATTGTCTTGCTGTAACATGAGCCACATCGCCTTGACGTAGTCACCGGCGAAGCCCCAGTCGCGCCGTGCATCCAGATTGCCCAGGCGCAGTTCATCAGTCAGGCCCAATTTGATCTTGGCCACATGATGCGTGATTTTGCGGGTGACAAATTCCAGACCGCGCCGCGGCGACTCATGATTAAACAAGATGCCAGAGGTAGCGTGCATGCCATAGCTTTCGCGGTAGTTGACGGTGATCCAGTGGCCATACACCTTGGCCACGCCATACGGACTGCGCGGATAAAATGGCGTGGATTCCCGCTGGGGTACTTCGACCACTTTACCAAACATCTCGCTGGAGCTGGCCTGGTAAAAGCGAATGTTGGGGTTGACAAAGCGAATAGCATCCAGCAAGCGCGTCACGCCTAGAGCAGTGACATCGCCGGTAAATACGGGCTGATTCCAACTGGTCTGCACAAACGATTGGGCCGCCAGATTGTAAACTTCTTCGGGGCGATGCTCTTCAAGCAGGTGAATCATGGAAACCTGGTCACCCAGATCGCCAGGGACCACGGTTATTTTGTCTTGAATATGGGCAATACGGTGAAAGTTAATCGTGCTGGTACGCCGCACCATACCGATGACGTCGTACCCTTTTTCGAGCAAAAACTCGGCCAGATAAGAACCATCCTGGCCGGTAATGCCGGTAATTAATGCTTTGGGCATATGACCTTCCTAAATTATATTTTTGGCGAAGGGATTATAGCCCAGGCAGATGGTTGCGTAAACCAAAAGAGACGAATGCCGTTTGACATTCGTCTCTAACAAGTAGGTCAAGTTAACAATCCTGACCAACAGTTAACGCTGAACGAGAGGCAAAAACTGCTGCGAGCCGTTGACCAGCAAATATAACTCTATGGTTCGCTCGACGCCGTCGCCACTTACGGTGATGGGGACAGCGTACAAGCCACCAGCTGTTTGGCTGGGGTTGTCATGGGTAATCGTGATCATTTTGCTACCGGGCGGGGTAACGCTGCCAGCTGGAATATCGATAGTGACCCCTGAAACGGTGGGGGCCTGGAAAGTAACGGCCGTATCAAACCCACCCGTCGGCGATATATTCAGTTGATATTGGGCAGCGTCGCCAGGATCGGCCGTTTGCAGCCGAGGCGTACTGCTCACTGCAAAGCCATAAGCCGAACCATAGGCAATTTCCAGCGTCGGGCGGCGAATCGACACGCCGGCTTCGGAAGAACTAAAATATTTACCACTGTGGCGCGCGCTGTCGGCGGAATAAAGCGCCAGGCGCAGCGGCTGTCCATTGGCGTAAGCCTCGGCCACCGCCCCGCTTAAATCCCAGGTAACATACTTGCCCGCACCACCTAAGGGGATGGGATCGACCCAGGTACGGGCAACGTTCTCCACCGCCAGCGGGGCGTTGTTCCACACCAGCGTGTTTTCGTTCCAATCTTCATCCACGGTAAACACCTGGATGAGCGAGGGCTGCGCTTCTGAAGGCAGCGAATTGCCAAAATGGTACATACTCAACTCAGCTGAGACAATGGCCTGGTCCGGCGGCAAGGCGTCCAGCGGGAAGGTGATGTAATATTTGGAGAAGCAGCCCCAATCCCCCAGATTCCATTGATTTTGAACGTTTATTTGATGATCGCCAGCATAATTGAAATTGCCCCAGATGTCCCAAAGCGGCGGATAACCGCCACAGTTGGTGGCACCGCCAACGTGCCCGTCGGGCACCGTGGCGCCATTCTCACCATGCCGAATAGTCAGGGTATCGCTGGCGACAACACCAGCAGGGGGCGTGTAACCCGGCAGGCCAAAATGCAGTTGGCCCCAGGTAGCGGGCGAGCTGCTGCTTAAACCTTCGGGCCAGTCACGGTTCTCGTGGGCCGTGCCGTCTTCATCATGCATGGTAAGGCCCAGGCCCCAAACGGTGCCTTCGGCTGGCGGGCCAGACAATCCCAGGCTGCTCCAGGGAATGCGGAAAGTGATGTTCCAACCGGCGTCATCTTGTTGGTTGTTCAGGCCAGTGGTAGTTTGGGTAGCAGCGAACGTTTCAAAAGCCAGCTCCGTTTGCGTCCAGCCGGAGCCATTCCCCACGTAGGCAAAGTCATAATCAGGACGTTGACCCTGCTGGTTGGCATTGAGCGCATCCAGTTGGCCGATGAAGCGATAAGAACTGCTGGTCGGTGTGCTGCCGCTGTTGCCACTCAGATTTAGATACAGCGTGGCAGCATCCCAGTTGGCCATGTCCCCCGCTGTCGGCGTGGGATCGTAATACATAAACCGGTCGATAATATGGAAGGTAACGTGCAGCTTTTCATGGTTGTAGATGATACGCACGTCCGAGTAGCTTTGCGTGGTTGGTCCCACCTCGCCAAACCAAAGGATGCCTCGTTCGGCAGCAGGGATATCTGGCTCAACGGCCGTTGTAAATGGAATGTTGATTCGGGGTGTTGTGGCAGCGCCGGCGTGTACGGCCGTTTCTCCCCAGCGCCCACCCAACAGCACCAACGGCAGACCAAAAAACACAATGAGCAACAGTAAGCGGATTACACTTTTCATTTAGGTACCTTTCTGTCGGTAAAAAGTGAAATGTAATAAGTGCCTTTCCCACTTTTCACTTTTTACTTATCACATTTCACTCCATCAACGATGCACAATCGGCAGGAACATCTCTTCGCCATTGACCAACAGGCGCAGTTCAATTGTTTTCTGGATCACCGTCTCAGAATCATCGCCCGTTGCTGTTACCGTCACCGTATACCAGCGTGTATCGTCACTTGTGGCGGTGTCATCCAGCATCACGGTAAAACTGCCGGGAGGGGTGATTGTTGTTGACATGGGGCTGGCCACCAAAGTGCCATATCCTTCTGTCAGCTGGATGTCGATGGGCGCCGTAAAGCCACCTGTACCTTCCACAGAAACCTGGTAAGTGGCGCTGCCGCCAGTATCAACATTGGCTACAGCAGGCGTTGCCGTGAGGGAAAAACCGTAGACCTGGTTTTCAATGGTGGCCACCAGCTTTTGGATGTGGAACAGATCGCCGGTGGCAAAGCCTGGCTCGTCGAGATATTGGGCCAGCTGATCGCCACTTTCTTCCAGGATCAGCGCCTTGGCCATAAAAATGGAATGGACATCGTACAGCGGCACAATCGCATTTTCGGCATAAGCGCCAGAGAAAAAGGTGACAAACCAATATGGGGCTACCGTTTCATACTCGGCCAAAGCGCTGTTCACGCTAGATAACGCATTGTTACGCAAATATTCCGCCAGCTCCGGCACCATGTAAATGAAGTTGCTGGCCACGTTCAGCGTGCGGCAGTATGAGCCACCATCGGTCACCAGCCGGTAGGCAGTGTCTTTGGTGAAGTTATTGGCTCGCAGCGCCAGCAACCGGTTCAGCTCATTATTGACGCTGCTGGATACAGATTGCCCGGCCAGCTTTTGCAGCTCCGTGTAACCAATGTAACCAGCGATATACGCATTGTGCATCAGCGGCATTTTCAGCAGCAGATTGTCCGATGGCTGCCCGTTAAACTCTTCCATAAAAGCGGATTGGCTGGCGGACAAGATACCGCTGGCACCACCAAACTCTTCGGCATATTGCCACAGAGCGTACCAGGCGAAGGGATTTCGTCCCCAGACACCTTCACCGCCCCAGCCACCATTGTTTTGCAGCGTAAAGTTTTTGGTTTCTGGCCCGCTTAAAGCACCAGCAATTTCCGGCGGTGTGATGTACGCTTCGCGCGCCGCGCCGTTGTTCCAGCCAATATGGTTGTATTGGTACGGTGGGTAGCTGGCATACTCACTTTGCAGATAGGTGCGCACGCTTTGCCGCAAGCCGGGCGAAAGATGCGGCAGCGCCATGAGCAGCGTGTACAGCGTGTCGCCGGGATTGCTCCAGTAAGCGGTGAGGTTATCGCCGCAGGTGTTCTTGGCACTGTTGTCAAACAGGCCGTGGCTCATGAAGCCCGGGCGCAGATGGCCAGCCGCCACAATTTTGCTCACTTCGGCTTCCAGTTCAGCAATCAACTCATCCTGGTCAGGAATGTTGATGTTGGCCGCAGGCGGCGTGCGCTTGGCAGCCAACGGCAGCGGGCTGGCACCATTGCCGCTGGGGGAAAAGGCCATGATCGTATTGCTGTGCTGCATGTAAACACGGCCGTTATACGGAATCGGCGGTGACACATCCCCATGAAAACCATAGACGCCGTTCAACGTGCCAAAGTTGGAATATGGCTTGGTGTAATTGTCGGGCTGGGCAGTGTAGTACAAAAAGTTGTAGCCCGGTGCCCAGGTGAGCAAATTATAACCATAATAGATCCATTCCCGATTGGGATCGACGCCACCGTTAGGGAAGCTGCTGTTGGGACTGGTGATATCTATCGCCCCAGCCTGCCGGTCACAGCACAGATTCCAGTAAATGAGGTTGCCGCCACCAGAGACGGCGTGCGGCTCATCTACGGCCGCCACATCGCCGCTGATGTTGGTGATGTACGGATTATCCGGCTGCCAGCCAGAGATGTGACCGCGGGCAATCGATGAATCCGAAAGGTAATTGTTTTGTTGGTACAGCACGCCATCCACCCCAATAACGGGCGGGTAGCGCGTGCCGCTGCCGGTACCGGTCCACAGCACCGGCGCAGTGGTCGTTTCCGTCCCATTAGACTGGTTCAGCACAAAGACGGTACGCCGCCACGGCTTGTCATCAAAGTAGTTATAGATGCGATTGGCATTAATCGTTGGCGTGCCCGATGCCCAATCACCGGCCGCCGTGCTGACGCTGCCAATAGGCGCCCCCGGCGGCACACCCTGATTGATATACAACTCTTGTAATTCAATTTTGGTCATTTGCCCGCTGCCCGGCCAGGTAACGGCCGTACTGTAAGCATTACTGCCAGAAAAAACGACTTTGTTTTCATACACTACCGGCCAGTATGAATAGAAGCCAGCCCCAGGCAGCTTGGCCGATTTCCAAACCAGGGAACCGCTGCCAGCGTTCAGAGCATAGGCAAAGCTGTCGTTTGAAGCGAAATAGATGACATCGCTGTTATAGGCTGCTGAGTAAAGGATGGGGCCACCAGTTTGGTAGCTCCATTTGAGCTGGCCTGTGTTGGCCCCGGAAATGGTGATGGCATACATCTTACCGTCCCGGTTTCCGGCGTAAAGCGTATCACCAACAACGAGTGGGTTGGTTTCAAATCCACCACCGCCGCTGAAGGTCCATAAGCCAGCCCCGGTTGTGGCATCAACGGCGTGGATTTTGCGATCCAGGCCGCCGACGTAGGCCACACCGTTGTGGATTGTAGGCGAATGCCCCAAGGGGAACTCGGTGGCGTAAACCCATTTTTCAGTCCCGGTGGCGGCATCAATGGCATAGAGGCCGCTGGCGGTAGAAATATAGAGGGTGTTGTTGGCGGCAATGATTTGCACGTGTTGGGGAATGAACGGCTCGAACGGCTTCACCCATTCCGGCCGCAGCTGGCCGCCAACTTCTTCTGGGGTCCAGGAGGTGCGTTGGGGATTAGCCGCCACGGTTGGCCATTCGGCCGTACCGGCAGAAACGGGGGAAACGGCCGTTTCCCCACGCTGGCCCAACAAAACCAATCCGACTATGGCCGGTAAGCCAACCAGGAAAAAAAGAATACGTTTCTTCAAGCTTGTTAAACTCATTAAAATGCTCCTGCCAGACAGCCCAAATTAACTACCTGCATGGGTAACCAAATCGGACTAAGGACGGGGGTGAGGGCAGGATAGATTTGGTGACGTAAACAGGTTGATGATTAAAAGAACGGGTTTAAGGCATGTCTGAGATTCGTGTCATAGCTTATTCTGGTCTGTGCACGCTGCATCTCCCATGCGGCGCAGACGAGTACATTTCACCAGATCAGCAGTGGCCAAACAATAGTGCTCAAGTCCTAACTGGTACCAATTCACGTCTTTTTTACATCGTTAGACAGGAGAACTGTCAGAATTTTTTGGCGGCAAAATTCTATTCGCTCATCTGCCTCTTAGCTTTGGGCGGGCAACGGTTGATTATTTACTGTTGGGTATCTTCAAATGCCTGGGCAATCGTCTGGGGAATAGACAAAACATCCGGGGATAAATGTAAGATGTACGCCGGGGCTGATTCAACCAATTGGCGCAAAGTTTGCAGGTGAAGGGGAATCATCGCTTTGTCCCACTGCTCTACGGCGTGGGGTAGCAAGCGGGCCAGCGCCACCGGTTTGGCAAGGGGAGTCAATGCATGAGCCGTACGTTCTTCAATTTGGGGGAAACAAATGGCGCGAACGGGTGCCTCTGACAGCCAAACATCAGGCCAAATCGATTCGGCCGTCACGCTGATTTTGGTACGGCCGTCACCACCAGGCTCTTCTGCCAACTGTTTCAACTGGGGAAAATGAGCAAACGATTCCGGATAAGCCGCCAGCACGCCGGGATATTGCTGGATACGGCCGTTGGCCACCACCACCGGCGAATCATTGGAGAGCAGTTGCCAACCCGCGTTTAGCAAGGAGAGCCCCGTGGTGGTTTTGCCCGCACCAATGCCACCCACCAAAAGCACCGCCCCGCCCTCGTGGGCGGCGGCAAAAGCATGGAGCAAAAACTTGTGGCGGCGGCGCAAATGGGGTGACAGGCTGATAGCAATCAGGTCTTCTAAAATAGCGTAAGTTTGCCCGGCGGCAGGCACGATCCGGCCCTCCGTTCGGCCATTGACGAGATCAAGTTGAAGCTGGCCATAGCGCGGAAAATGGGCAATCACCTGATCGCCATCGACAAAATAGTGTAGCAAGTCACCTTGCTGAAAATCAGGCGAGCGATTGGGGGGTGCCGGGACGGTGGCGACAGTTTGGAAAGTGACGGTGAGGTGGGGAACGGCCGTGCTCTGCGCCAGCGAGCTAAATGAATTCAGCCACCCCTGCCACAAATTTGCATCATCCGCTTTCCCTTCGATAATTAGATCATGAAACTGCCACCGCGAGCCATTCATGAGCCAGAGTATAAAACCTCATGTTTGATTATGCACGGTGATTTGAAAAGCTCATCCAAACAGAAAGCATAGGCGAATAGGACGCAGATTTGCCTGATTCACCTGATCAGGAAGATCAGGCAAATCTGCGTCCCATAAATTGAGGTGCAAACTTGGACAAAAACTCCATTCTGCAACGGGCTGAAAACGTCACCTTTGAAATTGTGGCGGATGAGGCTATTTTGATCGACATCAACACTGGGACTTACTTTTCACTCAACGAGGTGGGCACCGAATTTTGGGAAATGCTCGATGGCGAGCAAACCATCGAGCAGCACGCCACCGTCATCGCCCAAAAATATGAAGTAGACACCAGCATGGTGGTGGATGATTTGCTGGAACTGGCCGAAGAGATGGCCAAAGACAAGCTAGTCATCCTTCAGTAATCCCCAAATGCGTGCCTTGTTCACCCGCCTGCGACATCTCTGGTTAGGGCTGCGTCTGCTGCCTGGCCTGCTGACAGACGGCCGTCAGCGGCTGCTGCTGGCTGAGATGCGGGCGCTGAGTCGCCAACTGCCTGGTATCCTACAACGGCCGATTCCCCAAGCGATGGCCCAGCTGGAGGCAATAACGCTGGAACGGCCGTCACCGCTCCCCCCTGAAAACAAAACCCGCCAGCTGGCTGATCTGGCCGCCTTGCTGGATCGTCGTTCGCCGTTAGGGCTGTGTTTGCGGCGCTCACTGCTGCGCTACCGCTACCTACATGAACTGGGCGTGCCGGTGACGGTGCTGTTTGGTGCCAAATTTGCACCCCGAGACAAAGCTGACGTTAAAAAGATTTTGGGGCACGCCTGGTTGGTGCTGGCGGAACGGCCGTATCACGAAGACGATGAAAACTGGCAAGGGTACACCGTCATGCTGCGCTGGCCAGATAAGTTAGCGTCGGGGGATGTAAACGGTTAACGGCCGTACAATTGGCCCACTCAAAGTGGGAGGCGATTGGCTTGGGGGCAGCGTTTCGGCTACTTCGTAATGGGTCAGCAGCAGTTCCACAAAAGCTGGCTCTGTCTCAAAAAAGTCACTTTCGTCCGAAATAATTTGAGCAAACTGCTGCTGCTCGACTAGCGCCACCAAATCGGCTGGCAGCGGTTCGGTTCCGCGTTGCCGAGCATGCCATAGGGATTGTAAGTGAACGTACGGCCGTTTCCCGGCCCGCAGCGCATAGCTGGGATGCAGCAGTAGCCACACCTCGCCCGGTTCCTCCGCCACCCGTGCCAGCAGCGCATCCCCTGCTGCCCGCATTTCGGCCGTGGGCCAATACGTCTGCGGCAGAATCCCGTGCAGCGGAAATGTCACCAAAACAAACTGCACAACAGTTGCAGCCAGCCACGCCCAACGAATGAATTTTGCCCGCCCAAATGTGTCATTCCCGCACAGGCGGGAATCCAGTTTTTCCGCTGGAATGGATACCCGCTTTCGCAGGTATGACAGGCTAAGGGCCGGGGCCAGGCACAGCAGCGCGTAACCAATAATCATGTTATTCAAATTGCCGCCTGTTGCCGTTCGGCCAGCAACAGACATGAATACGGCCGTTCCCACAAACAACAACCAGGGATTACGGGATATCAGAGATTGGAGATTGGAGATTGTCAGTCTCCAATCTCCAATCTTTGATACCTTAAAAAAACTACCTAACTGCCGAAGAATCAACAACGAGATTATTGTCACCAGCACGCCCATGCTCGCCCCCAGCTCCCAAAGGAAAATATTCAACACGCGGCTGGCAAGCAGTGGGCTGGCAAAAGCAATTATGACCAGATAATAGCCAAACCACCCATCGCTATTAAGCTGCCACAGCAAAATCGGTACACCTACCACTAGAAGAAACGGCACAACAAAAAGCAACAGGACATGGATAAACACAGACTTTTTATCACTCTCCGCACTCTCTGCGATGAATAAATAAAATCCAGCTACTACAACCAAGAAAAGCCCATTTTGCTTTGTCAATACAGCCAAACCCAGCAAAACAGCGCTTAACACAATACCTATCTCTGGGTAACTCCGTGCCGCCTCTGCGCCTCTTTGTGTTCCCTTCCCCCCATAAACCAACGCGACCAGTCCTGCCAGGCATAAAAAGGTAAATAGGGCATCGACTCGCGCCAAATCGTACCAGCCGCCTACCAGTCGGTATCCAGCCAAAAAAAGCGCGCTGCCGGCAAAAGCGGCCGTTTTCCTCCCACACGCCCGCCAACCAACGTAAAAAATGAGAACGGCCGTTCCCACCGTACTCAAAAAGGAAATCAAGCGCAGCGGCCAGAAAGCAAATGCGGTCAGGCGCATAAGCTGACCTCCCAGCCAGGTAAACAGCGGCATGTACACTTGCGGCACAAATTCCGCGTTGGGTGGTACAAAAACAGGCAGCCCCTGCGCCACCCGCCACGCCTGCATCACCATATCTTCTTCTATTAAATCCAGCGCGTACGGATAAAACACCCGCGCCAGCCCCAACCGCAAATAGGCCAGGCTGGCAACGAGAGAGATGAGAAAGAGAACGGCCGTCCCGAAATTTGCAACGCTAAAACGCCAAGGTCCAGAGAAAAACGGTTGCTTCAACCTGTGATAGACTTTGCCCATAACGGCCAAATTGTATACCATCCGCACCTCATGTGCGGCATCACTGGCATCCTCTCCCCCAAAATTGATCGCGAGCGGCTGGAACAGGCCAACGTCCGGCTGCACCATCGCGGGCCAGACGATGCGGGCATTTTTGTGGCCGACGGCATTGGCCTGGCGGCGCGGCGGCTCAGCATTATCGATCTGGCACACGGCCACCAGCCGCTGAGCAATGAAGACGGCACCATCTGGATCACCTACAATGGTGAAGTGATGAACGCCCCCGCCCTGCGCACCCAGCTAGAAGCGGCCGGGCATCAATTCCGCACCCGCACTGATACCGAAACCATCGTCCACGCCTACGAAGAATGGGGCACCGACGCCTTTGTGCTGCTGCGCGGCATGTTTGCCTTTGCTCTGTGGGACGGCCGTTCCCAAACCCTCATCCTCGTCCGCGACCGCTTTGGCACCAAACCGCTTTACTATGCGCAATCCGGCGGCGAACTGGCGTTTGCTTCGGAGATACGGCCGCTTTTCCATCTCCTCCCCACACTCAGCCGCCACACCAACCGGCAGGCGCTTGCTGCCCTCTTCACCCACGGTTTTGTGCCTACGCCGCAAACCATGTTTGCCAGCGTGCACAAGCTGCCCGCCGCCCACCTACTCATCATGCAAAACGGGCAGATGACAATACGGCCGTACTGGCAGCTCACCTTTCCTGAGGACGGAGATTACCGCCAAATCAGCGAAGCCGATGCCGTGGACGAATTTATGGCCCACTTGCGTGACGCTGTCTCCGCCTGGCGGCTGAGCGACGTACCCGTCGGCTCCCTGCTTAGCGGCGGCATCGATTCCAGCGCCCTGGCCACGCTGCTCACCGAGCTCGGCGGCCAGCAGGTCCACACCTTCAATATCGCCTTCAGCGCCGCCAGCCATGACGAATCCTCATACGCTCAGGCCGTCGCCGAACGCATCGGCAGCCGGCACCATACCCTGCACTTTGGTCCCGAGGCGTTTGACCTGCTGCCGCAAATCGTGGCCCAGCTCGAAGAGCCACAATGCTCTGCTACCAGCATCCCCATCTACCTGCTTTACAAAGCATGCCATGAGGCTGGCTTCAAAGTCATCCTCACCGGCGAAGGCGCCGATGAGCTGCTGGGTGGTTATCATTGGTTTGATGGGGATCGACGGATACGGCCGTATCTCACTATCCCCCAACCCGTCCGCCAGCTGCTCAGCCAGCTTCCCCTGCCCGGTTCCACCGCCGGCCAGCGCGTCCTTGCCCACGGCAGCCGCGATCCCCTGGCCCGCTTTGCCCTCTGGCATCAGGTCACATCGCCACAGATCTTTGAAAATTTATTTCGCCACAGAGAACACAGAGATTTTAGAGAAAAAAGCTCTTTTCCCTCTGTGCCCTCTGTGTCAAAAATCCATCCGCTGAATCAGTTTTTGGCGTTGGAAGCGCAGACGCGTATGGTCGATTTCATCAACTTTGAGGTGGACCGGATGAGCATGGCCAATTCGGTGGAGGCGCGGCCCCCATTTCTGGATCACAAATTGTGGGAATTTTGCGCCCAACTGCCGCCGGAATTTAAGCTCAATGCCCAAATGAACAAAGTTTTGCTGCGGCTGGGAATGAAGGATTTGCTGCCAACGGCCGTAACCAACCGCCCCAAGCAAGGATTAGCCACCCCGCACGCCGCCTGGTGGCGCAGCAAAAAGCTGCCTGCCTGGGCTGAAGAGTGTTTACAACCAGACTCGCTACGCGAAGCTGACTACTTTAACTTTAAAACTGTGCAAAAATTGAGGGAAAGGCATGGGAACGGCCGTATCGACCACAGCCGCATCCTCACCGGCATCCTCACCACCCAGCTGTGGCACCAAGAGATGGGGATAAAGCCATGAAAGTCCTCACCTACAATTTGGAGTTTGGCGGTCGCCAGCAGCTGGAAGCCATCCACACCGTCCTCGCCCACATCAACGCTGACGTCATCGGCCTGACCGAAGCCGACGACCACGAGGTGGTAAAGATTTTGGCCGAGCAGTTAGAGTTGCACCACGTCTGGGGCCACGGCAGCGGCGAGCGGCACATCGCCCTGCTCTCCCGCTACCCCATCAAAGCGTGGCAAATTTATAACCAGCCACCGCTAACTCAGGCCGCTCTGGCAGCAACATTACAGCTACCAACTGGCCCGCTCACCATTTACAATGTTCACTTCTTACCTTTTTTGCTGCTGCCCTTTGAGATTCGCCGCTGGCAGGCAGTGGGGAAACTGCTGCAAATCATCCGCGTCAAGCCGCCCACGCCCCACCTCATCATCGGCGATTTGAACGCCATTGGACCCGGCGACCGCGTCTTGCAGCATAAAAATCCGGCGCGAATGCGCCGGGTGATGCTGCTTCAACTCCGCCTCATCTTCCGGCTGGCCATCCCCCGGCTGCTGCGCGCCGGCTACACCGACTGCTTCCGCCATCTACATCCCCACGCCGACGGCTTTACCTGGTGGACCATTAACCCCACCACCCGCTACGACTACATCTTCGCCGACCCACAAATGCTGCCCCGCCTGCAAACCTGCCGTGTCGTTACCGACCATCCCGCCATCCGCCACGCCTCCGACCATTTCCCCCTCTTAGCCGAATTCGATTTATAGCTACCAAAACCTGACAGGTTTGCCCAAGAACTTAACCCAAATGGTTCTTTGCAGTCCAAATCAGCTTGACCTCATGCCCATTTTGAAAACCTGTCAGGTTTAAGCGACAATTTTACTTTGACGCGCTAAGAAAGCGCGGCTACTTGGCAGCGATGTCTACGAAGGCAGTCATGCCCCAGCGCAGGGGAAGATCGGCCGTTTCCGGCAAATCAACCGTCACAGTGTAAACCACATCGCCACGCGCCGCATTGGGTACCAGGGCAACGGCCGTAACCACCCCCGCCAACTCAGCATCCGGCAGCGCATCTACCCGCACCGTCACCAGCGCGCCTTCCGCCACCAACGCCACGTCCAGTTCCGTCAGATCCGTCGTCTCGATTTGCCAGCTGCCAAAGTTTGCCAGCGTCAGCGCCGGGAAGCCGGGGGCAGCTAACTCGCCCTCGCTCAAAGCCACAGAAACCACGGTGCCATCAAACGCCGCCCGCAAGAAAGTGCGCTCTAGAGCCAGTTCAGCACTGGCCACACCAGCCTCCGCCAGCGAAACGGCCGCTTCCGCCACGGCCACCGCCGCTGCTGCCTGATCAATGCGCACTTCAGCTTGCTGCACACCCACCTGCGCCTGCTCCACCGCCACCTCGGCCAGCCGGATTTGCTCGGGAGTGGCACCGGTCAGCAACAAATCCAGCTGCGCTTGCGCGATAGCAAAGTTAGCCTGCGCCACGCCAACCTGGGCATTCCCTACCTGTCGCTGTGCTGTTGTGGCACCCGCTTGCAGTGCTTCCAACGCCGCCTGCGCTGCTTCCTGGTTGCGCCGGGCAGCATCCAGCTGCTGCCGCGTCTGCTCCTCGACAGGGCCAAAAAGCGGGCACACCTCACCTTGCGGCGTGTCAAAACAACTGTCCAGAATTTCCTGGTACGCCTGTTCCAGCCGCTGCATCTCGGCCTGCGCCGCAGCCACGTTTGCTTCCGCCGCCAAAATATCAGACTCGTCGGCAATGTCCAGCGCGGTGTCCCGGTTACCTGCTGCCTGGATTACGGCCGCTTCGGCGGCGGCTACACGACTTTCAGCGGCAGCCACCTGTTCTGGCTGGGGGCCGGCCTGCACCAGCGCCAGGTTGGCTTGCGCTACTGTAAGCTGGGCCTGGGCAGTTTGTACGGCCGTTTCTGCCAAAGTCTGCTCATTTTGCGCGGCTATTAATCCACTCTGTGCCGTTGCCAGACGCGCCTGAGCCTGCTGCAAGCCGAGTTCCGCCGCTGCCGGGTCCAGTTGCAGCAGCGGCTCGCCGGCCTGCACTACGTCCCCTTCGGACACAAAAACCGTTTCCACCGTACCGCCAATCTGGAACGCCAACGCCAACTGCTCCCGCGGCACAACCTGCCCCTCAGCAGAAACAATGTCGGCGCTGGTTTGGGCCAGCACGGCCGTTCCTGAACCAAGTTTCGCTATCAAGAAAACTACCAATCCAAAAAGCAAAAATCTGGAACAAAGCGTTACACAGAGAGAAACAAATCTCCGTGTAACTCTGTGTAATCTCTGTGCAGCTCTGTGTCCCTCTTCAAAAGTTCTCATTCTCCGCTCCCTCACTGGTTCCGCTCCATGGTGATAAAAACCGACATGCCCCAGCGCAGCGGCAAATCGTTTTCGGGCAGTGCCAGGGTGACAACGTAGGTCTGATCGCCGCGCACTTCGGCGGCCAGTTCGGCAATTTCCACCACGTGCCCGGTCAGCGGCTCATCGGCAAAGGCATCTACCGCCACGGTGGCCATATCTCCGCGAGCAATCTCTACCACATCGGCCTCAATCAAATCGGTAGTTTCCACCTGCCAGCCAGACAAATCGGCCACAATGGCCACTGGCTGGCCCGCGGTTACCGTCTCGCCAACCTCAACCAGAATATCGGCCACGGTGCCGTTAAATGGAGCCAGCAGCGCCCGGTTTTCCAACGCCAACCGGGCAGCATCCACCTGCGCCTGCGCTTCAGAAACGGCCGCTTCTGCCTGGGTAACGGCCGTTTCCGCCTGCCTCACCTGCACCATCACCTCCGCCAAACGCTCTTGCGCCACGCTGATTTCTGCCTGGGCCACGGCCAGTTGCTCCGCCTGCGTACCAGCTTGCAGCAGCGCCAGCTCCGCCTCGGCGGCAGATTGCTCATTATGCGCCGCCTGCACGCCACCGGCTGCCGCGACTTGCTCCGCGCTGGTTGCGCCCGCCTGCGCCTCGGCCAGCGCCGCCCGGGCTGCCTGCAAATTGGCCACTGCTGCATTCAGCTGTAGCTGCGCCTGCTCCTGGTCCGCGGCAGAGGCGTTATCACTCTGCACAACCGGCTCATAGGTGTTGCGCGCTGCAATGTAGGCCGCTTCAGCGGCGGCCACGGCCGCTTCCGCCGCCTGAATTTGGGCAGAACTGCTGCCTTCCAGCGTCACACTCTGGCTGCCGATGGCCAAATTGACGTTGGCTTCCGCTGCGCCTACCAACGCCTCATTCAACACCACCTGCGCCGCACTGGGATCAGCCGCCAGGCGGGCATAGTTGGCTTCGGCGGAGGCCACACCCACTTCTGCGGCAGTGACGGCCGTTTCCGCCGCCAATACGCCCGCTTCTGCCATTTGCACATTAGCCACTGCCTGGGCCAGCGCCGCTTCAGCCTGTTGCAGAGCAATCTCCTGCTCAGCCGTGTCTAGCGTGAGCAGCGTGGTCCCTTTTTCTACAGAATCCCCCGGGGAAACAGCGACAGTGGTCACCATACCACCGCTGGTCAATGTCAGGTTGGCCTGGGCCAGGGGCATAATTTGCCCTTCAGCCGTGATGGTGGTGGGGGTTGTTTGGCTGGCGGATGTATTGGAGACGGCCGTATTGCCCCCATTGCCATTTACCGGTGCCAAAAATCGCAGATAGCCCCAATACCCCAAGACACTTAATGTTAAAACAATCCCAATTGATATGAGTAGTCGCTTCGTTGTCATCAAAAATAGTCACCTCGACCATTGATTATCTCAACACTCGACCCAAAAACAACAAAAAAACTGCCACCCAAACAGTTGGGTGGCAGTAAACAGGAGGAAAACACAAACAAGCAGGTGCTGCTCGGCTAACTCATATGTGGTTAATCAAAAGTCATTTGCATCCGGCGCGTACCATAGTCATCTGAATAAGAGCTAAGCACACGCATGTAATTCGCCCGTTCAAATGCAGCCGGTTCGGCACAATTGACCTGGCTCAAGCTGCCGCGAAGCTGTTCTAACGATTCATATTCGTTTTCTACCAGCCATGCTTCAACGCCGGCACGAATGATTTTGAGACGGCCAATGCCATTGCGCAGCAGTTCAGAAGCCATCATAGTAACAGATGCACCGGCCGCAACGCCTTTCAAAACGTCTGTCACGTTGTGTACTCCGGATGTGAGGGCAAAGTCGGTTTGGAGACGGCCGTACAAAATAGCAATCCAACGCATAGGCAGCCGCAACTCCATTGGCGAACTCAGCACCAAATTAGGCACCACAGCCAACTGCTCCAAATCAAGATCGGGCTGGTAAAAGCGGTTGAAAAACACCAGCCCATCGGCCCCGGTATCCACCAAACGCTTGGCCATGTTGCCCATCGCGCTAAAGTACGGGCTCAGCTTCATAGCCACCGGAATATCAACCACAGACTTTACCTGCGCCAGCGCTTCCAGGTACATCTCCTCAACCTCAGAGCTCGATTCATCCAGGCTCGTTGGCAGGTAGTAGATATTTAGCTCCAACGCATCTGCACCGGCCCGCTCAATATCTTTGGCGTAGCGCATCCACCAGCCGGTAGAAACACCATTCAAACTGGCAATAATCGGAATCGACAACGCCTCTTTCGCCCGCCGAATGTGATTAATGTATTCATCCGGACCATATTTGTATTCGGGTGCCTCCGGAAAATAATCAAGCGCCTCAGCAAAGCTCTCTGTTCCCTGAAGTAAGTGCTCATTCAGCGTGTGACTTTCTTGCAAAATCTGCTCTTCAAAAAGGGAGTACAACACAATTGCGCTGGCTCCCGCGTCTTCCATTTGCCGTAAGCCATCCAAAGTGCGGGTCAATGGCGATGAAGATGGCACCAACGGATTTTTTAATTCCAGACCTAAATAATTTGTCGTTAAGTTCATTTCAGCCTCCTACTCATCTAAACCAACCTCCCGCAGGTTCCTTATGAGAACAACCTTGGGGAGAAAACCTGCGGGAGGTTTAGTCTCGTGAGTTTTTTTATTCAGATTTGCCGTTGATGCCGGCCAACTGTTTGTACGTTACCCAAGTGTTTGCCACATCCTGCTTGGCCAGTTCCAGCAATCGCTCTGCCGCTTGCGGATTGCTTTGCTGTAAAATGCGGTAGCGCCCTTCACGGTAAATGTAATCTTCCAACGGCATCTTCGGCGGGCGGCTGTCCAACGTAAAGGGATTTTGACCCGTCTCAGCCACATCAGGATTAAAGCGATAGAGAGGCCAATGACCACTGTCTACGGCCGCAGATTGCTGCTCCAGACCAAACTTCATGTCGTAGCCGTGGGCAATGCAATGGCTGTAGGCAATAATCAACGATGGCCCATCGTACGCCTCTGCTTCCTGGAAAGCACGCACCGTCTGGGCATCTTTGGCGCCAAACGCAATCCGAGCCACGTAAATGTTGCCGTAGCTGATGGCCAGCAGTCCCAAATCTTTCTTGGGCATCGGCTTACCAGCGGCAGCAAACTTGGCTACTGCACCACGTGGTGTGGCCTTGGACATTTGCCCACCCGTATTGGAATACACTTCGGTATCCAACACCAGCACATTCACGTTGCGCCCGGAGGCCAACACATGGTCCAAACCGCCAAAACCGATGTCGTAAGCCCAACCATCACCGCCCACAATCCAGACGCTCTTCTTAACAAGAATGTCAGCCATGCTCAGCAGGTTGGCTAACCGGCCCTGGAAGTTGCCCACACCGTGCTCTTTGCCAGACAGCAGATTCTTGATGACCTCTTTCAGTTCTTCGACACGACCACGTTGAGCCTGGATATCGGCGTCGGTCATCTGGTCGGCATAGAGAATACTGTCTACCAAAACGGTGCCCAGCACATCGCGCATCTCGCGCAGGGTATTGGTGGCGGCTTCCAGCCGTTGGTCCAGCGCTACGCGCATTCCCATGCCAAATTCGGCATTGTCTTCAAACAAGGAATTGGACCAGGCCGGGCCACGGCCGTCTTCATTTTTCGCCCAGGGTGTCGTAGGCAAGTTACCGCCGTAGATGGAGGAACAGCCTGTGGCGTTGGCAATAAGCGCCCGGTCGCCAAAGAGGCGGCTGAGCAAACCTAGATACGGCGTCTCACCACAGCCAGCACAGGCGCCAGAGAACTCAAACAGCGGATCGAGCAGCTGATTGTACTTCACCTGGTTCAACGGAATAGTGGTGCGGTCTACCTGCGGCAAATCGAGGAAGAAGTTCCAGTTTTCCCGCTCTGGTTCGCGCAGCGGCGGCTGTGGGGCCATATTAATTGCTTTGAACTTGGGCTGCTTCTTGTTTTTCACCGGGCAAACTTCAACGCAAAGCGTACAGCCGGTGCAATCTTCCGGTGCTACCTGGAGGGTAAAGGCCTGGCCCTTAAACTCTTTGTAGCGGGCATCGGTGGATTTAAAGGTAGCCGGTGCGTTTTCCAGCTCAGCCTTATCGTACACCTTCATGCGAATAACGGAATGCGGGCAAACAAAGGCACATTTGCCACACTGGATACAGATGTCCGGGTCCCAAACGGGGATTTCAGTAGCGATGTTGCGCTTTTCCCACTTGGTCGTTCCGGTAGGATATGTGCCGTCGATTGGCAAGGCACTCACGGGCAGTTCGTCACCCAAGCCTTCAATAATGCGGGCGGTAACAGATTGGATAAATTCCGGCGCGTAATCGGGAACGATAGACGGCCGTTCAAAATCACTCGTTACGGCATTGGGCACTTCAACCTGATGCAGGTGTGCCAGCGCGGCATCCACAGCGGCGTAATTTTGTTCCACCACAACCTCGCCGCGCTTGCCATACGTCTTCTTGATGGCGGTTTTAATCGCGTCAATGGCTTCATCTGTGGGCAAGACACCACTTAGCGCAAAGAAACAGGTCTGCATAATTGTGTTGATGCGGCGGCCCATTTTTGTTTCTTTGGCCACCTGGTAACCATCTACCACATAAAATTTCAGATTCTTATCGATGATGGCCTGCTGTGTACTGCGCGGCATGTTGTCCCACACTTCTTCAGGTCCGTAAGGACTGTTTAGCAGCAGCGTGGCTCCCGGTGCGGCCAGTCGCAACACATCGTACCGTTCCAAAAAGGTGAATTGATGGACGCCTACAAAGCTGGCGCTCTCAATGAGGTACGGTGCGTGGATAGGCTTCTTGCCAAAACGCAGATGAGAAACGGTTACTGAACCCGCTTTCTTGGAATCGTACACAAAGTAAGCTTGGGCGTAATTGGGCGTATCTTCACCAATGATTTTGATGGAGTTCTTATTGGCCCCAACGGTTCCATCTGAGCCGAGGCCGTAGAAGACGGCGCGTACAACGTCTTTGCTTTCAATGTCAAACGTTTTGTCCCAGGTAAGGCTGGTATGCGTCACATCATCGTTGATACCGACGGTGAAATGATTTTTGGGGCTGGGCTTGGCCAATTCGTCAAAGACAGCTTTGATCATGCCGGGGGTGAACTCTTTAGAGGAGAGGCCATAGCGCCCGCCAATGATGCGCGGCATTGTCTCGAAAGGCGCTTTGCCTTCGGCAACAGCGTCAACCACGGCTGAAATCACGTCCAGGTAAAGCGGCTCGCCGGAGGCGCCAGGCTCTTTGGTGCGGTCCAGTGCAGCAATCGCTTTCACGGTTGGCGGCAAAGCCTGCACAAAAGCATCCAAAGCAAACGGCCGATATAAACGAACCTTTACCACACCTACTTTTTCACCTTGCTCAGCCAGGAATTCGGCGGTGGATTCGGCCGTTTCGGCCCCTGAACCCATCAGCACGATGACGCGCTCAGCATCCGGCGCGCCAATGTATTCAAACAGCTTGTATTGACGACCGGTCAGTTCGGCAAATTTATCCATGGCCGCCTGCACAATATTGGGGCAGGCGTCGTAGAACGGATTGACGCTTTCCCGCGCCTGGAAAAAGACGTCCGGGTTTTGCGCCGTACCGCGCATGACGGGGTTATCTGGCGTAAGGCCACGGGCCCGATGCGCCCGCACGAGTTCGTCATTGATCATGGCGCGCAAAACGTCGTCACCCAGCGGTTCAATTTTGCTAATTTCGTGTGAGGTGCGGAAGCCATCAAAAAAGTGCAAGAAAGGCACGCGGGCTTCCAGCGTGGCGGCTGAAGCAATCAGGGCAAAGTCAGTCACTTCTTGCACGGAGTTGGCGGCCAGAAGGGCAAAACCGGTGTTGCGAGCGGCCATCACATCAGAGTGGTCGCCGAAGATGGAAAGCGCCTGGGCCGCCACGGAACGGGCGGCAATGTGGAACACGGTTGAGGTCAATTCCCCAGCAATTTTATACATGTTGGGAATCATCAGCAGCAAGCCTTGGGAGGCGGTGAAGGTGGTCGTTAGCGCACCAGCTTGCAAAGCACCGTGTACAGCACCGGCGGCACCGCCTTCAGCCTGCATTTCCACAACCAGGGGTATGGAACCCCAAATATTGGGCTTGCCTTCTGCCGACCATTGGTCGGCCCATTCACCCATCGGCGATGATGGGGTAATGGGGTAGATGGCAATGACTTCGTTTATCTTGTGGGCGACTCTAGCAGCCGCCTCGTTGCCATCGATGGTTATCATCTGTTTGGTCATAATCGGATCTCCTTCGTTCATTCTATCAACGGAAGCGATTTTGCGGTTTGGGGTAATCTTTCGTGGTTTTAAAGCCAACAAAAACAGTGGTATGATTACCGTTCCAAGTATCCTGAAAACGCCGGTCCCTCTGTAGTGACAAACGGCCGTTATGGTCATGCAGAATGTCATCACGGGCTTATGACAGGTCGCATCCAAATCAATGACAATTGACCCTGATAGAAAAGACTCTCTTCCCTATACACTATACCATAGGAAAAGTAGCTATTTTTCATCTGCAATTTGATGTAGATGATCAGTTTTTCTGGAGGTAATTATGAAAGTTGTTATAGACCGCGGCCTATGCGATACAAATTTGGCTTTTTGCCAACGCTGTTCGGCGGCCTTTATTCGCCACCCGGAAGGGTACGACCGGCCCTGTATTCGCGAAATTGAGGATGACGGCAAAGAGCAGCTGACGATTCAAATGTTTACAGACGGCCGTACGCTGGAAATTGAACTTACTGAAGAAGAGCGGGACATAGCCAGCGTGGAAGGTTGGGAAGCCCTGGCTGATTTTGACCCGGCGTTGTTCCGCACCGGGGCGATGGAGCGTTGGCGGGAAATCGGCCGTTTGAGTTCAACACACGATTGATTTCGTTACTCTAAAAGCCGCATCAGCACACAAAAAAACTGCGTTCTGAACGCAGTTTTTTGTAATGTTTTGCGAACCTATTTTTAGTTATTTTTGAGAAAACGGAAGATATACCTTCTCATCCAGGCCCATGAATTGCTGCAGCCTGGTTACACCTTGGTCACCACCACTAAACCAAATCTCATTCCTTGCCTGATAACAGCAAGATGGCTTATTCCATCGCTAAGCAAACCGTCTCCAATTGTGTAATTACTCCATACACCTTTGCTAAATCTCGCCAGTCCAATCCATGTGATAGAACCGTGAGCACCTAACCAGACATCTCCACTAACATCTACAACCATATCTGTTGTATACAAAATCGGCGCATCGATCGTTATAGGAAATGCTTCCCAACTGACTCCATTAAAATAGTTGATGCCTGTCCGAGCAGCCATCCAAGGATTACCAACACTATCGAAATCGATCGCGGACACCCCACTACCCGTGAAGCCATCTGACGCATTGTAATGCGTCCAAGTAGACCCATCATAATGGGCAATCTCTAAATTATTATAGTAAACTGCCCAAGTATCATTACCGTTTGCCGCTACCTTGTGAATTCTATTATCCAATAATCCAGTTGCCGTGGTATAGGTTGTCCAGGTTGAGCCGTCAAACTTGGAGAGTCCATTAAAGGTGCCGAACCACATATTTCCAGACCCATCCTGGGCAATAGAATAGACAGCCGCATGAGCAAGCCCATTCGCAGGGGCAAACAAGGTCCAATTTGTACCATTAAATTTGTTTACCCCCACGGGAACTATATCAAATTCATTTTTCCAGATAGATAACCATACATTGCCAGCTTGATCAATAAAAATATCCGCTACCTCATCACCGGCCAGCCCATTCGCTCGTGTATATAATTTCCATGTCTGACCATCATAATGAACAACACCAACGCGAACTACCGTGATCCAGATATCGCCGTTGGGGGCCACGGCCATATTGGGTGCTCCTAAAAGGGGGGGAACTGGTAAACCAGCCAGGTAAACTTTCCATTCCGTTCCCTCTTGGGTAAAAAGGTAGTTGTTGGAGACATACCACATTTGGCCGCTGGCATCAGCTCTGGCCTTGGTAACATAGGTAAAGTCCAACCCAACATTTTGCCTGATATCTGTCTGCGTCCACGTGCCAGCACTATATTTGGCAAAGCCGCCCGATTGGGTATCGGAAAATGCGGCCCACAGATTACCAAAAGCATCAAAATCCAGACTCTGTGCATAGTCGTTAACCAGACCATTTGCGGTTGTAAACCGTGTCCAGTTGGACCCACTCATCCGGCCAACACTGCCGCTAAAGCTTGAATCAAATGCAAACCAGACATCACCATTAGGAGCAACCTGAATATCGCGAACCCTGCCGCCTGGGCCTGTAGCGGAGTCACCATACGACGTCCAGGTGCTGCCGCTCAACTTTCGCGTACCGACATCATACGTACCGACCCATATGTTTTGATTATTGTCGAAGGCAACGGCCGTAATCCAAGCAACAGGGCCACCAGCAGGCAATTTAAAAAAGCTGCTGCCATTAAATCCGACAACGCCTGCGGCCGTTCCAAAGTAGAGATTTCCATTGGGATGCACAGAAATTGTAGTAACAAAATTGGCGGGCAAGCCATTTGTTGTCTTAAAAGTCGTCCAAGACGAACCGTTAAACCTGCTAACCCCGCCCGTTCGAGTGCCAAACCATTTGTTCCCGGCTTGATCAACAGCTACTGACCATACTTGATTGTCAGCTAATCCATCGGCAGTGGTATAAGTTTTATAAGAGCCATCGTGGCGGTTCCAACGAACAACACCGTTCATCGTTGCTGCCCAAACGTAATCGCTTTCGAAGGCAATATCCATGATAGCGGCTGGCGGGGTGAAATTCTGAAAAATATAAATTGGTTCACTGGCAGAGACCAGAGCCTCTACTTCCATTGATTGTTGCAAGGTCGCTCCCCCCCACGAAAACATTAATGCTAAAAGTAGAACCAACAAACGTAATTTCTGATCGTTAAACATGACACTCAACGCGAGTCCTTTTTAAAAAAAATTTTGGGGTGTGGTTTTGCACAAGCGCCACAAAAGCTTCTGTATATTATCAACATTTTGAAAAAACAAATAGCATTTTGGGAGGCAGTTTTTTCGAGGTTGAAAACCTTTTTGTGTAGCTAATTGATACAAAAAAAGGACACAGGTTTTCACCTGTGCCCCACTTAAGATTTAACTTATCTAGTTATTGTCTTGTGGAAATTATTGAACGAACGTTATTTCTTGTCAGCCAGCGCTGCGTGGGCCGCTGCCAAACGGGCAATCGGTACGCGGAACGGTGAACAGGAAACGTAGTTCAGGTTGAGCTTGTGGCAGATGGCAATGCTCTTGGGGTCGCCGCCGTGTTCGCCACAGATACCTACTTCCAGGCCGGGGCGGGCGGAACGGCCGTCTTGCACCGCAATCTCCATCAACCGACCCACACCATTGGGGTCAATCGAGGCAAACGGATTCTCGTTCAGAATGCCGCGCTGCTGGTACTCCATCAAAAAGCCAGACTCAGCATCATCGCGCGAAATGCCAAACGTCGTTTGCGTCAGGTCATTGGTACCGAAGGAGAAGAACTGGGCCACTTCGGCAATCTCGCCAGCCGTCAGGGCCGCGCGCGGAATCTCAATCATTGTGCCAAACTTGTAGGTGATTTCGATGCCTTGCTCTTCCATAACCGCTTTGGCTTCCGCTTCCAGTGCCGACTGCTGTACTTTTAGCTCGTTCACATGAGAGATGAGCGGAATCATTACCTCGGGATGTACATCCACGCCTGCTTTGGCGCAGTTACAAGCCGCTTCAAAGATGGCCCGCACCTGCATCTTGGTCAGTTCGGGGATGAGGATGCCCAGGCGAACGCCGCGCGTACCCAGCATCGGGTTCATCTCACGCAGTGCCTCAACGCGTTCCAGATAATCCTGCTTGATGCGGATTTCGGCCAGGGCCGTATCAATCTCGCTGAGGGTATGATAATGCTGCGTGCGCACCTTCAGGTCAGCCAAATCTTGCACCAGTTCTTCAAAGGAGGGCAGGAACTCATGCAGCGGTGGGTCGATGAGGCGGATGATAACCGGCAGTCCATCCATGGCGCGGAAGAGACCCTCAAAGTCACCACGTTGCAGCGGCAGCAGCTGGTCCAAGGCATCCTTACGATCAACCGAGTGCTTGGCCATGATCATCTTTTGCACGATGGGCATACGCTCAGCTTCAAAGAACATGTGCTCGGTGCGGCACAGGCCGATGCCCTGCGCGCCATATTCGCGGGCGCGTTCAGCGTCACGCGGGTAGTCGGCATTGGCCCAGACGCCCAGCTTACGGATTTCATCTGCCCAGCTCAGTAATTTAATGAGGTAGGGATTTTTGATGTCGGGTACGACGGTGGGCAGTTGGCCCAGGTAAACAATACCTTGTGTACCGTCTAATGACAGCCAGTCACCTTCGTGAACTTCCAGCTCTTCCCCAACCGTCATGCGACGACCAACCAGGTCCAGTTCCAATTCGCTCACACCCACAACGGCGGGTTTACCAAATTGGCGGGCCACCAACGCAGCGTGGCTGGTACGGCCGCCTTTGCTAGTGAGAATACCTTGAGCTGCTAACATACCGTGCACGTCATCCGGCTTGGTTTCCGGACGAACCATGATGACTTTCTTGCCTTCTTCTTTGGCCCATTTTTCGGCCGTATCAGCGTCGAAGGCTACAATACCAACGGCCGCACCGGGTGATACGTTCAGACCCGTCGCAATCTTCTTGGCTTCTTTAATTGCTTCAGCGTCCAGTTGGGGATGCAGGAAGAAGTCTACTTGTTCCGGTTTTACGCGGTAAACAGCCTCTTCCTTAGTGATCAACCCTTCGTCTACCATGTCCACGGCAATACGAACTTCAGCTTGGGCCGTGCGCTTGCCGTCGCGCGTTTGCAGCAGCCACAACTTGCCGCGATCAATGGTAAATTCCATATCCTGCATGTTACGGTAATGTTTTTCCAGTTTTTGAGCAATCTCTTCAAACTGGGCATACATATCGGGCATTTGCACTTTGAGGTCGCTGATGGGTTGGGTGGCGCGGATACCAGCTACCACGTCTTCACCCTGGGCATTCATGAGGAAGTCGCCTTCCAGCTCTTTTTCGCCGGTGGAAGCGTTACGGGACATGGCCACGCCGGTACCGGCATTTTCGGAAATGTTGCCGTAGACCATCGTTTGGATATTTACGGCCGTTCCCAAATCATGAGCAATCCCTGCAGCATTGCGGTAAGCAATAGCCCGCTTGCCATTCCATGACTTAAACACCGCTTCCGTCGCGCGCTTCATTTGCTCATAGGGGTCTTGCGGGAAATCTTCTTTGGTGTACGTCTTGTAAATTTGCTTAAACTGCTCGGTCACCACTTGCCAATCATCGGCGCTCATTTCAGCGTCGTTTTTAACACCAGCAGCCTTGCGCTGCGCCTCGATAACGGCTTCAAACACCTCATCCGGCACGCCCATCACCACGCTGCCAAACATCTGGATCAGACGGCGATAAATGTCGTATACAAACCGTGGACCGGTGCGCTTGATCATTTCTTCGGCAACAGCATCATTCATGCCGATGTTGAGCACGGTGTCCATCATGCCGGGCATAGAGAATTTAGCGCCGGAACGGCAGGAAACCAGCAGCGGCTTCTGCAAATCGCCGATTTTCTTGCCCATTGCTTTTTCAACTTCTTTGATAGCATTGAGCACTTGTTCCCACATGCCTTCGGGGAACTGTTCGCCAGCAGCCAGGTAAGCGTTACATGCTTCAGTGGTCACCGTCAGTCCCGGCGGCACCGGCACGCCCAGGCGAGTCATGTCGCCCAGGTTAGCACCCTTGCCACCCAGTAAACCGCGAACGGCATCCCAGGAGCCTACGTATTCTTCTGCCTGATTGACTTCACTAAACAGGTAAACATACTTTTGTTTTGTCATAGTTTTCGACTCTCTCTCTGGAGCCATTGCAGTTGTCATGTGTCTATTCCTCCCAATGGAATATAAATTTACTCAAGGTATAGCGTTGTGGAATGTAATCCTCATTCAAAAACTTCTCTACTTTTGATCGAAAAACTTATTGCCTAATGTGCGATTGGGGGAGGTTTAGTGGGAAAGGTTATCTGTGTCTTACTCCCCCAATGAAATGGGATGACACAACCTTGTCCATTGTAGAAAGCAGTCCAATTACCAGACAGTGACAAAGTGCATTGTCACCTATGACAAATATCACCGATCAAATTGCGGGATTTTTCACAAGGGGAATAAGTGAGTTGTTATGGGGGAATTTGGTTGTTTTTCGGTAAGGCTGCTCTAAAATTGAGCAATGCAAATCTGAAGGAGGTGCTTAGATGGATCCGATAGGATTGACGTTTCTTGGGCTTATTGTGCTGCTGATTCTAGCGGCAGTTGTTGTGCCCCAGGTCCAGAATCGTAACAATAATGAGCAATCAGAATCGTGAATGAGTTGCGAGTAAGCGAGTTTGCAAGCAAGAGACAGCCGCTTGCAAACTCGCAAACTTGCCTACGCGCAACCTGTTAAACCGTTTCAGCCGGTTTGAACTGAGTCTCGTACAGGTTTGTGTACAATCCCCCCTGAGCCAGCAGTTCTTCATGGGTGCCCTGCTCTACAAGCTGGCCTTTCTCCATCACCAAAATCTTATCGGCCGCCAAAATGGTCGAAAGCCGATGGGCAATCACCAGACTGCTGCGCCCTTTCATCACCTTGCCCAGTGCCTCCTGAATGAGCGCTTCTGACAGCGAATCAAGGTGCGAGGTGGCTTCATCCAACACCAAGATAGTGGGGTCTTTTAGCACAACGCGGGCAATAGCGATGCGCTGGCGCTCACCGCCGCTGAGCCGGTAGCCACGTTCACCCACCACAGTATCATAGCCATCGGGCAGCTGGGCGATGAAGTCATGGATGTTGGCTGCTTTGGCAGCGTCGATCATTTGCTGATCGGTGGCGTCTGGCCGGGCATAGACCAAGTTGGCGCGGATGGTGTCGTAAAAGAGGTAAGTCTCCTGCGTAACCATGCCGATGTTGTGCGCCAGGGAATTGAGGGTAACGTCACGCAGGTCGTGGTTGTCGATGGTGATACGGCCGTCTGACGGATCATACAATCGCGGAATCAGGTACGTAATGGTGGTTTTGCCCGCCCCGCTGGGACCCACAAGCGCCACCAATTCACCCGGCTCAATCGTAAAGTTAACGTTTTGCAGCGCCCAGCGCTGCTCTGTCTCGGTGGACTGGCCATTGGCCGACGCATCCCCATTTTCTTTCGCCTTGCCGCGCTTAAGCAAAGACGCACTGCCACGCCGGTTGAAGCGGGTGATTTCACGCAGGCCACCCTTTTCTTCGTCGATGTAGGTAAAAGAAACGTCGTGGAATTGGATACGGCCGTTCACCTGCTCCAGCAGCTTCGCATCCAATTTTTCTTCAATTTCTACGGGAATATCCAGCGCTTCAAAGACACGCTCAAAGCTGACCATGCTTTGGGCAAACTCCACCGGCGCGTTGGTCAGCGCCATGAGCGGACCATAGAGCTGAGACAAATAGCTGCCAAAGGCCACAATCGTGCCGATGG
Source organism: Anaerolineaceae bacterium (assembly GCA_002699125.1). Classification (GTDB taxonomy): domain Bacteria; phylum Chloroflexota; class Anaerolineae; order Promineifilales; family Promineifilaceae; genus Leptofilum. Next base: position 48,803 of record PABI01000139.1, read on the forward strand.
TGAACGCATCTTCCAATACCAGATAGCCGCCGACCCAATAGACAACGGCCGTTCCCACCGCGCCAATAATGCTCAACATCATAAAAAACCAGCGGCCAATCACCGCCGAGCGCACGCCGATGTCTCGTACGTCGGCGGCATCATCGGCAAAACGCTTCATCTCCTGATCTTGCCGGCCAAACAGCTTCACCAGCAGCGCGCCGCTGACGTTGAGCGTCTCATTCATCGTGGCGTTCATCTCCGCACTGATCTCCAGCGACCTACGGCGCAAATCGCGCAAAATGCGCCCGACGCGGCGCGCAGGCAGCACAAACAGCGGCAAAATGGCCAATCCCAACAGCGTCAGCCGCCATTCCAGCGTCAGCAAAATAGCCATCGTGCCCACCAGAGAAACGATGTTGGAAATGATCGTGACAATCGTGTCGCTAATGGCCCGCTGCGCACCGACAACGTCGTTGTTCAGGCGGGACATCAGCTCGCCGGTGCGGGATTGGGTAAAAAAGCGCAGCGACATGCGCTGCATGTGCTCATACAGGGCGCGGCGCAAATCGTAAATGACGCCTTCGCCAATTTGCGAGTTAAGGCTGCGCTGGAAGACGCCAATACCGCCATTGACGATGGGAATGGCCACCATTCCCGCTGCCAACATAGTCAGCAGGCGATAATCTTCGTTGGGGATGGCGTTGTCGATTAGGGAGCGAACCAAGAGCGGCGACACCAGCGACAGACCAGTAATGATTAAGATGGTCAGGAGCAGTAAAATAATTTTGAGGCGGTAAGGTTGAGCAAATTCCCACACGCGCAGCAGCAGTGCCCGCGTAATCGTGGGACGCTCCTGTTGTTCATCGTGTGAAATGTAAGCCCACCAGCCGCCACCATGGAAACCCATAAAATCCTCCAAAAGTTTAACGCAGAGGCGCAGAGGCGCAGAGAAGAAAGAATTCGCTGCTAAAAACTCTATGAACTCTGTGGCATATTTTCAAATGAACCATTAGTATGGCGCAGAACGGCCGTTTTGGGTACTGGTCAATCGGGTAGGCAGTTCCCGGTAGTCTGGGCGGTTCATTTTCGCTGCCTGCGGCATCCTGGGTTAAGATTAACCAGAAGCAAACTGTAGCCGCAGTTTCTTACTGCGAAAGAAGTGCGCGTAAGAAACCGCGGCTACTCATTGAAGGAATTCCCATGTCCGAATTGACCGACCTGGCCTATGCACAAAAACTCGATGCTGAAGACCCACTGGCCCACTTTCGCGAACAGTTTGTAATTAACGACCCGGATTTGATTTACCTGGATGGCAACTCATTGGGACGTCTGCCGAAAAAGAGCGGCCGTTTGGCCCAGGATTTAATTGAGCGGCAGTGGGGTGAGCGATTAATTAGCGGCTGGAACGAGGGCTGGATTGAGCTACAAGCCCAGATTGGCGGCAAAATTGGCCAGCTCATTGGTGCCGATGCCGATGAGGTGATTGTGGCCGATTCGACGTCGATCAATTTGTTTAAGCTGGCCCTTGCAGCAGTTAATTATAATGACGGCCGTTCCAAAATCGTCACCGACGACCTCAACTTCCCCTCCGACTTGTACATCTTGCATGGGGTGGCGCGGCTGGCGAGACGGCCGTTGCAGGTGCAAATCGTTCCCTCAGACGGGATTCATGGCCCCGTTGAGGCACTGACCCAGGCCATTGATGAAGACACAGCATTGGTGGCCCTCAGCCACACCGTCTTTAAAAGCAGCTACACGTACGATATGACGGCCGTTACCCAACTGGCGCAAGACGCCGGGGCACTGATGCTGTGGGACATGAGCCACTCCGTCGGCTCCATTCCCGCCAATTTGCACGCTGCCAACGCCCCGCTGGCCGTAGGCTGCACCTACAAATATCTAAACGGCGGCCCCGGTTCACCCGCCTTTTTGTACGTTCAGCGGAAATGGCAGGCCAAATTGGGCAATCCGATCACCGGCTGGATGGGGCATGAGAACATGTTTGAGTTTGCCCTGGATTACCAGCGGGACGCCGGGCTGCGCCATTTTCTCACCGGCACGCCACCCATTTTGTCGATTGCCCTCATCGAGCCGGGCATGAATTTACTGCTGGACGCGGGAATGGATGCCCTGCGGGCTAAATCTGTGCGGCAAACCAGCTATCTCATCGACCTGTGGCGGGAATGGTTAGCGCCCTTAGGCTTTCGTTTGAACTCACCGGTGGAAACGGCCGTGCGCGGGTCACACGTTTCACTGGGGCATGACGATGGCTGGCGCATCAGCCAGGCGCTCATTAACGAGATGCGCGTCATTCCCGACTTCCGCAAGCCAGACAACATCCGCCTGGGTATTGCCGCCATCTACACGCGCTACACCGACATTCATGAGGCCATGAGCCGGTTAAGGCGGGTGATGGATGAAAAGTTATACGAACGGTACAGTTTGGTGGAAAACGTTGTCACGTGATATTGAAACGACTTAAGGAATACAGCGTTTCGGAAAATAGGCGTAGAGTCACGCAGAGAAAAACAAAAGAAAAAGGAGCAGCGCAGTGACAAATAAGAAAAATGTGGAAATTGCCGCCAAGTTGAATGAGGAAAGGGCCTCACTGATGGCGTTTTTTGAACAGCTGGAGGAAGATGATTGGGAAACGGCCGTTTACGATGAAGACACAACCTGGACCATCACCGACATCTTGCGCCATCTTGTCGATGCCGAAAAAGGGATGACCAACTTGATTATGCAGTGGCAGCAAGGCAAAAACCCTGTGCCAGCCGACTTTGATCTGGAGCGGTGGAACAATCGAGTCATTCACAAGGCCGCCGATAAAACCCCCGCCGAGCTTCTTGACGAGCTAAGAGAAAACCGCATCAATTTGCTTAGCTTCATCGACACCATTCATGAAGAAGATTGGGGCAAACAAGGGCGACACGGCAGCCTGCGCATCATGACCATTGAAGAAGTGTGTCATCTGATTGGGGATCATGGATTGAGTCATTTGCAAGTAATGAAGGAAGCCCTTGCGACAAAATAAACCCATAAAAAAATGAGATACCCCACAAGCAGGCGCTCATGGGGCATCTCTCGGGGGGGAGCCGCGTACAGTGTAACAAAGTTCAATAAATTAGCAAATAGGTAATTTTTTAACGCGTCATCACACTGCTGAACCTACAACATTTGGCAAAAAGCTGCGTATATCGGGGTAAGATTCAGTTAACCTTTACCCTATGGAGATTGTGATGAGCAAAGCCAATGTAGAAAAGATTTTGTCGGAAGAGTTTGTGTGCAGTCACTGCAAAAGCAGCGGTGCCCATGTGGAAAAGTTATCCATGGCCGGGACAGGCATCTCCCGCTTTTTAGAAATTCAGCCGTACCGGTATGCGTTTGTTTCTTGCCACCACTGCGGTTTCACCGAAGTCTTCAACCTAAAAATGTTGGAAGGCAAGGACGATCTGGGCACGTTTTTGGACATTCTGTTTGCCAACTAACCGGCAAACTCATTCGGATCAAAAAGAGGACACCAGGCGGTGTCCTCTAGTTTTTCGGCTGCTTTTTCTGGAGAACAAATATGTCCTTCAATCCCGTAAACCTCTGTATCAATTTGCCTATCTGTTTTGCAGCTAGCCTTATGCTTATCGGCCTAGGTTTTTGGCAGCGGCAAAAGTCGATGACTTTTTTGAGAATAGCAAAAAAAACTAGAGGGGATATCATTGGCTATGAGCCTAGACCCACTCTCACCAATACACCCACGCGCTGTGTTCTTGTTCGATTTGTAACTTACAAGGGAGAAGAAAAGCTACACAGAGCTAAATTTGGCCCCCCTTGGACGAGCGGCCAGCCTGGAGAACAGGTAAAAATTCTTTACAATCCGAAAAATCCCGAAGAGGCACGAATCAATTCATTCGTCGAGCTTACTATGCTGTGGGGTGTCATGCTCTATTCAGGGATTATCCTTTTCGTTTTTTGCCTGTTTTGGCTGGGTATTTTGCTGCTTCAAGCATAGGTCGCATACGACCGGCCCTAAACGGAGTATTCTACGGCCGTTTCTCCCCCATCATTCATCAACCGATGGTAAGCAAACACGCCCTGAATGCCGCGGAAGAAAAAGTAGGCAAAGATCGCCGCAATAGGCAAACCGATAATTGCTCCAGAAAAAATCCAGATGTAAATTTTGCCAACTACATAATAAGCAAAGAGCGTTACACTGCTGGCCCGATGCTTCTTATAGACCCCAAAAGTTAGGGCCAGCATCAAAACAATATCCACCCAGTTCCACCAGTCAACCTGGACCAGCGTTCCCCCGCTGGCATACACCAGCGTCAGGGCAATGGTCACCCCAATTGAAACCAATGACATTTTCCAAGCGGTGCGAATGGCTGTATTGGCTTGCTCAAGATTCATGTGCTTACCTCCTACCTGTAAAGTTTGGGTTTTTTGGGTTGTTGCCCACAAGTATGGTCAGCACAACTTTTTCACACAGTGATAAATTGTACAACGACAGGGTGCTAATTGTCACAAATAGCTGTAAGGGGATGCGTGAAACGTGAGCACCTCACGCCTCATGTTTCACGCATCCTCTACGAAATGTCAGCTTCATTGTCTAATTGAGCGAATCCGGAACCAGCTTCTCCCAATCACTATGCTCGGGGAAGAGATGCCAGACGTTGTCATCCAGCGCCTTGAGGTAAGTGTGGTTGTATTTGTAGTAGGAGGTGCGCTGTACGGCCGTATCTCCCCCACTTTCAGGTGCCACAGCCCAGCCTAACCGGTCACGAATCGTCAACTGCTCCCGCCACACCAGGCCAAAGCCGCGCTGCGGTTGGTAAAAACCAGGCGGCGGTATAATGGATGGATCGTCCACCGGATCGCCTTCCTGCCACTCGTCGGAAAAGGCAGCCCAACCATCGGTCCACTCGGTATCATCGAACAGCACGTAAATGCGATCTTCTGCCCCGACCCAGATCATTACCCCGTGCTCAAACTGCTGCTCGGCCGAGGCCGAGAGCAACGCGGCTTCCTGCGGGCAGGTATCTGGCGCAGGAGAGAAGAACCAGAAAAATGGGCAGGTCAGGGGTATGGTTAATCCGGCTGAGTCAAATGAATTGTCGGCGGCTGTGGCAAAGAGGGCAAAAGTCTCATAGTTACGGCTGCTGCTGCTGATCGCATATGCCATTTCACCATTTTCAGGCACGGTCCAAAATGAGCCAAACACACCGCCCACCAGGTGGTACAATGTGACGGTTGTAGCGTGGCTGGTTTCCCAACTGAGGGTGATTGTTTCGCCCGGATCGGCGATGGGAACGTTGGCGGTGAAGCTAAGAACTTGCGGCGGCTGCGCCGGTTTAGAAACTAGCGGCAGATAAAGGTAAGACTCATCCTGCGGAACGGCCGTTTCGGCCCACACAATGCCGCTAAAAACGGCCGTTGCCAGCAAAAAACTGACCAGTAAAATACCAATACGCTTAAACATGAGATGCCTCCTTTCCTTGAGGAAGAAACACATCTTTCTTTTTAAAGTAAATCAAAGAGTGGGTCTGCTCCAGTTAACAAATGGATCATAGTAGAATATTGGTTGGCTCACCAGTGACAAAGCGTTAATTTTTTCGGATTAAATTCCAAAAGCTAGAAAGGGAATTCGACAGGAAACACACCTATAATCCCGCACTGCACCTTCTAAAACTATCTCACCGTCTCCTTGAACAAAAAAGTCCCATTCCTTTTTAAAAATCAACTTGAGAGAGAACTTTTATGGCTAAGAAAACAAGCGGAACGTATGTTATTGGACATATCAACCCAGATACAGACTCAATTGCCTCAGCGATGGGCTATGCCTGGCTGCTGCAAAATCAAGATGAAGAAAACGTCATTGCTGCCCGCGCCGGGCATCTAAACCCACAAACAGCCTGGGTTTTAGAACGGCTCAAGTTGGAGCCACCTGCTTTGCTGCCCGATGCCTCCCCCCGGTTTGAAAATATCGTTCACCGCTTCAATACCACCACACCAGATCGCCCGCTGCGCGACGTGTGGGCCATTGCCAACCGCACCGGTGGTGTTGCCCCTGTTGTAAATGAAGATGGCACACCATACGGTCTGGTCACCGTGCTCAGCCTGTTTCGCTTTTTAAAGGAATCCGTGGGTGCTCATCCCCGGCGCGAAGAGATGCGCATTGCCGAAATTATGGAACGGCCGTGTTCCGAAGCATGTGATACCGATGTGCCGCGCTTTACCGTCAGCAGCCGCATCCGGGATGTATTACCGCGCATCTTACACGAGGAACGCAGCGAATTTTGGGTGGTGGATGAGGAAGGACGCTACCAGGGTATCTGCCGCCAGCGCGATGCGCTCAATCCGCCCCGCTACCGTCTCATCCTGGTCGATCATAATGAAGCGGGCCAGGCATTGGGGGCGCTGGATGAAGCAGACCTGGTTGAAGTGCTGGACCATCACCGGCTGGACAATGCCCCCACCCGCACACCCATCCGTTTTACCATTGATGTGGTGGGCAGCACCTGCACTCTGGTTTGTGAGCGTATTAACGAAGCTGGCTTGAGCGCCCCGCCCGCCCTGGCCGGCCTGCTGCTGGCCGGTATCATGTCAGACACGCTCATCCTCAACTCGCCCACCACCACCAACCGGGACCGCGAAGCGGCCGAGCGGCTGCTGCGCTGGGCCAAAGTGGGTGACTCCCCCCTGGGCGATGAAACGGTGCAATCGTTTGGCGAACAGGTGCTGCAAGCCGGTGCCAGCCTCGCTTCGCGCACGCCGGACGAAATTCTCAACACCGACTTCAAGCAGTACGAAGCAGGCGGCCTGAAATTTGGCATTTCTCAGGTGGAAGTGACCAACCGCAGCCAATTGGCCGAATACATGGGTGATCTGGGCGATGCACTCATAAAGCTGCGCGACAGCAACGGCCTGGACTTTGCCATTCTGATGGTGACAGACGTGGTGCGACGCGGCAGCCGCCTGCTCCTTACCGACGATGTACCCGCGCTGGAAGGGTTACCTTACCCCCGCAGGGAAGACGGCACACGCAATGCCGACGGCGTGGTATCACGCAAGATGCAGCTGCTGCCTACAATTTTGGGCGCGCTGGAAGGTTAAAAAGATCTCCTACAGGAACATTTATCTCGAAAGGAATAACCTATGGTTTCACCAGATGATGAAATAATGTATTCCAGACGATATTTAAGAATACGAGCCATTTTCGTGTTCAATGCTTATATTTTTTTGTTCCTTGCTGCAGGAACCGAAATCATTGATGTTGCTAGTGCATACTTCAATATCACAATATCTCCAAGGGTGGCTCTGTTGATCCTTGTCACCATCCAATCGAGTATTTGGATAATTATTGAGTTACATAACAAACCAAATGCCCTTTTTATTATTGCAGGAAGTATCGTTACATATGCTAGTTTTCTAATCGCTGAAACAGAAATTGGTGAATTCATTTTCTTTGACTCTGCTGCTGGCATGCGAAATCTAAATACGATAATAATTTTTGCTAACGTCATCATGGCAGCAGCTTACGCGACCAATAAAGACTTTAATAACAAGTTATCCCAACAACAAAAGTATACTGATTAAGTTGCGTGCCTAAAGCATTTTGAGTTTCAATTTTTTGGGGCGGATAGTGATTCTAGCAATTGGCGGGCAATCTCGATGACGGTGATGGGGGCGGTCATCATTTTCTCGAAACGGCCGTCCACAATCACCATCGGATCAGCCTGAATCACGGCCTGGCGCAAGCCGGTTAGCTGTGTTTTCATCTTTTCATTTTCCAATCGAGCAATATCAATCATATTTTTCCTCCTAGAAGAGGGACGCAGAGAAGCCACAGAGTTCATAGAGAGAAAAGAGAAATATCAATTGATCTCCATTTGCTAGGCAGAAACCGGTTCTACTAGTGGCACATCGTTTTGGTGGAGCAGCAGCACGTCCTTCGGCTGTTCCTCTTTTAACGACCAGAGCCATTCTTCCAGCAGCGGCATGGCGTGGAAGGCGGTCAGGTCCAGCTCCAGCGGCGTCACGGACGCGTAGCCGGCAAACAGCGCACCAACATCGGTGCCTTCATGAGGCACGCCGGTGGGCCTGTCGCCGCCAATCCAATAATAATCATTGCCGCGTGGATCAGTGCGTTTGTCCAGGCGGTCGCGGTAAACGCGCAATCCTTGCCGCGTCAGGCGAATCCCTTTGAACTGCTCGACTGGCACATGGGGCACGTTGACGTTGAGAAAGGTGCCCTTTGGCAGCTCATTTTGCAGGGTGGTGCGAACCACGGCTGCCGCCACATCAACCGCCAGCGAGTAGTCCAATTCAAAGGTGCTGGTGGAACGGCCGTCCAACGACACCGCTATCCCAGGCACCCCCCAGATAATGCCTTCCATTACGGCCGTTACCGTCCCGGAATAAGTTACATCATGTCCCAGGTTGGCCGCTGTATTCACCCCAGAAACCACCAGATCTACTTTATCTTTCAGTAAGCCCATCAACGCCAGGGCGACACAGTCCGACGGCGCGCCATCGCTGGTGAGCGCTTCGCTGCCGTCGGCCAGCTTCACACGGCGCACGCGCAGGGGGCGGTTCAACGTTTTTACATGGCCCCCGCCGGACCAGTCGTGATCCGGGGCAACAATGCTTACCTTACCAAACTGACGCATCGCTTCGGCCAAAGCCAGTAAGCCGGGCGCCGTTACGCCATCATCATTTGTTACAAGAATATGCATATTTTTTCCTTTTTTTGTAATCGGCAAAATGGTTTTATAGAAAACCCAAGGTATTAAGGCCGATTACTTGAGTAAAAGCGGGTGAATAAGGCATTTTAATTTCAAAAACTTTTCCGCTTTTACAATATCGCTATTTTGGGCCAGCGTACCAGGCGGGCATTAAGTTGGCGTCAACAGGGCGTTAAGAGGGGAATAAGGGTTTGTTAAGGGCCGTTTAACGGCCGTTTTCATTTGACAGGCCACACAAGTTGCAAGAAACTTACGCTATGCGTGCAGATCGGTTGATTTCCCTGTTGATGTTGCTGCAAACAAACGGCCGTATGACCGCCGATGAACTGGCCGACCGGCTGGAAGTGTCCACGCGCACCATTTACCGCGATTTGGATGCGCTGAGCATCTCCGGCGTGCCGGTTTATGCCGAACGCGGGCCCAATGGCGGCTGCATGTTGATGGAAAGCTACCGCACCAATCTCACCGGACTAAACGAAAAAGAGGTGCAGGCGCTGTTCATGTTCACCGTGCCGGGGCTGCTGGCCGATTTGGGCGCCGATAAGGCGTCTGAAGCCGCTATGCTCAAGCTGATGGCCTCACTGCCCGCACCGTTCCAGCAAGATGCCACCTTTGTGCAGCAGCGGCTGCATTTGGACCCGGCCGCCTGGTTCCAATCTGATGAAGAGGTGCCGTATTTGTCATTGGTGCAAACGGCCGTGTGGGAAAACAAACGGCTGCGCATGAACTACCGGCGTGGCGATGGCCAATGGGTAAAACGCTTGATCGATCCCTACGGGCTGGTAGCCAAGGCCAGCATTTGGTACGTGGTGGGCGGAATGTACAACTCGATGATTCAGGTATATCGCGTGTCGCGCATCATGGATGCGGAGTTAACCGGCAGCCAGTTTGAACGCCCCCAGGATTTTGATCTGGCCAGCTATTGGCAAACGTGGCGCGACCAGTTTGAGGCGCGGCAAAACAGCCTCACCGTTACGTTACGCGTGCCGCCCAAAAGCGGCCCACTGCTGGCACTGGTCTTTGGCGAAGGTGTGGTCAATTCCTTACTGGCATCCTCTCCGCCCGAAGATGCCGCCGGGTATGCTACCATCTCGCTCACATTTGACGCCATCGAGACCGCCTGCCGCCAACTTTTGGGGTTGGGAACGGCCGTTGAAGTCATCGCCCCCCAAGAACTGCGGCAAATGCTCTACGAGCAAGCCATTCAGGCCGCGGGCCAATACCGCCCCCATTCGTAAGATTCAACCAACATTCCCATAAGAAATCTGTAATACTCCTCCACTATAGTTTCTCCGTTCAATAAGCAATGCAGATGGCCATAAAGCGTGAAGAGAGACGGCCGTTTGCCCCACTCACAAGGAGACACAGCATGAAAAGCAAAAAAGTCTTAACCGTTCTTCTGTTACTGCTCGCCGCTATCTTCCCGGCATCAATGACCCTGGCCCAAAATCAGGCTGACGCCGGCAACAGCGGGAAAGTGGTCGTAGCCAATCGCGCCTCCGGCACGATTTCCGTGATTGATACGCATACAGACGAGCTTCTGGGTACGTACGATCTGCCCGCCGGGGAAAACGATCCGGAACCGATGTACGTTGTCTTTACCCGCACCGGCAACCGTGTTTTTGTGGGCGACCGGGCCAATGATCAGGTTGTGGTTTTCCGGGCCAGAGATTTTAGTGTAGAGACCGTTATCCCCGCCGGAGAAGGTGTTTTCCATATGTGGGCGGACGCCGGCGCTACCCAGCTGTGGGTCAGCAACGATGTTGACAATACGATGACTGTCATCAATCCGGCCACGCTGGCTGTGGAAGCCACGGTTGATTTACCGGCTGATTTAGTGGCGATGGGTGGCAAACCACATGATGTTATTCTGAGCCCGCAGGGTGATTACGCCTACGTGACCATGCTTGGTTTTGCCGGCGACCATGATTACCTGGTGCAGTATGATACCCACACCTTTAGCGAAATGAATCGGGCACCCGTGGGCAAAGACCCACACGTTTCCCTTACTTTCCACAATGAGTTTATCTACGTTCCTGCACAGAACAGCGATCTGGTTTCTGTGTTCAACCGGCACACGCTGGATTTGGTGGATGAGATTGTTGCGCCCGGGGCGCATGGTGCGGGGATGCCGCTGCATGGGCAGGTGTTTTACACCACCAACCTTACCGGTGGCGGCACCGATGGCTTGATTACTATCGACCTGCGCACCAACACAATACTGGGCGCGACGGATACACCGTATGCTGTCCCCCACAACATCGCCCTGACCCCGGCCGCCGACAAGCTGTATGTCACACACTCCGGCGGCACATCGGACAAGGTAACGGTTTACGAAATTGGCGCTGATGATCTGCCGGTGCTGGTTGGTGAAGTTACCGTAGAGTTTAATCCGTTTGGTTTGAGCTACGTACCGTAAAGTTCACCAGGCAAAAATTGTATAGTTGATTTTTAGACGGCCGTTTCCCGGAACGGCCGTCTTTTTTGTCATCCCCGTTTGTTACCCGTCAGCCGCTTATCATTGATTTTGCAGCCGAAACAGCCGTTGACCTGCTATGCTCAGTTTAGCGTTTCTCTTGTTTGCCATATCCGCCATTTGCAGCTGATTTAACGATACATTTGCGGCAATATCGTATGCTTTCATAGTACTCTAGTACCAGATGTCCAGTGGGATGGGCAAACACCCGCAATATTAGCGTTCTCACTCAATGGAAAAAGGAGAAAAGGTATGGATACCGTATGGCAAGATCGGTGGCAAGCATTAACCACACAGCTGGCGCAAATGTCTGCCACGTATCATCAATCCTCAGATCCGGTCAACGTCAGCCTGCACGCACTTACTGAAAGTTTGCTGGCATTTGGCAAAGACCAGTTTAACTTCTTCTGGGATGGGTTCAAAAACAAACAGCTGCTGCCCTCAATGGTGCTGCCCCGCAAGCACGTGCTGAGGGCCACGTTGGACCAGGTCGCTTTTGACATGGCCGTCATTCAGCGTATAAGCAGCCAACGATCACAGGCAAAACTGCAAACAGCGCAAGAATTAGCCGACAAATTGGCCCAACGGGCTTTAAATGTTGCTATCGAAGGGAAATTGCTGCCCAAGTGCAGTGTGCTGACCTATTGCAACAAATCGGCAAATATCCGAATCATTCCCTATGCGCCGATAGCCCTCATCGGCATTCCGTTTTCTGCAACAAAGGTAAACAGAGACTTTCTGGCAATTCCGCACGAGGTAGGCCACTATGTTTACCATCACGCGCCGGGGCTGGCGGCCCAGCTGCACGACTGCATCCCCCTCTATCCAGACTGGATTAATCATTGGCTCGAAGAGATTTTTGCCGATGTTTATGCCGCCTTTGTTGCCGGTCCGGTGTGCGGACTCAGCCTGCAAGGGCTACTGCTGGACAATTCTCAGGAAAAATTTGTGGCAGATGATGGCGAGCACCCCCCGGACGCGGTACGGCCGTGTGGCATTACAGAAGCTTTGCGTCACCTGGGCGACAAACAAGCTGCTGACGGTCTGGAGCAACTGTGGCTAGATCAGCTGGCGACCCGACATTACCCCAATGAGTTCACGCCGTATAACAGCACCACAGCGGCCAGTTTCGATCAGGCAAAAGAACTCATTGCCCAAACGGCCGTCCTCTTCCTGGACTGTCTGGAAAATGAATGGGGATTGACCCGAACAACACCCCCCTGGACCAGTGGCAACAAGGCAGACGACACACTCTTTGATTCTTTTGACATCTTCTGCGACTCCCTCACCGTGGACCCATATTACCTGAAGGTTGAAGGCGAAAACGTCGGTGTTTATAAGCCCGGTAACAGCCTGGAAAATGCACGGCCGTTGGGCAGTACCCAAACCTGGCGAGACTGGATCAAAAAGGAAAGTCGCCTGCAAAAAGAGGTGCTGCTGCCGGCGCAGGCCTGGAAACCCGTGTTTACCGCCGGTTATTGGCCCATAAAGGGCCCTGAAGGCAATTCGGATGGTGGCATCTAATTGCCCCGCAAGGGGATGCCTCAGGTATCGTCAGCGTGAAAACGGCCGTTTATCTTTTCAATCATTTCCTGGTCTTCTAGCCTTACAGCAATCTCCAAAGCAGCCCGCCATTTTTGAACGGCCGTTTCCTTATCGCCAAAAATTTTATAGAAATCACCCTGGTGAACCAGGCAAAAAGCCACGTGTAAATCATCCTTTAGGCGGGTAAATTCAACGAGGCATTCCTCAGCCAAAGGTAATGCCTCTTCATACTTCTCTTCCGACCGTTTAATTAAGCATTGCAAAAAGCGTACGGCCGTCATCGACTGCCGGTCGCCCATCCGCTCCAGGCTGACATAACTCTCTTCCGCCAGGCGATTTGCTTCATCCAGCCGTCCCAAAATGCGGTAAGTAGCGGCAAAGCCCCTTTTAGCCATGGCAATTTCACCTAAATCATCTAGTTCCGTGGCCAGAGCCAGAGATTCTTCGGCATACTGCTGGGCAACTTCGTTCTGCTTCAGGCCAATCATGATAAACACCAGCAAACGCAACGTTTTGCATCGACCCAACCGGTCGCCAATTTGCTGCTGTTTTTTCGCCGACTGCACAGCCAGTTCACTAGCTGTCCCATTGTTTTGTTGGCGATGTCGCAGCCGAGCGAACCGGTATAGTGCAGCAGCAATCCCTTTTTCATCATTTTGGGACTGGCGCAAAATCAACACCCGGTTCAGACGACGTTCAGCCTCTTCAGGCAGCGTCTGTTCGATGTCCAGACGAGCCAGCTCAAATTCGGCATCGGCGATACCAATGCCGTCCTCCAGCTCATCGTAGAGGTCCAATGCTTGCTGGAGCCATTTGCGCGCTTCTACCTGATCGCCTTGTTCCAGGCACGCCTGCCCCCACCACAACCAGTTGCGGGCTAACTGTGGTTCATCTTCCAGGCGCACAGCAGCGTGGAAGGCAACTTTGAACGCTTCACGCGCCTGTTCAAAGCGACCGCGGGCAAACCAGGCGTCTTTGAGAACGGCCGTCAACCGCAGCACCGCCTCCCACTGTTGGGTTGATTCGGCAAACTTTACGGCCGTATCCAAATTGCCCCATTCTGGTTGAAGCATTTTGTAGCTGCTAGCGTGCGCTTCCGCAAAACCGGAAAAATAAGAAATGTACCGCTCTTTGGCGGCCGGCTCGTCGCCAAGCTTCTCTTGGGCAAACGTGGCCAGCAAAGCGTGCTGACGGTATCGACGTCGGCCCTCCACCCGCAGCAAAGAGAGCTGCACCAGTTCCTGCAGCCGGTCCTCAATCATGAAGATATCGGCCCGGTCGATTTCGGCTATTTCGTTAATCGCTTCCAGCGAAAAGCTGCGCCCGGCAAACAAGCCCAACAGCTCAAACAGGTGGCTCTGCGTCTCCTCCAGATGCATCCAACTAAGCTCAAACGTTTCCCGAATGCGCTGCTCATCTTCCACCAGGTCCAGCGGTTTTATTTGCTGCGTTAGCTGCACCACAAAATCGGCGAGCGAACGGTAAGGACGGTAGGCTAAATAGCTGCCGGCAATGCTAATAGCCAGCGGAAGATTGCCAACAAGTTTGCAAATTTCATTAACGGCCGTGGGGTCCGCCTGGACACGCTCTTCATCCACGTAATGCAGCAGCAGGGAACGGCCGCTTTCCGGCGAAAACTGCGCCAGCGGTACTGGCTCAGCATCTAAACTGTGCACAACCCGGGCCGCCCGGCTGGTAATCAACACGGCACACTTGCCCGACTCCGGCAGCAAATCCCGAACTTTTGAGCCGGCCCACACGTCATCCAAAACGAGCAAGGCTTGTTTCTCTGCCAGCAGGCGCTTCACTGCCGCCAGGCGTTCTTCACCGGAATATTGTTGGCTTAAATCGTAGCCATAGGCCGCTGCCCATTCGGTCGCAATTTCCTCCGGCTGCTCATCGGCGACGTTGGCCCACAGCACACCGTCTGGGAATCGCTCGCGCAGCGTATGTGCCAAATGGAGCGCCAGGGTAGTTTTGCCAATGCCGCCCATGCCCACAATGCCAAAACGTGGTGAATTGGAAACGGCCGTCAACGCCTCCTCCAACTGGGCCAAGGGTTCTGACCGGCCAACAAACAAGGGAGGCAGCAGTGGAGCTAGAAACGGCGTCTCTCTCTCTGGCTCGGGTTCTCGCAGCGGGGGCAGCGGGACAGTGGTCGGCTTGGTAGCCGACTTCATATCTCGAATGTTGACATACAACTCTTCTGTGGTGGGGGATGGTTCATCAACATCCAGCCACGTTTTGAGCGCCTCGCGACACCGTTCATATTGGGTCAATGCCGCCGCTCGCTGGTCGGTGCTGGCCAGCAGCCACATCAAATGTTGATGGGCAGTTTCGCGCCACGGTGCCTGCGTCAGCGCACGTTTGGCATAATAGATACCCGATTCATAATCGGCCGTTTCGCGCATCGACCAACGGATGATGGTGTCCAGCGCTTCCCACATCAGATCATCCAGACGCAAGCGATAACCGCTCATCCATTCATCAAAAAGTTGCAGCTCTGGCTGGGAGAACCCTTCCAAAAATTCACCCTGATATAGGTCAACTGCTTTTTTGAGGGCAAAAATATCTGGCTCAGCCTCGTGACGACTTTTGGCAACAAGTGCTTCAAAACTCTGCACATCACACCAATAAGCAGCTTGATGATTAAACGTGATTTCTGGCCGCTGCGTGTCCAGGTATGGGGTCAGCCCAACATTGCGCAGGGCATTCAAGGCCACACGAAGGTTTGCTTTACCCGCTCGTTCCGTTTTGTCTGGCCAGAAGGTTGCCGCCAGCTCTTCGCGCTGATGCAGGCGATTATTGAGAACCAGGTAACACAGAATCGCTCTATTTTTTGTGGCTACTTTGGGCGTAAATGGTTCATGGGAACGGCCGTCTCCCCAGCCCAGCTCAAACTTTCCCAGCATTGTAATCCGCAATTCTTTCTGGCTCATTTTGCAATATTCTCTTTATCGTACACGAACAGCCCCGTTCATAATTTGCGGCATTTACGATGCATTAACGGTAGATTATTATGATATGCGGTAAACGGTTTTCCCTCTTTCTTCTCAAGCATTTGGATTATAAAACAGCTGAGGGAAGACGCAATAATTAATGAACTTCGCTTGTTTTCCTAGCCTTGCCTTCATCGGTTTAACACTGCAAGGAAACGCACCAGGAGAAAACGTATAGGATTTACATTTCGGTGAAGGCCAAGCTGTGGCAAAACAAGCGTCGTTTAAGCAAACGCTGGTTACCGGGCAACGCGATGGAAACGTTTAATTGCCCAAAAACTTGACCGGCGTTTTCTTACTAAAGATTGATTGTGTTCTTTAGGAGAAGAAGCAGTCAATCTTAAAATTCCAGGAGGGGTATCGGGAAACGGCCGTCTACCAAGACGGTCGTTTTCATTTTGTGCCGTTGACCAGGGAAGCGGCCGACCAGCCTGGTGCACCGAGAAACGGCCGTAAATCATCATCATCCAGTACAGCCCGCACGCTTTCTTCCAGGCTAATTTCACCCGTCAGCACAGCCTCCTGATATTGGCCGGCCCAGCGGTAAACAAGCCCACCGGCACGCCGCAGCTCCACCAGCATCAATTGCGCCAGTGGCCCCGCCTCATCTAAAAAGCCCGAGGTTTTGTAATCTTGTTCAACCTGCTCATAGTCATACGGCAGCCGCACAACTTCTGACTGCCAGCCAAGTCTCGTGGTCCAGGTGAAACGACCGTAGCTCAGCTGTCTGTCCCCATCAAACGGCGCCCCAACCGAACCAACGTTGACGATAGTCGTCGCATCAACCTGCCGGATGAGCGGGCGATGGGTGTGCCCCGTCACAAAAACCTTCGGCGCCGGCGCAATTTGCTCGCGCAGTTCCGCGTCTGTTGTCTGCGGATAAACGCCATCGCGATTGTCCCGCATAGAGCCATGCATCACGCGCAGTTCGGTGCCGTCTGGCGCACATACGGAATGCTGCTCTGGCAGGTTGGCCAGGAGGGGCACATATTCCGCTACCTGCAAATAAGTCCAATGGGCAAATTGGCGCACTTCAAATGCGGGATCAACGGCCGTATCCTCGGCAGCGGCACACTCCAACACATAATCCTCATGATTGCCGCGCACAATGCGCCAGTCATCGCTTTTTTGCCGGGCCAATACGAACTCTAAACAATCGCGGGAAAGCGGACCTCGATTAATAATATCACCATCTACAATCACGCTGTCGGGCTGCCATTGATCAATGTCGGCCGTCACGGATTCCAGGGCGGGAACGTTTCCATGAATATCTGAGATAACTGCTACTTTCACATAAATGTCCTGTCTGATAGATAAGGGTCTAAGTCTAGCAAGAACGGCCGTTTTGCTCAAACTCCTGACAAAAGGTGTCATGAACTGCTTTTATAGTGAAAAGTAAAAAGTGATAAGTAAAAAGAACTGACTCACTTTTCACTTTTTACTCATCACTTTTCACTAACCACGTCGGAGGCGCAAAATGCCAAACTTCCAACTCAATTCCAATTACCAACCCACAGGCGATCAGCCACAGGCAATTGCCGGGCTGGTTGACGGCCTGCAAACGGGTCTGCGCCAGCAGCTGCTGCTGGGCGCCACCGGCACGGGCAAAACGTTCACCATTGCCAACGTCATTCAGCAGACGCAGCGCCCTACCCTCATATTGGCCCATAACAAAACGCTGGCGGCTCAACTTTACAGCGAGTTTTGCCACTTTTTCCCGCACAACGCGGTGAGCTACTTCGTGAGCTACTACGATTACTACCAGCCGGAAGCATACATTCCGCGTACTGATACCTACATTGAAAAGACAACCGAAATTAACGCGGAGATTGAGCGGATGCGTTTGGCTGCGACCCAGTCATTGGCTACGCGAAGAGATGTGATTATCGTGGCCAGCGTCAGCGCCATTTATGGGCTAGGCGATCCGGTGCGCTATGACCAGGCGCGAGTCCCGTTTGCCGTGGGCGAGGTGAAGCAGCGACAAAAAACGCTGCGCCAGCTCATCGGTATTCAGTATGAGCGGAATGAGATGGACTTTAAGATTGGCACCTTTCGGGTAAGGGGAGATGTGTTGGAGATACGGCCGTCTTACACCGAATCCGCCTACCGCATTACCTTCTGGGGGGATGAGATTGAGCAAATCACCGAGATTGACCCGCTTACCGGCGAGCTGTTGGCTGAGCTGGACAGCCTCACCATCCATCCTGCCCGCCACTTCATCCCACCGGCCGATGAGATGGAAGATGCCATTGCCCGCATTGAAGCCGAACTGGAGAAACGCCTGGACCAACTGGGTGCCGACAATAACCTGCTGGCCCAGCAGCGCCTGGAGCAGCGCACCCGCTACGACATCGAAATGCTGCGCGAATTGGGCTACTGTCAGGGCATCGAAAATTACGGCATCCACTTTACGCCTAATCGGTTGCCCGGTAGCCCACCCTGGACCCTGCTGGATTACTTCCCCGACGATTACTTGATGGTAGTGGACGAAAGCCACATGACCCTGCCGCAAATCCGGGCCATGTACAATGGCGACCGGCAGCGCAAAGAAACGTTGGCCGAGCACGGCTTCCGCCTGCCCAGTGCCCTGGACAATCGCCCGCTCACCTTTGACGAGTGGGAAGAGCGCGTCTACCAGATGATCTTTACTTCGGCAACGCCAGGCCCATACGAGTTAGAACACGCGGAGCAAACCGTCGAACAAATCATTCGCCCCACCGGGCTGATTGATCCGGAAATTGAGGTACGGCCGATTCGCGGCCAGGTCGATGATTTGCTGTTTGAACTAAAGAAACGTGTTGAGGTTGGCCAACGCGCTCTCATCACCACGCTCACCAAACGGATGGCCGAAGATCTATCCGATTATCTACGCGAAATGGACATGAAGGTGCATTATTTGCATAGCGAAGTAGACACCTTTGAACGCGTCGAAATCTTGCAGGATTTGCGCGCCGGCGTTTACCATGCGGTTGTGGGGATCAACTTGCTACGCGAAGGATTGGATTTGCCCGAAGTGTCGCTGGTCGCCATTTTAGACGCCGACAAAGAAGGCTTTTTGCGCTCGGACCGGGCGCTGATCCAGACGATTGGCCGCGCCGCCCGCCACGAAGCCGGGCAGGTGATCATGTACGCCGACCGGGTGACGGACTCCATGCAGCGGGCGATTGATGAAACCAACCGGCGGCGCGCTTTGCAGATGGCCTACAACGCCGAGCACGGCATCGTGCCGCAAACTATCGTCAAGCAGTTGGACAAGTTGTTAAAGGTGCGCGAGGCAGAAACGGCCGTTGCCGAACCCGCCCCCATTTACCAAACCGATGAGATTCTGGTGCAGATTAATGAATTGGAAGACGCCATGAAAACGGCCGCAGCCAACCTGGAATTTGAGAAAGCCGCCCGCCTACGCGACCAAATAGTGGCCCTTAAGCAACAATTGGATAGTTTATCGATGAGTCATGCCTGAGTGTCACGCGAAGGCGCAAAGCGTCTAATTTTTTGCCCCTTTGCGCCTTTTGCGTGAAAACACCAAGTTGCCAGCCAGATTGGTTGCGTCGCACAACTTGAAACGGTAGTCAAATAGCCGCGACGCGGGTAAAATTAGCACATTTGTTCAGATGCCATCAAACAAAGTGCTTTGTGGAGGCAAAAAATGGATTTTGCAGCGTGTCAGGATCAGCTTCGGCAAAACGGTGAATTGATTCGGGAATTGGTAGCCGGCATTTCGCAAGAGCAAGCCACAATCAAACCGTCCCCGGAGGATTGGTCTGTTTTAGAAGTGGTGAACCATCTTTATGATGAAGAGCGCGAAGATTTCCGGCAGCGATTTGATTACTTGCTGCATCGCCCCGGTGAGGAATGGCCGCCTATCGATCCCGCAGGTTGGGTCACTGCCCGTCAATACAACGAGCGGGAGCTGTCCAGCTCGCTGCAAAACTTCCTGGACGAGCGGCAAAAATCCCTGTCCTGGCTGGCTGAACTGGAACAGCCTAATCTGGAAGCGTTTGAGACCCATCCGGTGGCGGGCAAGTTCCATGCAGGTGACATGCTGGCCGCCTGGGTGACCCACGATTTGCTGCATCTACGCCAGTTGATTGAGTTAAAGTACTCCCTGACGACTGAAATGGTACGGCCGTTTTCACCACGCTACGCTGGAGAATGGTAGATGAAATTTGGCCTGAACGTGCCCCAATTTGAAGCGTAACCTGGTGAGCAGTTTTTGCCTTTTGGCAAAAGCATGCGTAAAATCAGAACGTAGGTTCTAAAAACTTGTCACCTACATAATTCCATGAGCGAAAACAAATTATTCAAAGATTATTTCGATGAAGCGCTGGCACGACGGATGGCAGTTATGATTACGGCCGTTCACCCCCAATTTCCCGCCACTGCCTTTGTCAACCAGATTGCCCCGCAGCTAGACGGGCTGGAAATGAAAGAACGCTCCACCGTCTTCGTCCAGGCGCTGCACGACCATTTGCCTGAAGGCTTTGCCCACGCCTGGGCCGTGCTGGAAGCGGCGCTGGGCGCGGAACTCAGCGGCGAAGACGGCATGTTCAACGATGGCTGGCATTATTGGCCCATCGCCCAGTTCATTGAGACGTTTGGATTGGAAGACTTTGAGGTGGGTGTGAGAGCCATGCACGAGATTACGAAACGACACACGGCCGAATTTGCCATACGGCCGTTCCTCATCCACCACCAGGACCAAATGTTAGCGATTTTGCACACCTGGGCCGAAGACGAAAATCCACACGTACGGCGGCTGGTCAGCGAAGGCACCCGCCCCCGCTTGCCCTGGGCTGGTCGACTGTATCAGTTCATCGAAGATCCCCGTTCTACCCTGGCGCTGCTGGAAAAGCTCAAAGACGATCCGTCTGAATATGTGCGCCGCTCCGTGAGCAACCACCTCAACGACATCGCCAAGGACCATCCGCGATTAGTTGTTGAGACGTGCCGCCGCTGGTGGCAAGATGGCTCCCCCGAACGGCGCTGGATTGTGCAGCGCGCCCTGCGCACCCTGGTCAAAGACGGCGATCCGGATGCTTTGGCCGTGCTGGGCTACGGTCCACCTCAGGTTGCCCTGCTCGATTTTGCCGTAACGCCTGATCCGCTGCGTTTGGGCGAAAAACTCAATCTGGCCTTCACGCTGCAAAATACGGCCGCACACGAGCAAAACCTGGTCATCGATTTCATCATCCATTTTGTGAAGGCCAATGGGCAGACGAGTGGCAAGGTGTTTAAGTTGAAAACGGCCGTGCTGCCACCCAACCAATCGCTTACCGTCACCAAAAGTCATCCCATTCGCCCCATCACCACCCGCACCTACTACCCCGGCACCCACCGGGTACAGATTCAGGTCAACGGCCAGATTATTGGCGAACGCAGCTTTGAGCTGATTCTGCCCTGATAAAAGTCTGGCTATGCATAGAGCATCCAAGTTTATCAAAAAGGAAAGTTGAAATGGCAGTCAAACGAATCTGGCATGGTTGGACAATCCCGGGAAACGCTGACAAATACCAAACCCTGCTGCACAATGAAGTTTTTCCAGGCATTGAGGCCAAGAAAATACCGGGCTATCAATGCATCGAATTGATGCGTCGGGATGGTGCCGAGGAAGTTGAGTTCATCACCATCATGACCTTCGACTCCTTGCAAAACGTGATTGATTTCCAAGGCCAGGAATACACGCACGCCTACGTGCCTGATGCCGCCCAAAAATTATTGAAACGCTGGGACTCACACGCCACACATTATGAGGCGGTCGAATTCAGAAAATAC
Organism: Anaerolineaceae bacterium; assembly: GCA_002699125.1. Lineage (GTDB taxonomy): Bacteria > Chloroflexota > Anaerolineae > Promineifilales > Promineifilaceae > Leptofilum. The sequence goes on from PABI01000139.1 coordinate 70,315, forward strand.
AGTTAAGGAGAAGCGTATGAAAATTCAAACCGATGCGTATGAAGCAGCAGCTTATCTTGCCTTGCCCAATAGCCAGCCGGCACCTGGCGTCCTGGTGCTGCATCCCTGGTGGGGGCTAAACGAGGACATCAAAGGCGTGTGTGACCGGCTGGCGGAAGCTGGTTTTGTGGCCCTTGCCCCCGATTTGTATGACGGACGTATCACCACCACCATCGAAGAAGCTGAAAAATACAGTGAGTTAATGGATGAAGACGCCGCGGCAGCGTTGACAAAGGCCGCAGCAGACGCTCTGCTGGCCCATGAAGGGTGCCGGGGCAACCAGATTGGCGTTATCGGCTTCTCATTGGGGGCCAGCTTTGCTGTAGGAATCGCCCACGACCAACCAGACGCCGTCAGCGCGGTGGTGCTTTTTTACGGACTTGGCTGGGCAGAACAAACCAAAACTCAAGCCAGCTATCTGGGTCATTTTGCTGAAAACGATCCGTACGAAGATGATGAATACCGGGAGCATTTTGAGCAGAAATTGAAGGAAAACGGCCGTCCCGCTACCTTCCACATCTACCCCGGCGCAGGCCACTGGTTTTTTGAGCCAAGTCGCCCTGACGCCTATGATCCGGCTGCTGCCGAACGGGCCTGGGAACGCACGCTGGTATTTCTCAAACAAACGTTGGGCTAGAATTTTAGCGAATCCCTGACGCTGTCATGCCCGCGTAGGCAGGCATCCACAAGTGGAACGGACGGTGGATTCCCGCTTTCGCGGCAATGACGCTTTTGGGAAAGCAGTCATTTAGTGTGACCTTGCCTTTTGCATGAAATTGAGGGTAACGGCCGTAATCTCATTCAGCTCATCCTCCAGCAAAATCACATGGCCCGACTGTTCCAGCCAATGGTGCTCCACTCGTTCAGACAGGATGCCCTCCAAAATGATCTCGCCCACATCTTCAGATACCGTTTTGTCATTGCGCCCTTGCATCACCAGCACCGGCTGGCTGATTTGCGGCAGCAGACGGCGTACCTCTCGTCCCAGCCGAATTAGCTCCATTACGGCCCGCAGCGGATTCACCCGATAACCCTGCCAATGTTCGTTATTGCCTACGTTATCTTTGGGCAGTGAATTCACCAGCGGGGCGGCCACGTACAGCCGCACCATGTCGTGCGTGGGGATGGCCAGCTTTATCGCCGGAGCAAAGCAAAGCACTCCGGCAATCTCCTTGTGCTGCGCCGCCAGGTAAAGGGCAAGTGCCCCGCCGGTCGATTCGCCGCCAACAAACACATGGTCGCACACCGTTGCCAGGTGCTGGTATGCTTTTTCGGCGGTCCAGGCCCAATCATGCCAGGTGGTTTCGTTGAGATCTTCCGGGCTGGTACCGTGCCCGGGCAGCAGCGGCGCAGAAATGGTATACCCTTCGGCGTGAAGTTTTTGGGCCAGCAGACGTACTTCGGCGGTAGTGGCTGTGAGGCCATGCAGCAGCAGCACGCCCACTTCACTACCCGGCCAGAAAAACGTGTCTCCTTCCAAGTGCGGGTTGTGGATAGGGCCATCCTGCCCCAGGTAAATTTCCACAACATTCAGGTTTTCTTCCGGCGCAGGCGGCTGAAACAGGGGCAAAAAATGATCCAACTCATCCACAGGCAGCCAATGTGCACCTGGTGGCAAATCGTTGTTCCGTGCCTCAATGCGTTGGCGAATCACCACCGGCGGGATATTGAGATAATATAGTTTATAATCTGCTCCCAGTTCAGTAATACGGCCGATCCACTTTTGGCGGCGCTGTGGGTTCCACAGACTCCAGTCAAGGATGACGTCGATGTTGTGGTTGAGGATGGATACGGCCGTATCCCAAAACTTCTCCTTCAACTGCTCCACCATCACCCCATATGCCTCATCGAAGATCGTGTGGTCAGTCAGAGCAATCATCCATTCATCTAGCGTAAAACGAACAGCTTGGTGCGTTTGCTCCAGCTCCTTTGCCAGCGTCGTCTTGCCGGATGTAGGCAATCCACAAAAGAGGTGAACGGTTGCATCAATTTTTTCCTGCGCCATTTATCAAATCCTTGCTACAATCGCAAATTAAAGATGGTAGGTATAAACTAAGCAGGATCGATTGTCAACAACTTACCCCTAGGTGCCAGGCACCGCCAACAAAATATAAAAGGAAATAAGTACATCACGAAAAGTTCTTTAAAAACATAAAACGAGAATCGGACTGAATATCATTCTGTTGAGCCAGATTAGCTTCCACAGAAGCA
>PABI01000140.1 GCA_002699125.1 Anaerolineaceae bacterium
CACAATAAAATCCACGCTGCCATCCGGCAAATCAAGCTGGGTCGATGACCCTTGCAGCAGCAAAAATCGCTGGCTGCTCTCCGGCGTCATCCCGTCCACACCCCCAACTTCCACTCCCCAGTCACGCTCTCCTAGAATCTCCACAAACTTCTTCTTACTGATTACTGACAACTGATTACCGATTACCCTCTCCCGCGGCTGCCTGGCCCAGCGACGGCCGTTGCGAATGCGTGACTGGAACAGCTTTTGCAGCGTGCCGGACGCCTTGCGCGGGTAAACTGGGTTGTTCTCCAGCGCCGTGTAGGGGAACGAGTAGGCGTGGTGCGAAAACGTGTGGCGGATGGCCCCGGCGCGCCGCTTATTTTTCCCCTTGTAACCGCACAGCATCGAGTTAAATTCCAGCGATGTGGAGACCAACAAGCCTAGGTTCAGACGAATTTCCGGCTCAAATTGAGGCAGCAATTGAATGGCGTGATACAGATAAATGAGTTGGCGGCTGGAAAACAGATCGAGGTAGTTTTCAATCCCACGCGGCGTGAGCTGGCGCGATTTGCGTCCTGGGTCAATAGTGAAATCGGCCAGACCAAACGGCAGCGACTGGCGCATCTCATTGGCTTCATCCAGCAAAGTCATATCCCGTTCGTCAGGTGCTTTAAACAGCAATTGTTTCTGGCGCGGGCAGCGGGTCACCAGCACCAACGGCACGTACCGTTGATAGTAAGGAATTTCCAAGTCAACGAACTCAGCAGGCTCCCCAGCGAAGGTTTTTGTACCTTTTTCCAACAGGGATGGCTTGTCACCCTCGTTCGGACAACCACATACGGCCGTATCCACCAAAACAGCGTGGCAGCGTGAGCATAACTGGATGGTAGAACCGTCAGTTTCCACCCGCAGCACCAGCGAATCGACCATGATGACGGGACGGCCGTTACACATTCGCTGCACCCCGTAGAGCGTGTAGTTAACGGCCGTTTCCAACCCACTCTCCGGGCAAATCGTCTGAAAATATGGCGCCACCGCTTTGCGCAGCGCCGTGTAAAACTGCTTGTAGGCACGCTCCAGTTCTGCTAAATCAACTTGCGTTAGCGTTGCACGGGCTTGCAAAACCGGAATCGGCTCCAAATCGGCACCCACCACGTGCGCCCCCAGGCGAATCGCCTCGTGCAGCGTTGTGCCGCCGCCCATCATCGGATCCAGGATAATTTTGCCTGACAGCCCGCCCGGTGCATAATAGTCGCGCTGTACCTCAGCCGCCACCAACTGCTTCAAAATAAGCCGGAAAGTGCTGCCACAACGCCGCGCCCACCATTTATGCAAATAGCTATTGGGCCGGTAATGATGCTTGTTATACGCTTCCAGTTGGGCAATCTGGTTGGCAAAATCGGTGGGAAATTCGGTGTCGAGTGGTATTGTCATCCTGCTCGAAATTAAACCGCAAAGACGCAAAGGACGCAAAGAATACATGAAAGCAAACCTCTGGCGGCACGCTAACTTTCTGCGCTTTTGGAGCGCCAACATCATCTCTGACTTTGGCTCCGGCATCACGTTTTTGGCGCTGCCGATTATTGGGGCAGTGACGCTGGAGGCCAGCGCCGTGCAAATGGGCTATCTTTCCGCCGCCGGGACGCTGCCCTACCTGTTGTTCGGACTGCCCGTCGGGGCGTTTGTGGACCAACTGCGCAAACGGCCGCTTCTCATCCTGGCCGACGTGGGACGATTGATCCTCATTGCCACGCTGCCCATTGCCACCTTGCTGGGGCAGCTCACCTGGCCCCACCTTATTTTGGTCACCTTTTTGGGCGGCTGCCTCACCCTGCTGGCCGACGTGTCCGAAGAAGCATTCCTGCCCGGTCTCATCTCCCGCGACAACCTGGTGGAAGGGTACAGCAAGCTCTCCGCCAGCAATTCGCTCATCGAGCTAAGCGGTCCGGCGTTGGCCGCCGGGCTAATCGAGCTGCTTACCGCGCCGATTGCCCTTGTTATTGATGCCGCTTCGTTCTTGGTTTCGTCCGTTTTGCTGGGGACAATTCAGGTGGATGAACCTGCGCCAACGCTTGTGGCGGAACGGCCGTCTTTCTGGCAGCAAATTCGGCAGGGATTGTCATTCATCCGGCACCATCCCCAACTGCGCCCGATGCTGCTCAACAACAGCAGTATGCAGCTTTTTGGCGGCATGGTCGATGCCCTGCTCATCATCTACCTGCTTCAGCTGGGGCTGCCCGCCACTTTTGTTGGCGTCATTTTTGCCGTCGGCAGTCTGGCCGGGCTGGGTGCCGCCGCCTGGGGCCGGCGTGCCGCCAAGCGTATTGGCCTGGGGCGCATGGTTGTGCTGGGATCGCTGCTGATTGGGGTTGGGGCATTGGCACGGCCGTTGGCGTTTGGCACCCCTTGGCTAGCCGGAGCTGTTCTGCTGCTGGGGCAAACGGTGTCGGGCTTTGGCAACACGGTCTACAATATCGGCTATGACAGCCTGGCCCAATCGCTGACGCCGGATGAACTGCTGGGGCGCGTCAACGCCACCGGTCTGTTCATCGGCTTTGGTGCTTTGCCGGTTGGGGCACTGCTGGGTGGATTGTTTGGCGAATGGTTGGGGTTACGAACGGCCGTACTCATCTCCAGCACCGGTTTACTCATATCCGTTCTTTGGGTGTATTTTTCACCACTAAAAGAACGCGCGGCATCAGCCTAAACTGGCTGACGTAGAACCCCGCCTCTGCGCCTCTGCGACTTTGCGTTAAAATCCCTGCAAAAAGGAGCAGTCTATGAAAATCGCAGCCATAGAAACGTTTGTTGTCGGCGTGCCGCCGCCCCACTTTGGCGGACGCTACTGGATCTTCCTCAAGCTCGTCACCGATGGCGGCGTGGTGGGGTATGGCGAAGTGTACTCGGTCCCCTTCCATCCCCATGTCGTTGCCAAAATGATTGAGGATGTGTGCCAGCGGCACGTCATCGGCACGGACCCGTTCCAGATTGAGCGACTGTGGCGCATCATTTACTCCAGCGGCTACACGCAGCGGCCCGATACTTCTATTTTGGGCATTCTCAGCGGCATCGAGATGGCCTGTTGGGACATCATCGGCAAGGAAGTAGACAAGCCCGCTTACGCCCTGCTGGGCGGCCAGGTGCACGAAAAGCTGCGTTCTTACACCTATATTTATCCGCAACCGGAGGACAAAACGGATGTGTATCGGGATGCCGAGCTGGCGGCAAAACGGGCTGTGGAATATGTGGCGCTGGGGTTTACGGCCGTAAAATTCGATCCCGTCAGTTATTACTCCGCCTTCGACCCGCGCCAGCTCTCATTGGAAGCGCTTGACCACGCCGAAAATTTCGTCAAGACGCTGCGCGAAGCAGTGGGCAGCCGGGCTGACCTGCTCTTTGGCACCCACGGCCAGATGACACCCGCTGCCGCCATCCGCCTCGCCAAACGGCTGGAAAAGTACGATCCGCTCTGGTTGGAAGAACCAACCCCACCGGACAATCCCATCGAGATGGCGGAAGTAGCCCGGGCCACCAGCATTCCCATCGCCACCGGGGAACGGCTGGCGACCAAGTATGAGTTTGCCCAGCTGCTGCACCATCGCTCCGCTGCCATCTGGCAGATGGCCCTGGGGCGTGTTGGCGGGCTGCTGGAAGGCAAAAAGATCGCCAGCATGGCCGAAGCTCATTACATCCAAATTGCGCCGCACCTTTATTGTGGCCCCATCGCCGCCGCCGCCGACATCCAGTTAAGCACCTGCACACCCAACTTCCTCATTCAGGAAAGCATTCTCACCTGGGGCGGCTTTCACGCCAAAGTGCTTAAGTCGCCCCTACAATGGCAAGATGGATACATCATCCCGCCCACCGCCCCAGGGCTGGGCGTCGAATTAGATGAAACTGTCGCTGCCAACTATCCTTACGAAGGCGACAGACTGCATCTGGAAATGGTCGAGGAACCTATCTAAGCAAGTCAAAAGAAAACCGCTTACACCGAGGAGTTCATGAATGGCGGCACACCACCATGAATGCAAATTTCACGCCAAGCCGCCAAGTGCGCAAAACGGTCTTTGCGACCTTGTGTGAAGCCATTTTCAAGGGAGACGACACCAACAATCGTTGACCACCATGAATAAAAATGGAACGCTGATTTACCTGATTCCCATGATCATTTTTATCAGGGGAATCTGCGTCCTGTTTTCAGAGAGGTGATCCATGAAAAAGGAAAGCAGAAATCAAGTTGTTGTCGTTATCGCGGCCGTACTCATTGCCTGTGTTGTGCTGCTGTGTCTGGGCGTGCTGGCCTTTAGCTTCTTCTTTGGCGTTTCCAGCAACGCCTTTTTGGGCACAGAGGCCTCTACCGAAACCACCAATCTGTCTAACAGCCAGCTCGAACAATGCCGCGAGACGTTGGCCATTCAGGAAGGGGTTGCGTTGGAAGGCGAATATTACCTTTACACGCCGGGCTTTTTGGATGACAGTCTGGAATGTCACGTACTGGCTCGTGCCGACAGCCTGGAAGCTATCTTTGACCTGAGCGTAGTAGACCCCAGCCAGACCACCAACCAGGAAATTTCCCCTGGCCGCTTTTTGCGCCTCGCCATCGAAATCATTGAACCGGGGCTTTACCGCATTGAAGGTTTCTGGTTCCAAACTTGACGGCGAGCGTAACGGCCGTTTTCCCATACACCTGAAAAGATCTTTATGAACGCCTGATTAACAGGCGTTTATTTTTGCCGCCGCAACAAATCCATCCCCGCTTACTCCCCGTACGCTTGAAATAGAACCCGCGCTTTATATCCAAACAACATCCCACCCTGCATTGCCCCAACCAAGCTGTCGGAGGAAGTATATGGCCTGATTTGTATCCGCAAACGCTACCAACAGGATAGAGAATCCCTACGAAAGGAGAAAACAAGCATGCGTAAAAAATCGCTTATTGTGCTAATCACGTTACTATTTGGTTTGACAGTAGTCGCTTCCGCTGTGGCCAGTAATCATGAACCAGTTGAAGATCCCATTCCGGCCCCAATTGCTGAAGGGAATGTACAGGTTCAGCTGGAAACGGTTGCGACAGGCTTAACGGCACCGGTGTGGGGCACGGCCGTTTCTGATCGCTGCCACGGCGGCCTATTTGTCGTGGACCAGGACGGCATCTTGTGGCATATCGAAATGCCGGCCGGCGAAAAATCCGTATTTCTGGACGTGAGCGACCACCTGGTGGCTTTGGGAGCATTTGGCCCCGGCTCATTTGATGAGCGCGGCTTTTTAGGCACCGCTTTCCACCCCGACTATGAGCATAACGGCTTACTGTATACCTATACCTCACAGCCAGTTGAAGGTCCGGCCGACTTCTCTACGATTCCGGCTGGCGAAACGGCCAACCACCAGGCTGTGATTACCGAATGGCAGGTGCCCAATCCCTGCCACGGTGTTGTAGACCCCGCCAGCGCCCGCGAACTGCTGCGCATTGATGAGCCGCAGTTCAACCATGATGGCGGCACGGTCGCCTTTGGTCCCGATGGACACCTGTACATCTCTCTTGGTGACGGCGGCAACCGGGATGATGAAGGCGTTGGGCATGGCCCAGACGGCAACGGCCAGAATCCCGGCACCATCTTGGGCACCATTTTGCGCATTGACCCGTCAGGCAGCAGCTCAGCCAACGGCCAATACGGCATTCCGGCCGACAATCCTTTTGTAGGGTTGGACGGACACGTTGAGGAAATCTATGCCTATGGCTTCCGCAACCCGTACCGCTTCTCCTTTGATTCTTTAACCGGCGATTTGTATGCAGCTGATGTGGGTCAGGGCGACCTTGAGGAAGTTGACCTGGTTTCCGCCGGCGGCAACTATGGTTGGAACATCAAGGAAGGCTCTTTCTGCTTTGATCCCAACGGCGCTGATCCGGGCTTTGTCTTCACCTGCGACACGGACCATCCTGATTTGATCGACCCCATTGCTGAATATGACCATGATGAAGGCGTGGCCATCGTTGGCGGATTTGTCTACCGTGGCGGTCGCGTGGCTAATTTGCAGGGCCATTACGTTTTTGGCGAATTTGCCCAGACCTTTAGCAATGACGGCCGTTTGTTCTACCTCGACGAAAACAACGAGATTTTAGAATTCCAAATTGCCGGCCAGGAAAATTTGGGCGCCTCCTTGCTGGGTTTTGGCCAGGACACGCAGGGTGAACTGTATGTGTTGGCTAACAGCACCGGCACCCCATTCGGGGACAGCGGCGTCGTCATGCGCATTGTGCCCGATGACCGGCGCAGCTTCCGCGCTGACCTGAACGGGGCTGAAGAAGTGCCGCCCGTCGAGACAGAGGCAACCGGTCTGGCTAACTTTGCCGCCAATTCGCGGGAAACGGCCGTGCGCTACACGCTGCACGTACGGGACATCGAAGACGTGCTGGCCGCCCATATCCACTGCGCCCCGGTCGGGGAAAATGGGCCGGTGGGTGTCACTCTCTTTAGCGGCGGTCCGGTCACTGTAGACGGTTTGCTGGCTCGTGGCGTCATCACCGAACCGGACGCCGGCAACAGCTGCGGCTGGACAACGGTAGCTGATGTGCTTACGGCACTGCGCAGCGGCGACACGTACGTCAATGTTCACACCGCCGCCAATCCGCCAGGCGAAATCCGGGGCCAGATTAAGTAATCTCGCCTGAACACAACCGAATAAACAAAGAGGCCAGAAGATTCATTCTGGCCTCTTTTATTTTTCCTAAATTCCGGTGGTAATCAAACGTAGCGCAACGCCAAACAGGAATAAATTGCTAAAAGCCAGCACCCACTGCCCCCGGTTAGAATCATCGCCGCGCAGCGCAGTGAAGTAGATAAACGGCAAAAAGACGATGACAAATGCCCCGTACAAGACGTGGACTTCAGGACGGGCCAATGTAGAGAGACGGCCGTTCACCCACAAAATCACCCCCATCAGCGCCTGCAAAATAAACAGCCCCTGCCCAATGGCCACCGCCCCCAAATAGCTGCCGTCCACCTCCTGCCCGCGAAAGGCTCGCACCAAGCCCCACAGCCCAATCGCCAAAAAAAACATCCAGGCCATATTCGACAGCCCTTGATGCAATACACTCACAATTTCCATCACAAACTCCTGCAATTTATCCGCAGATTACGCAGATGAACGCAGATTAAAAATCTGCTCGCGCAATCTGCGCCATTCTGCGGATTCTGTTTTTCTTTACTTCCATCATTCAAGACTATTGGTTACAATCGCAGCATATGAACAACTCGGCGACTAACCCAACAGAACAACAAACCAACGCAGATGCAAACGCGTATGAAGAAGCGTTGGATTACCTCTACAGTTTTATCAACTTTGAGGCCAAAAAGCAGGACCGGTATATGGCCAGCAAGCTGGACCATACCCGGCCCCGCCGCCTCATGGAGGCGCTCGGCAATCCGTACCAGCAGTATCCGGCCATTCACATTGCCGGGACCAAGGGAAAAGGTTCCACGGCGGCTATGTGTGCCTTTGCCTTGCGGGCGGCAGGCTACACCGTTGGCCTTTACACCTCCCCTCACCTGCAAGATTTTCGGGAGCGGATTCGTATTTTAACACCAGATGACGCAGACGGCCGTATTCCCAAACCCCAATTCGTTCAGCAAATCAACAAAATTCGCGCCCTGGAAGCCGACTTTCCCGACATCACCTGGTTTGAGATTCTCACCGCCATCGCCTTTTTGCACTTTGCCGACAGCAACATTGATGTAGCTGTGGTAGAAGTGGGCCTGGGCGGGCGGCTGGACGCGACCAATGTCATCATCCCACTTGTCTCGGTCATCACCCGGTTGAGCCTGGATCACACGGCTTTGCTTGGCAATACATTAGATAAGATTGCCTATGAAAAGGGCGGCATCATCAAGCCCAGCATTCCCGTCATTACCGCCAACCAGGAGCCAGAGGCGCTGGCTAAACTGCAAGCCATCAGCCAGGAGCGCGAGTCGCCATTGACCATTGTGGAGCAGAGTTGGGAGTATGATGGAGGCGTTTCGATGGACTCAACGCGGGCCGTTCCCCATCATCCCAGCCGGCAAAAGCTCACCATCACCCACAGCCTGGACCCCGACTTTATTCCCCACGGCACCCAGTTTGACCTGCCACTGGGCGGTGAACACCAGTTGGAAAATGCCACGCTGGCTTTGGTTGCTTTGCAGCACGTCCACACTAAACTGCCGCGTATCACCCTGGAAGCTATGCAAGCCGGTCTGGCCAACGTCAAATGGCCGGGCCGACTGGACATCATTCATCCCGGTGATGATAAAACGCCCATGCTGCTGGTAGACTGCGCCCACAATCCAGACTCGGCCCACAAGCTGCACGAGGCATTGGATCACAGCTTCAAATACAACAACCTCTGGCTCATCTTTGGTGCACCGGCCGACAAAGACGTGCTGCACATGCTGGCCGATTTGCTGCCGCTGGCTCATCACACCACCGTCACCACCGCCAGCCATCCGCGCAGCGCCACGCCAGAAGAGTTGGCAGAAATGAGTGCAGAATTGGGTTTTGAGGTAACGGCCGTTCCCGACATGGCCACTGCCCTCACCACCACCTGGCACCAGGCCCAACCCGGCGATCTTATCTGTGTTACCGGCTCCATCGTCGTCGTGGGGGATTTGCTAAATCAGTGGGAAAGTCTACAATCCCAATTGCTCAATTACCAAGTTACGCAGCAATCTCTTTAATAGCCACAGAGCAACAGATTGAACCGTTTTCCAGGCAATGTTAATCTTTGGCAAAACAAAATGGTCCAATCTTCACGCAAATCATCTCAAAAATCTCTGTGAACTCTGTGGCCAAACTTTGGAAAATCCTATGTCCCTAGACGAAGAATTCGGCTTCGGCCAATACCCAGATTTACTCGACGCCATGCCCGGGCTGGAAGATGATCTCTTTCCCCAGCGTGATGAAACGGCCGATGAAAACGGCCACATCGAGCTGGCCTTCCTACCCCTGCGCGACATCGTCCTCTTCCCCCAAATGGTGATGCCCCTCTTTGTGGGACGCGAACGCTCATTGGCCGCCGTTAAAGCCGCCATCGCCAACGATGAAAACATGATCGTTGCCGCCCAGCGTGACAGCGACGTCGCCGACCCTGGCGCCAGCGACATCTACAGCCTGGGCACGGAGATCACCATCGGCAAGGCGCTCAAAATGCCAGATAACAGCACCAGCGTCTTGGCCCAGGGCCGCCGCCGCGTTGAGATTGTGGAATTTACCCAATGGGAACCGTACATCCGGGTGCGTGCCCGCGTCATTTACGAGCCGCTGGAATGGGATCGTAACACCGAAGCGCTCATGCGTGCCGTCCTCACCCTGTTTGAGAAAACCGTCATGCTCAACCGTAACATGCCGGAAGACGCCTACACCTTCGCCATCAACATCGACGAGCCGGGTTGGCTGGCCGATTTTGTGGCTTCCACGCTCAACATCGCCATCGAGATGCGCCAGGATGTACTGGAAACGCTTAATCCCGGCGAGCGGCTGCAAAAAGTGAGCCTGCTGCTGGCCAAAGAGCTGGAAGTGTTGGAACTGGAAGACCAGATTCATTCCCGCGTGCAGCAGGAAATGGATCGCTCGCAGCGGGAACATTTCCTGCGTGAGCAAATGCGCGTCATCCAGGGCGAGCTGGGCGAAGGCGACCTGTTTAGCCAGGAAATCACTGAAGTGCGCGAAATGGCCGCTGCCAAGCCGCTGCCCGACGTCGTGCGGGCCAAAATGGATAAGGAGATTGCTCGCCTGGGCGCAATGCCGCCTATGTCGCCGGAAGTGGGCATCATTCGCACCTACATCGATTGGGTGCTCTCCCTGCCCTGGCTGGAAACATCTGAAGACAACCTGGATGTAGGCCACGCTGCCGAAGTGCTGGACAACGATCATTATGGCCTGGAAAAAGTGAAGGACCGCATTCTGGAATTTATCGCGGTCAAAAAGATCGCTTCGGACAAGATGCGCAGCCCAATTTTGTGCTTTGTCGGTCCGCCGGGAACGGGCAAAACGTCAATCGGCCGTTCCATTGCCAACGCGCTGGGACGGGAATTTGTGCGCATCAGCCTGGGCGGTGTGCGCGACGAGGCCGAAATTCGCGGCCATCGCCGCACCTACATCGGCGCGCTGCCGGGGCGCATCATTCAGGCGATGAAGCGGGCCGGGACGCGCAATCCCCTCTTCATGCTGGATGAGATCGACAAGCTGGGCAACGACTTCCGCGGCGATCCTTCCGCCGCCCTGCTGGAAGTACTGGACCCGGAACAAAACAATACATTCGCTGACCATTACCTGGACCTGGATTTTGATCTCTCCCAGGTGTTGTTTATCACCACGGCCAATTACCTGGACACAATTCCACCCGCCTTGCAGGATCGCATGGAAATTATTGAATTTTCCGGCTATCTGGAAGAAGAAAAGCTGGAGATTTGCCGCCAGTTTTTGGTGCAGCAACAGTTGGAAGCACACGGCCTTGAAGACCTGGAGATGGAAATCACGGAAGATGGGCTGCAAACAATCATTCGTGAATACACGCAAGAAGCGGGCGTGCGCAACCTGGAACGGGAAGTGGCCAACGTATGCCGTAAAATTGCCCGGGATGTGGCCGAGGAACGGCCGTATCCGCAAAAAATAGACGCTGAAAAAGTAGAGGTCCTGCTTGGCCCGCCGCGCTTCTCCCAGGAAATGTTGCAAGATGAAGACCAGGTAGGCATTGCTACCGGAGCAGCCTGGACTGCCGCCGGGGGCGACATCATGTTCATCGAGGTGAACCTGATGCCCGGCAAAGGCAACCTGACCCTCACCGGCCAATTGGGTGACGTGATGCAAGAAAGCGCCCGCGCCGCCCTCACCTACACCCGCAGCCAGGCGGAGGCACTGGGCATCGACAGCGACCTGTTCGAAAAAACCGACATCCACATTCACGTGCCGGAAGGCGCCGTACCCAAAGATGGACCCTCGGCCGGCGTGTCGCTGGCCACGGCGCTTATCTCCGCAGTTACCAAACGGCCGATTTACCGCGACGTGAGCATGACCGGGGAAACAACCCTACGCGGCCGGGTGCTGCCCGTTGGCGGCATTCGCGAAAAAGCGCTGGCCGCCCGGCGAGCGGGCATCAAAAAGTTCATCCTGCCCAAGAAAAACGAGCGGGATTTGGAAAACATCCCCGAAAAGCTGCGCGAAGATTTGGAATTTGTGTTGGTGGAAAAAGTAAACGAGGTTGTGGCTGCGGCTATGCATCCGGCCAAGAGTGTGATTAAGAAACGACCGTCGCGCCAGCAACCCCCGCTGCCCAAGATTCCTCCGAGCGGGGCACCACCTTCATAAGTTAGCAAAAAAGAGACAAGTGAGGGTAAAAATTCACTTGTCTCTTTCCTTTTTCTCCAATCGACTCTTTACCACTTTTGGCACAATACGCTCTGCAATAACTCCTTTTATGAGGAAATGGATTGCCTACGGTTCTGCCGGGAAACGGCATCAACTAAAACAGCCAGTAACAAAACAAACCCCGTGATGATGAACTGCACGCCAGCATCCAGGCGCAACAATCCCATGCCATTTTCCACGCTGGCGATGACCAGGGCCCCCAACAGCACGCTGGAAACCCGGCCACTGCCGCCAAATAAACTGGTTCCGCCAATAACAGCAGCGGCAATGGAGTTTAACAACAAATTGCCCCCGCCAGCGGCCGTATCCACCGAGCGCAGCCTGGAAGCCAAAACAATGCCGCCCGCCCCGGCCATCAAGCTGGAGATCATAAAAACCAGCACCAGCACGCGCTTCACGTCAATACCGGCACGGCGCGCCGCAATTTTATTGTCGCCAATGGCGTAAACATAGCGACCAAATCGGGTTTTCGCCGCCAGAATCGTAAACCCCGTCAACAAAATGAGCAGCAGCACGCCCACAAAAGGAACGCCGCGATCCTGGTTGCAAATGAAAACCACACCACCGGCAAGGCCACCCAGTACCAAAATTCGCAAAAAGACAATAATACCCGGCAGTTCAACAATCCCCTGACGGCGGCGAACGATCCAGTGCTGTATCTGATAAATGGCAAATGCGGTTGTGGTGAAAATGGCGACTGCCCAGCCCCAGCCTGGATCAAGAAAGTGGTTGGCGATGCCCACAATGACATTATTTTGAATTATGACGGTCCCAGACGTGCCGACGAGCAGCAGCACGGTACCATTCCAGGCGATCAGCGCCGCCAGTGAGACTATAAAAGAAGGGACCTGGAAAGCGGTAATGATGATGCCATGCAAAATGCCAATCCCGGCAGCCAGGAGAAGCGCCACAGAAACGGCCGCATACCAGGGCCAGCCCGGCGGTTCCTGCAGCTGCAATACCATGAAAACGGCCGCCACCGCGCTCACGTAGCCAATCGATAAATCAATTTCACCCACAAGCAGCACGTACACCACACCAATGGCAATCACTGTATAGCCAGCCATTTGCACAATGAGATTGACGAAGTTGCGCGCGGTTAAAAAATTTGGGTTTTGCGACTGAAAGATGAGCGCAATGACAACCAGGCCCAAAATAGTCGGCAGGGACCTGATTTCACCAGCACGTATTCTAAGCAGGTAGTTGCGGATGTAATCAATCGTAGACACAGTTTTTCCCTGGACAGTTGGATTATCACTCAAATCTTATGCGTGAACGCATTCTGAGGCAAAAGATCGGTTGATAGTAGACAATATCTGAAATAAGAATTGATCCACAGATTAACGCAGATTTTGCAGATTTTTTACCTTAATCT
The DNA here is from genome assembly GCA_002699125.1 of Anaerolineaceae bacterium. Lineage (GTDB taxonomy): Bacteria > Chloroflexota > Anaerolineae > Promineifilales > Promineifilaceae > Leptofilum. The sequence continues at coordinate 12,758 of PABI01000140.1, forward strand.
GTGTCAATCTGCGAAATCTGCGGATTATATTTTGACATAACGGTAATTTCAATAATGACTATTATCGATCTGGTGGACAGTATTGCACATACTCCCCCACACAAATTTCCTCCCAGGTGCGGAACCCATCGGCAATCACTGTTTGGGAGATATTTTCGGCCGTAACCGCCAGCGGGGTTAACTTGATGAAAGGAACGTAATTTTGCCCGTTAAAAATGGTTTCATTGGTTAAACTGGCCGCATCCGCTCCCCGCAACAAAGCAACGGCCGCGTGAACGGCCGCTTCCGCCTGCAATTTGATGGGTTTATATACCGTCATCGTTTGCCAGCCGGCCAAAATATTTTGAATGCTGCCAACCGTTGCGTCTTGCCCGCTTAACGGAATTGGGTTCAACCCCTGGGTTTTCAGAGCAGCAATCACGGAATTAGCTAACCGATCATTGCCGACGATGGCCGCATCTATATCCCCATTGGTAGCCGTCAAGATTTGTTCAACCACAACAAGCGCCTGCTGATAATCCCAGTCTGGCACAGCCTGATCGCTGATTAACTCCCAGTCACCGGCCTCATAATAAGGTTTGGCTACCGAATAGTAACCTTCACGAAACAAGGTAGCATTATTATCGGTTGGCGAACCGTTTAATTGGATGATTCGTTTGGGGTCTGCCTCAAGATCATTGATGATAGGTTCCAGCGTTTCAGTCATTAAACGGCCAACGGCTACATTGTCAAAAGAAACGTACAAGTCAGCGCCGGGGCCTTCAATCGTCAGTCGATCATAATCAATAACAATCACGCCGGCTTCTCTAGCCTGGGCAATAATAGCTGACGCCGAACCGCTGTCTAAATTGGTGATTAAAAGAACCTTTGCTCCGTTGGTAATGGCTTGTTCGGCCTGGGTCTGCTGTACGCGGGCGTCCCCACTGGCATTCACGATATTATAAGGCACACCAGCCGCCTCAAATGCCTGTTCAAAATAACGCCGATCATCATTTTCCCATCGCGCCGAGGAAATGCTGTCGGGCAGCAGAACGGTTATCATGCCTTCGGTTTCATTGAGAGGGGCATTTGCCTCTCGACTGTTAATGCAGGCCGTCAGGGTGAAGATTAAGACAACGGCCGTCAGCCAAGTCATTTTTACGAACACGGACTTTTCCTTAATCTAACTATAACGGCGACTTTAGCTCTTTCTCTTGAACCTAACGTCAGCATAAACAGCCAAAACCAGGACAATACCTTTTAAAAGGTATTGCCAGGAAGGCGCTACATTCAGCAGTTGCAGCCCATTGGAAAGGCTTGACATGATGAGTGCGCCAATCAATGCCCCCCAAATCGTCCCCACGCCCCCAAGTGTAGACGTGCCGCCTAATATTGCGGCGGCAATGGCGTCAAGTTCGTACCCCTGACCGGCAGCAATCGTACCGTAGCCCACATATGAAGCCAACACCACACCGGCCACCCCGCACAGAAAGCCCATGAGCACAAAGACCAAAAAAATGTTGTTGCGGATATTGATGCCAGACAGCCGGGCAGCGTCCCGGTTGCCGCCAATGGCATAAGCGTAGCGACCAAACCGCGTGTTCATCGCCATGTAAGTTAAGATGACAGAGGCGATGGCCAGCAAGAGCACCGGAATTTGCACCCCATTGTACCGATTGACAACAAACACATAGCCGATGACCAGCAAAGCGAAGAAGCTTGTCAGACCATAGTCCAGATAAGCATTGGGCAGGTCAAAGCCGTGTGATTTCTTCCGCTGGCGGCTGCGCAAGGTCGTAAAATAAAGCGCCACCACAACCAGCCCAGCCAATATCCACCCACCCCAACTGTTGAGATAGCCTTGAGCAATGTAAGCGATGCCCGGTTGGTTGGCCGGGATTGTCTTGCCTTGCGTCACCAATAGAATCGCGCCGTTTAAGATGAACATGCTGCCCAACGTCACAATAAATGACGGAACATTCAAGTGGGCAATAATGTACCCTTGCAGTACACCCCACAATGAACCAACCGCCAGACCAACAAAAATGGACAGGGTAGCCGCAACAATAGGCATATTGGGGATAATATCGGTCCAAATTTCCGCCTGAAAATACGCCACAACAACCGACACAAAACCAGCCAGCTTCCCAACCGAGAGGTCAATATTGCCGGTCACAATCACCAGCACCATGCCGATGCCCATGAAGGCGGTCACCGTCATCTGGCGAAATAGATTGGAAAAGTTTTGGGCGCTGAGGTAACGGCCGTCTGTCAAAAAGGCAAAAAATACCCAAATAAAAACCAGCGCCAAAATAATGGCATACGTCTGAATATTTTGACGGAATAGGCTGGCTAAATTAGAAGTTGATTCCGTTGATTTTTCTTGAGTGGGAACAGCTATTTTCATCCCTGGTCTCCTGTGAAAATAGGACGCAGATTCCCCTGTACGCGAAGCGGTCGCTCCACGACATTAGCCTGATAAAGATGATCATGGGAATCAGGTAAATCAGCGTTCCATTTTAATTCATGGTGGTCAACGACAGTTGGTGTCGTCTCCCTAGTGCAGATAAAAAACTGATAACTTGAATAATTACTTGTCTTTCGACAATAAACTCACCTTAAAAACAGAATACGGCTAAACTTCTGTGCATGGCAGAAGTAGAAGTACAAAACGAACGGGTCGACGACATTC
>PABI01000141.1 GCA_002699125.1 Anaerolineaceae bacterium
AGTATGAACGAGTCTGGGTCGACAAACCGGCAGAGCACGAACGGGCGGTGATCAATAACCGGCAACGCATGCGGCGCGCCAAAGGGAAGCGCTTGCAACGCGCACGGAGTGAGAAAGTGGAACGGAGTTTCGCCCATACCTGCGAGACGGGGGGCGGCCGGCGAACGTGGTTACGCGGCTTCGAGAAGATTAACAAGCGTTACCTGCTGCAGGCCGCGAGTCGGAACCTGGGGACACTGATGCGTTCCCTGTTCGGATATGGCAGTCCGCGGGGCCTGCAGGGAGCGGTTCGGGGGTTGTTGTGGTTTTGTGTGACCGCTTCGGTGCCGTTTCCGACGCGGGCGAGCGCCATTCCGCGACTGTTTCGGTTCATCAACCGCATCTTCCCCCGCGCAACCTGTTTTCCCCCGCTCGAAAACCAGTCATCGGTCGCGGCGTAAAGTTAGGATCTTCAACGGGCTGCTAGACACGAAGAGTTACGGTTCAAGTGACGGATACAGTTCCATCGTCATCTCCATTGTTGAGTCTCCTTTCAGGAGACATCACGATGCAATCAACAGGCCAAACGGTTCAGTACTTTTACGGTTTTGAAACTGGTTGAGGTGACATCGAATGAAATTGTTGCAGTTACTGACAGACATCCATAAAGCCAATTTTATTACCCAGCAAGTTGATGCTGATTGTGAGATTAAAACGATTCTTGAGGAATACGACTGCCTGATTGACAGCAATGTTCCCGAGTGGTTCATTCAGATGTTGACTGCCGTGTACAACAATAACCCCACGACGTTTAGGTTCACTGTAGGAGATCCCAGTCTTTCCTCGAATGCAGGAAGTATTCTTTTGGAGCTGCAGGAACGACTGTCGTGGGATGTTGACGATCAGGGTGAATGGTCTGAAGTCAGGTTTCCCGGTTATCAGCTTGAAGCAGTCCTGTCCTTTGAGGGTGGTGGGATATGCAAGGTCAGCCGCGTATCGTAAACATACTCAGCCGTAATTGAAAACGAGTTATTCCAAGTTGTTGTGTGGCTTACGAGCGACGGATTTCAAACGAAATACGTTTCGCATTCGAAACACGACAGTCCGTCGCGACGCGGAAATGGAGGATCGCGGCGCGCCGTATCCCCGTTTGCTTTCTGCTGTCCGGGGGATTGTGTAAACTGAGCGCAGTTTCCAGTTTATCAGTCTATCCCGGCAGGCACACTTTTCATGAACGATGCACCCCTTCGATATGGCATTATTGGTGGCGGATTTATTACGGCATTTCAACTGCGGGCCATGCGACAGGTTCGCGGGTTGTCGATTGAGGGGATTACTTCCCGACGTCCTCCCGAAACGCTCTCGGCGTATATCAAAGAAAATCACCTGGGTAGCGGGGCGATCTACAAAACGATCGAAGAGATGGTGCCGCATGTCGATGTCGTGGCCGTCTTCGGTCCGAACTTCACGCGCGTGGAAACGGTGGAGCGGATCGTCGCCGCGATCAAAAAAGGAGCATCGATCAAGGCGATCATCTGCGAGAAGCCGCTCGGTCGCAATCTGAAAGAAGCCAGGCGACTCATCGAACTCGCGAAGTCGGTGCAGCTGCAGACCGTCTACTTCGAGAACCAGTTGCACATGAGCTCGGTGCAGGCGGTCCGCGATCAACTCGCGCCGGTGATCGGTACGATGGGCCCGCCGGTGCTGACCCGTTCCTCCGAAGAGCACGCCGGGCCGCACAACAGCTGGTTCTGGACTCCGGAGTTGCAGGGCGGGGGAGTGATGTCCGACATGGGGTGTCATTGCCTTGCCGTCGGCTGGTACACACTGACCCCGCCGGGCAAACCGGTCGACTTCCTCAAACCGGTGTCGGTGCAGGCGGATCTGTCGTTACTCAAGTGGGGACAACCGCGCTTTCGCGAACAGCTGAAAAAGAAGTTCGGTGTTGATTACAGTCGGACTCCGGCGGAGGACTTCGCGACCGGCATCGTCACTTACGAAAACCCGGAGACAGGACAGCGGGTCAAAAGCCAGTTCACGGTTTCCTGGATGTTCGACAAACAGGGGCTGCGGCTGTCGCTGGATGGCCTCGGCGCGAGTTACGCCTTTGAGATGAATACATTGCGTTCGCCACTCGAAATCTTCATCGGCGATGAAGCAGCGAGCAGCCTGACCGATGTGGAGACCGCGCTCGAGAAGTCGACATCGACACGTGGTTTGCTGGCGATCCAACCGAACGAGCCCGATCTCTACGGGTACAATGCGGAAAATGAAGACGCCATCCGGGCGATCCGTGCCGGAAAGGCTCCGCTGCTCGACTGGAACTACGGGCTGGAGATCGTCCGGCTGACGATGGCGGCGTACCTGTCAGCCGAGCGGGGTGTCGTCGTCGACCTGACCGACCCGGCGACCCGCGAAGAACTGGAAAACTATGTCCCCCTCATCCAGCAGGGCAGGGGAGCGGAAGTCTTGTTTCCAAAGAAGGGGTGAACAATTTCAGGGCTCACTGGAGATGAACGTCCAGTTCGTGGACGTCGTTCCGCTTCATCAAGTTTAAACTGATTATGGATTGCATTTCGTACCGGTCTATTATCTGATAAAGGGATACTGATGCGAGCGCCGCCGGTTTGCTGGTGGTCGCTCGTCGGCTGCTGATTACTCCGCCCGTTCGGAGCCGCAATATCTTCTATCCCGGGATGGTCGTATTTACCCAGAGATGTTTCGCACACAGATGCATTCCGCCTATTAAGGCCGTGAAAGGAAATTTCGCATGATCAAGTTTTCCCTCGTACTGTCACTGGCATGTGGTTTGATGTTAGGAGCCGTCAGCATGACTCAGGCTGCCGACAAAGAAGAAAGCCCGATCTACGGGCAGACAATGAAATCGCTGGAAGGCGAAAAGGTCGACCTCAGCAAGTACAAAGGTAAAGTGCTGCTGATCGTGAATGTTGCCAGCGAATGCGGGGCAACTCCCCAGTACGAACAGCTCGAAGCTCTGCACGAGAAATACGCCGATCAGGGTCTCGCCGTGCTCGGTTTCCCCTGCAACCAGTTCGGCAGCCAGGAACCGGGTTCCGATTCGGAGATCGCCCAGTTCTGTGAGAAGAACTACGGCGTCAAATTCGACATGTTCTCCAAAATCGAGGTGAATGGCGAAGAGCAGGCTCCCCTGTACGCCCACCTGACTTCGAATGCCGATGACAAAGGCCCGGTGAAATGGAACTTCGAGAAATTCCTCATCAGCAAAGATGGTAAAATCGTCGAGCGGTTCCGCACCCGGACCAAACCGGATGCCCCCGAAGTCGTTTCGGCGATCGAAAGCGAACTGGCGAAGTAAGTTTTGTTGTTGAAGGTTCGCCTGCGAATACGTATTTAATAACACCCGCCGTGCCCCACGGCGGGTGTTATTTTTTTGAGGCGCCCAAATGTGAAGCGACTTCAGATGTCACGACGCGCCGTCTGTAGCGAACTCTCCCGATGGCAAGGGGGTTCCGTCGAATCCGTTTGACTCCGTCGGAGCGATTTTTCGCACCGCAGGATGCATGCCCGAAACGCCTGAATTCCCAATAAATCGGGTACAGAAGGGAGTTAGATACAAATTTGTATTAACAACGGATTCGATTCTTGACATTCAAGGCCCAAACGGGTCTCATAATTAACAAGTGATTGTTTATGCGTTCGATTTTCAGGGCAATTCACGAGGTCTCCAACTTCCGAGACATCCCGTTTTCATTCCGCGCCTGAGGTCGACGCTCCCTCCTATTACTGACAGCGTCAATAGGTTTCCTGTTTTGATCTGTCGGGTCACTTACCCCGCATTTATCTCCCTCCGTATTCTTCTCCTGCCTCATACATACCGGATGGCGTCCCATTTCCCCCCGTCGAGCAGATCGAAGTGTGGAAATCGATGCCGATGACCGTTTGCCGACTACTGTTAACCCCCAGCGCGAGTTAAGATCCCTGTGATTTTCCGCGCTTCGATTCAGACATTCCGTTGAGGAACGATTCTCAATCCCGTTAACGGATATTAGTTGCCGGCCCCAGCCGCTACCTGATTATCACCCCAGCACTCATCTGACAGTTCTGTACTCTTCGCCTTCTGTACAGCGCATCGTCGGTGCTTTTGGGGTATGATCATAGACAAGCAGTGTGGTGTCTAAGATCGCATTCGAGAATGAATTCGTCTCCCCGGTCGAATTCGAACCCATACAGAGTCACTCTACACCTACAGTTAATTCAACGCTGCCGAACACGAGAACAGCCTAAGGAGTTCATTGCATGTTCAGATTACCCTCGCGACGTGAGTTTTTGCATGTTGGCTTTTGCGGCGGTATCGGGCTGTCGCTGGGACAGTTCTTCAAGATGCGTCAGGCACAGGCCGAGATCAAGCAGTACGAAAGCTTCGACGGCTCGGCCGATTCGGTGATCTTCATCTTCCTCCCCGGGGGAATGGCTCACCAGGAATCGTTCGACCCCAAACCGTTCGCCCCGGTGGAATACCGCGGCCCGATGGGTTCGATCGAAACGAATGTTGCCGGCATCCGCGTGAATGAACACCTCAAGCAGACTGCCACGATTGCCGACAAAATCACGTTCTGCCGTTCGATGACGCACGGCGAAGCGGCTCACAAACGTGGCACACACAACATGTTCACGGGTTACCGCCCGAGTCCTGCGCTCAAGTTTCCCAGTATGGGAAGTGTGATCACGCACGAGTACGAACCGCGGAACAACATCCCGCAGTACATCTGTATTCCCGGGCAGCCGAACGAGTTCGCCGGTACCGGTTACCTCAGTTCGTCCTTCGCTCCGTTCAGCCTCGGTTCCGACCCGGCCGCCAACGGTTTCAGTGTTCGTGACCTGACCCTGCCGAACGGTGTCGATGACAGTCGCTTCACCCGTCGTCGTGGAATTCTGGACGCGGTCAACGATCACTTCACCGCCAAGGAAGAATCCGATTCCATCGACGCGGTCGATACCTTCTACCAGCGGGCGTACAACCTCGTCAGCTCGCAGGAAGCACGTGAAGCGTTCAATATTGAAGCGGAGTCGGCTGAAATTCGCGACAAGTACGGTCGCAATCAGGCCGGTGCCCGCATGTTGCTCGCCCGTCGCCTGGTGGAAGCGGGTTCCCGCTTCGTCACCCTGACCTACGGTGGCTGGGACATGCACGACAACATTCATGGTAGTATGAACAATCAGATGCCTGCCTTCGACCAGGCCTACGCCGCGCTGATTCGTGATCTCGCCGAGCGGGGTCGACTCGACAAGACCCTCGTCGTCGTCGCTTCCGAGTTCGGTCGGACGCCGAAAATCAACGGTACCGCCGGTCGTGACCACTGGCCGAAAGTCTTCTCCGTCGCAATGGCGGGTGGCGGTGTGAAGGGGGGCGTCGCCTACGGATCCTCCGACGCCACCGGCAGCGAACCGGAAGATAACCCGCTGAACGTAGAAGACTGGGCCGCCACTATTTATCACTGTCTGGGCATCGTTTCCGACAAGGAACTGATGGCCCCGGGCGATCGTCCGATTGAAATCGTCGATGGTGGTAAAGTCCGGCAGGACCTGCTGGCTTAAGCCGCGGACAGTTGCCTTATTCAAGAACCGGGTTGGCTTTCGCAGCCGACCCGTGTTCTTCCCTCCTTCGCCTGTATCCTACCCGCGAAAACGTCATTTGCTCACCGAGTACTCTACCCGCAAGGTAATTCATGATGTCGCAGCCTGAACGGAATACGCTCAGTTTCGTCAAACCTCACTCCGCTTTGCTCTGCCTCGTTCAATTCAAGCTGCTGCTGCTGGTCATCGCCGCCGGTCTGCTGGCAACTTCGATCGCTCACGCATCGTCGCCCGGATTGTCGATCATTACGCCCCGATCCGTTCCCCGCGCCCAGGAAGTGGAAATGACCTTCCACGGTTCGCGGCTCGCCGACGCTCAGGAAATCCTCTTCTACGACTCGGGTTTCGAAGTCATCGAACTGAAACCGGAAGATGGCAAGGTGACTGCGAAGGTGAAAGTTGCCGCCGATTGTCGCCTGGGTGAACATGTCGCTCACGTGCGGACGGCCAGTGGAATCTCCGAATACCATACCTTCCATGTCGGCGCTCTCCCCCTGGCTAGCGAAGCCGAGCCGAACAGTGAATTCGAAGCGCCGCAAGCGATCGCGATGAATACGACGGTCCAGGGTGTCGTCGAGAATGAAGATGTCGATTACTACGTCGTCGAGGCGAAGCAGGGGGAGCGTATCTCCGCCGAAGTTCTCGGCATGCGTTTGTCCGATACGATGTTCGATCCTTATGTTGCGATCATGGACAGCAAACGGTTTGAACTTTCTTCCGCCGACGATTCTCCCCTCGCGTTGCAGGACCGTGTCGCCTCGGTCGTCGCGCCTGAAGATGGCAAATACACCATCGCCGTGCGTGAAAGCTCTTACGGCGGAAACGGCGGGTGTCGTTATATTCTCCATGTCGGCAACTTCCCCCGTCCGCTCGCGACTTTCCCCGCCGGCGGCAAGATCGGTGAAGAGACCGAGGTCACCTTCCTGGGAGTTCCCGGTGGCGATGTCGTTCAAAAAGTGACTCTACCCACGGAGCCGAACAAGGACTTCGGAATCTGCCTCGAAACCGCCGAAGGGATCGCGCCGACACCGAATCCGTTCCGGCTGTTCCCGCACGCCAACGCGTTTGAAGTCGAACCGAACAACGCGGTTGCCGAGGCCAGTCCCGTCGAATTACCGCTCGCCTTCAACGGCATCATCGCCGAAGAGGGGGATATCGACTTCTATAAATTCTCGGCGAAGAAAGGCGAAACGTACGAAATCGAATGTTTCGCTCGCCGCGTCCGTTCACCGCTCGACTCGGTGATGGCGGTTTACGACATCAACGGCAAGACGCTCGCGTCGGACGACGACGCCCGCAAACCGGACAGCTACTTCCGCTTCACCTTCCCCGAAGATGGTGAATACGTACTCGGCGTCTACGACCATCTCCGTCGTGGTGGACCGGACTTCGTCTACCGCGTTGAGTTTTCTCCCGTCGAAAAATCGGTGACGCTCGGTATTCCGCGTGTCGCGCGGTACTCGCAGAGTCGCCAGCAGATTTATGTCGCTCGCGGCAACAAATTCGGTACCGTCTTCTCCGCCGCCCGCCAGAATTTCAGCGGAGAACTCGTGCTCGACCCGCAGGGGCTGCCCGGGGGCATCACGATGCATGCGGAAGCGATGCCGGATAACCAGAACACTATGCCGGTTGTTTTCGAAGCCGCGGCTGACGCTCCCATCGGTGGCGCGTTGATTGATTTCCGCATCAAACATTCTGACCCGGCAACCGGAATTTCCGGTGGGTTTGAAAACCGCGCTGATTACGTCATCGCCGATCCGGGGCAATCGCTCTACTCGTGGAAAGACGTTTACAAACTCGCTGTGGTCATCGTCGAAGAATTGCCGTACACGCTCGAGATCGTGCAACCGCAGGTTCCCCTCGTGAAGGGTGGGTCCATGCAGCTGAAGATCGTCGCGCATCGTAAAGAAGGTTTCACCGCTCCGATCAACGTGATCGTTCCTTATCTCCCGCCGGGAGTTGGGGGTACGAGCTCGGTGACGATCCCCGAAGGTCAGAACGAGGTTCTTTATCCGCTGAACGCGAATGGCAACGCCGGAATCAAAACCTGGCGGATCTTCGCTCTCGGCTCGGCAGATGTGAACGGAACCGCATGGGTGTCGTCGCAACTGGCGAACCTGGAAGTGGCCGAACCGTTCATCAACTTCGCGATGGAGCGGGCCGCGGTCGAACAGGGCAAAGAGACTGAGATCTTCTGCAAAATTACACACGGCAAGCCGTTCGAAGGAGAAGCTCAGGTTACCTTGCTCGGTCTGCCGGCCAAAGTGACCGCGCCCGAATCGACGATCAAGGCGGGGCAGGAAGAACTGGTCTTCAAGCTGACGACCGATGCCACCAGCCCGGAAGGGACCCACAAGAACATCTTCTGCCGGGTCATCATCACGCAGAACAACGAACCGATTCTGCATAACGTGGGTGGGACGGAACTACGTGTGGATAAACCACTGCCGCCGCCGAAAGAAGCGGCCCCGATGCCCATGCCGACTCCGCCGGCCGAAGTCGCCAAAAAGGAAGAGCCCAAACCGGAACCGATGCCGGAAAAACGGCTGACGAGACTGGAAAAACTGCGACTCGAAGCGGCAGAACGGGCGAAAGCCGCCGCGGCCGCCGCAAGTGGCGAAGAATAGTCGCGATGAGACCCATCGCGAAGCTTTGACTGGTTCCCGAATCGAAACCTCATTCCCAAAACTGCACACTCCTGAATTTTTGAAAACAGGTTGTTTGATATGAACTACAAACGGATCTTGACGCTTCTGTGTGGATTGAGTTTCACCTGCTTCGTCCTCTCCGCTCATCTTCTCGTGGCCGAGGAGCCCGCTCCCGCTGCGGAAGCCAAACCCGCGGAAGAGGCGAAACCGGCCGAGGAAGCCAAACCGGCTGAAGAAGCGAAACCGGCGGAACCAAAACCCGAGGAGCCCAAGCCGGCCGAAGAAAAGCCCGCAGCAGAAAAACCTGCCGAAGTCGCACCGTCGGAAGTGAAAGTATTTCCGGCGAATGTCGCGTTGACGACATCGCGCGACCGCCAGTCGGTTATCGTGCAGGCGATTTATCCGAACGGCATCACCCGTGATGTCACCGCCGAGGCCAAATGGAACCTGGCGAATGGAGACCTTGCGAAGTTCGAAAATTACACCGTCTATCCCAAAGCTGATGGTGAAACAGAACTGGCGGTCGAATATGCCGGGATCACGGTGCAAGTTCCCGTCAAAATCGAAAAGGCGGCTGAGGATCGGGCAATCAGTTTTAAACTCGATGTCATGCCGGTCTTCATGAAGGGGGGCTGTAACACGGGTAGCTGTCACGGTGCCGCCCGCGGTAAGGATGGCTTTCGGTTGTCACTGTTCGGATTCGACCCGAATGGGGACCACTTCCGTCTGACTCACGAGCTCAGTACCCGCCGCATCAACCTGGCCCAGCCTGAAAAAAGCCTGTTGGTTGAGAAGTCCGTCGGCGCTGTCCCCCACACCGGTGGAAAGCGATTCGCGCCCGAAAGCGAACTCAACCAGACATTGATTCGCTGGCTTGAAGCGGGCGCCGTAAATGATCCGGGTGAAGTTCCCGCCGTCACCTCGGTGGAACTGTATCCTCCTTCGGCTGTGATGGATGGTGAAGGTTCCACTCAGAAACTGACCGTCCGCGCGAACTACGCCGACGGAACAAGCCGCGACGTCACGCATCTGGCGTTCTTCATCTCGGCCAACGAAACGTCCGCGGAGGTCTCCCAGGAAGGGGAAGTGACCGCCGGTACCCGGGGCGAAGCCTTCATCATGGCACGCTTCGATACCCATACGGTGGGTTCGCATTTCATCGTGCTGCCGAAAGGTCTCGAATACGAAGCCCCCGAACTTGCCAAGAACAACTACATCGACGAACACGTCAACGCCAAGCTGAAGAAGCTGCGGATTTATCCTTCCGAGCTTTGTACCGACGAAGAATTCCTTCGCCGGGTCTATCTCGACATCGTTGGAGCTCTGCCGACCGTCGAAGAGTACAAAAGCTTCGTGGCGAGTGACGATCCCAACAAACGGTCCGTCGTAATCGACGAATTGCTCGAACGAAAAGAGTTTGTCGAAATCTGGGTGATGAAATGGGCGGAACTGCTGCAGATTCGCACCATTCCCAACAACGTGACCTATAAGTCAATGCTCCGGTACTACGACTGGCTGCAGGCGAAGATCGCGAGTAACACACCGATCGACCAGATGACCCGTGAACTGATCTCGGCCAACGGGGGAACGTTCTCGAACGCCGCGACCAACTACTACCAGGGAGAACGGGATACCTTGAAAACTGCCGAGAACATCGCGCAGGTCTTCATGGGAATGCGGATTCAATGCGCTCAATGTCATAACCATCCGTTCGACCGCTGGACGATGAATGACTACTACCAGTTCTCCGCGTTCTTCTCGCAGATCGGTCGCAAGAACGGCGAGGATCCCCGCGAACTCATCATCTACAACGCCGGTAGCGGTGAAGTGAAACATCCCGTGAGCGGTCAGGTCA
>PABI01000142.1 GCA_002699125.1 Anaerolineaceae bacterium
AGGCGGTTTCCGAGAAATAAACGAGGAAAAAGATAGAATAAGAGGATGGGAATAATAAAAGCAGTAACACCTGAACTAAAAGAAACGTTTATCGAAACAGCAAAAGTGCTAAAAGGGCATCAAAAACGATTGTTCATGGCGCGAGTCGTGCAAAGCTTAGGACGAGGCGGCATGAGTTTTGCTCAAAAAGAATTCGGCTGGAATGAGGGAGCGGTTCGGAAAGGACAACATGAACTCAGAACAGGGATCGAATGCCTAGATGCCGTCAATCAAAGAGGGCGGAAAAAGGCAGAAGAAAAGCTGCCAAAGCTGTTGAGCGATATAAAAGAAATCGTCGATAGCGAAAGCCAGATAGATGCCACCTTCCGCACGAATCAGCTCTATACACGCTTGAGTGCCGAAGAAGTACGTAAACAGTTAGTTATCCAAAAAGGATACAGGGAAGAAGCGTTACCCACCGCCAAGACCATTGGCCTTAAACTGAATCAGCTAGGCTATCAACTACGAACCGTGCTGAAAAGTAAGCCCGAAAAAAAATTCCCCAAACAGACGCTATCTTTGAAAGATTAGCCGAGCTGAAAAAGGATGTCGCTGGCAATGAAATGGTGTTAAGAATGTCATTGGACGCTAAAGCAACGGTCAAAATAGGTCAATTTAGTCGTAAAGGGAAGAACCGCCTCGTCATCAAGGCGGCTGACCATGATTTCCAAGCCAAAGAAACGATGACCCCTTATGGCATTCTTCTTCCCGACCACAATCGGCTCTACCTCTATTGCACCCAAGGGCGCGTGACCAGTGATTTCATTTCCGATTGCATCACTGATTGTTGGCAACAGATTCAGATGGAACAGCCCCAAGTGCAAACGCTTTTGTTGTATCAGGATAATGGCCCCGAAAATCATAGTCGACGGACACAATTCATGTATAGAATGACACAATTTGCTGACGAGACTGATTTGACCATTCGCTTAGCCTACTATCCACCGTATCACAGCAAGTACAATCCTATCGAACGTGTGTGGAGTGCTTTAGAACAGCATTGGAACGGCTCTTTATTAGACAGTGTCGAGGCCGTACTTGGCTTCGCTCAGACGATGACTTGGCAGAAGATGAAGCCGACAGTCAAGTTGGTTACTGGCATTTATGAGACAGGAAAAAAGCTGAGTCTGAAAGCAATGGCTTTACTTGAAGAACGATTTGAGCGGGAGGAAGGACTTGAAAAATGGTTTGTTCAAATCCGCCCCCTTATGCCTCAAAACCCTTGATTATTTTTTGGAAGATGCCTAACGCAAAGGCGCAGAGGGGGAAAGATGCAAAGACTTTTCCTTTCTTTGCTCCTTTTGTTACTTTGCGCCTTTGCGTCAAGATGCTTCTTCAAGTTTTGGAGATTGACAAGCGGCCGTAACCCTGCTATTCTTTTTCAGACCGAACGGTCTCAATGAGGTAACCATGCGCAAAGGTGAACAAACCAAAGAATACATCCTGCAAAAAGCGGCCCAACTGTTTAACGAGCGGGGTTATTACGGCGCGTCGATGTCAGACATCATGGCTGTGACAGGCATGGAGAAGGGCGGCATCTACAACCACTTTAAGAGCAAGGATGACCTGGCAGTGCAGGCGTATGAATATGCGGTGGATTTGATGCGGCAGGCGTTTGCCCAGGCGATCAAAGGCAAATACCATGCGGTGGACCGATTGCAGGCGGTGGTGGCTGTTTTTCAGAAGATTCCCGGGGGCTCACCTCTGGAAGGGGGCTGCCCGGTGGTGAATACGGCCGTCCATGCGGGCCATACCCATTCTAAGCTACAATCTTGCGCCCGCGAAACGATGATCGAGTGGCAGGATTTTATCCGGCGAATTGTACAGCTGGGCATTGACCGCGAACAGCTTAAACCAGATACAGATGTGGAGACGGTGACAACCCTGTTGATTTCTACTTTGGAAGGGGCCATCATGTTGACTCAACTGCACCAGGATGATGGCTACATGGATCGGGCTATTGCCCATCTAACCAACTATCTGCAGAGTCTAGCTTTGCCCGAGAGCTAGAAATTTTTTTGCAATAAAAAAAGACCGAACGGTCTTAAAAAAGGAGCAAGCTATGGTAGTAAACACGGTTTTGCCCAAGATTTTGGAAAGTACGGCCGTCATCCGTTTTCAGGATTGCGACCCATTTGGCCATCTCAACAACGCGCGCTACGTCGATTACTTCATGAACGCCCGCACCGATCAGTTGCAGGCCCATTACGATTTCAACATTTTTGCCGTGGGGCAAGAAATTGACAGCAACTGGGTAGTGAGCAAAACGGAGATCGCCTTTTTGCTGCCGGCGATGCTCATGGAGTCGGTGCGTATTCAAACGCAGCTCATTTGGACCACGCAACGCAAGCTGGTGGTGGAAGGGATCATGTTGGATGCCACCGGCCGGCAAATCAAGTCAGTGGCCTGGGTGGAATTTACCTTTGTTAATCTGGCAAACGGCCGTCCTGCCAGCCACACTGAAGAATTAATGGAACTCTTCCACGCAGTACAGGTCAGCAACATCTACGAAAACAGCACATTTGACGAGCGCATTGCCCAACTGCGCCAGGTCCAGCGCCAGAAGCGCCGCGAACAGGCTGCAGAGGCTAAGGCTTACGCTTAGGCTTCATTCAGGCCAGATTGGCCCAATCTTCAAGGCCCACCCTGAGCATGGCCGAAGGATTGAACCAATCTGCAAATTCCACGAGGTAAAAGTCATGGATTGGTTCACCATCAACCCGAAGTTCATCCGTTATTTCACAGACATCATCACCTGGCCCGATACCGGGCAGGCCATCTGGCCCAACCTGGCATCTCTCATCTTTCGTCCAGTGCAGGCGGAGGATGTCGATCTAATTGTGGAAATGCACGAGCGGTCTTCTGCGCAGACAATTTTTAGCCGGTATCACAGCCCGCGGGTGCCCACCCGGCAGGAGATTGCCCAGATTTGCCAGCTTAATGGGGAAAACGGCCGTGCCATCGTAGCCGCTATTGGCGGGAAAAATCCGGCCGTTGTTGGCCTGGCGTATTACATTGCTTCCGCACCGGATACGGCTGAATTAGCCCTTTTAGTCGAAGACAGATATCAGGGACAGGGGGTGGGCAAGCAGTTACTGCACCAGCTTACGGCAACGGCCGTTGCTCAGGGCATCCATGTTTTTGAGGCATTTGTGCTGCCTACCAATAAGCCGATGCTCCACTTGCTGCACCAGACCGGGCAGGTGATGCAAAACAAATTGGTTTATGGCGCGCGGGAAATGCGGATTCAGTTAAAGGCTGTTAGCCCTTGGGCGTTTGCTGATGAATGGCTGCTAAGCAAAGAACCAGACCGCGCAATGACATTCCGAGCGAGCGAAGCGACGAGGAATCTTTCGACGCCGAGGTAGAAAGATTCCTCCCTCCGGTCGGAATGACAGGCAAAGCTTTTAGAAAGATTTTAAGTTGGCGAAGGTTGGCCATTGTTGTCGGGGTCCAGTATGGGGCCGAGGGTGTCGCGCAGCCATTGGCGGGCGCGGTGCAGCCGCACTTTGGCGGCGCTGGTGGAAATATCGAGGGTAACGGCCGTTTCCTCTGTACTCATCCCCTCCAGTTCCCGCAGCATGAACACCGTTTGCAATGTTTCCGGCATGGCGGCAATCGCCTGGCGCAGTTCGGTTTGCACTTCTTCGCTGTCATAAGTTTCTTCGGGCAGACAGCACCAGTCGAACAGCTGGCGCGGGATGTAGCCAGGGGTCTCGCTGAGCGTTTCCTCCACGGAAACGGTGGGCGCGTTGGGGCGGCGCAGGCGCATCATTGCGGCGTTGTAGGCGATTCGGTACAGCCAGGTGCTCAGGCTGGAGCGTCCTTCAAAGCTGTCGATGGCGCGGAAAGCGTTGAGGAACGTTTCTTGCAGCACGTCTTCAGCGTCTTGCTCATTGCCCAGCAGACGCAGCAGCAGCCTGTTGAGTGCGGGTGAATGCAAAGCAATACATTCATCACAGGCAGATTTATCGCCCGCCTGGATTCTGGCGATAAGTTCGGATTCGTCTACGATTGTTTCAGGATCAATCTGTGTCATAAGAGACACTCTATCCCGAGGCAGCAAAAAAGGCAACCACACCCAGGTAAGGGTTTAGGTTGCCTTTAATTTTGGCTTTTTCCCAGAGGTGGCCAGATCTTTAAATAAGACCCAAATTGACACAGATTTTTTATATTAGTCTGTGTCCCATTCTTTTGAAAAGTTAGACGGACACTAGCTCCGGGGCGATGCTAGTCTGGATTTCAAATTGGGGCGGGTTCTCAAAGTGTTTTTTAACGGCACATTGATCGGCGGCGCGGATAACGGCCGTTTTATATTTCTCCGGGAAGTTGGGCGGCAGCTGGATGTCCAGCTTGATTTTGCTGACCATGCCGGTCATGCGGTTGACCTCCAAGCTTTGCACCAGGCGAACGCCTTCGGCAGAGATGCCGCGCTGTTGGCAGAAACCCAGCACGTAGATGCCGGCGCAGGTGCCAATCGAGGCTAAAAAGGTGGCAAACGGCGTTGGCGCAGCGGCCATGCCGTTGTAAGAAGGTTGGTCGGTGGGGACGGTGAAGGGGCCAAAGTGGGCGTCTACGCGGGCACCGCCGGGGAAGTCGATGATCATTTCCATGTGAATTATCTCCGTAACAAAAAGTTTGATTTAAAGATTGGCCACAGAGGACACAGAGATTTATGAGGATGATATTTCTTCTCAATCCACTCTTTTTGCTCTGTGGCTTTTTAATGAGAAGTGGGGGAAACGGCCGTTTCTCACCCACGCTTTTTGTTTAGATGCAGTCACACGGAAATGGTTACATAGGATTGTTGCGTGATGCAAAACTCACTCATGTACATCCAGCGGTACTTCATTGCGCAGGCCGGTGTGCAGGGCGAAGGCGTTTTTGACGGCGGCCACAATCGCCGCCTCGATCCAGCGACGGTGGCGGCGGTCGCAGGCATCGTTGGCAAACCAGATGCGGTTGACGGGCCGGACGATGTTGTCGTAGAAACGGCCGCTCATCTCATGCGGTCGAAACAGTGGGCCAATCCCCCCGGCATATTGGTCCAGCGACCAATCATGGGAGATGCCAAATTCAAACGTATTGCGCGCTTCCGGGTGGATTTTGCATAAATCTTGCAGCGCCTGGGTAATGCGTTCCTGTTCACTTAACATGCTGTAGGCCATGCTGTCCTGCCCCCAGGCGTAGGAGGCGATGATGACACCCTTGTTGTAAGCGGGGTCCTGCCCGGCGGGCGTGTAGACCACGTTGCGAATGGCCAGATCGGTGACGGTGACGCCGTGGGAGATGTTGTATTTGGTTTCCCACCAGCGCTCGCTGAACTGCATGAAGATTTTGTGGGCACGGCCGTAATACACGTTGCGAATCGTGTACCATTTGTTCACATCCAGCCCGCCAATTTCCATGTGGCGCAGCAGGTTAAAGGGCACCGTGAGAATGCACTCGTCGCCGCTGACGCTTTGTGTATAGTCGCTGGGGTCCTTGAAATGAATCGTCACGCCGTCGTCAGATTGCTGAATTTCTTGCACGATGGCCCCCAGGCGGATGCTGGCTTGCAGGTGGGGCACAAAAGCGTTGGGCAGGGCATCTGCCCCGTCTTCGATGTAAACCAGATCGCCAAAGACGTTTTCGTAATAGTGAGAAAACCACTCAACCAGCGAGAAGTGAAAGCGGCCTTCCAGGTTGAGCAGCGGGCCAACCATCGCCAGGGCACCATCGCTCAGATCGCTTTCACGCAGGTAGTCGATGAGCGAGTAGCTGTCGTAATGGTTCACCAGGTAATCCCAGCCGCCGGGCTCATTGATTTTGTCAATAAGCGGCTGGATCGCTTGCTTGAGCAGTTCATCGGGCAGCTTGCCTTTTTCGTGGGTGGGCAGGTTGTAATCGACCTTGTCCGGGTGGAACTGGCTGCGCCGCAGGGAGGTACCGTTGACATAAATAAACGTATCTTCATCGAACATGGGGAACGGCCGTGTGGCCAATTTGAACCGCTCGTGGATAAGATGCTGGGCCAGCTTATGCTGGCGGGGAAAGCGCATCGCGCCAAATTCGCCATACATCTTGCCCGGAAAGCCGTGATAAGTGTAGACGCGCCCGCCCAACCGATTTTGCGCCTCCAAAATAGTGACAGTGTGGCCTGCTTCTTGCAGTAGCAAAGCGGCCGTTAGCCCGGCCATCCCCGCACCAATGACGATAATGTGACGCGGTTCAACATTGCTGCTGGGCAGCCCTTCTTTCAAAATTTTCAGACAATCAATGGTTTGCATCGCGAGTTCCTTTTGTTGAGGGTTGGAGATAAGCCACAGACTTGTGCTGAGTGTAGCCGAAGTAGCGCACAGAGAGTTAAGAGGGTTAAAAGAGGAAATCTGTGCTTGTCTGCGTTTTTCAAGGTGTTCCGGCGCAGAATAGCACAGCCGTTTGGCAGATGTCAATCGGGCGGTAAACAATAGGTGGTCGGATTTTTTGTTGATAACCTATAACGCCAAACGAGGCCTGAGCCTGTCGAAGGCCGGCCTTCGACAGGCTCAGGCCTCGTCGTGTATCAATAATTCTTCCAGGTATACGTAAACAGTAAGCCGCTAATTGAGGAGTGAGCATTCTCAAATGCGAACGGTTCTGGCCAGAACGCATTTGAGGATGCTTCCTCCTCAGCTAACAAAATACGCTTGTTGGCACTCAGGCGTTACGAAATCCAGGCTTCGGTTACTTCGCCGGTCCAGCCGTCGGCAGTGCGGGTGTAGTTGATGGTGAAGCCGCCACCGCTCAGGTAGAGCATGTCGGAGTCTGCGGCGATGGCCCAACTGCTGCCCAGGGAAACGTTGACTTCATCGTCGGAAACGGCCGTAAACCCCTGGAACCGCAGATAAGGGAAATCACCGTCGGCATCGGCTTTAGCCTGAATTTCTTCGGGCGACATTGTTACCAGGCTTACGCCGTCCAGTTCGGGCAGCAGGGCCGGGTTGATATTTTCCGTGGAGAGGACAATTTCATTCTGATCGGCCAGCAGCGCGTAGTCGGGAATTTCCTGGTCTACCAGCGCCCGTTCCAGCGTCAGGCGCAGCAGGTCAGCTACATCTTCATCGGGCAGGTCCAGTTCAGAGGCTGGTTCTTCATCGGTGCCGGGCAGCGGTTGAGCTACATTGTCCACATCCAGCGTGAAGGTGTCGGTGACGCCGTTCACGTCTACGGTGTAGGTGCCGGCGGGCAAGCCTTCAACATCCAGGGCTACATTTTCCTCAAAGCCCACCAGCTGCTGGGTACACATCGCATCGGTTGGGCGCTGGGTAGTGATATGCACCAGGAACGTATCGCCTTCTTGCGTCGTTTCAATGTCGTTCAGCGTGGTGCAGCCATCGCCCAGGTAGCCGGTGACGTTGACGTGAACCTGAACTGGGAACGATTCCAGAATCATAACGTCGATGGATTCAACCGTGGCATCATCGATGGTCACGTTTTCCAAATCAACAGTTTCCTCAGGTGCAGGCGTTGCTGTGGGATCATCGGAGCTGACGGGCGCATCCAGGTCGGGCGTTTCTGTGGCGGGATTGTCTGATGCCGCCGGTTCACCCCCGGAAGGCGTGCAGGCCACCAGGGCTAAAAGTAGTAGCAGTAAAAGTATCGTTTTTTGTTTCACGTTTGTATTCTCCTTTTCGTTACACATTAAAAAGACCGAGGTTGCCTCGGCCTCACAGACATATAACGACGGAGTGTTTGATTTTGTTCCCCGGCGTTTTAAACACGCCAGTTACCGGTGGTGATGATGATCATGAGCAGAATGCCCAGAAAGGCCAGGACCAGCAATGTGTAGCCAGCGATAGTTACTACCGAAGGCGGCAAAATGTAAGGGCCAATGCCGTTGACCAGCATCCCAAAACCCAGGAGGATGAGGACGGCGCGGGCGATACGGCCGTTCAATTCCGCCGTCCGCTTAAATTTAGGCACGGTGAACCGTTCCTCCTGATCGGGCATACCCATCAGTCGATTAAATTGTGGCAAGAAAATTCCTATGCCCACTGCCATCAATCCGGCCACTGCCCAAAAAATGGTGCTGATAGTTGCAGGAGATGAAGTTGTTTCATCTGTAACACCGCTGCAGGCAGCCAAAAGCAGCAGCAAGAAGATAAATATCACAAGAGTAGGTTTTTGCTTCACAATTTGCCTCCTTTTTACGACGAATTGACCGGCAAGATGAACAGGGTTTCTCCACCCTCGGGGCTGACAGCTTCTAAGACCAGGAAACGGCCGTCTGGCGAAAAGCCCAGCGGATAAATGGTTTGTTCGGCAACGGCGTAGCTGGCCAGCAGTGTGGCGTCTGGGAGCGTGAAAACTTCAATTTTATTACTATAGCCAACGGCAGCATGATCGCCAATCGGAGCAGCCCGCGGGTAAATTGTTTCCTCGTGAGCAGCCAGACGTTGGGGTAGGCTGTTGACCGGATCAATGGGGCGAACCCATAATTCCGTTCTATTGTCCTCGGTGTACGCGCGGAGCAAAAGCCAATGCTCATTTGCCGGAGTGAAGACATAAGATTCGTGTGTGCCTGGTAGGGCAATTGCTTCATGCTCATCTATTTCTGAATGGTAAAGGCGCAGGGGTGTATCCTCATCAAATGTTTCAAGACGCAAATGAAAATGACCACTTGCATCGTCCCGTAATGCAAATACGGCATTTTCTGATGTTGTGGCCCTGTCAAAAAAAGTCAGCCCAATATTTTGTATAGTGCCGTTCAGGTCAATAAGCAAAGGACCCAAATCTTTGCTGGTGACGATAACAAACTGCGTATTACTCAGCCATTCAGGGGCACCAAGACCACCTAAACCTAACGGTGACGTCCACTCGGCAATTTGTGAAACCGTAGCCGTAGCTACATCGAGCAGGTAGCTGCCGCCTTCATCGCCGTTGAGGGCTACAAAACGGCCGTCTGGCGAAAAAGCCGCACCCCCATCCATGCCCTGGCTAAACTCCGCCACCGGCTGCACCTGGTGCCCTCCAGGCTGATAGAGCCAATAACCGTTTTCGCTGGTGAGCAAAAAGTGGGAATGATTGGGTACAGCGGTAACAACACGGGTAATTGGCTCAGGAAAACGGTCTGTGAGGAAGGCAAAATCATTGCTGCAAGGCTGGAAAGCCACAACGTCTTCATCGCCAAAGACAAGAATTTCGCCATTGGGCAGCCACAAATGCCGCCGTTTCCAGGTGGTGGCTCCGGTACGATAGCCGGCAAAAGGACAGCTTTGTTCCTGTTCCGTGTCATAAATGTAGAAATCACCGGGCATGAAGACGTCGGCTTCTTCTGCTGTGTGGGTCCAGTAGGTGAAGTAACGGCCGTCAGGCGACCAGTCTCCCTCGGTGATTTTAGCGGCAGCGGCAACGGATTGTTCAAGCGGGCTGGGGGTGGGCACCGCTGTTTCCCGCACAGGCGTTGCTGTTGGCGTTGGTGTGTTGGGCAAGGGTGTTGTGGTGGCGGGAACGGCCGTTGCCGTAGGTGCAGGCTCGGTAACCGCTAGCTGTTCCTCATTTGAAGCACAGGCAGCCAACAGCCAAACGATGCTGAACCACAGCCAAACAGTTTCCTGAAATTTCATAATTTTGTCCTTTGCCAGAAACCTCCCGCAGGTTTCTGAAAGGACGATGGTTTTTAAGCAAACCTGCGGGAGGTTGGGTTCGCGATTACTCAATCGTGACGGTGAGCGTGTAGCTGGCCGGTTCCAGGGTGCCGATGGCCCGCAGTGTGTAATCCTGTGTGGCGGGTAATTGGCCCTGCCAGGAGGTGGCGCCGGACATCAGGCCGTTGCTCAGCGGAATGCCGTCGGCCCCGACGATGGTGAGTAGGACGTTGTCGTTGGGCGAGGTGATGTCCACGGTCATCGTTTGGCCTTCTTGGGCGGCTAAGATGTAGTCGTCCGATTCATGAGCGGCCACGTCCCCTTGTACCGTGGCGGAGATTGCGCCGGGAGCAAAGGTGATGCGCTGGGGGATGATGATCTGGAGCGTGTAGGAAACGGCCTGTCCTGAACCCGCCGAAGGCGCCGTTTCCCCACCAATTACTCGAATCACGTAATCGCCCGTTTCCGGTAAATCGCCCTGCCAAAAGGTGGAGGTTTGCTGGCCATTGAGAAAGTTGCCCTGGTCGTCCAGCACCGTGATGCGGGCATTGTCATCCGGCACGGTGAGCATGACCGACATCCGCTGCCCGGCCTGCGCTGCCAGCACGTGTACATCGATGCCTTGAGGATCTAACTGGCCGGTGATGGTTGCGGCCGTTTCGCCCGATCCAAACTGGATGTGATTGGCGGCGGGCAGGGCGACCTGGCTAAACAACGGTTCATCGGGAGCCAGCGCCGCAGCCTGCTGCAAATCGGCCCCAATTTGCGGATCGGCGGGATTGTTGAGGGAGGTGGCCCAGGCGCGGAAGTAGTAAGCGGCAGCCAGTTCCGGCTGGACGGCGATGGCGGCATTAGTTTGCTGCAAGATGTAGTTGGCCAGCCACTGCTCGTTGCCCTCGGCCAAGGTGCCCTGCGTGACGGACGGCGTGGGGCTGAATAACTGCTCGCTGCTGTAGCCGCGTATGATGTCCAGCGCGGCGGCGTAATCGCCGTAGAAGATGTTGGTGAGCAGGGGATAGGGAGCGTGGTTTAGTTCGGCCTGGTAGGCCTGGTTGTAGAGGCGAATGAGGGTGGCGTTCCATTGCAGGATGGCGGCGTGGGTAAGAACGGCCGTTTCCCCGGCCAACCGTTCTGCTTCTTCAATTTGGGCCAGAGCCGCGGGCCAGAGATCCGCGTTGGCCAGTTCGATGGCGCGATTGTGGGGCTGGTAAGCGGGATGATCTTGCGCTGTTTGGGGCAGCGGCTGAAGGGTGCGTCCAACCATTTGCTCGGCGTCGTTATCCCAACTGTGTACGCCAAAGTTAAGGTAGCGCACGCCGCAGGCGTAGCAAAAGACGTAAAAATCGTGCAGGCGCAGGATTACCTCGGCCGTGCCGTCGCCGTTCAAATCTTCCAGGTAGCCGACGCCAGGACTGGCGCTGCCGGCTGACACTTCCAGGTGTAGGGAGGTGCCGTCGAAGCGCAGCAGCTGGAAGGTGCCGCCGTGGGCCCCCACGCCGCCGTCGATGGCCAGCCAGACGGTGGCCGGATCGATATCCACCTGGATGACACCTTGCTCGGCAATGTAGTCAGGGCCAACGCTGTTTTCGTCCAGGTCGTTTAGCTGTTGATAAGCCAGTTCCTGCCAGTTATTGTTTTGCCAGGTGTAGAGGGCGATAAAGTGACTGGGCACCGGGTCGATATCGAAGTTACGGAAGCCCTGGCTGTGGACGGCCCATAACGGCCCCTTCGGCGAACTCAACGCCGTTGAGCTGCTCAGGGCAGGCTGTTCCCCATCACCCATGTGCAGCGGCTGCACGGCCAGGCTTTCAAAGGCGTTGGCAGGCAGGGTGTTTTGCACGATGGTGAGGAGGTCGTGGGTGTTGGGTACGGCCGTTGGTTCGGTCGTTTTGGTGGTTGGCGTGGGTACGGCCGTAGCAGCCTCTGTAGGTAGCGTTTGACCGGTTGGTTCCAGGGTGGGTGTGGTTCCTGCGGTGGGCGTTGTTGGATCAGCCGTGGATGTACAGGCGGCAGTTAGCAGACTTGTGATCAAGAGAATAAATATCCATTTTAACTGTTTCATCGTAAATCCTTTCTGTTTATTCGTTTTCCAGTACTATCGGGTGAGGGGGAACGTGAATTCGAAGCAGATTGCGCCGCGTTGGTGGATGATTTGACCAGACCAGTTGACGATGTCGTTTTCGCCCAGGTACATTGGTATCTGATGACGACCGCCTGGACCCACAGGATTTGCCAGGGTTAGCTCCAGTTCGCTGCCGTGGTTGGGCGATTGGCCGCTCAGTAAAATGATCGGCTTATCTTCCGGTAGCAGTCCTTCGGTCTCCAGCGAAATAGTGCGCGCTTCTTCGGCCATGCTGATGGTGAGACGCATGCCTTCAAGCAGCGGGGTGCAGGGGGCAAGGGTGGCGGTCGGTTCGGCCGTGCCGACTACGCGCGTTACTTCGACAAGATGGCTATCTGGCGAAGCGGTTGGCAGCACTTCTGTGGCTACCGGCCTAACGACGACGGGTGGTGTGCGGCGTGGTGCGATACAGGCAGTAGTGGTCAATAAAATCAATAGACAGGCGGTTAACCAGCAGTTCACTTTCACGGGTTCACGCTCCAATGCCGTGGGGGAAACGGCCGTATCTCCACAAGTTCTCAGCTTTTATTGTGGCAAATTAGCGGGCGTGTGTCTGGATGTCTGGGTGATGTTTAGGCTACGATTGGGGTATAAAAGTTAAAGGTCGAGGATTTGGGCGGCGAGGGAACGGCCGTCTTTTTTCTTTTTCCCCTGGCGGTCGTCGTGCCACTTACGCCGGGCTTCTTCAATGTCCCGATTGAGCTGCATCCAGTTGGGGCTGGCCAGCAGCAATCCCTGGCGGCGCACGCCAAACAGCAGGCGCGGGAACCAGAGGGTGCGCTGGTTGAACGCTTTGGGCCAGCTGTTCAGGTTAACAAAGGTGCATGTTGCGCCGATGAACGGCCTTACCAGGCTGCGCTCGCGCGCTTTGAGTGCGTCAAAGTCGTAATGCTGGCTCATTTGGGTGGAGGTGACGGTGTCGATACGGCCGTAACTAACCTTCACCTGCTTAAACGGCCCGCGCAACAGCAGATATCCTGGCGTGACCACCACGCCGGCCCGGCGCAGCAAGATGCTGTAGTAGACCCACAGCATGGCCACCACTCCCAGCACCAGCCAGAGTAGATACCAGTACGTGCCGAGGAACGGCCGTACCAGATCAACCACCGCCAACACCAGCAGCGTGAGGCCCAGCCACAGCAGCTTGCCCCGCATCCGGCGGCTCATTTGATCGTACAACAGGAGCTTGTGTTTTTTCATTGGAGGGAGGGTTGTGAGTGAAAAGTAAAAAGTGAAAAGTAAGAAGTAGATGATCTGTCACTTTTTACTTTTCACTTATCACTTTTACTATCTTTCGTCACATTTGAAAAACACCCCGTTGGTAGGGCACAACCTTGTAACTAAAATCGGTTACGTACTGCTCTAGCTGGCTGTTGAGCGTCAGCCACATCTCATTTTCCAGCAGATCATCTATGGTTTGGCGGTCGCGGCAAACAAAGCCAACCAGCCGGTTGGGGGCGCTGCCGTAGGCAGTGTGCCACACTTCGCTTACCTGGAAGCCCATCATTTGCATCGCCGGCACGTACCGCTGCATCACAAACTGCTGGTATGCTTGCAAATTGATCTCTTCTACTTCATAGCTTAACAACAATTTTAATCCCAGTGGCTTTTCTTCCATGTCTAACCTTCCTCACTGTGTAAAAGCCAAAAACTTTTTGCAATAAACCGATCTCGAATTTGGCTTTTACTTGAGCAAACCGCAGAGACATCTCGTCTCGTTTTTCAAACGGCTTTCTGTGGTTTGCTACGATTGCGCAGTGCTCTCGTTAACCTTATCTGCTCCCTCCATATTAGCCAAAGGAATCGTAAAAGTAAATGTACTCCCTTCACCTATTTTGCTTTCAAAGCTGATTTCGCCGTCTTGGGCTTCGACCATGCGGCGCACAATTGAGAGGCCTAACCCCCAGCCAGGCTGCTCGCGCACCGCCTGATCCTCGGCGCGGAAGAACTGGGTAAACAATTTTTGCTGATCTTCTTCGGAGATGCCCAGCCCGTTATCCTGAATGCTGACGTAGGCGGAACGGCCGTTGGGCCAGGCCCGCACCACAATCTCACCACCTTCAGGCGTGTACTTGTTGGCGTTGCTCATCAAATTAGAGATTACCTGGGCAACACGGGTGGCATCGGCAAAAACCGGCGGCAGTTCATCTTCAATCTCGATGTGCAGGGTTTGTTCCCGGTTGCTGATGCGCTCGCGCAGGCTGTCGGCCACGTCGGCCACCACCTCGCGAAGGTCAAACGGTTTGAGGTCAAACTTCATACGGCCGCTTTCAATATGATTAATGTCCGATAAGTCGCTAATGAGCGAACTCATTCGGGTGAGGTTGCGGCGAATGACTTCCAGGAACTGCTTTTGCTGGTCGCTTAACGGCCCGGCCAGCCCGGCATTCATCAAATCGGTGTACCCCTTAATCGAGGTCATGGGTACACGCAGCTCGTGGGCCACCAGGGAGATAAAGTCGCTTTTGGCCTTGTTGGCCGCCTGGATGGCTTCATACAGCTTGGCATTTTTAATGGCCACCGCTGCCCGGTCGGCCAATCGTTCTACAAAGGCAATATCTTCTCGGTTAATTTCTACATTTTGCTGCGTTTCCAGGGTGATAACGCCGGAAATTTCGCCGTCCTGTATGATGGGCACGGCCAGTTGAACGCTCGCCGGAGTGCCGTCCACGGATTCTTCTTCAGATACGTTGCGGGTGAGCACAGAACGGCCGTTTTTCATTACCTGGCACACAATGGGATGGTCCAGTTCTACATAGCGGGATTCGCTGTGTTCTTCTTCACCTCGGAAAACCATCAGGCGCAAAATCTGGCCAATCGGCCGATTTAACAGGCCGGTATCCTCACTGAGGACATCCTCAAACAGACCAATCGAACCACCAGCGGCGTTGGTCAGGGCAATAGCCCAATTGAGCGACAGGCTCAGCACCTGGTTGAGCTCTAAAGAACGATTAAGCTGCTGGTCGATGCGCTGGAAAAGGGAAAGTTCCTCCACGCGGCGGGCCAGGGCTTGATCGGTTTGGGTAAAGAGACGGGCGTTTTCAATGGCGATGGCCGCCTGGTTGGCAAAGGTTACCAGCAGGCCGAGGTCGTCTTTTTCAAAAACGCCACTGAAGAGGCGATTATCGACGTAAACGGCACCGAGGGTTTGGCTGCGTACGCGTAAGGGCGCGCACATGATGGAGCGCAGCTGGTAGCCCACCACGCTTTCCTGGCCGGAAAAGCGATCATCTTCCTGGGCATTGCTGGACAAGATGCCTTCACCGGTTTGGATAGCCCGCTCGATGACGGTTTTGCTAATGTTGATAGCATCGGATTCGATGGTTTCCTGGTCGAAATTACGGGCGGCACGGGTTTGCAATTTTCCCTGTTCGGCATCATACAGCATCAGAAAGCCGCGCTCGGCACCGGTTAGCTGGATGATGGAATCCATGACCTGGTTTAATACTTCGCCCAGGTCCAGCGACTTGCCCAGCTGTGAACTCACTTCATACAAAGCGGCAAGGCGGGCTTCTTGTCTTTCAATCAGTTGATTATTCATGGGTACGTCCCTGACTTATTGGTACTCTTTTGCTTATTATTTCCCGGAAACTACTTGTTAGCTTATTGGCTCTCGCGAAAGTTTCCGGGGAAATGCAGAAACTTACTTTACATTGCCGTCAACTGTATTCTGGATCAGATTCGATCTCAAGGGAATAGACCTATTGTAGGGCAGAACATAGTTGACCGGTTTCCATTGTAATCAATTCTGGGGAGTACCCACGCATAAATTGCGTGAAAAAATGGGGTGAGGCGGGGTGGTTTTACGGCCGTGTTCTGGTTGGGTAAATCACAGGGATTGGAGTCGCGCTGTTTATTTTGCAGAATTCCCTGAGATTTACTACACTGACCGGGATGAAAACGATGCCTTACCAGAAATTCCTGCAAACGCTGCCCGAGGTAATGATTCCCCACCTGCCAAAAAAGCTGCAAACCATCCAGGTGCGGCAGCCGTGGCGCTGGCTCGTGCAGTTCCACTTTGGTGAAACGCGGCTCCACTATGAACTGTCGCGCGTGGCACGGCGCGACGCCTGGGAAATTGGCTTCCACTTTGAGTCTGGCGACAAGCAGCTCAATCGCTTTTTGCTGCAAGGGTTTCGCCGCCACCTGTTTGAAATTAAGGATACGTTGGGCGAATCATTTGAGGCGGAAATGTGGGACAAAGGCTGGACCAAAGTGTACGAAGTTGTCCCCGTCGATGTCTACACCACCGCCCACCAGGCCCAAATTGGCAAGCGCATGGCCGAGGTGATCACCTGCCTGCATCCCATCTTTGTCGATTTACGCGGTCAGGCGGCAAGGGTGAAACGGTGATTGAGTGAAAAGTGATAAGTGAAAAGCAAAAAGTAGACCCTTATCACTTTTCACTTTTTGCTCCCAATTCCTCCAATGCTGTTTCAGTTAGAAAACCTGCGGCTGCGCCGTCGCTGCCGATTTTGTAGGCGGCGAAGAGGATGGCTTTTTGCAGAGCGGTGTACGGGTTGCGGCTGGTGCGGTAGAAATGGTTGAATGCGGCGAAAAGAGCATCGCCTGCGCCAATGGTGTTGACGACGGGGCGGATTTGCACGGCGGGCAGCCGTTCGCAGAAGTTGTCGGCCTTGACGGCCAGCAGCGCGCCTGCGGCACCCAGACCAATAACCACAATTTCGGTACCAAATTCATTTTGCAGCTTTTTGGCCCACTGCTCCGGGGGCAGGGGGAGAAGCTCGTGACTCATGAAGAGGATGGTGGCCGCAGCCATGTAGTCGCGATTGTACTCATCGTCTATGTCGGCGATGGCGTGGACGTCGGTGGCGATGGGGATATTTGCGTTTTGGGTCTGGGCGAGAAACGGCCGTGCATAGTTCACATTGCACAAAATAGCCAGATCGCTCTCTTGTAATGCTTGCTGGAACAGGTCGGGGGGATACGGCCGTTCCTGCACATCCTTCAAATCGGTGTTACACAACCGCTTACCCTCTTTGTCATACAAAATTACCGACTGCGCCGTTTGTGGCATCCCGGCAACGATGTAATCTGCGCCCAGGCCATCCGCCTGGGCCTGCTGCCGCACCTGTTCCCCGGCCACGTCGCTGCCCACCAGCGTGAGAAAGTTCACCGGGCTGCCCAGCGTGGTGAGCGCCTTGGCAATGTTGTAACCGACCCCGGCAACGGCCGTTTGAATGCCAAAAAACGGGTAGCGCATCGGGGTGTATTCGATAGGAAATTGTTCTATCGCCACCGTCGTTTCTATGTTGCTGTGCCCACAAACCAAAATCTTTGCCATGATGCCTCCCTTCATTTTGTGCGGCCAATCTTAGGCGAACGTTGCCCAAAAGACCAAGAAACACCTAACTTTTGACAGGTTGTTTCCCCTACACCTGTTACCGCCAAATCACCCCTTTTGCCAGCGGGAATCGTCGCCAGTTTCTGGCATGATGAGACTGCATAACCAGCTATCAGGAAGGAATCTCATGAAAACATTTTTAACCATCTGGTTTGGCCAATTAATTTCCCGTATCGGTACGTCCATGACGCGCTTTGCCCTGTTAATTTGGGCTTATGAGCAGACGGGCAGTGCCACCAGCGTGGCTCTGTTGGGCTTCGCTGCCTTTTTACCAATGATCCTCATCAGTCCCTTTGCCGGCGTGTGGATAGACCGGATAGACCGGCGCAAGGTTCTTATCTTCTCTGACCTGGGTGCCGGCCTGATGACGATTGCTTTGCTGCTGCTGGCAGCCACCAACCAGTTACAGCTCTGGCATCTTTATCTGGCCGAAGCGTTGGCCGGTGCCTTTGAGTCGTTCCAGATTCCGGCGTATACGGCCGTCATGAGCACCTTGCTTCCGGCTGATCAATACGGCCGTGCCAACGGGCTGCGCTCTATGGCGGACTTTGGCTCGCAGATCATTGCCCCCGCCTTGGGCGGACTCTGTCTGACCTGGATTGGGCTAAGCGGCGTCATGATCGTCGATGTGCTGACCTTTTTGGTGGCCATTGGTACGCTGTTGGTTGTGCGTATTCCATTGGTTGCCGAGTCTGCCTCAGGCTCAACACGAACTGCGTTTAAGATAGAATTGCGGGTTGGCTTCCAAACCATCTGGGCCCACAAAGGGCTCTTTACACTGGTGAGCATCTCTACCCTCATTCACTTTTTTGCCGCCCTGACCTGGTTGTCTATCATGCCAGCCATGATTCTGGCCCGCACCGGGAATAACGAGCTGGCTTTAGCCAGTGTGCAAAGCGCCATCGGCATTGGCGGAGTGTTGGGCGGAATAGTCATGAGTATTTGGGGTGGTCCCCGGCGCAAGATTCATGGCTTTCTGCTGGGTGTCGCCTTCTCTTTTTTGCTGGGTGATATCCCTCTGGCCGTTGGTCGCGCTTTGCCAGTCTGGATTTTTGCCGCTGGCCTGGGTGCTTTCTTGATTCCTATTTTGGGTGGCAGCCGGGAAACCATCTGGCAAACCAAAATTCCGCAGGCAATGCAGGGGCGCGTCTTCTCGGTGCGCAACATGCTTACAAACACCTTCTTGCCTGCCGGCTATCTGCTGGGCGGCATATTGGCCGACCAGGTCATGGAACCAGCGATGGCCGCCAACGGTTCTCTGGCACCTGTGTTTGGCTGGCTGGTGGGAACAGGCCCTGGTTCGGGGATGGCGTTGATGTTTGTTGGCTCATCTGTGCTGGCCATTGTGGTCTGTCTTTTGGCCTATCTATTTCCGGCGGTACGTTACATTGAAGATGATATTGTGCCTATCAGGCAAAAGGCCCAGCCTGCTGCCATAGGGACAGATTAGGTAAGTGGCTCCCTTTTGGAACTTTCCCGGCATAGAAAACGTTGACGCACTGTGGGCCTTGTTGCCCGCGTGATGGCTGCAACTTTCTATTAACCCATTTGCAAATCCGGAAATTTTCACCAGGAGATAAACAATGATCGGTCAGAGGAATACGCGGTGGTATAGCTCAGTTGTTTATTTATGTCTACTCTTTTTGCTGCTGCCGAGCTGCGTGCCGGGCACCGCGCCGGAACCTGGCGAGAATCCTGATTCAGCCCCAGGGAATTGGACTGCCGGCATTTATCACAGTGACTGTTTAGGCCGGAATATCGAAATTCCGGGCAACGCGCCTGCGCTTGAAGTCAGCTATTCTGAAACGCCCATTGAGACGCAGCTGGCTGATTCTAACCTGGTGGTTTTGGGTACCGTCATCGAGATTAGCCACACCTGTTTCAATCAGGATGGCGGTGCATTTTATCGGGATGCGCTGCCTTATTTTGAAGTTCGTCTGGCCGTAGACGAAATTTTGCACCAAAGTCTGGAGCTGGAAGCAGCAGAACTGGTGCTAACCCAGGTAGGCTACAGCCCGCTGGATGATTCGATATCGTCGCCGTTTGCTGTGAACGATCAGGTGGTGGCCCTGGTGGTAGACAGAGAACTGGCCTGGCAAGGTGGCACGATGCGGCCGATTTTACGGCCGTTTGACCATTTCGCCTCTTCCCTTTTGCTGACCCAACCGGACGGTGCTTTTGCCAGCGGCGATGGACAAACTTCCCTGACGCTGGAGGCACTTCGCGCCCAACTCACCGGAGAAGCCGCGCCGGCAGAACAAGTATCAGGCTGTACCGAAGATGGACCAGGCGTTTTTACCCCGGAAGATGTGCGCTGTTACCTGGATTCTTTTTCGCCGGAATTTGTGCGTGAGATTGATGAGGAAACGGCCGTACTCTTCACCGATCCCAATGCCATTAGCAACTGGGTAGGTGGGGCTCTGGTTTACCACATCCCCACCGTTTCCAGCCTGGTGTTAGACGTTCACGGTGATGTCGATCCTTCTGTCAGCTATATCAATAATCGCGCAGCCCTGGTAGCGTATTCTCAATTGGCCGCCAATCCTCAGCTTATGGCTGAGCTTAAGCAAACGGTGCAGGAATTATGGCAAACAAGCGACAGTGGCCAACCGGAAGTGCGCCTGGGTGTGGCCTGGCAGGATGGTGCTAATACGGTGTTTTTGGCAGCCATTGCCGGCTTGCCCGCCGATGATGAACGATTTTACTGTCCGTCAGAGACATGGAAAATTGATGACGAAGAGATAAGCTTGATTTCAGAGTGTATTGCTCGGAACGAAGAAACCATGGTGAGCCATCTCTTTTTTGCTGTACAGGAAATAGGCAGCCGTGAACCAGTGCAGGTACAGCTGACGCTGGAGGATGTGGCTTCTAATTTTTTGCGGGTGAATCGGGGGGACGTGACATTGGAAACGGCCGTTTATCAGGCAGCCATCTCGTATAAAAATGGACGCTCGGCGGTAATCCACCAGATGACGACCACTGAGTTATACAATCCTGGGGGGCTGCTCACCGATGCTATCGACCAGAATCTGTTGCAAACCTTTATCAGTGCCAACCAAACTGAATTGAATCTGAGCTACTTGTTTCTCAACAGTAATACGTATTTCTTGCAGCCGAGGGCCGTGATTGAACGAGATTATTTGCCGCCAACCGGCAGTACCCCAAACTGCGATCGTTTCCGGGAAGAGTATGCCGGACTGGGTGGTGGCGTGATTACCCTGAGCCAGATTGGGATTAGCGCCGATGGGCAGCAGGCGGTGCTGTTTATGCAGCGGGCGTGCAGCGAGGCTGCCGTGACCAGCAGCTATCTTGTCCTGAATCGACGGGGAGAGGGGTGGCAGGTGGTGGATGAATATGGGCGGGTTGAAATTGAAAGCTCGACGCCGCTCATGCCGGAATTGGTTTATAATGGCCATTCTCAGGGCTGTGGTGACATTTTCCTCTACAAAGCCAACAGCCAAAATGCGATGTCCGAATACATTGTTGTGGGGATTGATGCCCGCGCATTTTCCCTGTCAGCCGATCCGCTTACGCTTGAACTGGTCGAGCATCCCGAGAGTATCGTCGCGCGGCTCGATCTGTTTGGCGACCGCGTTTACAATTTTGGCGAATTTCCCTACTGTAACGACGTTGGTCCCGCTGCTCAGCCACAAGCTGTCTGGCAGGCAGAAAGCGGCACCCTAACGGTGCGCATCGACGGTGAGGTTCCCGAAGAATCTTGCATGGGGGAAGGGTACCAGGCAACCGTTCACCTGGAAAATGTGCTGTTCCGCAATGGGGAAGAAACCGTGCAGCTAGACGAAATTCTGTTTGAAGATGTGCCGGTCGGCTGGTGCGCTGGATAACGGCCGCTTATTGTTTTAAAGCGGCAGCAATGGCCTGGCTTAACTGTGCTGGCTGAACCGGTTTCGTCAGCACATTGCGTACGCCCATCTCGCGCAGGTAGTCTGGCTCGACGTCGAGCGGATGCCCCGTGACAAAAATGACCGGCGGCGGTGCGTTTAGCCGCTGCAAAGCCTGCACGAAGGGAAGCCCACCCATTTGAGGCATGATCACGTCGCAAATGATGAGGTCAACGGCCGTTCCCTGTTCCAGCTGCGCCAAAGCTTCCGCACCATTGGCTGTTTCTACCACATCGTACTGCAGCAAGGTTAAACTTTCAACCAGGGCAGCGCGCAGGTCCGGCTCATCCTCCACCACCAGCAGCCGCTCACCCTGGCCGGAAACGGCCGTTTCCGGCAGTTCAGGAACCACAACATCTTCAATTAACGACATGGCCGGAAAATAAAGGTCGAATGTTGACCCCGCTCCCGGTTGGCTTTGCACCGTAATAAACCCATCATGTTGGGCCACGATGCCATGCACCTGTGATAAGCCCAGCCCGGTTCCCTTGCCTGGTTCTTTGGTTGTTACAAATGGCTCAAAGATGTGCTCCAGCACGTCTGGATCAATTCCCGTCCCTGTGTCCTTAACCGATAGCCGTATCCAGCTGCCCGGCGGCATCAGGGGCAGCGGCGCCTGCTCCGCCTGGTCAAATGACAAATGAGATAGATCAAACTGTAAACGGCCGCCTTCTGGCATGGCGTCGCGGGCATTAAAGGCCAGATTCATGATCGTTTGCTGAATACGGGTCACGTCTGCCTTCACGATATAATTTCCTGCCCCGTGCTCAAACTGAAGCTCGATGTTTTCAGACAAGGTGCGCTGCAGCAGTTTGACCTCTTCTTTGAGTAAGCTGAGCAGGTCTAACGGCCGTCGCTCAAACACGGCCCGTCGGCTGAAATCAAGTATCTGCTCAATCAGGCGTGCGGCGCGTTGGGCCTGCAGGCTGATGGTGTTGATTTGCTCCTTCTCTTTGGCAATGAGGCGGGGCGAACGAGCCAGCAGCTGTGCATACAGTAAAATAACGGCCATTAAGTTGTTAAAATCGTGGGCGATGCCTGCGGCTAACTGACCAATCGCCGCCAACCGCTCTTGCCGATGAAGCTGTTCCTCGATCCGCCTTTGTTCTGTCACCTCGCGCAGCACCAACACCCAGCCTTGTGAAACGGGTCCGGATTTAACTTGCTGCGGAATCAGTTCAAAAACTTGATTCTGAACCCGAATTTCATGCCAGTTGCCATGTTCCGGCTGCGTTAACAGCGCAGCCAAAGGTTTATCCCCCAAATTGGTAAGCGTGTCGCCAACGGCCACGTCGGCCAGCAGCGCCAGATGTTCTTCAGCTTTATCATTGGCAATGAGAATTTCCCCGGCCCGATCCAGCAAAAAGATACCCTCCGGCACACTCTGCATAATCTGATTTGTCTGCTCTGCCTGAGATTGTACTTGTTTCAGAAGCTGCTCTCGTTCCTTCTCAGCTTGCTTCCGCGTGGTGATGTCTTGTTTGATGGCAATAAAATGGGTCATGCTGCCATCTTCGTTCCAAACCGGTGTGATCGCTTCTTCTTCATAATAAAGCGTGCCATCTTTACGACGGTTAATCAGCTCACCACGCCAAACCTTACCGCTCAAAATGGTTTGCCAAAGCGATTCAAAAAAGGCGCGATCCTGCTTGTCCGATTTCACCAATTCTCGGGGGTTTTTCCCCAAAGCCTCTGCCAGCGTATAGCCGGTCAGTTCGGTAAAAGCCGGATTTGCCCATTCAACCAGGCCGTTAATATCTGTAATGACAATCCCGTTGGCTGCCGCGTTGAGCGCACTGTTTTGCAAATGCATCTGTTTTTCTGCATTTTTGCGCTCCGTGACGTCCACCGCAATGCTGATGACACTGCGACGGCCGTCGGGCAGACGACCCAAGGGAGCAGAGCTAAATTCCCACACGCGCTGCGCGCCATCTTTGCAGGTGATATAGAACTCACCTTCAGCAACACGTTCATCAAGTTCATAGAGCCGATCAATGCCGGCCATGATCTGTGCTTGCTCGACGCCATAAGCGCGTTCAGTCCATTTACTTACTGTAGAAATCTCCGCAAATGTATAACCGGTAATGTCTAGCAATGTCCGGCTTATAGCCAGAAAATTTCCATCTTCTGCATGAATAAAAATGGGGAATGGCGCAAATTCAATTGCCCGGCGGAAGCGCTCTTCACTTTGGCGCAGGGCGACCTCGGTTTGTTTGCGATCGTGAATGTCTAAAAAGACGCCCACAACTTTTTCCAGTTCATCCTTGTCGTTAAAAACCGGCACGCCTCTGTCCAGCATCCAGCGATAGGTGCCATCTTTTTGTAAGAAGCGGTATTCAATTTCTAAATTTCGTCTTCGGCTGTGGGCTGCATCCACGGCTTGCTTCACGAAAGCCAGGTCGTCCGGATGAATCTTTTCTTGCCATACGGCCGTTGTGTCTCCCATTTCGTCTGCTGAATAGCCTAAGATACGGCCGTAATCCCCTTCCCATCTCACTTCACCGCGTGAGGGGAACCATTCATACACAATTTCGCCAAGTGCCTGGACCAAAGCCTGGTTGCGTTGGAAGACGTTGGCGCGCTCGGCTTCTACCCTTTTTTGTTCTGTCAGGTCTTTGGCGACGGCCAGATGGGTGGTACGGCCGTTATAACTCATCTCGTGCGAAATCACCTCCACCGGAAACACCGTACCGTCCTGGCGACGATGCCGCCATTCCCCGGCATAATTGATCGGTTTGGCCATTTGAGCCAGATTTTCTAGAAGTAAAGGAACGTCCTCCGGTGGACGAACGTCCTTAAGCGTTAAATTTAGAAACTCCTCACGCGAATATTGGTATTTGTCAACGGCCGCATCATTCACCTCCAAAAATTTCAGCGTGCTTAAGTCGAAGACCCACATGGGCAAGGGGTTGTTGTTGAACAGCAATCGGTACAGCCGCTCGCTCTGCGCCAGGGCCTCTTGCGCTGCCTCGTTTTGTTGGGCAGACCGGGCAACCAGCCCATAAATGATCAGGGTGCTCAAAATAACAAAAAGCCATCCTTTGTAAGTTTGTATTTGAGCAATTACATCAATATCTCGCACCAACATGAACAGAAGAAGATCAGTAAACAAGATCCACAGTAGTCCAAATATGGCATAGACGAGCGGGATACGCAGTGTGGTGAGCCTGACATCTTTCATAGGTTTCATCCCTAAGAAACTGCTTTAAAAGCTAATCAATTGTTGTTATCCAAAGGTTTTCGGTGTTTAAACAACGATGGTAACGTTAATTGCCGCACCTTACCATAGGATATGGGGGCGTTGTCGTGAAAATTGTCACGTTATTAATTTTGTGCCTGGGTTAACCTACATCCTTGTACTATCTCGCCTGGAGCGTTTAGCCAGTTTGCCTGTAAAATGTATCAGGGCAGATCTGGTTTGGTGTAAAAATCGTTTGCATCGTTCCCCCGCCGGCCTTTACTGCTCGATCCACTTCCCATTTCTTACAATTTCAGCTGGCCACACAAGGAGGAAAAAATGTTATACGAGCAACGCGATCACAAATGGGTTTACCTGTTTGCCGAAGGCGGCACCGAAATGAAAGCTTTGCTGGGAGGCAAGGGGGCCAACGTGGCCGAGATGACCCAGGCAGGTCTGCCCGTGCCGCCCGGCTTCACCATCACCACCGAAGCGTGTAATGCCTACACCCAGTACGAAAATCAGTTCCCCGAAGGCATGTGGTCCCAGGCCCAGACTGCCCTAAAACAAGTAGAGGCCGACGCCGGTAAACAGTTTGGCGACAGCCAGAAGCCGCTGCTTGTCTCCGTTCGCTCCGGCGCTGCCATCTCCATGCCCGGCATGATGGACACCGTGCTTAACCTGGGCCTCAATGATGAAACGGTGGCAGGATTGGCCAATCTCACCAACAACCGTCGCTTTGCCCTGGACGCCTACCGCCGTTTCATTGCCATGTTTGGCAACATCGTCATGAAAGTGCCCAACGAGAAGTTTAGCCGGGCTTTGGAACGGTTTAAAGCGCAAACCAGCTCTGGCCGCGACACCGATCTAAGTGAAGCGCAGTTGGATGAACTCATCACCGTTTACAAACGCATCATCTTTACCGACCGGCACGGTGACGAGTTTCCCCAAGACCCATACGAACAGCTGCGTATGGCGATTGCCGCCGTTTTCGATTCCTGGAACACACGGCGGGCCATCGATTACCGGCGCATTCACCGCATTCCGGATGATTTGGGAACGGCCGTTAACGTTCAATCTATGGTCTTTGGCAACATGGGCTGGGACAGCGGCACTGGCGTGGCCTTCACCCGCAACCCCTCCACCGGTGAAAAGAAGGTGTTTGGCGAATATTTGCTCAATGCCCAGGGGGAAGATGTGGTCGCCGGGATTCGCACGCCTAAATCAATCCACGAGATGGCCGACGAACTGCCCGAATCGTATGAACAGCTCATGCAGATCACCCAGCGGCTGGAATCCCATTACCGCGATATGCAGGACATTGAATTTACCATTGAGCAGGGCAAGCTGTGGATTTTGCAGACGCGCACCGGCAAGCGCACCGGCGCGGCGGCCGTGACCATTGCCGTGGATATGGAATCCGAGGGGGTGATTGATCGGGAAACGGCCGTTCTCCGCGTCGAGGCCAACCAGCTGGACCAACTGCTGCACCCCACCGTCGATCCCGACGCCGAGGCCACCACCGTAGCCAGCGGCCTGCCCGCCAGCCCTGGCGCGGCCTCCGGCAAGGTCGTCCTCACCCCTGACGATGCCGTCAGCTACAGCGAGCAAGGCGATCCCGTCATCCTCGTCCGCCACGAGACCAGCCCCGACGATTTCCACGGTATGGCCGTGGCCAAAGCGATTCTCACGGCGCGCGGCGGCATGACTTCCCATGCGGCCGTAGTGGCTCGCGGCATGGGCACCCCCTGCATCGTTGGCGCCGGCGACATTGAGATAAGCGAGGAAGAAGGCTACTTTTACGCCAACGAGCACAAAGTGCGGCGCGGTGACTGGATCACCATCGACGGCTCCACCGGCACCGTGCTGCTGGGCCAGGTAGAAACCAAACAGCCGGAGCTGGGCGATCATTACCAGACCCTCATGGGCTGGGCCGACGAACTGCGCCAACTGCGCGTGCGCGCCAACGCCGACACCGGCCATGATGCTACCGTCGCCCGCAACTTTGGCGCAGAGGGGATCGGCCTGTGCCGTACGGAGCACATGTTTTTTGGCGAGGAGCGGCTGGCGATCATGCGCGAGATGATTCTGGCCGAAGATTTGGCCGCCCGCCAGGCCGCCCTGGACAAGCTGCTGCCCATCCAGCGCCACGACTTCTTGCAGATTTTCCAGGCGATGGACGGTTTACCGGTCACTATCCGTCTGCTGGACCCGCCATTGCACGAGTTCCTGCCCAATTATGAAGAGCTGCAAACGGAACTGTACGAACTCAAGCTGAAAACGCAGCAGGTCGATACCTTTGCCCGGATGGACCAACTGCTGCACCAGATTTGGGAAAAAGAGCAATTACTGCACCGTGTGGAGCAGCTGCGTGAAGCCAATCCCATGCTGGGCCATCGCGGCTGCCGCCTGGGGCTGGTCTACCCTGAAGTGACCGAGATGCAGACGCGGGCCATTATGGAAGCGGCCTGCGAGGCGCAGGGTAAGGGTGTGTCGGTCACGCCGGAGATTATGATTCCGCTGGTGTCGGTGGAGACGGAGCTCAGCCATCAGCGGGCCGTCGTGGAGCGTGTGGCTGAGGCGGTGCTGGGCGCTTACGGTATGAAGATGGCATATCAAATTGGCACGATGATCGAACTGCCCCGTGCCGCCCTCACCGCTAACCGCATTGCCGAACACGCCGACTTTTTCAGCTTTGGCACCAATGATTTGACGCAGACGACGTTTGGTTTAAGCCGCGATGACAGCGGCCGTTTCCTCTCCCATTACGTCAGTGAAAAGCTGCTGGCCGAGGATCCGTTCCAGGTGCTGGACCAAAGCGGCGTGGGTGAACTGGTGCAAATTGGCGTAGAACGTGGCCGCCAGACCAAGCCGGAGCTGAAAGTCGGCATCTGCGGCGAACACGGCGGCGAACCGCGCAGCATCGCCTTCTGCCAAAAGGTAGGGTTGGACTACGTCAGCTGCTCGCCCTACCGGGTGCCCGTCGCCCGGCTGGCCGCAGCCCAGGCCTCATTGAAAAGCAATTAACCGTGGAGAACGCGGAGAGCACGGAGAATAAAGAAAAACAGAGAAAAACTCCGCGTCCTCTGTGCTCTCCGCGGTAAAAGTTTTTCTCTGTGAATCTCTGTGTCTTCTCTGCGCAACTCTGTGTTCCGCTTTTAGAGAAACTTAAACGGCCGTATTCATATTACGCAGCCGGTTGGTGAGGATGCGCATTACCTGGAGAGCGAAGAACGGGGTGCGGTGGATGTGGTCGAGGAATGCTTTCTCATCCAGAGGAACCAGGCGGCAATCAGTTTTGGCAACGGCCGTTGCTGAACGTGGGCTGTCATCTACCAGAGCCATTTCACCGAGGATGCCGCCGGCTGCGGCCGTTTCTACCGCCAATGGTTTGATGTTAAGGTCTTGTTAACGATTTTTCTTCCGGAGTGCATCGTAATCTGATAATGTTATCGAAGGTATTTCATTTACCTCAGTAGCCGCAGCAAGCAAGGCTTCGAATTGCTTCTGTAGGTCAAAAGGCTGAATGCGAACTCGGGGAATTGTCTCCAACGAATCAAATTGGACTGCTCTTCCGTCTTCGAAAACATTAACATCAAGAGCCGGAACCTTGCTCACCTTTGAATTGTGAAAAACATCGAAGTGAGGATTGGCTTGGCGAGCCATAACCGCAACTGCGCTAAGCTCGGGATGACGTTTCATTACCCGATCAATGAGTTTCCATAGTTCTTCTTTTTGGAATGCTAGACCATCAAACACCACAACCTCTGATTTGGATGTAATGAAGACGTCGCTGGCGAATGCTAAAACAACTAACCTTGGTATATCAGGATAGTCTTCCCCAGAGCGATTAACCTGTGCAATAGCATTGCTTAAACTGCTCTCAATTGTTCTGAAATTAACTTCACCATACTTGGAAACTTCTAGCTCAAGCTGTCCTGACAACGATGGCGTAATTGTAAGGTCAAGCGCACCGTCGCAACAATTGTCTACGTACCATATATCTGGTTGTTTGTCGTTTTCACTTAATGCAAGGAGCAGCTTG
The DNA here is from genome assembly GCA_002699125.1 of Anaerolineaceae bacterium. Taxonomy (GTDB): domain Bacteria; phylum Chloroflexota; class Anaerolineae; order Promineifilales; family Promineifilaceae; genus Leptofilum. The sequence continues at coordinate 28,260 of PABI01000142.1, forward strand.
CCTACTGATGCCAAACATCCATTAACTGCCCTATTTGCATCGTTCCCGCCAGGTAATCGTAAGGAATCGCTATGAAAATGTAGGTGGTAAGGAAGACTTTGTAAGTCTTTTCTATTTGCGAAATAATAGTGTGCTGCATTCTCGAAAAGACGCCGAAAATCACCCTCTGCTAATACAGAGCGCTGTACGGATGTAACTGTTTTTACTTCACATAAAAAAGACGATCCTGAAGGATCAACAAGCCAATCACAATTTCGCAATTGACTGTCTTTCTCATCCAATCGAATTGTTTCGAACCCTCTCTGTCTGAAGTAACATCCGACTACATCTGTATTCATATCCCCAATTAGTTCAAAAATTTCTTGGATCGTTATTTTCTGAGCCATTACTTTTACCTTTCAAAAGTTTGATTCACCAGCGAATAAGTCAAGCTATGAGAAAACTTGCAATTATAGCACATCATTCTACAGGGTAGCTGAAATCATTACTGGTTACTGGGTCTCCAGAGCAATCGCATGAAAGCAAATTATTGCCCAACCCGCTTCAATTCCCAAAGAGCCAAAACTGGTCTATAATGCTTTGCGGAGGAAATTATGGATTGGCAAGAACACATAACTATTGACCCCGATGTGCTGGTGGGAAAACCGATTATCAAGGGCACGCGTTTGTCGGTTGACTTTATCCTCGGATTATTGGCTCAAGGTTGGTCAGAAAGCGAAATCTTGCGCAATTATCCAGGTATTACCTCGGCCAATATTCGTGCTTGTCTGGCCTATGCCAGCGAAACGTTGCGCCTGGAAAAAATCTATCCTTTGGCTTCTGCTTAATGTTGCGCTTATTAGCTAACGAAAACTTTCCTGGTGATGCTGTAATGGCCTTGCAGCAAGCTGGTCATGATTAAGAATGACACCGCTCCCTGATCGATGATCAATAGTTTTAACCCGAAATAAACTTGTTAAATGGTCGTTTCCTTCCAGGTTTTGTGAGGACACGGCCGTTTTGCATTTTATCTTTTATCCAGCTTAAACATGCGGTAAACTGGAGCTGGAGGCGAAATCATGATGGACACCGACGGAAAATTTTATTTAGGCCACGCAGTAGACGCGAAAACAAACGAGAAAACCGAGCAACCCCTGCTGTACGATCCAGATGATTTGGTGACCCATGCTGTGGTTGTGGGCATGACCGGTTCCGGCAAGACGGGACTCTGCCTGGATTTGTTGGAGGAAGCGGCGCTGAACAACGTGCCTGCCCTGATGATCGATCCCAAAGGGGATATCACCAACGCACTGATGCATTTCCCCAACCTGGCGCCGGCCGATTTCCAGCCGTGGATCAACGCCAACGAAGCCCGGCGTGAAGGGAAAACGGTGGAGCAGGCCGCAGAAGAAACGGCCGCTCTCTGGCGCAATGGTCTGGCCGATTGGCAAATCACCCCGGACCGCATTCAAAAGCTCAAGGATTCGGCCCAGTTTGCCATCTACACCCCTGGCTCCGACGCCGGACTGCCCGTCTCCATCTTGGCCTCGCTCAAAGCGCCAGACATCCCCTGGGAAAGCAACCGCGAACTGCTGCGCGAGAAAATTTCCGGCACCGTCACCGCTCTACTGGGGTTGGTTGGCCTGAAAGATATCGATCCGGTGCGGGCGCGGGAACACATCTTGCTGGCCAACATCTTTGAACACGCCTGGAGCCAGGGGCAAGATTTGGACCTGGCCAGTCTGATCATGCAGACGCAGGCTCCGCCCTTCACCAAACTGGGCGTTTTTGACGTCAACACCTTCTTCCCGGAGAAAGATCGCTTTGAACTGGCGATGATGCTCAATAATATTTTGGCCTCCCCCGCGTTCCAGGCGTGGATTGAAGGTGAGCCGTTGGACGTGGCCGGGTTGTTGTATCTGCCAGACGGCCGTCCCCGCCACACCATCTTCTACATTGCCCACCTTTCCGAAGCAGAGCGCATGTTTTTTGTGACTTTGCTTTATTCGGCCGTGGAGTCGTGGATGCGGGCGCAGAAGGGCAGCACCACGCTGCGCGCACTGGTTTACTTCGACGAGATTTTTGGCTACCTGCCACCCACTGCGAATCCGCCCAGCAAAGAGCCGATGCTGCGCATGTTGAAGCAGGCGCGCGCCTTTGGCGTGGGCATGGTGCTGGCCACGCAAAATCCGGTCGATGTGGACTACAAGGCGCTGTCCAACGCCGGAACGTGGTTCATTGGCAAGCTGGGCACGGAGCAGGACAAGGCGCGCCTGCTCGATGGCCTGACCACGGCCGCCGGTGGCGGCTTCGACCGGCGTGTGTATGATGATTTGATCTCTGCCCTGGGCAAACGGGTTTTCTTGCTGCGCAACGTGCATGATAAGCAGCCGTCGCTTTTCCAAACGCGCTGGGCGATGAATTATTTGGCCGGGCCGGTGACAAGGGATCAGATTCCGGCGTTGAATGTGCTTGCGGGGGTCGGTAATCAGTTATCGGTGGTCGGTAATCAGTATTCAGTGGAAAGTGAAAAGTTAGACGTGAAAAGTGGAGAGTTGGCGGCAACGACACCTGCACTTGAGACCGTCCAGTCTCCAGTCTCTACTCTCCAATCTCCAAGTTTGCCAGGTGAGGCGGCCAAACCGGCCGTGCCGGGGCGAACGGAAGAATACTTCCTACCGCAAACTTTGACCTTGAGCGAAGCAGCGAAGCGGGACGGCCGTTCCCTCCCATCATCTGCCGAATCTGCCGGTATTTTGTACCGGCCCGTGCTGGTGGCTCAGGCCGGCGTGAGCTTTAGCAACCGTCGTTACAATTTGGAGCATGAGGTGTGGCAAACGGCCGTAATCCCCCAACCAGATCGACGGGGCGTGGTGCGCTGGCAAGATTTTGAAACTGAACGCATCGACAGCCGCCAATTTGAGCGCGCGCCGCTGCCCGACGCCCGCTTCCAAATGCTGGAAGCGCCGTTTGATGATTCGACAACCGTGACATCCATGAAGCGGGATTTTGAAGATTGGCTTTATCGCAGCCTGGAAGTTGAGGTGAAGGCCAACGAGGCGCTCAAAATTTATGGCGGCCCCAACGTCTCTGAGCCGGAATTTGCCCAACAGTGTGCTGACGCCGCCAAAGAAGAATCGGATGCCGAATGCAAAAAGGTGGCCGAGCAGTACGAGCGCAAAATCGACTCGGTGGAAGACAAGCTGAAGCGCGAGGAGCGTGAGCTGGCCGAAGACGAAGCCGAATATGATCAGCGCAAGCGGGAAGAAGCCGTCACCCACGCTGAGACGTTGTTTAGCCTGTTCAGCAAGCGACGGCGCAGCGTCTCTTCCTCCATGACCAAGCGGCGCATGACAGCCAAAGCCAAAGCCGATGTAGAAGAGTCCAAAGACGAAATTGCCGATCTGCAAAAGGAAATGGCCGAGCTGGAGCAGGAAGCGGAAGATGCCCTGCGCGAAATTCAGGCAAAATGGGAAAATATTGCCCAGGACACGACCACCATTCCCATCACCCCCACCAAAAGTGGCATCAACGTCACCTTGTTTGGCGTCGCCTGGCTGCCCCACCACATCGTTCAGGCAGATGACGATTTTGTTTTGCTGCCCGGCTATGCCTAAAATAAAAAGCGGAACACAGAGTTACGCTGAGAAAGCGCAGAGAGGCACAGAGTTGTTCTCTGTGAAGCTCAGTGGAATCTCTGTGATGCTCTGTGTTCCTGATCATAAGCTCTAAATTCATGCAATCATCATTAGACGAAAAAGCTACAGACATTGGAAGGGCACGGCTGAAGCGCTGGTTTGAGCCGATTTTGGATGATCCGGGCTGGCGCAGCAATTTAGTGGATGCGCAGGCGGAGCAACTGCTGGCCTGGGGGCTGGCGCAGGTGGAGCAAACGGCCGTTCGCACCCAAACCCTCCCCGATGAAGATGCCAATCCTGTGTTGGAAAAGGATAGTACGGCCGTGCGTCTCATCATGGCCGGGGTGAATGACCTCATCGGCACGATTGGCCAACCGCCGGCGTTTGACCTGGTGGACGACACCATGACCCGCGTCCTGAAAAATCTGCGCTGGCTGACCAACCAACCGCTGCGCCCCGAAAACTTGCGCCGCGTTAACCAGTTCAACCAGGCGCGCAAGGCTGAGGACCGCGACGCTGCTTTCCAACACCTGCTGGCGCTCATCCAAATGGATGCCGCCTGAGAACCCCTGATGCCTACATGACAAAATCTACGCCAATAGCTCACTGCCCCGAATGTGGTGGGCAATTTACAGCCGAAGAAACCTGCGCCGATCGCTACCATACTTGCCTGGCATTGGAATACACCGATCCCGCGTATTACGGGCCGGTACACCATCTTACGGTGCTGGCTTACATGCTCCAGCATCCCAGTCGGCTCTCGGCCAACGGGTGGCAAGCCATGCGTAACCTGCTGGATCGCTTTCTCAGCGAAGATATTTCCCCGACCAGAATGCGGCAACTGCTTCAGCATCAGGTAAAAAATAAATCATTTAGCATGGTCAAAGGGGAGCCCGCCGTCCAGCCCACCTGGGTCTGGAGCAAAACGGTTATGGATGTGCGACTGGCAGATGCCGGCACTTACTGCGCCGATGTGCACGCCTGGGCCGAAGCAGTTCACCATGACATTCAACAAGCAGACCTGACAGGTTTCCTCCAAAAGAAGTCATAATGCGAATGAAAACCTGTCAGGTTCACCGCCCCACAGTAATATGCGAAAAAAGAGGCGAAAATTGATAAATTTTCTCATAA
>PABI01000143.1 GCA_002699125.1 Anaerolineaceae bacterium
GAACAGCTGATTTATCCGCTTGACGGCCTGATTGAAACAGCATTGCTCGAAGACCTTTATCCGGCCGCGCTTGAGCTGGTTCTAAAAGATAACCGCGTTGCTGGCTATCCTTTTATCCTTACCGGCTTACCCCACCTCGCTTACAATAGTGAAACAATTACCCAAACCATCCCCACCCGCTGGGAATCGCTTACCGAGCTGCCCGGTAGCTTTGTTTTCCCCGCCAATGGCACCCCGGGCGGCATGTTGGGTTTAGAGTTCTATCTGGCGGCGGGCGGCACGCTTACTAACGATGCCGGACAGGCTGCCCTGCAGGTTGAGCCGTTGGCTACGGCATTACAACAGCTCTTCACGGGCAAGAGCAGCGGTTTTATTTTAGATCAAAGCAGCAACTACTCGATGCTTCAAGAATCATGGCCGCTTTTTCAAGCGGGTACGGCCGATTTTGCCTTAACCAGCAGCGAACAATATTTGCGGCAGCGGGATGAAGCGGGGAAGTTTTTGGTTACGGCCGTTCCCGGGATACAACAACCGCTAACTCCCCTACTCAACGGCTGGGCCTGGGCCGTCACCACAACGGATCCTACCCAACGCCAGCTGGTAAGCGACCTGCTCAACAGTTTGATTGCCGGGGATGCCTTGGGAGAGTGGAGCTATGCCAGCAACTATTTACCGGCGCGGCAGGCCGCCCTTGCCTTCTGGCCAGAGGATGACAATTACGTGGATTTTGCCAGGGAACAGCTTAGTCGAGCCCAGGCAATGCCATTTAGCAGCAGCAGCAACATCATGACCGTGTTAAACAACGCCGTTTTTGACGTCGTGACGCTGGCCAAAACACCGCAGATCGCCGCCGAAGAGGCCGCCGCCGCTTTGCAACCGTAACAATGACGCCTCTCGACTTTGCCCACCATACCGCCCACATTCAGGCCATCATCACCGCTGCCTTGCAAACGGCCGATCCCCGCACGGCCGTTCACAAACATCTGCAAAAACACGGAGACAAACTGACTGTTGGGCAACACACGTTTAACCTGGCCAACGGCCGTCTCTACCTCATCAGCGTCGGCAAAGCGGCCATGCCCATGGCCCAGGCAGCGTTAGACGTTGTCGGGGAAACGGTCACTTTAGCAGGCTCAGTGCAGACTGTTTCCGGCGGCGGTATCATCACCAAATTTCTCCCGGCAGATGTAACGCTGCCCCTGCCTGCTTACGAAGGTAACCATCCAGTTCCCGGTGAGAAAAGCGTGGCCGCAACAACGGCCGTTCTGGATACGCTCAACAACCTCAGCGAAAATGACCTCATCTTGTGCCTCATTTCCGGCGGCGCGTCGGCGCTGTTCACCCAACCCCATCTACCCTTAGCGTCGTGGCAGCAGCTTACCCAGGCGCTGCTGGCCAGCGGCTGCACCATCCAGGAGCTCAACACGGTGCGCCGCCAGCTCGACGCCGTGAAAGGCGGCGGCCTGGCCCGATTAGCCGCACCAGCCAAAGTGATCAGCCTGATTCTAAGCGACGTGGTGGGCAATGAGCTTGCCGCCATTGGCAGCGGTCCCACGGTAGCGATTGCTGAAACCCCAGCCGATGCACGGACAATTTTAGACCGGTATGAGGTGCTGGATGAGTTGGAAACGCCTCCCACTGAGCCTGCCGAAATGACCGTCGCCCAAACCATCCAAAACACTCTGAATAATTTAACCGAAACCAATGCTGCGCCCCCGGCAAACATCATCGACAACATTATCATCGGCAGCATTCAGCAGTCGGCCCAGGCCGCAGCCGCCAAGGCTGAAGAACTGGGCTTTCACACCCGCCTGCTCACCACCCGGCTGGAAGGTGAAGCGCGTGAAGTGGGCCAGTTTGTCACTGCCCTGGCCAAGGATGCGCCGCCGCAAAGTGCCACCCTGCTCGGCGGTGAAACCACCGTCACCCTGCGCGGCGATGGCGTCGGTGGGCGCAATCTGGAAACGGCACTGGCCGCGGCCATCAGCCTGGCGGGCTGGCCCGATCGCACCATCACCAGCTTCGCCACCGACGGCGACGACGGCCCCAGCGGCATGGCCGGGGCCACCGTCACCGGCCAAACCGTACAAGATCGCCCATCCGCCCTGGCCCATCTGAACAACAATGACAGCTATACCTATTTTGCCCAACGAGACGCTGCGGGAAACGGCCGTCATCTCATCAAAACCGGTCCCACCGGGACGAACGTCAATGATCTTATAATTATTCTGAATTACATGTGGGAGGATAAGAAGTAAAAAGTGAAAAGTGCCGCTTGACTTATCACTTTTTACTTATCACTTTTCACTCTCCTCACCCTTAAAAGGAAACACAATGACCATCAAATTCGGCACCGACGGCTGGCGCGCCGTCATTAGCGAAACCTTTACTTTTGGCAACTTACGGCTGGTGGCTCAAGCCATCGCCGATTATGTACGTGAGGAAAACGGGAGCGATCCCAGCGTCGTAGTAGGCTTCGACACTCGCTTTTTGTCCGACCGTTACGCAGCAGAAGTAGCCCGCGTGATGGCCGCCAACCATATCGACACCTGGCTGGCCCGCGCCGACACGCCTACCCCGGCCATCAGCTACGCCGTGCTGCAAAAACACGCCACGGCCGGCGTGATGATTACCGCCAGCCACAATGCACCCCGCTACAACGGCATCAAGCTCAAATCATGCCACGGGGCCGCGGCCAGCCCGTCCCACCACCAACGCGTCGAGCGGCTGCTAGATCGCAACTTGTCTAGTGGACGCGGCCCCAACCTGATGGATCTGGACGAAGCAATCAAGCGTGATCGCGTAAACAAGTTTGATCCCTCCTGGGCGTATTATGAACATCTCAGCGGGCTGGTTGATCTGGATATTGTTTCCGGCGGCGAGCTGCGGCTGGTGGCCGACGGCATGTTTGGCTCGGGGCGGGGTGCGTTTGGTGAGGTTTTGGCGCGCGGCCGTACCCACGTCCACAATATTCGCCATGAGATGAATCCCGGCTTTGGCGGCATCCATCCAGAACCCATTGCCCTGCACCTCGGTCTGCTGATGTCTACCATTCAGAGCGGGCATTGGGACGTCGGCCTGGCCACCGACGGCGACGCCGACCGCATCGGTGCGGTGGATGCACTAGGCAACTTTGTCGATCCCCACCGTATCTTTGCCCTGGTGCTGCGCTATCTGCTGGAGAAACGCGGCCTGCACGGCAAGGTCGTGCGCACCGTTTCCACCACGCGCATGATCGACCGCATTGCCGCCCAGCACGGCCTGGAACTGGTGGAAACGCCGGTTGGCTTCAACCACATCGCCGATTTGATGATTGCCAACGGCGTCGTGATGGGCGGTGAGGAATCGGGCGGCATGAGCATCAAGGGACATATTCCCGAGGGTGATGGCGTGTTGATGGGCTTGCTGCTGCTGGAAGTAATGGCCGCCGCCAAAGCGCCGCTGCACGAGCTGGTCGATGATTTGCTGGCTAAATTTGGCCCGGCCCAATATGCGCGCACAGACATGAAATTGACGCGCCCCGTGGAAAAGCAGCGCATGGTGGAAATGCTGCTCAATCTGGCTCCGCCAGCCATCACCGGCGTGAATGTAGATGATGTGCAAACGGTGGACGGGGTGAAATATTATCTGGCGGATGGAAGCTGGCTGTTGATACGGCCGTCCGGCACCGAACCTGTTTTGCGCGTCTATGCCGAAGCACCCAACGACGAGCGGGTAAAGGCACTGCTAGGCTTCGGCGAGCAGATGGCCGCCAAAGCGTGATTTATTGAGCCACAGAGGACACAGAGCGTTGAGAGATCGAGTGAGATTTTTGGCGTTGGTCTTGCTACTCCTGGTAGGTTGTGGCAGGGATGGAACAGTAACGGCCGTTCCCAACACAGCCACGCCAGAATCACCACTCACCTTACCAGACGGCTTTACCGCTGAAGTGGTGGTCACCGGCCTGTCCCGGCCGACACAGTTTGTGTGGGGGCCGGACGGCCGTCTTTGGGTAGCGCAGCTTTTTGAGGGCGAAGGAGACGAGGCGGGTCAGGTCGTGGCGATCGATTTGGCTACCGGCGAGCTGGAAGTTTTACTCGAAGGGTTAAACAAGCCTACCGGCATCACCGTCCTGGACGGGGCATTGTGGCTTGCCACAGAAGACCAGCTGCTGCGGGCAGCACTGGACGACGAACTGAAGCCGCAAACGCCGCAAATTATCTTGGACGACATGCCAAACAACGGCCGTTCCAACGGCACCCTTACCATCAGCCCTGACGGCCAGCTCATTTACGAAACCAGTGGCCGGCGCAGCGGCAACCGGGCCAGCGCCGGATCGGGCATTTTGTGGGCGTTGGACCCGGCCCAGCCGGACGATCCCACGGTGCTGGCCACCGGTTTAAAGAATGCCTATGCTCACGTGTTTGATGGGAACGACCGTCTCTGGATTACCGAAATTGGGGATGGAGCGGTCACCGGCGCAGATTTTGAAGGGCAGCCGCCGGAAGAGCTGAATCTGATCGTATCCGGGGCCAATTACGGTTGGCCACAATGTTTTGGCGAACAGGAACCGGCGCTCAACCGGAACGGTACAGCAGAAATCTGCGCCCAAACGGAACTGCCCGTCACCCTTTTCCCGCCGCAAACAACGCCAACCAGCATCGTGGTGTCCCCCTGGGATGACTCTGTTTTGCTGGTGGCGTTGTGGCTTAGGCAGGAAGTTACGGCCGTACAAATTCAGCAGGATGGGAACGGCCGTTTCACCGGCAGCAATATCCCCTTCATCACCGGCACCGCCAACCCGCAGCACCTGCTCCCCACCCCCGACGGCGCACTCCTCGTCTCCGACTATCGCACCGGCACAATTTACCGCATTGCAAATTAGCCACAGAGGACACAGAGAAAAAAGAGGTTTTCTCTCAAATCTCTGTGCCCTCTGTGGCAAAAAATCAATCTTTGGCGAACTGTTCGATGATGCGCGCCGTGTGTTTGGTGCCCAGCAGAAAGTAATCCAGGCGCATATTTTCGTTAGGGGCGTGGACCTGGCTGCCGGGGTAGCCTACGCCGGCAGCCACCAGCGGCAGCCCCAGCGTGTGGATGAACGGATAATTCGGTCCGCTGCCGCCAATCATCGGGGCAACGTTGGGCTCTTTGCCGTAGACAAGTACGGCCGTTTCGTTTGTCAGCTGCACAAAGGGATCATCCGGATCGACTTTGGCGGGGCGGCCGCCGCCGTGCAGCTTGATTTGCACATCGGTGAAGCCGTTGGCATCTAAATGAGCCCGCAGTTTGCTCACCACTTCGTCCGGTGTTTGGTTGGGCACCAGACGGAAATCGACTTTGGCGCTGGCTTGTGCCGGCAGCACCGTTTTGGAACCAGGTCCCTGGTAGCCAGAGGTGAGACCGCAAATGGTGCAGGTTGGCTCAAACACAGCCCGCTTTTTTAGCTCCAAATTGTCTTGCATTCCCAGCAAAAAGCCTTCCAAAGCAAACATCTCTTTCAGCTGCACCGCTTCAGACGGCATGGCTGCCAGCATCTCCAGATCACGCTCGCTGGGTGGCTGCACGTTGTCGTAAAAGCCGGGGATGAGAATGCGTTCGTTCTGATCTTTGAGCGTGCTCAGTGCCCAGGTGAGCCGCCACGCCGCATTGGGGAAAATCGAGCCGCCCAGGCCAGAATGAGCATCAATCGAGGCGGTTTTTACGGACAGCTCCACGTAACAAATACCGCGCATGCCCAATGCCTGACTGGGACGGCCGTCGTGATCCACGCCGCCAAATTCCCAGATGCAGGCGTCGGCGGTCAGCTTTTGCTGGTGCTTCTCCACGAAAGCAGGCATGTTGGGACTGCCAACCTCTTCCTCGCCCTCGATGATGAATTTGACGTTGCAGGGCAGTTCGCCCAACGCATCTTTCACCGCAGCCAGCGCTGCCAATCGACAAATGATATGCCCTTTGTCATCGCTGATGCCTCGGGCGTACAGCTTGCCCTCGCGCTCAGTCAGCTCAAACGGCGGCGAGTCCCACAACTCCAGCGGCTCGGCGGGCTGTACGTCGTAGTGCAGGTAGAAAAGGAGCGTTTTGTCGGAACGGCCGTCTCCCTCGCCATATACAACTGGATAGCCATCCGAAGGCATGACCTCCGCGCGGTAGCCCTGCTCGCGCAGCATCGTGGCCACCAGGCCGGCACACTCATCAATGCCAAAGTTTTGCGCCGAAACGCTGGGCTGGGCGCATAACCGGGCCAATTGGTCAATCCAGTAATCGACATTTTCATCAATGTGGGCGTCGATTTTTTCCCAGATGGGGTTTGAACTTTGTGATGTCATTTAGTTTTCCTTTCAGGGGTTTATTTTTGAGATTGGAGATTAGAGATTGACGAAGGGAAATCTCTAATCTCTAATCTCCAATCCCCTAGTTTTCTAGATGGCTGGTGTCGTTCAGCCGGGTAACAACGGGGCCACGGTCGTTGACCTCAACGATGCTCAGACCGGTGTTGCCGCGCATGGAAAAACGGCCGTAAATACCCGGATCGATCCCCATCACCTGGGCCAGCATGGCGTGCAAAAACCCGCCATGAGACACTACCGCCACCATACCTTCGCTATGTGCGTCAGCTACCGATTCAAAGGCGCGCCAGGCGCGGGTCTGCACGTCGGCAAACGGCTCGCCGTTTGGTGGATCGATCATGCCGCGCACGGCCCTGGCCCAAATTTCGGGGTACTGCTCACGGGCCTGCTCACCCGTCATGCCGCTAAAGTCGCCTACGTTTCGCTCACGCCAGAGCTGGGTTTTGATCGGTTCAAGCCCTAGCTCATTGGCCAGGGGAACGGCCGTTTGCACGCAGCGCTGCAAATCACTGGTGTAAATTGTTTCAATGGGCCAGCTTTTTAAGCGCCGGCACAACGCTTCGGCCTGCTGCCGCCCGGTTTTATTTAGCGGAATATCAGCATGGCCCTGCCAGCGGCCCGCTTTGTTCCAGTCGGTCTGGCCGTGGCGCATAAATAAGATGGTAAGATGCGTCAAATTGGTTGCTCCTGTTGTTTGGCCTTGGCGATGAGCTGCTGCACTTCGCTAACGGCCGCTTCCGGAAAATTGGTGAGGTACGGCCGTAACTCGCGCACCGCCACACTCAGCAAGTCTTCGGCCGTAAACAGCGTATTTTGGGCCAAAATCCGGTTCAGTTCTGCGCCCAATATCGGATACACCTGTTCAAAACGGCGGAACGGATCCAAGTTATCCAATAAATGTTCCGCTTCAGCCGGAATAAGCTCGGCCAGCAGGTGCAGTAAGTGTGTGAGGGCATGGGTCTTGATGAAACGCCGGCCGCTGAGCTGTTCACCCCGTGCCTGCCGCCCCACACCGACAAAAATATTCATCAGGAATTCAGCAAAACGCTTGTCCGGCTCGGTGCGCGCGTGGACCACATAATCCTGGGTAGACAGCGCCAATTCAGCCAGCTTGGGCGATAAATCCTTTTTGTCCAGCAGCACGCGGTAACGGTTCAGCCGGGCCACTTGCAGCTCATCCTCGTTAAACACGGCAAACTCCAGCAAATGCCCACCGCGATACAGTACCTTGAGGCCGTGTTCTGTCTCACGAAAATGAAAAATGATCTCATCGGCGTGGGGCAGCCAGGACAAATCTCGCCGCATATCTTCCTGCACACCTTGAATGGTGACGACAAAAAAGTCGTGGTCTGACCATTCATCAGGCTGGTAATCCTGTTGGGCCATCGAGCCCAGGGCAATCAACGCCAACACCCGATCATCGCCGGCCAGTTTCAGGCGCAGTTCCTGTGTAAATTGATTGTAATCGGCTAAATTCATGTTCCAGCCTCCTTCTTGCGCACCAAACGCACCAGCCAGGTATCCCGCCGGCCCTGTTCTTGCCAACCGTCGATGATGTGAAAAGCGGCCGTTTCCAGCAAAGGGTCCAATGTTTCCGGCTGCCAAAAGGTGAAAAAGCGGGGCAAAGGTCGATTGTACGATTCGGCCGTCCATTTTTCGCCGTGGCCCAGCTTGAGGGAAAGGTAAACAACCCCGCCAGGGTGCAACACCCGGTGAAATTCTTGCAGCGTAGGCAGCACATCTTTCCGCTCTAGGTGCAGCAGCGAGGCGCAGGCCCAAATGCCATTGATCTGCTGCCCTACAAACGGCAGGCGGCGCATATCTGCCTGGGCAAAGGGCACCTGAACACCATGCGCATCCCGCCCCACCCGCATCATCTCGTGGCTAAAGTCCAGGCCAATGGCGGAGAGGTGGTGAGTTTGGAGAACGGCCGTATCCATCCCCGGTCCGCAGCCCACATCCAAAACCGTACCGCCGGAAGGAACCAGGGCAACAAACTGCTGCATTTGGTCCAATAACTGACCTCGATTCTGCTGAGCCTGAGCATAATCGGCGGCAATTTGCCGGTACGTTTCTTGCGTTTTTTTCAGGTGGTTCATGAAGCTTTGGGGGAAGAAGGCGGCGACAGTTGCAGCGACCGGGCAATGGCCACCAGCGTTGGCCCATCAATTAGCGTCATCGGTTTGCCCTGGGCCCAGGCACGAGCCGACTCAGAAATATCGGCCGTGGTCACCAGGAAGGCATGGGAAACGCCCTCATGAATGAGCGTGCCGTACAGTTCGCGCACAATGTCTGGGCCGATGGTGTTGCGATACCGTTTGCACTGTACAATGGCCCGCTTGCCCCCTTGGCGCGTGAGCACCAAATCGACACCCAGATCACCGCTGCGGCCACGTACGGCCGCCTTGTATCCTTTTTGGCGAAACAGACGCGCCACATAGCGCTCAAAATCGGCTGGGTGCAAATTGTAGAGTTCCTCCAGTTTTAGCGGGGGCAGCCGCTGACCAGCCTCTTGCCGCTCGTGCCACCAAACCAGCCCCCACAGCACCAGCAATGTCGCCAGCCAGCCAATTTCCACCAGCCGCAAAAGTTCTGAGACGAGCGCGGGCAGTTGTGTAAGCCAATCCGGCTGGCCCACGGTCCGCACCAACAGCCAGAGCAGATAAACGGCCGTTAACAAGCCAATAATCCAGCGACTGGTTAAAGAAACCGCTTGCCTACGCTGGGGCTTGAACCGTGGGGATTGTTGGCGCAAGCGCCATTCCGTGCGTACTACCATAGGCCGAATTGTAATCCTGAGTAGCAAATTTCCCAAACGAAATCTGCCTTTGCCCACGCCCAGACCAGGATAGATAGTACGATTCTCCAATTGTTCACCCTGGTTGAATCTCGTAAGCTATAGTCGATTAAACTTGCCTGGTAAGCGCAAGGGCAACAGGGAGCAAACATAGCCAATGATGAGCATCACAAATGAGTTGAGGATTTCAGGACCAACATGCTGCTAAGCGTTGTCAGATTGTTTTCTGTACCGACCTTTAAGGATCGTGAAAAAGACCGGGCGGCTAAAATGCTACATACCATTTTGTGTGCCTCAGCTATCTTAACCATTCTGCTTATCCCAGTGATGGGATTTCTAGACGTATTCAACCTGCAAAGCTGTCTGATTGCTTTAGTTGGGGAAATAGCAGCAATTTATCTCAATAAAAAAGGTTACGTGCGGCAAACGGCCGTTGCCTACACTGCTTTTACGATGCTTGTCATTCTGTATACTGCATGGTTTGCCGGGGGCCTTTTGAGCGGAGGAACCATTTTTCTCATCGCTCTTGTTTTTGTTACCGGGTCTATCTTGGGAACGCGTGCAGCTGTTATTTATAGTGTAGTGGCCACAAGCGGCCTGACATTTATTTATTACGGTGAAATCGTCGGATTCGTTCAACCGCCGCTAAACAGCGCTCAGCCAGTTTCATTAAATATTTTAATCTCCTTAATTTTCGTCATTGTCGTAATGGGTGTCTTTACCCATCTGGCCATGCAAAGTTTTCGTAACATGCTGGCTGAGGCAGAAAATCATCAGATTGCTCTCAATTTAACCATTCAACAGCTGCAAGAAACGATGGTTTCTAAAGAGACCGCCGAGGCTGCCACCCAGGCAAAATCAGAATTTCTAGCCAACATGAGCCACGAAATCCGCACGCCGCTCAATGGCATCATTGGCATGACGGGACTTGTCTTAAACACGCCACTCACCCTGGAACAACAAGAATTTATCGAAACCATTCGCGTCAGCGGCGACAATTTATTAACCATCATCAACGATATTCTGGATTTCTCAAAAATAGAAGCGGGCCAGCTGGAGCTGGAAATTCAGCCCATGAATATACGTCGCACGGTGGAGGAATCACTTGATCTGCTTGCCGCTGAAGCAGCCAAGAAGAATTTGGAGCTGACCTACTTTATCCACCAAAAGACACCCTCCACACTCATGGGAGACGTCACCCGGCTGCGGCAAATCCTGGTAAACCTGTTGAGCAACGCCATTAAATTTACGGATGAGGGCGAGGTGGTCGTTTTAGTCGACAGCCAGTTTGTGGAAGAGGGCTTAACCCGTACCCATTTTTCGGTGAAAGACACCGGCATCGGCATTGCGCCAGAAAACCAGGAGCGGTTGTTTAAATCGTTTAGCCAGCTAGATTCATCCACGACGCGAAAGTATGGCGGCACTGGTTTGGGTCTGGCTATCAGCAAAGAACTGGCAGAAATGATGGGCGGCCATTTGTGGCTGGAAAGTGAAGAGGGCCAGGGCTCTACGTTTCACTTTACCATTACAACGGCCGTTGCCCCCTTCGCCCAACCCGCCTTCCTTAGTACAGAGCAGCCTGTTCTGGCAGGCAAACGCGTGCTGATTGTGGACGACAACGAAACCAACCGCACCATTTTAGCCCGCCAAACAGAATCCTGGGAAATGCAGTTTGTGCTGGCTAGCTCTGGCCCCGAGGCATTGGGGCTGCTAGAAACCGCCAAACGGCCGTTTGACGTAGCTATCCTCGATATGCAAATGCCGGTGATGGACGGCCGTTCTCTGGCCAAAATCATTCGCCAAACCTACGATGATAACGCTTTGCCTATTGTATTGCTAACGTCTCTAGGTATTCACAAAGAAACGAGCGACGGCCGTCTGTTCAACGCCCACCTGGTGAAGCCGGCCAAACAATCGCAGCTGTATGACATTCTCATTCAACTGTTCAGCCAGGAGCGTGCCAACGCAGCTCTTTCTGCGGCTCAGGTTAATGCAAATGGGGGAACGGCCGTTACCGACATCATTGGCCAGAAGCATCCGCTACGCATTTTGTTGGCAGAAGATAATCTCATTAACCAAAAAGTGGCGCTGCGCATGTTGGAGCGGTTGGGCTACCGGGCCGACGTGGTGGCCAATGGCAAAGAAGCCATCGATTCCCTGGAACGCCAGCCGTACGACGTCATTCTGATGGATGTGCAAATGCCGGAAATGGACGGCGTGAGTGCCACCGATTTCATTCGCAGCAGCTGGCCCCGGGAGCAGCAGCCGTACATCATTGCCATGACGGCCAACGCACTTAGCGGTGACCGGGAAAAATACCTGGAAGTGGGGATGGATGATTACATCAGCAAGCCGGTAAAAATTGAGCAGCTGGCCTCTGCTCTGCTGGAAGCCCCTGCCCGGGAGAAAGAAAATATCTGCGTCCATCCACGTTAAACTGTGTCCCCTTTTTCCTACCAAAGCTAATAGCTGGTTGAAAATAGCTGCATACGCAACGGATGACGGCCGTTTCCCTTTGTCGTAAAATGAAGCGGTAAATATCATCCTCGGCAGTTGTTTTGTGGAGAAACCATGAAAATTAAAAGTGTTATCACCTGGGGCAGCATTCGCCTCTTTTTGATCATTTTATTGGGTTTGGGGATTACGGCCGTATCCGCCAGCGCTCAATCCGACGATCCCGCCAGCATCCCCCCGCCAGACAGCGTCACCATCGCTGGCACCATCCAACCAGCTATTGGCTGCGCCGGTGAGTGGAACACCACCTGTGAAGAAAGCCAGCTCACCTACGACGAACAAAACGACATCTGGCTGGCCACCTTTGATGTGCCCGCCGGCAGCTACGAATACAAAGCCGCCCTCAACGGCATTTGGGACGACAACTACGGCCGCAACGCCGAATATTACGGCCCTAACATCCCCCTGGAAATTGCCGAAGATGGCCCCGTCACCTTCTGGTATGATCACAAAACCCGCTGGGTCAGCGACAGCATCAACAGCCTTCTCGCCACCGTGCCCGGCAGCTTTCAAGATGAACTGGGCTGTGCTGGCGAGTGGTCGCCCGACTGTCTACGATCCATGCTGCAAGACCCCAACGGCGACGGCCTCTACACGTTTATCACCATCGACATCCCCGCCGGGGAGTATGAAGCCAAAGTGGCCCTCAACCGCAGCTGGGACGTAAATTACGGGCTTGATGGTGAACTGGATGGGGCAAACATTCCTTTAACCGTCGGTGAAGGGCAGGCGGTTATCTTCGCCTACGATCCAGCTACCAATCTGCTCACCATCGAAGCCAGCGACGACATTCCAGCCGACATCGTGAGCCAGGACAGCGGTGGTGGTTTGCCGCCGGCTGCCGCCCCTTTCCCCGACATGGTTGTCATTCCCGGCACGATTCAATCCGTGCTGGGCTGCGCCGGGGATTGGCTGCCAGAGTGCACCGACACCGCCCTCACCTTCAGCGAGGAAAACCAGCTCTGGAGCGCAACCTTTGACATTCCCGCCGGTGAGTATGAGTACAAAGCAGCGCTCAACGGTAGTTGGGACGTCAACTTTGGCCTTAACGCCGAACCAGGCGGAGCGAATATTCCGCTCTCGCTGGCCGAAGACAGAACGGTCACCTTCTACTTCGACAACCAGACCGGCTGGGTAGCTGACAGCGTCACCAACCTCATCGCCAACGTGCCCGGCAGCTTCCAGGATGAACTGGGCTGTGCCGAGGATTGGATGCCCGCCTGCCTGCGTTCCTGGCTGCAAGACCCGGACGGCGACGGCGTCTTCACCTTTCAAACGCTCAGTATCCCCGTGGGGGAATATGAAGCCAAAGTAGCCGTTAACGGTACCTGGGACGTGAACTATGGCGAAGCGGGTGCGCAGGATGGGGCCAATATCCCCTTCAGCGTGCAAGAGGAGGAGACACTCGTTACCTTCACCTTCGACTCAAGGAGCAATCTATTGAATATTTCGGTCGGCTCCGGCGGCATTCAGGGCAACATCAGCCAGCGCAGCGCGCATTGGGTAGCCGCCGATACTATTGCCTGGGATATTGAAGCCGCGCCCGGCAACCAATACTTTTTCCACTACGATCCGCTGGGTGGCGTCTTCTCGCTCGGCTTCGATGGCATCTCCGGCGGTGAAGCCGTGCCGCTGACCGTGGACCCCAACGGCCTCAGCGAGGAAATCGTGGCCAAGTTCCCCCATCTCGGCAGCTTCACTGCACTCAAGTTCAGCGAAGATGATCTCAGAGTCGCCCGCGTCGCGCTCAAGGGGCAGGTTGCTGTATCTGCGCAAGATGAGAGCGGGCAAATTATTGACGCCGCCGGGCTGCAAATTCCCGGCGTGCTGGATGACCTGTACCCTTACGATGGCGAATTGGGCGTCACCTTGAGCGAGGGCGTACCGACTCTCACCCTTTGGGCACCCACCGCTCGCCAGGTGCGCCTGCACCTGTTTGACGATGCCAATCCCAACACAGAAGCCGAGATTTTGGTAATGCGTCCCACGCCGAGCAATGGAACCTGGTCCATTACCGGCGAGTCAGATTGGCTCGGTAAATATTATCTATACGAAGTTCAGGTGTATGTGCCCACTGAAGGCAGCGTGCAGACAAATCTGGTGACCGATCCCTACTCCTTTAGCCTGGCCACCAACAGCACGCGCAGCCAGATTGTGGACCTGAGCGATCCGGCCACGATGCCCGCAGGCTGGCAAGGTGTGGTGAAGCCGGGCATCGAGGCACCGGAAGACATTGTGATCTACGAGCTGCACGTGCGCGACTTTAGCGTCAACGATCCCAGCGTACCGCAAGAAATGCAGGGCACCTATTCCGCGTTCACGGTGATGGATTCCAACGGGATGCAGCATCTGGCGGCGCTGTCGGAAGCCGGGCTGACTCATCTGCACCTGCTGCCCACCTTCGATATTGCCACGATTGATGAGGACAAATCGACCTGGACCACGCCCTCATTCGAGGAGCTGGCCAGCCTGCCACCCGATTCGGAAGAGCAGCAGGCAATGATTAGCGCCATCCGCGACCAGGATCCGTTTAACTGGGGCTACGATCCGTTCCATTACACCGTGCCGGAGGGCAGTTATGCCGTTTATCCTGAAGGCACCAGCCGCATTGTTGAGTACCGTGAGATGGTGCAGGCGCTGAACGAGATTGGGCTGCACGTGGTGGTAGATGTGGTGTACAACCACACCAACGCCAGCGGCCAGAGCGAAAACTCAGTGCTGGATCGCATCGTGCCCGGCTATTATCATCGGCTGAACAGCACCGGCCGTGTGGAAACAAGCACCTGCTGCCAAAACACGGCCACGGAACATGACATGATGCGCAAGCTGATGGTCGATTCTGTGGTGACCTGGGCCACGGCGTATAAAATTGACGCGTTCCGCTTTGACCTGATGGGGCACCACATGAAGGAAGATATGCTGGCGGTGCGCGCCGCGCTGGACGTCCTGACGCTGGCAGAGCACGGCGTGGACGGCCGTAACATCTTCACCTACGGCGAAGGCTGGGATTTTGGCGAAGTGGGCGGCAATGCCCGCGGCATCAACGCCACCCAGTTCAACATGGCCGGCACGGGGATCGGCACGTTTAGCGACCGGCTGCGGGACGCGGCACGGGGCGGCAGCCCGTTTGGCGGGCAAACGGAGCAGGGATTCCTCAACGGCCTGGTCGTCTATCCCAATGAAACAGACCAGGGCAGCGAAGCCGAACAGTTGGCTCAGCTGCACAACTTCATGGATATCATCCGGCTGGGGCTGGCCGGCAATTTGAGCGATTTCAGCTTCGTTGGTTCGGACGGCACGATGGTGACGGGCAGCGACATTTTGTACAACGGGTCGCCGGCAGGCTACACGGCCGATCCGCAAGAGCAAATTGTGTACATTTCCAAACACGACAATGAGACGCTGTTTGACATCATTCAGTACAAAGCGCCACTAGAAACCAGCACCTCAGAGCGCGCCAGAATGCAAACGCTAGGCAACTCAATCGTGATGTTCAGCCAGGGGGTGCCCTTCTTCCAGGCCGGGGATGATTTGCTGCGGTCTAAGTCGCTGGACCGCAACAGCTATAACTCCGGCGACTGGTTCAACCGGCTGGACTTTACCTACCACAGCAACAATTGGGGCGTCGGCCTGCCGCCGGCAGGCGACAACGAAAGCATGTGGCCCACCATGCAGCCCTTGCTGGCCAATCCCAACCTGGCCCCCACGCCAGACGACATTGCCTTTACCCGCGATACGTTCCGCGAACTACTGCAAATTCGCGCCGGCTCGCCGCTGTTCCGGCTGCAAACGGCCGCAGAGGTGCAAAACCGGCTCCAATTCCATAACGTTGGCGAGGGACAGATCCCCGGCCTGATTGTGATGAGTCTCAGCGATGTGGCGGGCGAAGACATCGATCCCAACTTCGACATGGTGGTGGTGCTGTTTAACGCCACGCCGGACGAGATGAGCTTTACGGAAACGGCCACTTCGGCTTCGCTCAGTGCAGGCGTTACCAACCTGCCCTTCTCCCTGCATCCCATCCAGCAAAATTCAGTGGATGGCGTGGTGCAAACGGCCGCATTCGAAGCTGCCAGCGGCACGTTTACGGTACCGGCTTGGACAACGGCCGTTTTTGTTCTGCCCCAGGGCAGCGTAACGCCAGAGGTTGGTACCGACGATACCGAAGTTGAGGTTGAACCCGTTGATGAAGCCGCCGAAGAAGCAGCCGAACCAGACACGGAAGTATCGGAAGCAGAAGCGGAAACGGTCGTTGAAGAACCTCACAGTGAGGCCGAAACGGTCGGAGATGCACCCGGCACGCCGTGGATCATCTGGCTGGGAGCCATTGGCGGTGGCTTTTTGCTGGCGCTGATTGTTGCTTGGTTTAGCCGGCGTCAGCGGCACGAACAAGCAACTCATTAATCTTAAGCGGCGCGAAGCTCAATTGAGGGGAAGAGCTTCGCGCTGCCAAGCCGACCGTAATCAATACCGTAACGTTCCTACCCTATAGTTTCCTGGTGCTTTTTTAGCCAGAATTGCCGGTTTTAAGTTTCAAAATTCCCAATGTGTTCGTTGTCATCAACATACCTTTGAGGAGGAGTCATGAGCCAGATTCACAGTTGGGCAGCTAGGGGATCAGTCTGGAAATTTTTCAAATTTACACTATTTGCCATCACTATAATGTTTGCCGTTTTCCTGCATTCGCGCAGCTTGTTAGGGCTGAAGCAAACATTGAATGTCAGCCAAACAAATGGTTGGAATACGGCCGTAACCTTCCCCAACAACAAAACTGCTTCAATCTTACATCTGGCAGAAACGCAAATTGATACGGCCGTTCCTGACGGTACGGCCAGCGGAAACGTCTTTGTCACCACAGATACAGGAACCAGCAATAGCGTATCTTTTGAGTTGGGCTCAAATTTCATTCCCGCCGCAGCAGACGAAGCCGATGCCTGGGAAACGACGTTCAGCGGCGTAGTTGGCACAAATACAACCTGGAATACCGATTTACTGTTAACAGGCGATGTTATTGTGCCTGCCGGCGTCACCTTAATCATAGACGACGGCACAACGATTTTTGCTGCGTCAAACAGCGATGATCAAAATGGTGGCCAATGGAGTGATAAAACAGAACTAATTATCTTTGGCACCTTGCTGGTCAATGGTAGTGAGACTGCGCCAGTGTACTTTACTTCGAATGCTGTAAACAAATCTCCGGGCAACTGGGGTGGGATTCAAATTCGTGAAGGTTCAACCAGTTCCGAACTGGCAAACTGCATGATCCGCTATGCCAATGAAGGCGTTAGAATCGCCTCCATAAATGTTCCGGGGGAAGTCGAAGTTTGGGCAAATATCCAAAATTGTTCAATTCAACACAATGAAACTGGCATTAGTATGAGAGCAAATCCCGATTGGCCAGATGGAATCCGTGCTAATGTCGGAGCAGAAATAAAAAACAATCTCATTGCCAACAATGTAAAAGAAGGAATCTATTTGCGAAACTGGTGCGGTTACCAAAATGCAACGACAGCTGCACTTATCGTTAATAACGTGATCGAAAATAACGACACCGGGATTTTCATGTGGATAGATTCATGGTGGCTAGGACATGTGGATGACCGCACTATTATCAAGAACAATACAATAAACAACAATACGACTTATGGGATCTATGCAGAAGCTATGGGAGGCGATGTTTCTGGTTCAGATACCGATGCGAAACCCAGTATTGAAAATAATCTCCTTTATGAGAACCAAACTAACATTTACCTCAAGCTCTCTCCGATGGGAGCAGCGGATTATGGATTCCAAGATTTTCAGCCCACGATAAGATACAACACAATTCGTGATGCTTCTTTTGGCATCGTTATGTCGGAATTAAAACCCTATGATATCTTCGCTCCAATAATCGATCATAACGTCTTTGAAGGATTTAGTGGCCCGTCCGTCTATGCTATTGCCAATCAAACAAGCCGCACGGTTTATGCCAACGATAATTATTGGGGAAGCACATCAGCAGAGTGGGATGCGGGAATGCCAGCTGAGTTTGTAAGCGGCATCATTTATAGCGCTTCCCATCTAAATTCGACATCACCACCCACCATCACAAGAATGACACCAGGAGCAGACCAAGCAGGTGAAAGTATAACAATTTACGGTGCAAATTTCGGAAGCTTTCCGCAGATTTATTTGCCTGCCATTCTTAATCAGGTCGTTTTTGGTATGCAGCCAATATTCATTGGTGACGAAATTCCTCAGCGAGATGTTCAGGCTGTTCGCGAAATATTTTACAGTACAACAATTGATATTCCCCAAGAGTTGCCACCTTCGGGAAACTTCTACCTTTCCGCCCAGTCTAGTGCAATTTCCCCGGTGATAGTTGATGATGAAATCATTATGAAACTGGATGGTTCAATTGTGTACACTCATGATTTTTCTGCAGGTGGCCAACCACAATCTGCCACCTTAATCGTCCCCCGACCTTTGATTGAGCAAATGAAGGGGCAATCCGTATCTATAGAATACCGAGATGTTTATGGGAATGTCGTTACGGCCAGCGAAATGTGGCTGATTTGGGTTCCTTAATTTTTTAGCATGGAGGATGAGTCATGGACCGAGTTCACCAACGGGCATCAAAGGGTTCAGTGTGGAACTTTTTGGGGGTTGCTTTATTTGTCTTCGTAACAGTAGCCTGTGCTATTTTTCTTCATTCACGCAGCTTGCTGGGGCTGAATGAAAATCTGAATGCTGGTAAAGTGGCTGGTTGGAATACGGCCGTCACCTTCCCTAACAACATCACCGCCTCAATCTTACAGCTGGCAGAAATGCAAATTGATACGGCCGTTCCAGATAGTGCCATCGGCGGAAACGTCTTTGTAACGTCAGAGACAGGAACCAGCAACAGCGTCGCTTTCGAGTTGGGCTCAAATTTCATTCCCACCGCAGCAGATGAAGCTGACGCCTGGCAAGCAACCTTTAGTGGCGCAATTGCCACAGATACAACCTGGAATACCGATCTGTTATTAACAGGTGATGTTACTGTGCCTGCTGGCGTCACATTAACCATAGACGCTGGTACAACGATCTTTGCTTCGTCAAACAGCGACGATCAAACCGGTGGCGAATGGATTGATAAAACAGAACTAATTGTCTTTGGCACCTTGTTGGTGAGTGGCAGTGAGGCCGCACCAGTGTACTTTACCTCGAATGCCGTAAACAAATCTCCGGGCAATTGGGGCGGGATTCAAATTCGTGAAGGTTCAACCACATCCGAACTTTCCCACTGCATGATCCGTTATGCCAATGAAGGCGTGCGAATCATTTCAGAAAATATTCCTGGGGGAGGAGATGTCTGGGCACGAATTCAAAACTGTTCAATTCAGCACAACCAGATCGGCATTAACATACGAGCATTAACTAATTGGCCCGACGGGATAGATATTCATGCAAGTGCAGAAATCATCAACAATCTTATAGCTAACAACGTTGAAGAAGGGATATTCGTGCGGACTTGGTGCGGATATCAAAGCACCACAACCGATCCAGTTATTAGGAACAATGTGATTGAGCAAAACGGAATAGGAATCCATCTTTTGGCATTTTCATGGTGGTTAGGTCATGTGGACGAACGCACGATGATCATGAATAACAGCATAATCAACAATGATACCTATGGCGTTTTTGCGGAGGCATGGGGCAGCAGCGATACCTCAGGCTCAGATACAGATGCGAAGCCGGTTATTGAAAACAACCTGCTATTCGGAAATCACACCAATATATATTTATTTTTGGACCCCCAAGGGTCTGATGGATTGCAGGATTTTCAACCTGCTATTGAATACAATAGCATCTCTGAAGCATCATTTGGAATCGTTATCTCAGAAACTCAAACTTACGACACCTATGTGCCAACAATTAATCACAATGTGTTTACGGGGTTTGAAGCACCAGCAACCTATGCAATTGCTAACGAGTCAAGTCGTACGGTTTACGTCAACGACAGCTATTGGGGAAGCAGCCCAGAAGAATGGGATGCCGGTATGCCCTCTAGCTTAGTAACAGGTACAGTTTACAATTCTTCGACTGTTGATTCGAGCTCACCACCAATTATTACGATGCTTTTTCCCGGAAAAGGTGAATCAGGAGACAGCATCGTAATCTATGGGGCTAATTTTGGCAGCTTGCCGCAAATTTACTTACCGGCGATTCTTAATCAGGTTGTTTCAGGCATAGCGCCAATATTTATTGGTGCCGAAATTCCTGTTAGAGCTGTGCAGACTATTCACGAGACTTTTTACAATACAACCATCCAAATGCCTCAGGAACTGCCATCCACGGGAAACTTCTACCTTTCCGCCCAGTCTAATGCAATTTCCCCGGTGCTGGTTGATGATGAAATCATTATGAAACTGGATGGTTCAATTGTGTACACGCATGATTTTTCTGCAGGTGGCCAACCGCAATCTGCCACCTTAATCGTACCCCGACCTTTAATAGAGCAAATGAAGGGGCAATCCGTATCTATAGAATACCGTGACGTTTATGGGAATGTCGTAACCGCCAGCGAAATGTGGCTAATTTGGGTTCCCTAAATTCTTGCCCAGGACAACCTGTTTAAAAAGGGAGGACGGCTAGTGATTAACGGCCGTTTCTCCCCATCACCCTCTTACCTACGCCTAATTGTTTTACTACCCCGCTTAGAACAAATGTGGTATACTTATGTCTCGTAAAATTGAGTTCAAATCGAGGCAAAAAGAAGCTTAATTTCTCCTGATTCATACCCTTTCATCCACAAGCTACCAGCCAAATACGCTGCCTACTTTTAAGGCAACAGATGGCTGAATTTTGTCCGATTGAGCCGATTAATTTTAGAGGTCGAAAAATAGTTGAACCGCAAAGAACGCAAAGAATAAAATAGAAAAGCTTTGCGCCCTTTGCGCTCTTTGCGGTGAAAATTCGTTAAAGGGTCCTGTGAATTTGGCCCTTACAGTCTGAGGAATGTTTCATGGCAAAAAAAACCGAAGCGGAAAGATTATATGATTCCAGCAGTATCCAGGTTCTAAAAGGGCTGGAAGCCGTGCGCCGTCGCCCCGGTATGTACGTCGGCGGCACGGATGTGAAGGCGCTGCATCACCTGGTCTACGAAATTGTCGATAACTCCATCGACGAGGCGCTGGCCGGGCGCTGCGGCCGTATCGAGGTCACCATTCACGACGACAACAGCGTTACGGTCACCGATGACGGTGTCGGTATCCCCGTGGCCAAGCATCCCACGGAAAAAGTATCTGCCCTGGAGCTGGTGCACACCACCCTGCACGCCGGTGGCAAGTTTGACAACGATGCGTACAAAGTATCTGGTGGTTTGCACGGTGTGGGCGCTGCGGCCGTAAATGCCTTGTCTGAATGGATGGAAGTCACCGTGCGGCGCGAAGGCTCTGTGTGGTACCAACGATACCAACGCGGCATTCCTGATGCACCCGTCAAGAAAATTGGCAAAATTGGCCAAGGGGAATCAACTGGCACCACCACTCGCTTCCTGTTTGACAAGATCATCTTTGAGCAAGACGCTACTTATCGCTATGAGACCT
This sequence comes from Anaerolineaceae bacterium, assembly GCA_002699125.1. Taxonomy (GTDB): domain Bacteria; phylum Chloroflexota; class Anaerolineae; order Promineifilales; family Promineifilaceae; genus Leptofilum. The sequence goes on from PABI01000143.1 coordinate 21,210, forward strand.
TGTTGAACCGTTTCCGTGAGATGGCGTTTGTCACCAGTGGTGTCTTTATGAAGCTGCGGGATGAACGGCCGTCTACCCCGCGCGAGATGAGTTTCTACTTTGAAGGCGGCGTTAAATCGTTTGTCCGCTACCTCAACCGCAACCGCAAGCCCATTCACACCCCGGTTCATGACCAAAAAGAGCTCGAAGGCATCGATGTAGAAGTGGCCCTGCAATACACTGAAGGCATCACCATTTCTGAGTATGCTTTCGCCAACACCATTCACACCCCCGACGGCGGTACCCACCTGACTGGCGTGCGCACAGCCATCACCCGCGTCATCAACACCTACGCCCGCAAGAATAATTTCCTCAAGGACAAAGACAACAACTTTTCCAGCGACGACACGCGTGAAGGACTCACCACCGTCGTCAGTATCAAACATCCCGATCCGCAGTTTGAAAGCCAGACCAAAGTGAAGCTGATGAACGCGGAAGTGGCCGGTATTGTGGCCTCCGTCACGTCCGATGCCTTTGCCCTTTACCTGGAAGAAAATCCGCGCGATGCCAAGAAGATCATTGAGCGCTGCCTCACCAGCTCCCGCGCCCGGGCCGCAGCCCGCAAGGCGCGTGAACTGGTTATGCGCAAAAGCGCTTTAGAGAGCCTCACCCTGCCCGGCAAGCTGGCCGACTGTTCCGAGCGTGACCCCAACAAATGTGAGCTGTACATCGTCGAGGGTGACTCGGCCGGCGGCAGCGCCAAACAAGGGCGCGACCGGCACTTCCAGGCCATCCTGCCCCTGCGCGGTAAGATTCTCAACACCGAGCGGGCCCGACTGGATAAAATTCTGGCTAACAATGAAGTGAAGGCGATGATTTCTGCGTTGGGCACCGGCATTGGTGAGACGTTTGATGCGGGGAATTTGAGGTACGGCCGTATCATCATCATGTGTGACGCCGACGTAGACGGCAGCCATATTCGCACCCTGCTGCTCACCTTCTTCTTCCGCTACATGCCCGATCTCATCGAAAAAGGGCACCTCTACATTGCCCAGCCGCCACTTTACAGCCTAAAGGCGGGCAAAGAGATGCATTACGCTTACACCGAAGCGCAAAACCAGGAGCTGCTAAAAACGCTGCAACAGAACGGCAAAAAGTACAGCCTCCAGCGCTACAAGGGATTGGGCGAAATGAATCCGGAACAGCTGTGGGAAACCACCATGGACCCGGCCGAACGGATGCTGCTGCAAGTCACCATCGAAGACGCCGTAGCCGCCGACAAAACGTTCGACATGCTCATGGGCAGCGAAGTCGCTCCGCGCAAGCGCTTTATCATGACCCACAGCAGCGAAGTCCGCAACCTGGACGTGTGATTTGTAGGATTTCAAATTTTTTGAGACTCATTTCACTCATGTTGAGATTCATTTCATTCAGGTTGAGATTGGGATTTCATTCACGGTGAGATCGTCCTATAAATTGCTGTTTTTCTAGGTCTTGGGGCTATTTCATTCGCACTGAGACTGTCCTATTTGAGGGCGATTTTAAGCCTTTTTGAAGAAGCACTTCTGATATCAGGAGTGCTTTTTTATTTGTCGATTAAGCCTTACGGCCGTTCTGGAAACCATCCAGACCGAGCGAGCCAATGCCGCGGCCACGGCCGTCGATGAAGCGATGCTCATGCTGCAAGAGGCTGCCCCGGAAGCGGCGCAAATCCTTATTGGCTTGCTCACCAAGACGAAGAGCGCGAAGGTGCTGCGACTGGTGGCTAACAGCATCCTGGACCGGGCCAGTAAGAAGACGGCCGTTAAGCAGGACCAGGTTGAACTGCCTGGCCTGGAAGCGGCACTCACTACCATCTTTGGCGATGAGGACGAGTAAACGGCCGTTGCGATGTTAGACGTCTCAGTTCCCCAGGCTGAATTGACCCGATGCTTGAAAGCTGCCCACAGTGCAGGCATGGCCCGGCAGCAAATCGGCCGATTTTTGCGGGCTGGTTATGTGCCGCAGCCGAAGCAGATGATGTTTCATGCAGCTGCACGGCTGGCAGATTATTCACTTGGGCCAACGCTGATCGCAATGGGGGGCGCACGTGGGCCAGGCAAGAGCCACGCATCCATTGAGCAGGCGGGCGTCGATGATTGCCAGCGGGTGGCTGGCTTGAAGGTGCTCTTTCTGCGCAAGGTAGGGAAGGCGGCTCGGGAAAGCTTCAACGACCTGAGACGCAAGACGCTGACCCACGTGGCCCACGATTACCGGGAGTATTCCGGCCTGCTTATGTTCCCCAATGGCTCGATGATTTTGGTAGGCAACTTCCTGCGGGAAGATGACATTGATAAGTACCTGGGAATTGAATACGACCTGATTGTCATCGAGGAAGCGACGCAGCTGAGTGAGGATAAGTTTAACAAGCTGCGCGGCAGCCTGCGGACGAGCAAGCTGAACTGGCGGCCGCGGATGTACCTGACGACCAACCCCGGCGGCATTGGCCACGCCTGGTTTAAGCGGCTGTTTGTGATGCCCTGGCGTTTGGCCCAGGCCGGACGGGGCATTGAGACAGACACCCGCTTTATCCCGGCCAATTACAAGGACAACGTTACACTATCTTGTGAAAGCCGAACAATCCTACTTATCCCGCATCAGCACGGGGCAGTTGTACAGCCACCCCAAAGACGCACCCTCTATGACCATCGCCGAAATGATAAGTGCGGTACGCACAACCGGCACCGGTCTCATTGAATGGGCACCCAGGGTGCAGGCCAACGACACCGTCACGCTCAACTGGAAAGACGACACCCCACGTGAAGTCCCTAAAAGCATCATCCTCACCCAGGCACTCTACCACGCCACCGAACACCGCGCCCAGATCATGGCGATTCTGACGGAGTTAGGTGTCGAATCGCCGGACTTGCAAAGCTGGCAATATTTTGATGAACTGAGCCAATAAAACGATACAATTTTGTGATTTTGAGGAGGTTACAATGGTGCAGTTGGTTCCTATGTCCCAAGCAGATTACGATCGCTTTATCACCTGGGCAATAGAAGATTATGCTCGGGAGCAAGTAAAGGCCGGTGCCTGGCCTGAAGAAAATGCAAATGCTTTAGCACGGCAAGCATTTGAGGCACGCTTGCCGAATGGTCTGTCTTCTGCCAACCAATTCCTGTGCATGATTGAACGGGTAGAAGATGGTGTTCAGGTTGGGGAACTGTGGTGGGGGGTTCAAGAACAAGCCGACACCCGCTTTGCCGCGCTCAATGATTTCCACATCTTTAACGAATATCGTAGACAAGGATATGGCAGTCAGGCCCTGGATGCAATGGAAGAAGCAATGCGCCAGGAAGGCTTGGAGACCGTCTATCTTCATGTCTTCGGCCACAATGAACCGGCCCGAGCCATGTACCGCAAGATGGGGTACGCTGAAAGAAATGTCACAATGATGAAGAATCTAGGAAAATAATATGCAAGTTCAAACCAGCAATCCCAAAGGGGTATATGCACCACCGGCAAACTATTCACAAGCAGCCCGCGTTTCACGCGGTTCAGATTTACTCTTTATTTCAGGACAAGGGCCACAAAACCTGAAAGGGGAAACCGTTGGCGCTAGCGACATGGCCTCCCAGGCAGAACAAGTATTTCACAACTTGCAAACCATTTTAGAAGCACACAACGCCTCCTTTGCCAACGCCATCAAAGCCACCATCTACATCACCGATATGTCTCGTCTGGCGGAATTCAACGCCGTTCGCGCCAAATATTACGGCGATGCCCGGCCGGCCAGTGCGCTGGTTGAAGTCTCCGCCCTTGTCGATCCCGAATGGATGATAGAGGTGGAGCTAATTGCCCTGGTTTAAGGAGCTACCGCAAAAAGGCACTTAAGGTAAGCGCCTTCGGCGAAGGTGATGGGATGGTCCAGGGCGTGGGCAGTGCGCTCGATTTCCTGCAACGGCCGTCCCGCTCCCGCGGCCGTTTTATGCACCAGATCAAAAAACGCCTCGGCACTCACCCGGCTGGAGCAGGAAGCCATCACCAAAATGCCCCCGGACCGCAGCAAATGTAAGCCTAGCCGCACAAGACGGCCGTACGCCGTCACCGCCCGCTCCACCTCCTCTTTGCGCTTGGCAAACGCCGGCGGATCGATGATTACCATTTCAAAGCGGCGGCGATTGGCGATGAGCTGCTTCATTGTCAGGAAGGCATCGCCCACCAACAGTTCATGCTCGGCCACAGCCACCGCTTCATGCGCCCGATTCAGCTTAAAGTTGCGCATCGCGTTGGCCAGCGCTGGCTGGCTGATGTCCAAACTGACCACTTCTTTAGCCCCACCCCGCGCCGCATACAGCGAAAAGCCGCCCGTGTAGGCAAAAACGTTCAGCACCCGCTTGCCCTCGGCCAACTTTTCCACCCGTGCCCGATTATCCCGCTGGTCCAAAAAGAAGCCGGTTTTCTGCCCCTGCACCACGTCGGCCTCAAAGTAGAGGCCATTTTCCAAAAAGCGCACCCCGTTACGCAGTGGCTTGCCCAGCAGCAGTTGCCCCTCGTGCAAACCGTACAAATCTGCTTCCTGGCGCTGCACAAAACGGCTCAGCCGCAAGACAACGCGTTTGGGCTGGGCAACGGCTGTCAGCCCCCGCAGTAAATCAGCCAGATGCGGCACCCAGGCGGTTGTATACAGCTTCACAACATAGCTTTCGCCATAACGATCAATCACCAGGCCGGGCAGGCCGTCGTTTTCGCCGTGGACCAGCCGGTAGCCAGTGGTGTTTGTTTGCAACAAGGGTTGGCGCTGCTCGGCGGCCGTTTCCAATTTGTACAAAAACCAGTCGGCATCAATTTTGGTTGGCTGCCCCTGGGCCAAAACGCGCACGCGGATGGGCGAGGCGGGTGCATACAGCCCAACGGCCAAAAAACGCCCCTTGCGATCAAAAATAACGGCCAGATCACCGGGACGGCCGTCGTGACTTTGTTCCCGAATGGCCCGGTCATACACCCACGGATGCCCGCGACGTACCCAGCGCTCTGCCGCCGGACTCACCCGCAGGGCAATACGCCTCTCGGATGGACTGGGTAAATTCGCCAATTGTTGTTCCAAATCCATTTCTTTTGATTGGACACAGATAAACACAGATACTTCGGCTGTGCTCAGTACAAGCTTTCACAGATTTATTGTTCTAATCTGTGTTTATGGTTCGGCTTCGCTCACCACAGGCCTGTGGAAATCTGTGTCCCATTAATTCTTCCGCTGGTTTTCGTATACCGAGGCATTCTAGCGTAAAATGAGGCGGAATGCCGAAGAAAATCACACAAAAGCCAAAAATCGCATGAACAAACAAGTAACCATCACCGTTCCCGCCACTTCTGCCAACCTCGGTCCCGGCTTTGACTGCCTGGGTCTCGCTTTGGGCCTTTATAACCGCGTCACGTTTACGGCCGTTTCCTCCCCCACCCTCACCATTGAAGTTACCGGCCTGGACGTGGCCAAAGTCCCCACCGACAAAACCAACGTAGTGTATCAATCTGCCTGCCACATGTTTGATCGCTTGGGAGCACGGCCGTCTGGCCTGCACATTCAGCAAGAAAACAACATCCCCGTGGGCAGTGGTTTGGGCAGCAGTTCAACGGCCGTTCTCGCCGGATTGCTGGGAGCTAATGCCCTGATGGACGGCAATTTTAGCCAGGCAGACATTTTAGCCATCGCCGCCGCTGAAGAAGGCCACCCCGACAATGTGGCTCCGGCTCTGCTTGGCGGCCTTGTGTTGGGCGTCATGGATGGGGAGCAGGTTCACATCGAACAGCTGCCCGTCGCCCAGCAGCAGGTAATCATCGTCACGCCCAACTTCCAACTGCTCACCAAAGATGCCCGCGCCGCCCTGCCCGGCCAGATCAGCCGCCAGGACGCCATTTTTAACGCCAGCCGCCTGCCGCTGCTCATTCGTGCATTGGAAACGGCCGCTTACCCCAAACTCACCCTGGCCATGCAAGACAGGCTGCACCAGCCGCATCGCCTGCCGCTCATCCCCGGCATGGCCGCCGCCTTTGCCGCCGCCCACAGCGCCGGAGCCGCTGGTGTGGCCCTCAGCGGTGCGGGTCCAAGCCTGATCGCTTTTGCCCCGGATCATCATGCGGAAATTGTCAGTGCGGTAACGGCCGTTTTCCAGCAAAACAATCTCACCTGCCGCAGTTGGATTCTACCCATAGACACAGCAGGAACCCAGATTAATAAACTCGCCAGCCAGGACACAATTTGATAAACTAAATGGTTGTTGATACAGCAACCAATTAACAAATATTGATGAGTTCAACTCGCTAACTTATCACACAAAACTATTTCCTACATGTTGGCAAAAAAAGAAACGAGCTACCTCCCACATCAGGCCCGTTTTGCATATGCGGCTGTTTTAGAAGAAACGGCCGTTCGCCAACAACGCTTACACAGCACCTACCTAGTGCTGAAGCAACCATCTATATTACGACTTGCTGAAAGAAACATTGCTTCAGCTTAACTGTTTCGCCCCAACGCAAATATCCAACAAAATTTGTCTGGCGAAACAGTAGCACACCAAGGAGAACTGAATGGACAAAGAGACATTGCTCGATTGGTACCGCCAAATGGTACTCATTCGCCGCTTTGAAGAACGCAGCGACGAACTGTACCAGCTGGAAGGTAAAATCAAAGGCTTCCTGCACCTTTACATCGGCCAGGAAGCCATTGCCGTAGGCAGCATTGCCGCCCGCAAAGACGGCGACCACGTGATCACCGCCTACCGCGATCACGGCCACGCCCTGGCTGTAGGCATTCCCGCCACCGAAGTCATGTCCGAGCTCATGGGCAAGGCCACTGGCGTGGTTGGCGGCCGTGGCGGCTCCATGCACATGGCCAGCAAGGAACGCACCTTTTGGGGCGGCTACGGCATCGTTGGGGCCCACATTTCGCTGGGCGTTGGCCTGGCCCTGGCCGAAAAATACAAAGGCAGCGACGGCGTTTGCCTCTGCTACTTTGGCGATGGCGCCACCAACATTGGCTATTTCCACGAATCGCTCAACATGGCGGCCGTTTGGGAACTGCCCATCGTTTTCATCTGCGAAAACAACAAGTATGGCATGGGCACCTCTATTGAAAAAGCCTCCGCTGCCCCCAAAATGGTAGACAAAGCCAAAGCGTACAAAATCCCGGCCAAGCAAGTAGATGGCATGGATATCCTGGCCGTTTACGAGGCCACCGAAAAAGCAATTGCCGCCTGCCGCAAAGGCAAAGGGCCACAGTTCCTGGAAATGATGACTTATCGTTACGAAGGGCACAGCATTGGCGACCGCACCCGTTACCGCCCAGAAGGCGAACTGGATAAATGGCGTGACGAAAAAGACCCCATCGCCACGCTGCAAAATCATTTGCTAAAAGAATTTGAGATGGCCGAAGAAGACCTGATTGCCATCGACGACGAGGTGATGAAAGAGGTAAATGAAGCCGTAGAATTTTCCGACGAGTCACCCTTGCCAGAGCAAGACACCTTGTTTAACCACATCTATCCCAGCAACGGAGAGGTAAGCTAATGGCCCGTTTAACCTTACGAGAAGCAATTACAGAAGCGCTGCGCGAAGAAATGCGCCGCGATGAAAACGTATTTATCATGGGCGAAGAAGTGGCCGAATGGGGCGGCACTTACGCCGTTACCAAAGGCTTTTTGGACGAATTTGGCCCGGAGCGCGTGCGCGATACACCCATTTCTGAAATGGCCATTGCCGGGGCCGCCACTGGCGCTGCCATGGCCGGTACCCGCCCCGTCGCCGAATTTATGACCATCAACTTTGCCTTTGTCGCTTTTGATGCGATTGTGAACCATGCGGCCAAGGTCAGCTACATGTTCAATGGCCAGTTTGACTGCCCGGTGGTCTTCCGTGCCCCTGGTGGCGGCGGCAAACAGTTGGGCGCGACCCACAGCCACACACCAGACGTTATCTTTGCCCATTTCCCGGGTCTCAAGGTCGTCTGCCCGGCCACGCCATACGATGCCAAGGGGCTGCTTAAAAGTGCCATTCGCGACAACAGTCCGGTGCTGTTTATTGAACCGGTGGCCCTTTATACATCGCCCAAAGTGCGCGACGAAGTGCCGGAAGAAGATTTCACCGTCCCCATCGGCGTTTCCGACGTGAAGCGCGAAGGGTCTGACGTTACAATTGTGACCTATGGTGAAGGGCTGCACGTTTCGCTAGACGCCGCCAAAAGCCTGGCAGAAGAAGGTATTGAAGCTGAAATTATCGATCTGCGCAGCTTACAGCCGCTAGATATGGGTCCCGTCATTGAATCTTTCAAGAAGACATATAAAGCGGTTGTGGTTGAGTTTGGTCACCAGACCTACGGCGTTGGCGCAGAAATTGTGGCCCGCTTGCAAGATGAAGCGTTTGATTACATCGATGCCCCCATTAAACGGGTGGCCCAATATGATGTGCCTGCACCCTACTCTGGCGAACTGGAACGCTCGGCACTGCCCAATGCCGATAAGGTCATTGCCGCTGTGAAGGAGATTTTGTAATGGCTGAATTTATCAAAATGCCCACGCTGGGCTTCGATATGGAAGAAGGCACCATGGGTACCTGGCTCAAGGAAGTGGGTGACCCGGTGCAAAAAGGGGACGTGCTGGCCGAGATCGAGTCAGACAAAGTCACCCAGGAATTAACTGCCCGCGCCGACGGCGTGCTGCTGGCCCAACTCGCCAACACGGGAGATCTTATTCCCGTGGGCGACAATTTGGGCATCATCGGCGAAGAAGGTGAAGATATTTCTGGCATGACAGACGGCGCGGGCAGCAGCAATGGTGCTGCCGCACCGAAAGCCGAAGCTGAGCCGGCCGCTGCGGAAGCCAAGGCAGAAGCTCCGGCCCAGAAAGCACCCGATGCCCAACCAACAAAAACCGGTGGCGAGCCAGATGATGAATTTCCTGGCGGCGTCAAAGCCACACCGGTGGCCCGGCGCGTGGCCGAGGAACATTCGGTTGATTTGACCCAGGTAGACGGCAGTGGTCCAGGCGGCCGTATTCGCAAAGCAGACGTGGAAGCGTACCTGGAGAGTGGTCCGGCAGCTGAACCGGCAGCGATGGATACGTTGGAAACGGCCGTGCCCACCCCACCATCCGCCACCGAAAAACCGCTCACCCGCATGCGCACGGCCATCGCCCGCCGCATGACCGAGAGCAAAACAACCGTTCCTCACTTCTACGTCACCTCAGAGATCGACATGGCAGCGGCGCTCAAACTGCGCAAGCA
>PABI01000144.1 GCA_002699125.1 Anaerolineaceae bacterium
AGGGGCAGACCCCCGTGTCTGCCCTGATTTGGGCGACCACGGGGGGTCGCCCCTACAATTACCCGATTTATTTTTTAAAGACTAAATCCCCTGGCTAGTCGTGAAAGCCCCAAAGGGGCTTCCATCTTTAGCCCGCCCGTTTACGGGTGGGCAGGCTTAATTCTCAGCATAGCAAATGGGTGTGACGGCCGTATGGCACGATGGTAATCATTTCGGCAGAGGGTGTGACAGTTTTGTTACATCGAACGGGCCACATTAAGCGGTGGGCAGGCGCAAGATAACCAGGCTCCCTTGCCCCGGCCGGCTGGACAGGGCCACCTGCCCGCCGTGTCGTTCCACAATCGCTTTCACCAGCGCCAGCCCTAATCCACTGCCGGATGCGCCGCGCGCTGCGTCGCCGCGATACAGCTCTTCCCACACGTATGGTTGGTCAGCCGCAGCAATGCCAGGACCGGTATCGGCCACTTCGACAGTGACAAAACGGCCGTCTTCCCGCGCCCGCAGCTCGATGGCATCGGTGACGGCCGTATATTTCAGGGCATTTTCCAGCAGGTTGTAGATAGCCAAAAAAAGTAGGTCACGATCCCCCAGCACTGGCGGCAGCGGCCAGGGAGCCTGCGGCACCGTCAGGGTGAGCTTACGCCCCTGGCTGCCGGGATGGTCCCGGGCCAGTTCAAACAATTCTTCCAACAGTGCCCCCGTCTCAACTGGTGTAAATTCCAACGGCCGTGTTTCCAGTTCAGCAATCTTGCGCAAATCGGCCGTGAGCTGGCTCAGGCGCACCGTTTGTGCGTTGATGGAGTCGAGTGCCTGCCGGGTGGTCTCATCGTGCCCGTCGCTGACGTTGGCCAGCCCGGCGCGCATGGCCATGAGCGGATTTTTCAGCTCGTGGTCCAGCCGCTGCAAAAAGCGGCGGCGGTCCTCGGCGGCGGCAGCGCGCAGTTCCTGCTTTTGCCGCGCCAACTGTTCGCGCTGGCGAAAATGCTGCCAGAGTGCAGCCGTGAGCAAAATGGTGGTAAACAGGCCGGTGAGGAGAACGGCCGTACTCAAACTAATCCGCACATAAAGCACCGGATTAGGTAGGCCAGTCTGGACAAACAACAACGCCAGCAGCAGGCCCACTACCAGCGGCAGCGCGCCGCCCAGCCATACTTTAGGCTTCATGTTGCCCCCTTTACCGGGGCCATAAAGCGGTAACCTTGGCCCGGCACCGTCTCAATAAACTTGGGATCGCTGGCATCATCGCCCAACACGCGGCGCAGTTCGGCAATGCGGGAGTCGACGGTGCGTGTGCCCGCCGGGTAGGCCCAGCCCCACACGCTGTCTAGCAGCCGCTCGCGGCTCACCAGTTCATCGGGATGGGTCATGAGGTATTCCAGCAAGGTGAGCGCCTTAGGCGTGAGGTGGATTTCGTCGTTGGATAGCCAGGCGCGGCGGGTGAGGCGGTCGAAGGTGAGATCGTGGCTGATCAATTTTTGCGCGGCGGTAAGCGGCCGTTCCCCCGGACGGGCCCGTCGCAGCACGGCGCGAATGCGGGCCACCAGTTCATGCGGATCAAACGGTTTGTTCAGGTAATCGTCGGCACCTTCTTCCAGGGCCATGGCTCGTTCAAACGCTTCGCCTACCTGGGTGAGCAAAATGACGGGCGTCCAATCCCCCTGCTGGCGCAGCTGCCGCAGCACGGCACGGCCGTCTAGCCTGGGCATCAATACATCCAAAATAATGAGATCGGGGCTGGCTTCCTTAACCCGTGCCAAGGCTGCCTCGCCATCGGCGGCGACGAGCACAGTGAAACCGCTGCGCTCTAAAAAGGGGGCCAGGTTGTCGGTGATGGCCACTTCATCGTCGGCCAGCAGCAGGGTCAGGTTGGCAGTCATGCCAAAATTGTATCAGAAGTAGGGAACGGCCGTTGTGCCAGATTGGTTACAACTGCCCTCTGAAACCTGCACGAGAATTCACCGCAAAGGGCGCAAAGAGCGCAAAGTTTTACTTAAATTCTTTGCGTTCTTCGCGTGCTTCGCGGTTCAGTCAATTCAGGCGGTTGCGGATTTGGCGCTGCCAGCGTAGGAGTTTCTGCTTTACCGGCTGCCAACGGACCAGGAAGAGGAAGGCCACAATGGCAGCGTAAATCCCTGGCTCGATGTACACATTTTTCACCAGCCAAATGAAGTGAATCAACACCAAAATAATGATGAGATAGTTGAGCTTGTGCAGCGTTTTCCACCGTTTGCCCAGCCGCCGCTGCCAGCCTTTGGTGGAGGTAACCGCCAGCGGAATAAGCAGCAAAAAGGCAACGGTTCCCACCAGCACAAATGGCTGCTCAACAATGCCGTCGATGATAAAAGCCAGATCAAACGCATAATCCAGTCCGAGGAAGGTGAGCAAATGCAAACAAACATAGAAGAAGGCGTAAAGGCCCAACGGCCGTCTTAACGGTATCACCTGCTTCCAGCCAAAAATGATCGTCACCGGCGTTACTGCCAGAGACATCACCAGCAGCACCAGCGCCGTGGTGCCAGTGTGGAACAAAATCTCCCGCACCGGATCAACGCCCAGGTTGTTGGTGAAATATTCCCACACCAGCACAGCCAAAGGCAGTAACGCCCCGATATGGGTAAGCCAGGTGAGTAGCCGAGCGGTTTTTTTGCGATCCCAGCGCTTGGTTTGTGTGGATACGGCCGTCTCCCGGCCTGTGGCTGCTGTCATCTGCTTACTCTCTCTGGTCACCTTATCTGACCTTGTGTCCCTTGGGTAGTGTCGTAATTGGGATCGTCGTACAGATGCGCCACCTGCTCACCATACCCATTAAACATGAGTGTCTCGCGCCGCCCAAATTCACCGATGCGCCGCTCTGTGGCCTGCGACCAGCGGGGATGATCGACGTTGGGATTTACCGTGGCAAAAAAGCCATACTCCGTTGGCGCGGCCTTCATCCACAAAGATTGGGGCATCGTGTCCACCAAATCGATCTTCACGATGGATTTGATGCTCTTGAAACCGTATTTCCAGGGCACCACCAGGCGAATCGGCGCCCCGTTTTGCGGCAGCAGCGCCTTGCCATAAAGACCTGTACTCAAAATCGCCAGGTCATTCATCGCTTCATCCAGGTGCAGCCCCTCCACATACGGCCAGGGGAAAAGTGGACTGTTGACGCCCGGCATATTTTCTTTATCCTCAATCGTTTCAAAGCGTACGAATTGGGCGGCCGAAGTTGGTTCTACTTCGTTGAGCAGCTTGGCCAGGGGAAAACCCAACCAGGGAATCACCATCGACCAGCCTTCGACGCAGCGCAGCCGGTAAATGCGCTCTTTCTGCTCAAAAGCCAGCAACTCTTCCAGGCCAAACGTTTTGGGCTTGTTAACCAGGCCGCCAACCTCCACCCGCCACGGGGCAGTCGGAAAATCTTTGGCCAATGGCGCAACCGCCTCTTTGTTGGTGGAAAATTCATAATAATTGTTGTAGGTGGTGATTTCTTCAAATGAGTTAAGCGGATCACCCAGCTCATCGGCAGTGGCGCTGACGCTGCCCGGCATGGCTGTCTGCACCACACTTTCTTCGGCAGCGCTGCCGGTGGCAATGTTCTCGGTGCCGTCAGCTTCGGCAGCGCCACAAGCGGCCAATAAACCGCCGGCAGCAACAGCGGCCGTACTCAAAGCCGCCCCACGCATAAATTGGCGGCGGGACAGATAAACGGATTCGGGGGTTATTTCAGATGACGGAATCTCAATTCCGCTACGTTTTTTGATTAGCATGTGTCTACCTCGGGTTTTGTTTGCTTTTCAGATAACAATACAGTGTACATTACCTGTAGTGTACACGACATCGTTACCCTCTCGGAAGGTTATTATCACTGATCTTATGATCTTTTTCTAAAAAAATCCTTATGAGATGCTTACAGAGGGGGGAGTAGAGATGGCGCTAAACCTCCCGCAAGCTTCATTTAAGACCTTCGTTCTGGCAAAAGCCCGCGGGAGGTTGGGTTTTACGGAGTGATGTTTACCGGCAGGCGAATTTCCTGATAGCTATCATCGGCCCCGCTGGAGATGATGAGCAGGGCAGGGCCATCTGGCGCATCGTTCGGCAGTTCCAGATCAATGGACCAAAGGCCAAATGGATCGGCAAAGGCAGTGCCAGATGTGACAACTTCACTCTCGCCGCTGGCAGAATCCAATACAAGCATGATGTCCACGGCCCGTTCCGGCACGTTAATGGCCACACCAAACAAGTTGGTTGTCTCCCCCACCGTGAACGCTAAATCACCGGGGTTGCCTAGCTGCAATGAAGTCGCTTGCGGATCATCAGAGGTAAGCAGTTGAATGGGGATGAGCGCTTCGCGCCAGTCGCCTTCACCATATTCTCCAGTGTAGGCCGCGGCACAGGCTGGTCCCGGGTCCACATTTTGCGGCAAAATGACAAAGCCATACCAGCCGCCGCTGGCCAGCGAGATTTTTTGGGCGGCGATGAAGTTGGTGCAGTCATCAACCAGGACACCGATTGTAAAGGCATTGTTGATGAGGTTATTGCTGTCGCCTTGCATGAGGAAAGCGTGGCCGGCCACGGCCGTTTCCCCCTCCACCGGTCGAGAAAGCGAAATATACGGTTCGTCGGTGCTGTTGTCGAAAGCCAACGACACAGGCTGTTCCGCCTGGGCCAGATCGCCCAACGTGACGGTTATGCTGCCCGGGCCGGAAGCTGCTTCGGCCAACGTGATGGTGAGTTCCCAACTGCCGCTGCTGCCATCGGGGGTGATTTGGGTGGATACGGCCGTAAACGAGCCAACCGTCAGCGTCAGCGTGAGCGGTTCTGTGGTCGGCGGCTGCACCTCACCACGAAACGTTACGTCGCGTCCGGCCAGCAGCGTGGTGGCCGGTGCCGGTTCTAAAATTGTGACCGTGTAATCTGGAATTTCGACGGTGGGCGTCAATGTTGGCGCTGGTGTGACAACGGGCGTGGGAAACAGCGCTTCTTCAGTGGGCGTGGGTTCGGTAGGCACAATTTCTGTGGTGGGCGTAGCGGGAACGGCCGTTGGCGGCTCATCGGTGGCGGTTTCAGTAGGGGGAATTTGGGCAACGGCCGTTTCCGTGGGAAGCGGTGTTGGCGTTTCGGTTGGGCCACACGCCGCCAATAAGAGCCAGATCAAACCAAGGGGCAGGAACAATACAACTTTCTTCTTCACGCAAACTTCCTCTAAAATCATGCGCCTTTGAATGGGATCTCGGTACAATTTGCGCACGTTTTGGATTATCAAATTAATGTGGGCAGCAGCGAAAAATTCAGACAATCGCGAATTATAACAAAGGCCCGGCAAACAAAGAACAGCCCCGCATTCGATCTAGGCAATTATTCATAATAGCTGCGTTTGTGATAATAGAACGCAGATTTACCTGATCAGCCTGATCAAATCAGGCAAATCAGCGTCCAATTCACTTGTTGACTACGATTCAATTGTGATGGTAATGGTGTGCGGCTCGCCAACGTAGTTGCTGTCTTTCACCACGATCAGGCGCAAAAAGTAGTCGCCCGACGGCAGCGCTTCGGCGTGCAGCATCTCCAGCGGGCCGTTGACCACCGGCTGGTCGTGCGTCTCGCCCAGCGTTACCCAATCGACGTTATCCCCATTGGGGATGCCCAGCTCGATTTTGTAGAACTGAACCACGCCCGGCTCAAAATCGGCCGTACCCATGATAGGCAAAATGCCGCTCACCTTTTCTCCCTGTGCCGGGCTGCTGATGCGGTACACGGCCACCCGGTTGGGATCGCGGGCCAGGGCCAGAAGCTCTTCGTTGCAAACGGCCGTTGGCAGCAGCGCCACATTATTTGCCTGGGCCCACTCATGGGCCGCCTTCACGCTCTCCGGGTTGCGCGGCGGGGCCAGGAAAATTTGCGGCAGGGCATCCGGTGGCAGCAGCGTGGCATCCGTACCCTCGGCCAGATGGCAGAACAACTGCGGCGGGGGTGCGTCTTCGTTCACCTCGGTCCCCAGCAGCACCTCGGCCGGGACGGGCGGCAGCGGCACGGCCGGCATACGCACGACGGCCGGCTCAATTTCTTCCCAGGTCACCCGGTTGGGATCGATGGTTGCCGGTGCGGCCGGGTTGTTGTTGATCAGGAACAGTTCAGACCCGGCAAGCGTACATTCAGTGGCCCCAATCGTGACGGAACCGAGGCTGCACAACGGCCGTTCCTCCAACCCCTCTGGCCGAACAAAATCAGCCGCCGGCTCTGCACCGTTCACCTGTAGCGTCTCCAGCAAATCGTAGTTGGTGTAGACGGCCTGCATGTAATCGCTCCACAAGGGAGCCGCGCCGGTGAGCCCGCTGATGTTGATCATCTCGCTGTTATCTGTATTGCCGGTCCAAACGCCGACGACAAGGCCAGGCGTGTAGCCCATTGTCCAGTTGTCGCGGAAATCGTTGGTGGTGCCGGTTTTGGCGGCGGCGGGGAAGGGCAGCGCCAGCGGATTGCTGCGCCCCATCGCCGGCACGCGGGCTTCATCGTCATCCAAAATGTTGCTGATGAGGTAGGCCACACGCGGATCAATGACGGAAACGGCCGCTTGCGGAGCCTGCTCAAACAAAACCTCGCCATTGCTCTTTTGCACCCGCAAAATGGAGGTTGGTGTGACCTGGTTGCCATTGTTGGCAAAAACGGCATAAGCAGTGGTCAGGTCCAGCGGCGTCACTTCAGCCCCGCCCAATGTGAGCGAGAGGCCGTAATTGCTGGAATCCTGGTCCCAGGTGGTGATGCCCATTTGCCGGGCAAACTCCAACATGCGCGGCACGCCCAAATCTTGCAGCACCAGCACGGCAGGGACGTTGTAGCTGTTGGCCAATGCCGTGCGCACCCGAACCGGGCCGTGGAAACGGCCGTCATAATTCACCGGGGAGTACGTGTCGCCATTAAACTGCGGATAATCCACTTCCACATCCCACAGCAGATCGGCAGCGGTCCAGGCCGGTTCGCCATCTTCGCCGGGGGAGAGGGCCGCGGCGTAGGTGAGCGGCTTGATGCTGCTGCCCGGCTGCTGCAAAGAGAGCGTCACGTTTACATGACCGTCAATGCTTTCATCCCGGTAGTTGACGCTGCCCAGCATGGCCAGAATCTCACCGGTGCCCGGCTTCATCGCCACCAGCGCGGCGTTGGTTAGATTGTGCTCCGGGCCAACAGCGACTACATGCTGCTGCGCCAGTTGTTCCGCCAGTCGCTGGTATTTCAAATCCAGCGTGGTCGTCACGCGCAGGCCGCCGTTGGCGACAGCTTCGGCACCGTACATCTCTTCTAGCTGCTGGCGCACATAGACAGAAAAGTGGGGGGCTTCCAGGCTGACTTCTTGCGCGGCAAAGGTGAGCGGTTCCTGGTAGGCGGTCACTGCCTGGTCCTGGGTGATGAATCCTTCGCTCACCATCAGATTAAGCACCAGCCATTGGCGCTCTTTGGCCCCTTCCAAATTGGTCAGCGGATCGAGATCGACCGGGCTTTGCGGCAGGGCGGCCAGCAGGGAAGCTTCGGCCAGGGTTAGGTCTACGGCCGTTTTGTCAAAATAGGTATCGGCCGCCGCTTCAATACCGTAAGCCAGGTTGCCGTAATAAATCTCGTTGAGATACATCTCCATGATCTCATCCTTGCTGTAATCCCGGTTCATAATCCAGGCCAGGATGATCTCTTTGGTTTTGCGGTTATAGGAGATTTCGGTGCGCTCTTCGTAATCGAAGGCCAGGTGACGGACAAGCTGCTGAGTAATGGTGCTGGCGCCAACGGGACGGCCGTCTGGATTACGCAAATTGGCCACCAGCGCCGCCACCAGCGAGGGAATATCGGCCCCGGGATTTTCGTAGAAGCTGTCATCTTCCACAGCGACGGTGGCGTGGATGAGGTGGGAAGGCATCTGGCTGATGGGAACGGCCGTGCGCTTGCCCTCGCCAAAAAATTCCCACAGCAGTTCGCCGTTGCGGTCAAAAATCTGGGTGGTTTCAAACGTTTCCCGGTCGCGGGCAGCATCCAGCTTGGCAATGCCGTCTTCAATTTCCTGCGACATATTCGAATAAACCAGGGTGCCGGCCACCACCACGCCGCCAAAGATGAGCATGGCCAGCAGCAAAATGCTGCCAAGCAGGGCACGGCCCAGGCAGCCAAAACAGCCGCGTCGCTGGCGCGCCGGTGGCGCAGCAGCAATTTTTGCTTGTGGTCTAGGTGATGGGCCCTCACTAGGTGATGGGCCCTCACTAGGTGATGGGGTCTCAAACAAAGCCATCGGGCGGGTGGTGTCGTCTTTACTCATGCGTTCTCCTACAAAATAACCTCCCGGAGGTTTAATCCCTGATGATCATCTTTGACGAAACCTCCGGGAGGTTACCTGTCATTCATGGCGTGATCTATCTACAGATGGAATATTGCTATTTGTAGTTTAGGGGAACGGCCGTCTCCCAACTGTCCGTCCGGCGAACGATTCCGTGACGACAACCTGACGCCCGCCTACGCTCATGAAAAAAGAGCGCCCCGCAGGACGCTCTTCTTAAATCTTTATCCACAGATTACACAGATTTCGCAGATTGGTTTTTACCATAGCGAAAAAATCTGTGTAATCTGCGAAATCTGTGGATTTTTAACCACGGCGCAGCATGACCACGCCGACGCCGGCCAGCAGCACCAAAATGGCAGCCACCACGAGGACGATGCCGCCAATGCTGCTGAAGAAGCCACCTTCCTCAACGGGTGCGGCAGCAGCCTCGTCGGCTGTCTCGGCAGCGGCCGTGTCTTCTACGGCCGTTTCGCCAGCAGTTGTGTCGGCAGCGGCCGTTTCTTGCGGGTCAAAACGGGTGCCAAAGGAAACCGAAATCTGGGCCCCTTCAGACACAGAGACGGCCCAGCTGGGTGAGGTCGTTGGTTGGAAATCGGCCGGCGGGAAGATTTGCACCTGGTACGTGTCCGGTTCCAGATTCTCAAAGCAGTATGGCTCACTTACGCCATCGGTAATGTGCGTCGTTACCGTGCTGCCACCCCGGAAAATGGTGATAGCGGCATCGGCCTGCAAATTTTCGGTGGTGTCATTACGCGAACCATCCCCATTTTGGTCATCAAAGGCGGCTACACAGATGGTGCCGGTCGTGGGTGCGGTTTCGGCAACAGCCTCTGCAACTGGTGCTTCAGGAACTTCTGCAACCGTTTCTTCGCCAGCGGCACCTTCTACTTCAATCACTTCTTCAGCCGGAGCTTCCTCGCTTGTTGCAGCTTCTTCTTCGCTGGCGGTTTCGGCCGTTGGTTCCGGCGCGGCTACCACTTCGCCCGGTTCTTTAATGAGCAATTCCTGCCCCACAGCGATAAAGGCGGGATTATTATTCAGTTCCCGGATGGCGGGCAGCGCTTCTTCCGGCGTCATGTTCAATGCCGGAGCGTACTGAATGGCAATAGTCCAGAAGCTGTCGCCCGTGTTCACAACATGAACGATGGAGCCATCAGGTCGTGGGGTGGGCGTGGGGAATGGTGTGGACGTTGGCCCTGCTTGCGCGGGCGGCGCGGCACTACTGCTGCTGCCGCCGGCGGAGCTGGCCGGTACATTGCTGGTTGTGCCCAAAGCAAACAGCCCAACGCCGTCCATGAAAAAGCCACTATTCACGTAGGGATGACGCGAACCCATTTCCAGGAAAATGATCATCGATTCGGACGTGGCGGTAAAGTCCCAAATATAGGTTTGCTGAGCCAGGTAGAAGGGGAATACGTTTTCGGCCGTCCAGGTGGGGCTGTAGGTTAAGCCGGCGGTACGCCAGCCGGAACCAGTGGGCCCCACGCTAAAACGAATAAAGCCAGAATCGCTGCGATGCGGCTGGGTTTTGCCATTATCATAAGATTCTACGATGTCTACAAAGATGGGGGCAGAGATACGGTAGTTGCGCCCAACTTCGAGACCTGTAACCTCTTGCGACAGCGCCACAAAAAGGGGCGCCCACGGCTTAAACAGTTTCAATGTATAGCTGCCATCACGGAAAAAGATGGAGCGCTCATTTTCAGGGGCATCTTGAATGTTCCAAACGACTGTTTCCGGCCGGTAAGCCACTTTGCCTTCCGTGCCATCAAAAGCCACACCATCCAGCCAATGCATTCGCCAACCGTTGGGTACAGCAATCTGGGGAATACTGTCCTGATTAAAGTAGCCGGCTTCAAAACCAGGGTTTTCAAACAAATTCCCGGAAACAATTTCCTGGGCAGCCACATCGCTGCGCGGGAAACTAAGAACCGCTACGAACAGCGTTGCTGCCAGGAGCAGCATGCTTTTTGCTATTTTATTTTTCATCTTCCATCCTCCACACATCCAACACCCAGCGATGGATTTTTTAGGGCATTGGCTCTTCCATGTGTCGTGTCGTTGCAAATTTCAAATTTCTGCCAATTTGTCAGGTCTGTTAGTTTGCCTAGACAAAAATATAGCGCAATGGCGAATTGCGCTACAAGCAAACGAAAATTGTAACATACCGCTCAGGAAACAACAATTTTCATAAGGTGTGATATGATCCGGCACAACATCAGGACATGTTGCAGTTATGACCCACGATCGTCACCCCTTTACCCCCCACAGTTCCACCTCTGGCCAGGCGTTTTCTGCTGGCCGGCGGGCTGGCTTTTTTTTGTTTCTCATCACGCTCTTAGCCATTCCCGTTTTGCAACCGCTTTTTACCACGCAAATTAGCTGTGGCTTTGACACGGTGTTTCATTTGTGGCGCGCAGTGCAGGCGGGGGCGCTGCTGGATGAAGGAATTTTGTTCAGCCGTTGGGCGCCACATATGGCGCATGGATATGGCTATCCGCTGTTTTTGTACCAATCACCCTTTTCGGCGCAGCTTACGGCCGTTCTCCACTCCCTAAATCTCAGCTGGCCGGTGGCGCTCAATATGGTTTATGGCTTGGGCATCGTCGCGTCCGGCTGGACGATGTGGTGGCTGGCCCGCACCTTTTGGGACGATTGGGGCGGGCTGGTGGCAGCAGTCGCTTACCTGTACGCGCCGTTTCATGCTTATGTCGCCTTTTACCGCGCCAGCCTGTCGGAGACGGTGTCCTGGAGCCTGCCGCCGCTGGTGCTGTGGGGCTTGTATCGCTGGCAGCGGGAGAAAAGTAGCTGGGGATTGGGCACGGCCGTTTTCAGCTTCATCCTCCTCATTTATACCCATGACGTCACGGCATATGCTTTCCTGCCGCTGTTTGTGGGTTGGATTTTGTTGTGGGGGATAGACGGTCGTTTCGGCAGGCGCAATTTTGGTGAGCCACTCAAGGCGGGCCGTTCCTGGCAAGTCATCGGGCGCGGCGGGCTGGCTCTATTGTTAGGCATCGGTGGCAGCGCCTTTTTCTGGCTGCCTGCGATTTTGGAGCGTAACGCCATCCAGTTTGGCCGGGCCAACAGCGCCTGGCCGTTTCTTTATTTCAACAACTTTTTGCCGTTGGATCAACTGCTGGCGTTACCGCGTAACGCTGATCCCAGCCTGTTAAACGATTGGCCGCTGCGTGCGCTGGGCAGTTTGCTGCTCATCGTGGCGCTGACCGGGGCCGGGCTGGCGTGGCGACGCTCTGACCGCAGTCGCTGGCTGGTTGGCTTTTTGCTGGCCGGATTGGCTGGCTATGTGTTTCTAACGGTTTCCTGGTCGGAGTTTTTGTGGACGGCCGTTCCCCAACTGGCCGCCTTCCAATTCCCCTGGCGCTTTCTGGCCCCCGCCAGCTTCCTGGCTGCTTTTTTGTGCGGTGGATTAGGAAAAGTATATCCGCAGATTTCGCAGATTAACGCAGATTTTTATTTTTCTCTGCGGCTCCGCGCCTCTGCGTTAAATCTTTTAGCAATTGTGGTATTGGCCGTGGGGCATTGGGGCTGGTTGTACCCGGATTTGTGCGACGCGCCGGGGAATTTATCTGTGGCGGGGATGGTGCGTTGGGAGCAGGCAACACAAACGTTGGGCAGCACCGCCAGCGGCGAGCTGCTGCCGCGCGCTGTGGAAATTGTGCCCGATCCTGTTGAACCACCCGCCTGGGAAGCCCGGCTAGACCCGGCATCATTACCCGACGAAGCCACCGTTCTAGCTACTGTTTACCAACCACTGGCTACGAAGATTGAACTGGAAACGGCCGTTCCCTTCCAGGCCACTTTGCGCATCTTTAACTTCCCCGGCTGGCGCGTTACCGTCAACGGCCGTCCCGTGCCCATTACTCGCGCTGACCCTGAAGGATGGATAACGGTGCCGGTGCCCGACGGCCGTTCCACCATCCAGGCCAGCTTTGGCGAGACGCCGCTGCGCCAGGGGGCGGATGGGGTGTCGCTGGTGAGTATGGTGTTGCTTTTGGGGCTTATTTGGCAGGCAAGAAGAAGTAATCAGTATTCAGTAAACAGTAATCAGTTACTGAACACTGATTACCGACCACGGATTACTGAATACTGGCCACTGCTCACCGTTGCACTGCTGCTCATCGCTGCCAAACTGCTGCTGGTGGATGCGGGGCAAACGCCGCTGCGGCAGGCGCGGCTGCAGGATAGGGCGCTGGCGGGGGTGGAGCAGCCGATGCAGGTGACGCTGGGCACGCCGGACAATCCGGCGCAGGTGCGGCTGTGGGGATTGGACGAGTGGGAAGGCGGCTCGACAGGCTCAGCTGGGTTGAGCCGCTCAGAGCAAACCGTTCCGGCCGACACCCCGCTCACCCTTACGCTTTACTGGCAGGCACTTCAGCCGCTGACGGCCAATTACAAAGTGGGGCTGACTTTGCTGGATGAAAACGGCGTCCGCTGGTCTGACGAAGGCCTGCGCGACTATCGCTGGCTGCGTAATCCGCCGCCTACATCAGGTTGGCCCACCGACCAGTACGCTCTCACCGCCTATTTTATCGATATGCTGCCCGGCACGCCGCCCGGCGACTACCAGCTACAGCTCTCCTTTTTTGAGGAAGGCAACCTGACACCGCTCACCTTTTACAGTGCCGATGGACGCCCCCTTGGCCCGCAGCTTGAGCTGGGCACGGTGACGCTGCGACCGCCTGATGATCCCTGGCCCGCTACGCTGCCCATGCAGCACCGGCTGGAAATCACAGACGGCACCACCACGCTGCTAGGCAGCAACCTGGATCGTACGGAAGCTACACCGGGCGATCCGCTGCTGGTCACATTGTTTTGGTCTGCTGAAGAAGCTAGCAGTGCCGAACTTGGGCTGGTGGATGAAGCTGGCGAACCGGCAGCCAGCTGGCCGGTGACATTTCCTGACTACGGCGAGGGCGTATGGCGCAGCCAGCTGCTTTTGCGTTTGCCGGTGTCGTTGGGCAACGGCCGTTACCAATGGCAGCTCACCTTCCCTAACGGCTTAACCGTTAAGTGGGGCGAACTGGCCATCACCGCTCCCGAGCGCTTAATGACAATGCCTGAGGTGGAAACGGCCGTTAACATCACCCTGAGTGAACAAGCCAGCCTGGTGGGATTTTCGCTGGAAGACGGCACGATTGCCGCGGGCGAAACGGTCAATCTGGAATTGGTGTGGCAGGCGGTGATGGAACTGAGTGAGAGTTATCGGGTGTTTGTGCATGTTTTGGGGGACGACGGCCGTATCGTGGCCCAGGCAGACAGCTTACCGGCCAACTGGACCCGCCCCACCACCGGCTGGCTCCCCGGCGAGTACATCCGCGACGCCCACAGCCTTACCCTGCCGCCACAACTCCCGCCCGGCGACTACACGCTGGTCACCGGACTTTACCTGCCCAACGGCAGCCGCCTCCAGCAGCCCAACGGCCAGGACCAAATCCCGCTCACCACCATTACTATTCCCTAATTGGGCTAAAAGCTTTTATCACGAATGGGGCGAATAAACGAATAACACGAATAAAGTAGTTGAAAATATTCGTTAAATTCGGCCATTCGTCATATTCGTGATTGTCTTTTCAGGATGATGAGCTCTTCGATGTTTTGGCGGGAGGGGACGGAATCGTGCGGGAATTCGCGGTGCTGTAGTTTGAACCCGTGTTCAGTGAGCAGTTCAATCACGGCGTCGGGCTGGACGACGAAGGGCGGACCGCCGGGGCGTTTGCCGATGGGAAAAGCCAGGCCGATGTACAGGCCGCCGGGCTTAAGCAAGTGTGCCGCCAGGGCAGCATAGTCGCCGCGTCGGGCCGGATCGATGGCGCAGAAGCAGGTGTATTCGAGCAGGTAGTCGAAACGGCCGTTCCACTTCTCCCCATCCAGCTCAAAAATATCCTTCTGCACAATCTGCACCGGGTGGGCCGGATCGTTTAGCTCCCGCATGGCATCGGCCGCATGAGGAGCAAAATCGACGGCCGTTACGGCAAAACCATGCCGGGCAAACAGCCGCGCATCGTGGCCGCGGCCGGCACCCAGCACAATCATCTCGCCCGGTGGATAGCCGCCGCTGGCGGCCAGCCGGGCAAAGGTGGGTGTCGGATGGCCGAGGTCCCAGGGGATACGGCCGTTGGCATAACTTTCCTGCCAATAGAGGGGCGAGTTGGTATCGAGCAACATGTACCCATTATAACTGACTGATGCGTGAAACGTGATGCGTGACCAGAATCAAATCACGTTTCACGCCAGGCTGGGCAAGCAGTTCCTTTTCCGTTAAAATAAATACGGACCACAGTCCGCTTTTATCGAATACCGCAAAAGGAGTGTTATGTCTACTAAAATACCGGAATCACATGCAGATTTGTTGAATGCCCCCGTCTACGTGGACGTCGTCACCGTGATGCCAGACGGACAGCCGCAAGCTTCTGTGGTGTGGTGCAGTTATGATGGCGAAAACGTGCTGGTGAATACGGCCGTTGGCCGCCAAAAAGAGAAAAACCTGCGCGAGCGGCCCATGGCCACCATCCTCGCCGTTGATCCAGATAATCCGTTCCGCTATATCGAGGTGCGCGGCACCGTTGAACTTACGAAAGAGGGCGCGCTGGACCATATCAACCAGCTGGCCAAAGCCTATCGTGGTGCCGACAGTTACTATGGCGGTGTGCAGCCGGCGGAAATGGCCCAAAAAGAAACCCGGATCATGTGCAAAATTAAGCCAACTCACGTAAACGCCTTTGGCTAATCAACCGGGAAGGATGCCAACCAAAAGTGGCATCCTTCTTTCTTTTTGGGTTGGCGAATCAGGCAAGGCGGATTATCATTCACCCCATGTGTGCAAAACAGGTAGCGCCGTACGGTTCGTGGAAATCCCCCATTAGTTCAGACCTCATTGTGGCTGGATCGATTGGCCTGGGGCAGTTGATGGTTGATGGTGAAGCAATTTACTGGACGGAAGGACGGCCGTCGGAAAACGGCCGTAACGCCCTGGTCAGATGGACCCCAAAAAACGGCATCGAAGAACTTTCACCCGCCGGGTTCAACGTGCGCAGTCGCGTCCATGAATACGGCGGCGGGGCCTATGCCATCCACGACGACACCATCTACTTCACCAATTTTGTCGATCAGCGATTGTACGTGCAGTATCCACACAGCGAGCCTGAACCGCTCACCACCAACGAACCGCTCCGCTTCACCGACGGCGTCGTTGATCCCCAACGCGGCCGCTTCTTTTGCATTCGCGAAGATCACACCACGCCCGGACAAGAACCCACCAACACCCTGGTCAGTGTCAACCTGGACAGCCATGACGAAAGCGGCACTGTTCTGGCTGAAGGACACAATTTTTATTCATCACCGCGCCTAAGCCCCAACGGCCGTCAGCTAGCCTGGCTTTGCTGGAACCATCCCAACATGCCCTGGGACGGCACTGAGCTGTGGGTGGCCGACCTGGACGAAACGGGCACCGCCCTGAGCAACATCACCCTGGTAGCCGGCGGCCCCATCGAATCCATTTTCCAGCCGGAGTGGTCACCGGCGGGCGAGCTGCATTTTGTGTCTGACCGGACCGACTGGTGGAATTTGTACCGCTGGCGCGAGGGCAAGGTGCAGCCGCTGTACCCGATGGACGCCGAATTTGGCCGTCCGCAATGGGTGTTTGGCATGTCTACCTACGGTTTTGAAGATGCCGACAACATCATTTGCACCTTTACGCAAAACGGCCGTTGGCACCTGGCCCGGCTCAATACAAACAGCAACAAGCTCCGCCGCATCAAAACCCCGTACACCGCCATCGCCTATTTGCGGATTAGCAAGGGAACGGCCTGCTTCATTGGCGGTTCAGCTACGCGACCCAGCGCCATTGTGCGGCTTGATTTGCAAACCAACGAGTGCCAGGTATTGCGCCAGGCCACAGATTTAACAGTTGACACCGCTTATCTCTCGGTTCCGCAGCCACTGGAGTTCCCCACCGAAAACGGACTCACGGCTCACGCCATCTACTATCCACCGCAAAACCGGGACTTTGCCGCGCCTGAAAATGAAGCGCCGCCGCTGCTGGTGCTGAGCCACGGCGGCCCCACCAGTGCTGCCTCCACCACGCTCACGCTGGGCACGCAATATTGGACCAGTCGCGGATTTGCCGTATTGGACGTGAATTATGGCGGCAGTTCGGGATACGGCCGTGCCTATCGGCAGCGGCTCAACGGGCAGTGGGGCATTGTCGATGTGCAAGATTGCATCAATGCCGCCAAATATTTGGTGGCGCAAGGGCTGGCCGATGGCAGCCGGCTAGCCATTCGTGGCGGCAGCGCCGGTGGCTACACCACGCTGTGTGCCCTCACCTTTTACGATACGTTCAGCGCCGGGGCCAGCCATTTTGGCGTCAGCGATGTAGAAGCGCTGGCCCGCGACACTCACAAATTTGAATCCCGCTACCTGGACAGCATGATTGGCCCCTACCCCGAAGCCAAAGAAACTTACGTGGCTCGTTCGCCCATCCACTTTACAGACCAGATCAACTGTCCGCTCATTTTGTTCCAGGGATTAGAAGACAAAGTGGTGCCGCCCAGCCAGGCAGAAACAATGTTTGAAGCGGTAAAAGCCAAAGGCATTCCCGTGGCCTACGTCGCCTTCCCCGGCGAGCAGCATGGCTTCCGCAGCGCCGAAAACATCAAGCGCGCCCTGGACGGCGAACTTTACTTTTACGGCCAAATCTTCGGCTTTGAACTGGCCGATCCCGTCAAGCCCATCGACATCGAAAATCTGCCCAACTCTTAATTAATCCCCGACTTGTCATTACTTCGGCAACCTCAAAGGTCTTGAGCAACTCAGCACAAGCCTGAGTAAAACGCAGAATCCCTACAGACTTGACCCTTCGCGAGAGTGGCTTTTGTAGGATGATCTTCAGAGGGATTCTTCCCTTCGGTCAGAGCAACTGTGTGATACGAAACCCGAATTTAGGCGGTTTTTACCTCAATTTGCCACGGTTGCATGTCGCG
>PABI01000145.1 GCA_002699125.1 Anaerolineaceae bacterium
AGTTTGTCCATAATTCTCGCAAGCGGGGCAAAGCTCTTTTACCTTCGCTGGTTGAGATTCTGGTAGCTCCTTGAATCCCATATTGAGCCTTTACCCGGATGTTTAAGAATGAACGCCCGAATTTGCTGATACGAATTTATAACCTCGCTTGCGCACCGTACGAATCAAGCGCGGTTTTTTAGGATTATCTTCCAGCTTATTCCGCAGGCGAAAAATATACGGCCGAATCACGCTTTTGGCTTCAATGCGATCTGCCTTATACCCCCAGGCCAACCAAACCAGCTGCTCACAAGAAAGTATTTGGTCAGCATTCTGCATCATGCTCATGAGAACGGCCGTTTCTCCCCGGGACAAATCAACGCTGCGCTCCGGTTCGTCATCAATGGTCACCACCCGCTGCGACCGGTCCAGGCAAAGTGGCTGCGTAACGACAAAACGAGACGGGCTTTTTGGCGGCATTTGGGACAACGCAGAAGATGAATCAGCCGAATCAACGCGATCCAGCGCCTCACCAAGAACATCAACCAGGTATTCCTTTTGCGCCGATGCCGCCCGCTTTTGCAGAGCATTGGTAATAGCATCGATAATATCGTGAATACTCGCCGGCTTCAGCAAATAATCTACTGCGGCCGATTTCACCGCAGCGATGGCACTTTCTAATGTTGCATTCCCTGTCAGAATAATAACCGACACATTCGATTGAATCCGATGCGCCTGACGCAATACATCAATCCCTTTCACGCCTGGCAAAACCATATCCAGGACCATCAGATCGTATGGTTCTGTTTGCAATAATGCCAAAGCTTCCTGACCAGAAGCCGCTTCATCTACCTCATAACCAACCAGGCTCAACGCTTTAACCAAAGCGGCCCGAATATGCGCTTCATCATCTACTATTAACAGACGCGTCTTTCTTCCATTTTGATTTTCTTGCGACTTGGCAGCTTTAGCGTTCATCCTCTTTCTCCAAACTAACTTCACCAACGGCCGTAGTGAAAACTACATCCCAACTTCCACACCCTCCAAAGCCCGGGGGAACGAGACAGAAAAAATAACCCCCTGGCCGTCTGCCAAATTCCTGGCATCAATAGAACCCTCATTTTGCTCTACCAAATTGCGGCTGATCCATAAACCCAAACCGCTGCCACCCGGCTTCGTTGTAAAAAAAGGATCAAAGATATAGGGTAAATCTTTATCTGGAATCGTGGGTCCCTCTGTCGTAAATGACACCACCACTTGCTCATCAACTGACTTAAGAGCAATGTGCAGCGAGCTATTGCTCTTAGCAGAAGATTCAATTGCATTAATCACCAGATTCAAAAAAACCTGCACCAACGAATCCGGAGCCGCCAGAATCAACGGCACCTCTTCAAATTCTTTAACAACTTGCATGCCACGCTGCTGTAACTGTTTTTCAGCCAGGCCCAATACCTGGCACACTAAATCAGTCACATTCACCGACTGGCTAGGTTTTTGTATTGGCCGCGCATAATTCAAAATACCCTGCGCATCTTCATGCATTCGGTCAATTTGCTGGCGAATGATTTGCAAATAATCAAAAATCTCCTCCCATTCTGTGGGGAAATCAAGCACAATATCCAAATATCCCTTAATGATCTGCAATGGATTATTTAATTCATGGGCCAAGGCGGTAGACATCTGCCCCAGTGCTGCCAGCCGTGCGGCACGAACGACTTGCTCTTCTGCCTGCTTACGCTCGGTAACATCACGAATGATGGTTGTAATACGCAGCCCATCTTCTGTAAAAAATGAACTTGATTTAACATCTATCGGGAATTCACTGCCATCCTTTCGTCGCCCAAACAGGTCTTTTTCCACACCTAAATAATATGGTTTAGGGTAAGATACGTAACTTTGACGATGCTGGATGTGCACATGCCGCATCTGGTCTGGTAACAACAACTCAACGGATTTGCCTATTAATTCTTCACGCGGATAGTCAAAAATATCCTCCGTTTGGGCGTTGATGAGTGTGATCAAGCCGTTTTTATCAGAAACCACAATAGCATCCGGTGCAGACTCCAATAATTCCTGAAACCGGGTGTTACTCTCACGCAGCGTTTTTTCTGTTCTTTTGCGTTCCGTGATGTCTCGAATAACAAATAACAGCGCCGGCTGATCCTGGTAGGTAATGACCAATCCGGCCGCCTCCACATCAACGTATGTGTTATCTGGGCGAATGAATTGCTCCTCAAATAGGGGTAGTTCATCGGCCTCATTGATGACCTGGTTCGCCCACACCCTGAAACCTTCAAAACTGGCCGGATGAAGATATTTACCAATTGATTCACCAATTAAATCGGCTTCACACCGGGCATTAAACAGCTTAACAGCTTGCGCATTGCCAAAAACAAATTTCTCATCAACCAGGATAATGATTGATTCAAAGGCTAATTCCACCAGACGCTTATATTGTTTTTCACTGGCACGCAGGGATTTTTCGGCTGAGGTTCTGCGTCTGGCAATACCGAAAACCATAAGCAGGATAAAACCGAGTAAGGGGATGTCAATAAGATCAGCCGTGCTAATGGTGCCTTGAATTACGGCAAGGAACATGGCAATCGTCGCGATTGGGATCCAAATCCCAACGCGGTAAACAAATGCCAGCAGCGACCAGAAAAAGGCACCATAAATTAACAGCGCGAATACAAGATGAAGGAACATGTCCTTTTCATCTGTAAGAAACAGAAGCGAGTTGGTCACGAACAACGCCAGGTCTATAAATAGAAACCTTTTATTCTTGCGCAACTCCTTCCAGACTCGTCTGGTAGCAAGTTTTCGAAACATTATGGTATATGGCTGGATTTTTTGGTTTTGCGGCTGCAAGGAGACTCGACTTTACCTGTACTCAGCTTATCATTACAGGCTCAGCTGTTGCCTGGTCATCAACTTCTATACTTCTTATATATTTTAGGAATTTGTTAAGGGAAATACTCTTGTTTAGATAACCCAGTGCACCAAAACGAAGGGCCTCATAAAGCCGTTCGTCCTTATCACACGTTGTCAGGAACACAATATTTGTTGTCGGACATACAGCCAAAATCAACGGGGTTGCCTCCAGCCCGGTGCCATCTGCCAGATCAAAGTTCATCAGAATGAGATCCGGCTTTAAATCCCGTGCTTTTTCAACCGTTTCTGCGATAGATTCGGCCGTACCTGCAATATGGAGATTTTGCTGCCTGGATAACAAAGAGCGAAGACCTTCCCTAAATAAAATATGGTCATCCACTAGCAAAATTTTCATGCTCTGTACCACCTGTACTACTAATTAAAAACTGGAACAACGCAAATACACAAAATCAAGAATGAGAGCTGCCAAAAACCCCAACGCGAATCCTTATAGAACAAATCATAAGGTTGGGAAAGCGTAGCATGCAACGCTTAAGATATAACTTACAACGCATGACCTCAGTACTATTCTGGGAGCAGCCCTCCCCCATAGCTGCAATTCTTTATTGTTTACAACTGCGTGTTAAAAGCGCAGCGACGGCCGTTTACGTGCGATAGTCGGCGTTGATGCTGACGTAATCGTGGCTGAGATCCGTCGTCCAGACGACGGCCGTTCCCTCCCCACCCACTCCCAAATCCAAGCGAATCATAAACTCAGGCTGGGCAAAAACGGCCGCAGCGTCAGCTTCCTGGTAGTCGGTGGGCGTGCCGTTAGCTACCAGTTGCAGTTCGTCCGGCTGATGCACGCCAATCCACAAATTGATTTTGGTTTGATCAAAAGGCACCCCGGCGCGGCCGGCGGCCATGAGCAGGCGGCCCCAGTTGGCGTCGCTGCCGGCAAAGGCGGTTTTGACCAGCGGCGAGGTAGCGATGGTGTTGGCAATTTGGTGGGCGTCGGCTTCGCTGCTGGCTCCGGTTACCTGGATTTCTACAAATTTGGTGGCACCTTCGCCATCGCGGACGATCATGTGGGCCAAGACAGTGCAAAGCTGGTTGAGGGCCGCACCAAATTGGGCAATGCTCTCGGGATCGGACACGGCCGTTCCACTCATCCCATTGGCCAGCAGCAAAACCGTATCGTTGGTGCTGGTATCGCCATCGATGGAAATGCGGTTGAAGCTTTGGTTGACGGCCGTTTTTAGCAAGCCATCCAACAGATCCGGGGCAACTGCCGCATCCGTCGTCAACGCCGCCAGCATGGTGGCCATGTTGGGATGAATCATGCCCGCGCCCTTGGCCATGCCGCCGATGATCACCGGGCCACCGGGCAGTTCCACACGCACGGCCACATGTTTGGGCCGGGTATCGGTGGTCATGATCGCTTCAGCAGCAAGACGGCCGTTTTCCCGCGAAAGCCCCGCAGCCCCGGCCACAATGCCCGCCTCCAGCTTAGCCATCGGCAGCTGCACGCCTATCACCCCGGTTGAGAGCACCAAAATTTGACTGGCCTCACAGCCCAGCGCCTGAGCAGCAATCTGCTGAGTGGCGCGGGCGTTGGCCAGTCCCGGCTCACCCGTGCAGGCGTTGGCATTTTTAGAATTGATCACCACGGCACGCAGGCGGCTGTTATTCGCCGCCAGCGTCTCCCGATCCACAACCACAGGTGCGGCTACCACCTGATTTTTGGTAAACATGGCAGCACAGCTGCAATCGTTTTCCGAGACCACTAGGGCCAAATCAAGTTGGTTTTCTTTTTTGAGACCGGCGGCGACGGCAGCGGCCGTAAACCCTTTTGCTGAAGTCACGGTTCCATCGAGCATCGTTTGGAATTGGTTCATTGTTTCACTCCGTTAAAATCTGAATTTTCCACTTTTTATCTGCGACCATCTGTGTTAATCTGTGTCCCATTTTCATGGGAGACAATCGTGACCGAATTATCTCTATCTTTCCCCCAACTGAAAACCGAACGGCTCGTGTTGCGTGAATTTCGCCTGGATGAAGATGATCAGATGGCGCTGTTTCGCATCTTTTCCGACAGTCGTGTAACGCGCTACTACAATTTGAACACGTTTACCGAGCCGCAGGAAGCGTGGCGATTATTGCGGCGGCGGCGCGGCCGTTTCTGGCAGGGGCGCGGCATTCGTTGGGCGATCACGTTAAAAAACAAGGATGAGATCATCGGCAGCTGCGGCTTTAACTCTTTGAACAAGAAGAAACAGCTGGGCGAGCTGGGCTACGAACTGGCACGGCCGTTTTGGCAACAGGGCATCATGACCGAGGCGCTGCGCCCAGTGGTAGCCTATGGCTTCAATGAGCTGGCCCTGTGCCGCATCGAAGCGTGGGTAATGCCGCCCAATCGCGCCTCGGCTAATTTACTAATGAAGCTGGGCTTTCAATCGGAGGGTGTGCTGGAGGGGAAGGGGTATTGGGACGGCCGTTTCCATGACCTGGAGCTGTTCTCGCTGCTGGCCGAACAGTGGCAAACTACCTGACATCCCAGCTATCATCGACTGTGACCGAACAAAACAAATGGGTTCTAATCTATGGCCGTCTCACCCATCAATTTGGCGCGATGGCCACTTCTAACAAAATCGAGTAAGTTGAGGAAGCGTATCAATGAATTTTCGGGATTTACTGGTTAAGAAAGAGCAGGTTGCATGGGAAACGGCCGTAGCTGGCCCAACAGATCACATTGAGTTTGGCCAACCTCTGTTTGCCAAAGACAACGACAAACCGCGCGTCCGCGTAGAGCGCCGCCGCAAAACCAGCCAGGATGGCCCGCGTGACCGGGCTGAAGCGCCGCAGCGCAAACGGCCGTCTCGGCCCAGTGGGGGCAGTGGCGGCAGCAGTGGCGGGGGTGGCTTCAAACCCCGTCCCTCTGGCGGCACTTCCTTGCCCGGCGGCGGCAAAATTTCCCCGCTCATGCTCATCATCATCGTCCTTGCCCTGGCCGTGTGCGGCATTCCGATCTCGCTGCTTACCGGCGGCGATGACGATGGTGGCAGCACCGACTCGGCACCCGTCTTCACCGACAGCGGCAGCGAATCAGCCCCATCAAACGAACCGCTGCCCACCCTCTCGGCCTCCGGCCCATCGGACCAAACCTGGACCGTCATGCTTTATCAGGACGCTGACGACAAAATTCTGGAAGAGGACATCTTCCTCGATCTGAATGAAGCAGAGCGAGTTGGCTCCAACGATAACGTGCAAATTGTGGCCCAGCTGGACCGCTTCACCGGCGGCTTTGCCGGAGATGGCAACTGGTCCACCGCCCGCCGCTACTACATTACCCGCGACGACGATTTACAAACCATCAGCTCGGAACTGGTAGAAGATTTAGGCGAAGTCAACATGGCCGACAGCCAGACGCTGGTCGATTTTGTGGTGTGGGCGGCCGAGAATTATCCGGCCGATAAATATGTGCTCATCATGTCAGACCACGGCATTGGTTGGCCCGGTGGCTGGTCAGACCCCGATCCCAGCGTGCCCACCGACAACAGCCTGCCGATTACGGCCGCATTAGGCAACGACCTTTACCTGATGGAAATTGATGAGGCCCTCAGCGCCATTCGTGCCCAAACCGGCATCGACCAGTTTGAGCTGATCGGCATGGACGCCTGTCTGATGGGTGGCGTGGAAATTTTTGCCGCGCTGGCGCCTCACGCCCGCTACGCTGTCGCCTCGCAAGAGGTGGAACCGGCGTTGGGCTGGGCCTATGCCGGCTTTCTAGAGGAATTGGCCATCAATCCGGGCATCAACGGCGGCGATTTGGGCCAGCTCATTGTGGACAGCTACATTCGTGAAGACCAGCGCATTTTGGACCCTGAAGCCCGCGCCGGATTGCTGGGTGGCAGCAATCCGCTGGGCGGGCTGTTTGGGCTGCTTGGCGGCAGCACTAGCACAACCTCGCCAGAGCAGCTTGTGCGGCAAATGGAGCAAAATGTGACGCTGACGGCCGTTGATCTTTCCCAAATCCCACCGCTGGTAGACAGCATCAACAACCTCAGCCTCACGCTTAGCAGCGATAACCAGCAAATGATTGCCCAAACCCGCACCTATGCCCAATCGTTTACCAGCGTGTTTGGCAGCAACGTGCCGCCTTCCTATATTGATCTGGGTCACTTTGCCCAACTGCTGGCGCAAAACAGCGGCAATGGCCAGGTAGACAACGCCGTGAACGACGTATTGGCCGCCATCGACCAGGCCGTCATTGCCGAGAAGCACGGGCCTAATAAACCTGGCTCGACCGGCGTGTCGATTTACTTTCCCAACTCGCAGCTGTACGGCAATCCAATTACGGGGCCGCAATCGTATACGGCCGTAGCCAACACCTTCACCAACGCTTCCCTGTGGGATGACTTTTTAGCGTTCCACTACACCGGCGAGCCATTCAGCGCCGGCGATGTGGGGGCGGCCATTCCCACAACGGCCGTGCGCGGCCCCGGCACCGGCAGCATCACCGTTGCTCCCATCACCACCTCCAGCGATGAAGCCGCGCCGGGCGAACCGGTGCTGCTTACTACCGAGATTTCCGGGGAAAACATTGGCTACGTGAAGCTCATGGTGGGCTTTTTAGATACAAACGCCAATTCGCTGCTGATCATTGATTCTGACTACCTGGAGAGTGCCGATACGCAGGAAGTCGGCGGGCTGTTCTACCCCGTCTGGCCTGATGAGCCATTTGATTTAGAATTTGAGTGGGAGCCGGTCGTTTTTGCCATCAGCGATGGTACAGATTCGGTAGTCACCCTCTTTAAGCCGCAAACGTACGGCGCGACGTTTGAGGAAGCCACTTACGCCGTGGATGGCATCTACACCTACAGCGACGGCACGGAACGAGTGGCCCGGCTCCTGTTTCGTGATGGCGTGTTGCAGCAAGTTTACGGCTTCAACAATGAAGATGGCACCGGCGGGCCGCGGGAAATCATTCCGCAGGCAGGCGACCAGTTCACGGTTGTGGAGCGCTGGCTGGATTTAGACGCCAATGGCAGCGTTGTCGGCAGCGCCACGCAGGAAGCGGGCACGCTCACTTTCACCGATCAAACGTTCACCTGGGTCGATTTGGACGCCGCCGCCGGGGAGTATGTGGTGGGCTTTATTGTGGAGGATTTCGACGGGAATGAGTTCCCAGCGTACGCGCAAATTACGGTACGGTAGTTAGAAATTCAGGAGTGGCAGTCCTGGCAAGTTTTAAGGTCAGTTTGGAAGGACCAGGACTGCCACTCCTCATATTTACGGCCGTACCGTGAAATCCAAAATCTCCGTACCGCCAATCTTGTCGCCGCTGGCATCGTAAGCAGTAACCGACCAGACGTAGCGGGCCGGTTCCAGCGTGAAGTCGAAGCGATAGCTCGATTCATTGACTTCTTCAAAGTCCAGCACGTTGGTCCGATTGGGATCGTCGTCATTCCACATCAAAATCTTGTAGGTGGTGGCCAGCGGGCTGTCTTCCCAGTCCAAAACGATGTTGTCGCCGCGAATTTCGGCCCCGTCAGCCGGTTCCTGGATGACAAGCTGGCAGGAACCATTCAAGCTGTCCACGACAAAATCAAACTGTTCGGCCGTTTCGGCAATCTTAACGCGGTCACTGTTAAACGCTTCGACACTCCAGCGATAGCCGCAGTTCACCGGCAGCAAATCGGTGCGATAGCTGGACTCGTTGACCCGTTTTTCAATCAAAATGGCATCGCCCTCGTCGGGATACATGGACACTTTGTAATAATCGGCTTCCGGATAGTCGTCCCAATCCAGCAGCACTTCGTCACTGGCTACCTTGCTGCCGTTGGTGGGTGCCAGCAGTTTCATGTCCAGCTTAAAAATGTTTTGCACACCAATGACCAATGTTTCTCCAGCTTCTACCTCAAATTCGGCAGAGCTGAGGATGCCGCTGGAGATATAAAGCCAGTCATCGCTGTCGAACACCTTTACGGAGAGAGCGTAAACGCCGGGATCAACATTTTGGAAGAGGTAACGGCCGTCTCCATCTGTTTCTGTTCGGACAGGTTCGCTGCCACAGCCGCTAAACGAAGAAAAGTCAGCACAAAGCTCCACCGCCAACCCCTCAGCGCCCGCACCGTTCCAGCGAATCTCACCATAAACATTGCCCCTGTCTTCAGTGGGTTCTTCGCCGTCATAGGTCAATTCATCATTGCTGCCTGAGGATTCAGCTTCACCATCGTTAGTAGATTCACTATTGGCCCGACCACTGTCCCCGCCAGTGTCCTCCAAAAAACCACAGCTTGTTAGCCAGATCAAGACCAAAAGCCAAAGAAGATATTTTTTCATTGCGCGCATGTTTGTTCTCCACATATCAGGTCTGCACCGGTAAAGCATTATTTCGTGGCGCAAGTGTGGCAAAAAATTCTAACGGTTCCACCTACGACTTCATGCGGATTGCCGGTACACTTGGCAGATGCATCCACAACTACAACCCTATTTTGCGCAATTTCCATTGAGTGGGGAACTGGGGCGGGACGTTACGGCCGTTCTCACCCATCACCAACTGCCCATAGTCGCCGGGCACGTCAGCCGCGTGGCCCAGGAAGCAAAACGGCTGGCAGTGCAGTTTGGCGCTGATCCGATTGGGGAAGAAACGGCCGGTTGGCTCCACGACATCAGCGGCGTCATCCCCAACGCGGTGCGGGTCGATTTGTGTCAAACGTTCAACATTCCCGTCCTGCCCGGCGAGGCTGATTTCCCCATGATTTTGCACCAGAAGCTAAGCGCCGTAGTGGCCAGGGAGGTTTTTGGCGTGACGGATACGGCCGTACTCAGCGCCATTGGCTGCCACACCACGCTCAAGGCCGGAGCATCGCTGCTGGACAAGATCGTGTTTGTGGCCGACAAAATCAAGTGGGACCAGCCGGGGGAGCCGCCGTATTTGGCTGAGATTGAAACGGCCGTCACCCACTCCATCGACGATGCCTGCCGCGTTTACCTCAACTACCTCTGGCAGCAGCGCGACTCGCTGCGCTACATTCACCCCTGGTTTTTGGCAGCGTATGAAGAACTGAGTAGTCCAACCTACCGCAGGCTTCCTTAATGAGGCTCGTTTTAGACAAAACCTGCGGGAGGTTTCATACAGGAGGACAGATGATTTTAGAAGTTGCGATTTTGCAGGTGAAAGAGGGGGAAACGGCCGCATTCGAAGCCACCTTTGCTCAGGCGCAAACCATCATTGCCGGAATGCCGGGATATGTGAACCATGAGCTGCAAAGATGCGTAGAAACACCAACCCAGTACATCTTATTGGTGCACTGGCAAACGTTGGCCGAGCACACCATCGGCTTTCGTCAGTCGGCCGAGTACCAGGAATGGAAAACGCTGCTGCACCACTTTTACGATCCGTTTCCAACAGTGAGGCATTACGAGCACGTTTTCTAGATTCCAGGACTGGCAGTCCTCACCCGTTCAGAACAGGGCAATT
This sequence comes from Anaerolineaceae bacterium, assembly GCA_002699125.1. Classification (GTDB taxonomy): domain Bacteria; phylum Chloroflexota; class Anaerolineae; order Promineifilales; family Promineifilaceae; genus Leptofilum. Next base: position 10,337 of record PABI01000145.1, read on the forward strand.
TCTTGCAGCGTTTGGTTCACCAGGTTGGCCAGCGCATTGGCACTGTTTTCGCCGATTTGTTCGGCCGTTTCTGGCTTGTGGGCACGGAAATAAAGACTGCGCAAAAAGTTCTTGACGTTTTGCGCCTGGCGGTAGCAGTCGGGGAACGGCTCTTTTTGCCGGGCCAGCGGCACAAAACCGGCCAGCCACTCCTGCACGTCAGACGGGGTAAGCACCTTGCGCCCCAAAGCGGCAATGACGGGCGTCACCAGCCGCTCATCCTCAAGATGCACGAAGACAATTTTGTCCTCGGCTGCCTTTTGCCGGATGCCGTTTAAGATTTCCAGCAGTTCTTCATTGTCCATCTCTTTGCACTGCACCAGTTCATCCAAAGCATCGGCCGTGTGGGCCACGGCGTGGGCCCAGCCTTTGGGTTCGCCCGCTTCGTCCTCGTCCAGTTCTTCCAGGACAAAACCGCGCAAATCTTGCTCTTTCTCCAGGTAGTCAAGCAGTTTTACTTTCACTTCGCGCAGTTCGTAGGGCATGAGGAACGGCCGTATCCGGTGCCGGCTCAAAATCAGGGGCACCAGCAGCGCAGAAAAGCTGCGCATAAACACAGAGTCCGTCTCCGATTCACCCAGCTTGTAAAACAGGTGTTCTTCCGTGAGCAACTGACGCAGCAGCGTTTTCAGGTCGTCGTCCTCAAACTTGTCGGCCAAAATCCAGGTAGCCAGCGTGCTGTAAATCAAGTCATCGCGCAGCTCGGCATCGGGACAGCCAAGATGGGGCAGCATTTCCAGGGCGCGAGGCAGCGCCTTGGCCTGCTCCGGCAAGGCAAAGTCGTTGTCGGCAATCTCATAAAGCTGATCTTTCAAGGCACGCTCACTGAGTCGCATAACTTTGTTCTACCTACGGCTTTTCTTCATCCTGGAGTCTTTGCCATTTACGCAAATGGCGTATGCCATCCCAGATGATGACAACAAAAATAGCACCGGCAAAAAACGGGTTTTTTGAGCTAAAGAGAACAACAACAGTCATCGGAATGGCCAACCATACCTTACGATGAAATTTTTCCTTTTCATTAAGGTCTTTCCCTCGTCTAATGCTGTTTAACGCATTTACTATTTGCTCTCTGAAATCCGCAAATTTCTCAGATCGTTGCAAGAGTAAGCCTACCGCAAGAATTACGAAACCGATTATGATCCAAGGAACCACAGAGGATGAATTAATGATTGCAACCAAAACAACGTTAATTACAAACAATACAAGCGCTACCGATTTAACATTTTTGCTGAGGTTTTTGTCATTCATGATTACACTCGATTTGTGAATCGATCCAGCCAGCTGAATTTCCTTGCTGTTCAATCACGCTACGCACATCGGCCGGCTGCCAGCCGGGTGGCTTGAGGACTTTACCGTCGGCGCGGCGCGGGCCGCCGGCTTTGCTCAGGTTAGCGCGGTGGACCTCGGCAAAAACAGCGTCGGCATCCACGCCGCAGGCTAGGATGGCACCGTAGGTCACGTAGAGCAGGTCGGCCAGTTCATGCACCCACGATGTCACGTCGGCCGGATTGGCCCGATCATTTGATTGGAGAACGGCCGTTAACGTTTCCCACGCTTCAGTTGCCTCCGCAAACTCCTCCTGGAGCAGCTTTTGGCGCAGCTGCAAAATTTCCAGTGAGGGAACAACCGGTTTGGGCGGCACCGGCGCGCCAACGGCATCGTGAAACTCCACAATCTTTTGTGCATTGGTCAGGCCCGGCTGGGGCACGGGTGATTTAGTTGATTCCATTGGTTACCTCGGTGATGAGTTGGCTGAGCGGCATGTCGGTGAGGGCATTTAGACGGTAGTCGGCGTGGTCGAGGTTGAGGTCACGGGTCATTGTATTGGGAACGGCCGTACACCACAACCCCGCCGCTTTTGCCGCCGTCACCCCGTTGGGCGAATCTTCCAGCGCCAATCCTTCATGCGGGGCAATCTCCAATGCAGCAATAGCTGCCCGGTAAACGGCGGGGTCTGGCTTGCCCACCCCACCTACATCGTCGGCGCAGCAAATCACCGCAAACTGCTCAAATAATCCTAACCGCTGCAAGTGGTCATCGACCCAGCCGTGGTCAGAGCTGGAGGCAAGGCCAATTTTCAACCCCAATTGCCGCGCTTCGGCCAGATAATTTTCCACGCCGGGCAGAATGGTTTGCAACGCCAGCAGCTCGTTGTCTCGCGCTTTGCGCTTGGCCCACACCATTTGCCGGTCTAACGGCCGTCCCACCAGCTCCTCCAAATGCAAATATGGATTAAACGCTACCGTCCCAATTTGGGCATTCCACACGTCTCGCGGCAGCTCCACGCCAAAATAAGCATACGTTTCCTGCCAGGAGATAAAATCGGGGGTTTCAGAATCAAAAATCAGACCGTCAAAATCAAAAATCAAGGCTCGAATCATGGCGGCAATTATACCGATTTAGCCACAGAGGACACAGAGGTAAAAGAGAAAGTCTCTCAAATCTCTGTGCGCTACTTCGACTACGCCCAGCACAAGTCCGTGTCAAATTAACCAAACAACAAGCCAATTAAACTCTGGCCGAGGATGAGCTGGAGGCCAACCAGCAGCAGGATGCCGTAGACGATGCGGTTAAACCAAACCTCGTTGAAGCGCTGGTTGAGCCAGACGCCCAGCTTGGTGCCGAGGAACAACACAGGCAGCAGCAGGACGGTGACGGTGAGGTTGCCTACCACTAGCAAACCCAGCCAGGCATAGGGGATTAACTTGACCAGATTGACGATGAAAAAGAAAACGGCCGTTGTCCCCACGAACAAATTGCGCGGCAGCTTTTGCGGCAGCATATAGATCATCATTGGCGGACCGCCGACGTGGGCCAGGGTAGAGACAAAACCGGAGGTGGTACCAAGAATATGGCCGGCGGTGGGGGACGGCCGTTTCTGTTCCACCACCTGCAAAATCCGGCTGCGCACCGCCTGGTACAGCACAAACGCCAGAGCAATGAGTCCAATCCCCAGCTTGAGCACCCGCTCCTGGTCGCTAAACTGGCGGAAGAAAAACGCGCCCAGCACGATGCCCAGCAGTGCCCCCGGCAGCACCGCCCGCAGGCTGGGTTTGTCCACCTGATTGTAATAATGGCGCACGGTAAACACATCTGCCAGCAGCAAAATGGGCAGCAGCAGCGCCGCCGCCTCGGGCACAGGCATCACCAGCGACAGCAGCGGCGTGGCAATGACACCCGGCCCGCTGCCAAACCCGGCTTTGGATACGCCAATCAGTAAGGCAGTGGCTACGGCCGCTAACCAAAATTGTGGTGGCAACGTTGGTAGTTGAAAGAGGTCAGGCATAGAAGAGGGAATTCATTCGCCAAACGATTTGTCATCATCCTCTTCACCGTCATCAAACAGGGGCGGGTTAGAGAGGTAGCTGAGCAGATATTGCTTGAGGAACAGCTCTTGCTGCGGATCGTCGATTTCCAGCAGCAAATATTGGGCCCATTCGGGAAATTGGCTGGTGTCGATGTCGCCGCTTTCCAGCTTGTCCAGGTAGCTCCAGTCAACGGCCGTATCCCACCCATCAGCCTCAGGCAGCGCCGCCAACACCTCATCCACACGGGCCACTAACTCCTCCTGCACCGGTGCAGGCAGTTCGAAATCATCCGGCAGCTTATCCAGGTTTGGCGGAATGTGTTCAAACGGTGCGTCATAATCGTCCAGGGTGGCGGCAAAGTCGGGGTCAATCTGGGCCATCATCTGGCGGTAGCGACGGCCGTGTGTAGAGGTGCGCGGCGGAATCCAGGGAATGCGATCCTGATAGTCGCGCCACCAGCGCACTTCGGCCCAGAGGCGACGGCCGTCTGCCGAACGCGGAAATTGGGCCAGCAGCATCTCCAGCACGTCAACAGACTCGGCAAAATAACCCTGATCGGCGTAGAGATGCCCCACCCACAACATGGCTACTTCTGGCTTGGTCGTCCGTTTGAACAGTTCCAGGAAGATTGGCCAGGCCATCTCGCTGCCGCGCGACTGCCCCAGCAAATAATCTTGCAGGAGCTGGCCGCGCCCTTCTTCCAACATGTCGTGCACGTCCCGGGGCATCACGTCATCGCTGTCGCTGGATTCGTCGTACTGCCGGTAGCGTCCCTCCCAGCGGCTGGTATAGCGAAAAGAGAGCGCCAGCCGCCGCCGCTGTTGCCAGGGGCGGTCATCCCACTCATCCACGTGGCGGCCAATCGCCTTGCGATTATCGCGAATAAGCCACGGATCGCTAAACGCCTCCAGGACCAACTCGGCCGCTTCCTTCAGCTCGGGGAAGTGGGCCAGCACCTCAAAACAGAGTGCCGCCGCGTCCATCTGGCCGTAATCATCCTCCTGCAGCAGGGCACGGGCCTGCGCCAGCCGCCGCGAAACATATTCTGGATATTGTTCTGCCATTGATATAATCCTCTTGGAATCTGGCTTGTCCGAGGTAGGATTATAACAAGAATTGGCTTGAATTGAGAGGAAGATGCCTACGAATATCATGGAATTACCCTTCATCAAAGGCCTGGATTTGTGTGAACAATTTTTTGAGGTAGCGGTACGGCCGTTGCTCGACCACCACTTCCCCAATCTGCGCTACGCTGCCGGACGGCTGGGCGGCGGCTCTGACGTGCTGGGCTTCGATACGCCGCAATCCCGCGACCACGATTGGGGACCACGCGGCACCCTCTTTCTGGCCGAAGCTGACTTTGATGAACTGACACCGGCCATTGACCAACTGCTGCGGGAAAAGTTACCGACCACTTTTCGTGGCTATCCGACCCATTACGGCCGTCACCCCGACGGCAGCCTCAATTTGGAATTCATCGACGCCGGCCCGGTCAACCACATGATCAAAATCACGACCGCTGAGCGATTTGCCCAGGCGTACCTGGCGCTGGATATCAGTCAGCCGCTGCAGCCGGCGAATTGGCTTTGCTTGCCCTCACAGCATTTGGCGACGATGCGCAACGGCCGTCTCTTTCATGACAGCCTGGGCGAAATGACCCAACTGCGGCAGACGCTGCACTTTTACCCGCACGACGTCTGGCTCTATTTGCTGGCCGGGCAGTGGACGCGCATCGCTCAGGAAGATGTGTTTGTCAGCCGCACCGGGGACGTGGGCGATGATCTTGGCTCGCGTATGATTGCCGGGCGGCAGGTGCAAAACGTCATGCGGCTGGCATTTTTACTGGAGAAAAAATATGCGCCTTACAGCAAATGGTTTGGCACCGCCTTTGCTCAACTGGATTGCGCTGCTGACCTGGCACCGATTTTTGACCGCGTCTGGCAAGCGGCAAGCTGGCAGCCGCGTGAGGCCGCCCTCAACGAAGCGTACCTCTACCTGGCGCGCTGGCACAATAAATTACAACTGACCGATCCGCTGCCGGCCGAAGTGGGATTTTTCCATGAACGGCCGTATCGCGTCATCCACACTGACCAATACGCCGACGTCCTCTATGAGCAAATCCAAGACCCGCAAGTCCGTGCCTTGCCGCGCGGCCTGGGCAACCTGGACCAACTCTCTGACTCTACCGACATTCTTTCTGCCGCCTGGCGCTTCCCTAAATTTGCCCCTCTCTTTGACTCCGAAAATCTGTAAAACCGTGATGCGTGAAACGTGAAACGTGATGAGATGCTGGTCATGTTTCACGTTTCATGCATCATTACCTCCTGTTTCTATCCCATTTATGAGCTAAACCTTAACAATACCATTGCACAATACGTACAAATCCGGTGCCTGGCCGTAATTCTGTGCAAAGGGTGAACAAGATCGCCCGAGCCTGAAAATCGGCAAAACTGGTTTTTGTGCGCACAAAACCATCATTTCTAACAAACAGAAACGGACACAAACGCGCTAACAAACTATCGTGTCCAAACAGACCATAAATGGAGTAGAAGAACATCATGAAAAACCTAAGAAGCTTAATTTTGTTACTCATCTTTAGCCTGCTGCTGGCCGCCTGCGGTGCCAGTGCTGAAGAAACAGCCGAACCCACGGCCGCCCCCACCGTCGCTCCCACTGAAGAAGCAGTGGAAGAAGTGATGGAAGAGGAAACGATGGAAGAAGAAATGAATTCCATTGTAGACATTGCTGTGGCCGACGGCCGTTTCACCACCCTGGTCACCGCGCTTGAAGCCGCCGGCCTGGCCGAGACGCTGGCCGGTGACGGTGCATTCACTGTCTTTGCCCCCACTGACGACGCCTTTGCCGCATTGCCCGAGGGCACCGTCCCCAGCCTGCTGGAAGATCCTGAAGGCGCTTTGACCGACGTGCTACTTTACCACGTTGTTGACGGTGCCGTCATGGCCGAAACCGTTGTCACTTTAGAATCCGCCAGCACGCTGCAAGGCGAAGATGTGAGCATTACCGTCACGGATGGCAACGTCTTCCTGAATGAGAACGTGCAGGTCGTCACAACTGATATCGAAGCGTCCAATGGCGTCATTCATGTGATCGACGCGGTTTTGCTACCGCCCAGCATGAGTGCTGAGGAAGAAGCACCTTCGATTACCGAAATTGCGGTTGCCGACGGCCGTTTCACCACCCTGGTTGCTGCTCTGGAAGCGGCCGGCCTGGCCGAGACGCTGGCGGGTGAAGGTGAATTCACCGTCTTTGCCCCCACCGATGACGCCTTTGCTGCTTTGCCTGAAGGCACCGTTGAAGCCTTGCTGGAGGATCCGGAAGGCGCACTGACTGAAGTATTGCTATATCACGTGGCCGAAGGCGTTGTGCCGGCCGAAACGGTTGTGACGCTGGAATCGGCTACCACACTGCAAGGTGAAGACGTCACCATTGCTGTAGAAGATGGCAGCGTCATCCTGAACGATTCGGTTCAGGTCATCATCACCGACATCGCCGCTTCCAATGGCATTATCCATGTGATTGACGGCGTGCTGCTGCCGCCGAGCATGAGCGCCACAGCCGAAGATGATATGATGGATGCCCCCTCGATCACCGAAATTGCGGTTGAAGATGGCCGTTTCACCACCCTGGTGGCTGCCTTAGAAGCAGCCGGCCTGGCCGAAACGCTGGCCGGTGAAGGCGAATTCACCGTCTTTGCTCCCACCGATGACGCTTTTGCTGCTCTACCCGAAGGGACCGTCGCTACACTGCTGGAAGACCCGGAAGGCGCCCTGACCGACATCCTGCTCTACCACGTTGTTGACGGTGTTGTTCCGGCCGAAACGGTTATCACGTTAGAGTCTGCCACGACGCTGAATGGCGCAGATGTGACCATCACCGTAACAGACGGCAACGTTTTCCTGAACGATACGGTCCAGGTCATTATTACCGACATCGAAGCGTCCAATGGCATTATTCACGTCATTGACGGGGTCTTGCTGCCCTAAAAATTAGGCTACACAAACACAAACATCGCTTAACTGCTTCTCCTTTCTAGAAATGAATGCGTCCTGGCCAAGCTGGGGCGCATTCATTTTTTGTCTACATTCCACCGCTAATTCTGTCCAATTTTTGGTGAATATATTGACAAAAACTGTGCAAATGGTATAATTTTTGTCATATTGGAGGCAATCGACTATGAGCAAAACAGCAATGATTTGGGGTGTCAGCGGCGGCATTGGCCGGGCCATTGCCAGTCACCTGCGGCAAGCTGGCTGGACGGTGGTGGGCATCAGCCGTCATCCCGAAGATGTGGTGGACCTGACCCATTACGGCTTTTCGGCCGACGCCAGCCGCGAATATGATGTGCAAACGGCCGTTCACGCCGCCAGCCTGGAAGTAGATCAGATTGACCTTTGGATTTATGCAGCAGGCTACATTGAAACAACGGCCGTCGCCGACCTCGATAGCGAAAGTTGGCAGCGCCAGCTCGACGCCAATCTCACCGGTCCCTTCCTTACCACCAAACACAGCCTCCCCCTGCTGGCCGATGATGCCCATCTGGTTTACCTGGGCGCTGTGAGCGAGCGGCTCAAACTGCCCAAGTTTTCCGCCTACGTGGCGGCCAAAGCTGGATTGGAGGCGTTTGTCGCTTCATTACAAAAAGAGCTGCGCAGCAAAAAAATCACGCTGGTGCGGCCGGGGGCTGTGGCCACGCCGTTCTGGGACAAGCTGCCGCTCAACCTGCCCAAGGACGCCGCTCCGCCGGAAAAAGTGGCCAAACGCATCCTGGCCGCGTATGATGAAGGGCACAGTGGGCAGTTGGATTTGGTTTAAGGAGTGAACCATGCCTGTATTTAATTTCAAATTCACGGTGGACGCGCCGGTAACGGCCGTTTCCCACTTCCACCACGACACGCGCATCCTCAAGAAGCTGTCGCCGCCGCCCATCTTTGTGCAGATTCACCGCTTTGAACCGCTGGGGGAAGGCTCGGAAGCCGAGTTCACCCTCTGGTTTGGCCCGCTGCCGCTGCGCTGGCTGGCCATCCATTCCGACGTTTCCGTCAACGGCTTCACCGACACGCAGGCCCGCGGGCCACTCAAGCATTGGCAGCACACGCACCGGTTTACGGCCGTATCCCCCCAAACCACCCAGGTCCACGAACAGATCGAATACAGCCACAAACCGGGCCTACCCGGTCTGCTCAGCCGCCTGCTGTTCAACAAAGCCGGCCTGTATGGCCTGTTCACCGCCCGCCAATGGCTCACCCGCTGGCACGTTCGCCAACAGCAAAGAGAAAAATCTACCTTGTTAACAAGAAACCAAGAATCACCCAACTAGCTTAGCTGCCCAGAGGCTATTTTCTCTGCGCCTCTGCGTTAAGCTTTTAAAGGAACAAATATGTCATTTTTAACCATTTGGGGCAGCGGCTTTCTCGTCATCATGATTGCCATGACGCTGCTCTGGCTGCTCAGCGTTTACCTGAAAGACGCCAGCATCGTCGATCCGTTTTGGGGCAGCGGTTTTGTCATCCTGGCCTGGTTTTACTTTAGCCAGACGGATGGCGGCTCCGACACGCGCCAGCTGCTGGTCACCGTCCTGGCCACCATTTGGGGGCTGCGGCTTTCCATTTATTTGCTGTGGCGCAACTGGGGCCACGGCGAAGATAAACGGTACCAGCAGTTCCGCCAGAAATACGGACCAGAGCGCTACTGGTGGTTTAGCTTTTTCCAGGTCTTTTTGCTGCAAGGGGTGCTGATGCTGCTGGTCTCTACCCCCTTGCTGGGCGCGCAAATCCAGGGTGGTGAACTGAATTGGCTGGATTTTGTGGCTACGGCCGTTTTCCTCATCGGGTTTGCCTTTGAAGCCGGCGGGGACTACCAACTGGCTCGCTTCAAGGCCGATCCGGCCAACAAGGGCAAGCTGCTCACTACCGGTTTCTGGCGCTACACGCGGCATCCGAACTATTTTGGTGATTCGGCCGTCTGGTGGAGCTTTGGCCTTTTCTCGCTGGCCGCCGGCTCAATCCTGCCCGCCCTCGGTGCCGTGTTTATGACCGTTCTCATCATCCGCGTCTCCGGCGTGGCCCTTTTAGAAAAAGATTTGAAGAAGAGCAAGCCCGGTTACGAGGATTATGTGGAAAACACCAATGCGTTTTTCCCCTGGTTTCCGAAGAATAGTGAGTAAGTAAAAAGTGATAAGTCAAAAGTGAAAAGTTGGGCACTCGCAAACTCGCCTACTTGCATACTGGCAAACTAAAGTTATGAACACAACACCCCACACCCTCATCATTGGCGCCGGCATCGGCGGCTTGACCACCGGGGCGCTGCTGCTTAAGGCGGGACATCGTGTTACCGTTTTGGAGGCGCACGTTTATCCCGGTGGCAGCGCCGGGACCTTTTACCATAAAAAGTACCGATTTGATGCCGGAGCGACGCTGGCCGGCGGCTTCTCGCCGGGTGGTCCACACGCCCGCGTGGCGGAAGCGCTGGGATTGACCTGGCCGGTGCATCCCGTTGAGCCCGCCTGGGTGGTGCATTTGCCGGACGGCCGTACCGTTACCCAATGGGCCGACCCGCAGCAGTGGCAAGCGGAACGCCAGGCCGCCTTCCCCGGCACTGAGCCATTCTGGCACACGCTGGAGATGCTGGCCGATATCGCCTGGGACGTGTCGTCACGGCCGTTTCCCTGGCCACCAGAATCGCTACACGACAGTTACACCCTGGCCCGCGCCGTGCGTCCCAGCACTTTGCGCGCCCTGCCCTACCTGCTACGTACCGTCGGCAGCCTGGCCCCGGATGACGATCCGCTGTTCCGCACCTTTTTGGATGCCCAACTACTGATCTCGGCCCAAACCACCAGTGAACAGGCCAACGCCCTCTACGGCAGCGCGGCGCTGGACCTGCCGCGGCGCGGCGTCAACCACGTGAAGGGCGGCATCGGCGCACTGGCCGATACGCTAGTGAACTGGATCCGGCAAAACGGCGGGGAGGTGCTGTTCCGCCAGCAGGTGACGCAAATCGAGATGAAAAACGGCCGTGCCGCTGCCGTCCATACCAACAAAGGCCTACATTTGGAAGCAGACAACCTCGTGGCCAACCTTACCCCTTGGGCGCTGCGTGATTTGCTGGGCGACCATGCGCCCTCCCAACTGGCCCGCGAGGTGCGCCGGCGCGAGGCTACCTGGGGCGCGTTCACCCTTTACCTGGGTGTCGATGCTGCCAAACTACCCCGAACCCAAGCCGGGCATCACCAGGTGATTGTGGACGTAGAACGGCCGTTAGGCGAAGGCAACTCCGTCTTTATCTCCATGTCTGATCCGGCCGACAGCAGCCGCGCCCCGGCCAGCCATCGCGCCATGACATTGTCTACCCACACGGAGATTGCTCCCTGGTGGCAACTGCGCCACGGCGACCAAGCCGCCTACCACGCCCGCCGCGACGAGTACACGGAACGCCTGCTCAACGCCGCCGAAATTGCCCTGCCCGGCCTGCGCTCGGCTGTCGAACTGACGCTGCCCGGCACGCCGGTGACGTTTGAGTTTTATACGAGACGGCCGTCTGGCATGGTGGGTGGCTTTCCCCAAAAATCGCTCTTGCAGGCGCGCGGGCCATCAACTGGCATTGAAAACGTCTGGCTGGTGGGGGATTCCATCTTCCCCGGCCAATCCACCGCCGGCGTAACTTTGGGCGGGATGCGAGTGGCAGATTTGGTGCAGAGGATGAGTTGGCGGGAACGGTCGTTCCGCCTATTGCAACCCACTCACTCCCAACCTGATACAGCCTAACGCACTCTCCATCTCTGCATTAAAGCAAGAGATTTCATGAACGATGGCACACCACCATGAATGAAAACTCGTAGGCCGGACATCCCTGTCCGGCTATCGGGCAAGGATGCCCGATTTACGTAGGAGTCAGAATGGAAACCTTCTTCAAATATCTCAACACCTTCCCCATGCCTCTCTGGCTGGCGATGATGTTCGCCCCCAACCATCCGCTTACGGAACGGGCCAGCCGCTCCAGCAGCGTGCTGGGCATCGCCGCCGCCCATTACGTTGTGGCCATCCTCAACGCCGTGCGGCAGGATCAAAACAGTGGCGGCGATGTGAAATTAGACATCATGTCGCTGGAGGGAGTGCGCAGCGGCCTCAGCAGCCCACAGGGGGCGCTGGCCGGTTGGGCCCACATGCTGGCCCTCGATTTGTTTACCGGCGCCTGGATTTTCCGCCAATGTCGCCGCTTGAATGCGCCAAGCTGGGTACGCATCCCCGCGCTGTTCTTCACGCTGATGACCGGACCATTGGGCCTGATTCTCTTTTTATTGTGGTACGGCCGTCTCTTTGGCGAAGCGCTCCCGGAAAATTCATAAAATCCTTGACAACTCAGCTATTTCTTCTTATCATCCCCATCATTTGAATTTATTTAAATGATTGATTGAAGTTAAATAACCAAGATTAAAAAGCCATTTTGGAGGTGCCATGTTTGACCAATTACCCACATCAATTGATGAATTCAACAGCTGGACCTGGGAGCAGATTGCTCCATTTTATGAAGATTTGCAGAAACGGCCGTTAACCCCAGAAACCATCCACCACTGGCTGGCCGACTGGAGCCGGCTCGGCGAACTGCTGGCCGAGAAAGCCGCCCGGCTGCGTGTGGCCACCACCCAAGACACCAACGATGAAGCCGCCGAAGCGGCCATGAATCAATATCTCGATGAAATCTTTCCCCATGTGGAAGTGGCCGAAAACAAGCTGGAAGCGCGCCTGCTGGCCAGTGGGCTGGAGCCGGATGGTCTGGAGATTCCGCTGCGCAACATGCGGGCCGATGCCGAACTGTTCACCGAAGAAAACATTCCGCTGCTTAGTGAACAGGTCAAGCGCAGCCAGGTATACAACCGCATCATCGGGGCGCAGACGGTGGCGTGGGAGGGTGAAGAAGTTACCCTGACGCAGCTGGCGACCAAGCTGGAAGACCCGGACCGCGACCTGCGCGAGCGCGGCTGGCGTCTCATGGCCGAGCGACGCCTGGAAGATAGAGCGGCGCTCAATGACCTGTGGGCCGAACTGCTGCCGCAGCGGCAGCAAATTGCCCAAAATGCCGACTTTGCCAACTATCGCGCCTACGTTTGGCAGCAAAAGAAGCGATTCGACTACACGCCAGACGATGCCGCCACTTTCCACCGGGCCATTGCCGACGTTGTGGTGCCTGCCGCCAATAAAGTATACAAGCGTTATCGGCAAATGCTGGGCGTCGAGACGCTGCGCCCCTGGGACGTGCGCGCCGATGTGTTTCCCTTTGAGCTGCCGGTGTTACGGCCGTTTTCCAACACCGATCAGCTCATCCACACCACCGCCGCCATTTTCTACAAGGTGGACCCGGTTCTGGGCGACTATTTCGATACGATGCGCCAGGAATCACTGCTGGACATGCCCAACCGCAAAGGCAAAGCGCCCGGCGCATACTGCACCAACTACCCGGCTTCGGAACGGCCGTTTATCTTCATGAACAGCACCGGCACCGGGGCCGACATCCGCACGCTGTTCCACGAAGCAGGCCACGCCTTCCACAACTTCGAGCGCAACAAACTGGCCTACCAGCCGCAAAAAGCATCGCCGATGGAGTTTAACGAAGTGGCATCAATGGCCATGGAACTGCTCACCGCGCCGTACATCACCAAAAATAAAGAGGGGTTCTTTACAAAAGAGGAAGCCGCCAGCTGGTTTGTGGGCCATCTGGAAAAAATTATCCTCTTTTGGCCCTACATGGCCGTGGTGGATGCCTTCCAACATTGGGCCTATCTGCACATCGATGAGGCGGTGGATACTGCCAAGTGCGATGCTAAGTGGCAGGAACTATGGCAAATTTACCTGCCGCAGATTGATTTCAGCGGTTTTGAAGATGTGTTGGTCACCGGCTGGCACCGCAAGCAGCACATTTTCCGCGCGCCGTTTTACTACATCGAATATGGACTGGCCCAGCTGGGCGCGCTGCAAATCTGGCGCAACGCGCTGAGCGACCAGGCGCAGGCGGTGGAAAATTACCGGCAGGCGCTGGCGCTGGGCGGCACAAAACCGCTGCCGGCTCTGTATCAAACCGCCAACGTCCAGTTTGCCTATGATCACAACATGGTGGGCCAGATGATTGATCTGCTGGAAACTGAGATTGAAAAACGCCTGGCAATGGTGTGATTTCTAAAGGCGGCAGTCACTTCCAAAAGTGACTGCCACCTCGGAATGAATACATGGTCAAAAATGCCACGATTGCGCTCTATAAAAAACAGTACGTCGATATTCAGTTTGAGCGCGCCGGGTTGTTCAAGCTAATTCGGGAGAAATATGGCGCCACTGAGGTACTGTATCCTGGCAGTTCGGTGCACATCACACCCTCATTTTACTTTCCACACGTGGTTTACGTGGACAGCAGTCCCACGGCCGTTGACTTTTTCGCTAATGAAACGGCCGTTCTCGCCTACATCAATCGCAAAAAAACATATAAACGCTCCGCCTACATACGCTTCATCGCCCAGAATTATGCTGAAGATCTGCCCGAGCCGGAGGCATCATTTGACCTGCTGCTGGCGCTTTTTGCGCCAAACGTGGTACCAACCTGCCAGAAACACTTAAAAAAAGACGGCATTCTGGTGACCAATAATTTTCAGGACGAGGCGCTGGTGGCCGCAGCAACGCCCACCCTAACACCCATTTCTATGGTACAGTACCAGAAGAAAGCGTATGCCTTGGTGGAAGACACGCCAGAAAAATGGCTGAACGCCGCAAATGCCGGCAAAACCAAACGCTATTTGCAGCAGGCTTCCGCCGGTTATGAATATGTAGAAGCCGAACAATATTTCCTCTTCAAGAAACAAGCCAACTAACCTGACAGAGGGTGTCAACAACAGCAGCGATAATAACAGCATGACAAAAACAAATGAATTGAAGGAATTTACGGAAGTCACGGCCGTTTTCGAACGCTACCCCGAACCAATCCGAGAAAAATTACGGGAACTGCGGCAAATGGTGTTGGAAACGGCCGCAGCTACCCCCGGCGTTGGCAAAATTGTAGAAACACTCAAATGGGGCCAGCCCAGCTACCTTACCGTTCGGCCCAAAAGCGGCACCACCATTCGCCTGGACGCCCACGATGTGAAGAAAAGGCAAATTGGCCTCTACGTCCACTGCCAGACCAACCTCATTGGCACCTTCCGCCAGCGCCACCCCACCCTGACCTACGAAGGCAATCGCGCCATTATTCTCAACGCTCAAAATGAGTTCCCTCAGGAAGCGCTGCGCGACTGTATCGCTCTGGCCTTGACCTATCACAAAAAGAACAAGAAGAAACCTTGAAACGATGCAGATCACGGTAATCGACCATAAAAATCCGAGCCAGGCTGGAGAAATGCGCCGCCTTTTCTTTAATGCTTATCGCCAAGAGGCACAGCTTTTGGGGTTGGCTGAGGCCGACTTTTTTCCGCTCGGACGAACGTCAGCACACATACAGGCGGCAGATGCCGTCTTTTTGGGCTGTTTCCTGGAAAACAAGCTGGTTGCCCTCACGGAGATCGAAACCGAAGGGCCGCAACAAATCAACATTGGCAGCTTTGTTGTTGCGCCAGAGATGTTTAGAAAAGGCATCGGCACGGCGCTCTTAAAAGAGATTTTGGCACGATACCCCGGATATTCCCTGAAGGTATCGACAGCAAAGAAAAACTTACCGGCAATTGGTTTGTATGAGAAACATGGCTTTGTTGTGCAACAAACCTGGCACACGCCAGATGGCATCGAGATGGTCACATTAAGCCTAATGAAGAAGGAAATAAAAAGGTAACACAATGAGTGACACAAGAACGTTGGCTTACGAATCCTTCTCACTGGGGCGATCAAATCAATCAGCTGAGCAGCCGCTCATCATTCCCCTGCACTTTATGGGCAGCAGCCCGACACAAATCTGCGATATTCTGCTGCGCGACGTCAATTTTTCGGCCAGGGTGATCGCGCCTTACGGCCGTTTCCCCTTTGAAGATCAATATTCCTGGTTTCCTGAAGAGCTGTACGACAAACCCGAGCCAGAACAAGGAAAATTTGTAGACGACTGCGCCGACATCTTGCTGGAAAATATCGCCCGTTGGCAGCGAGAATTTCCAACCCACGGTCGGCCTATCTTCCTGGGTGTCTCACAGGGCGGCGATATTTGTTTTAGTTTGGCCGCCAGGTTTGGCAATCAGTTTAGCCTGTGTTTGCCAATTGCTGGGCGGCTGCTACGTGACGAAGTGACAAAGCGGCCCGATTCCGGCATGGTTCGCGTGCATCATGGCGCTGATGATCCGATAGTGCCTATTGCCACAGCGCGGGAAGCGGTCGCTCAATTGCAATCGGCCGGATTGGACGTGCAGATGCGCGAATATGCTGGTGTCACACACGCCGTCCCCGCCGCGATGCAGCAGGCAGTTCATGATGAAATCCGCTCGATTCTCAAGACATTTGTTTAGGACTGGCAGTCCTCAATACTGCTTTATCAATGAAACAGCACGGCAGGACTCCCAGTCCTGGTCGATACGTTAGAGCTTTCTTATAATTACGGCCGTTCAAAAACCATCACAAAGGGTTCGTTCACCAATAACTTTTGATAAGGAAATGAACCCCAAGGTTTACCCGTTTACCAAAGCCGTAAGTTAAAAACGGGCAAACCCAAAGGCCGCTGCATGTCACGACTCAAACAATTGCTGCAATCCCCCTGGGTACAGGTGACGCTCTACCTCCTGCTCATTGCCGCCCTCACCTACCTGTTCCTCTGGCGGCTGTGGGCCGCTGCCCCCGAAGACCGCGCCTATCTACCGGAAAAGTCTGATCTGGCCGAGGTTTTCTACCCACCGCGCTACTTCTTTGCCAAAACGCTGGCCGGCGGCGAATTTGCCCTGTGGAATCCACACGTTTATGCCGGTTATCCGCAATTTGCCGATCCGCAAGCCGCTACCTTTTACCCCATCGCCCTGCTGCTGGCATGGATTGCCAAAACCAACTTCAGTCTGGCGACGCTGGCGTTTGATATTGGGCTGCATTTTTTCCTGGCGGGGGCTTTTTCCTTTTTGTTCATTCGCCATCTGTTCAAGGCCAATCTGCCCGCGCTGCTCAGCGCCGTCCTGTTTGAATTTGGTGGTTACCTCACCTTTTATCCACCCGGCCAACTGTCAGAATTGGAGGTGGTGGCCTGGTTCCCGCTGACGCTGCTGCTGGTGACGTTGGCCATCGAGCGGCGCAGCTGGCTGCTTACGGCCGTTGCCGGTGGCACCCTCGGCATGGTCTTTCTGGCCGGACGGCCGCAATCCTATCTCACCATCGGTTCTGTCACCGTCGCCTGGCTGGTGTACACAGCCTATCGGGACAAAATGCCCTGGACCCGCATCGCCAAAAAGCTGCTGCTGCTGGCCGGATTTGCCCTGGGCATCGCCGCTGCCCAATGGCTGCCCACCCTGGAACTGACGCGCCTCACCACCCGCTCCATCCTTACCTATGACCTGGTCGCCGAGGGTGGCTTCCCCTTTGTGCACCTGACCGGCTTTTTTGTGCCGCAGCTTTTGGGTACGCAAAATTTATACGTGGGGCTGATGGCCCTGGTGCTGGCGACGCTGGCGGTGCAGCAGCGCAAAGGGATGTTTTGGACGGCCGTTTTCCTCATTGCCCTGTTTGGCTCCGTCGGCAAACATTTGATTATTTTTGATGGCCTGTATCTCATCGAGCAGTTAGGTTTTCCCGGCTATCTGCGCAACGTGGAGCGGCTGGCCTTTGCCATGACGTTTAGCCTGGCGGCGCTCAGCGGCTATGGCATCATGCTGGTGCAGCAAATTGACCGGCAGCTTTTGCGGCGTTACCTGATGATCGCGGCGGGTAT
Organism: Anaerolineaceae bacterium; assembly: GCA_002699125.1. Taxonomy (GTDB): domain Bacteria; phylum Chloroflexota; class Anaerolineae; order Promineifilales; family Promineifilaceae; genus Leptofilum. Next base: position 27,571 of record PABI01000145.1, read on the forward strand.
TTTTGCGACGGCCGTTGTCCTCACCTGGCTCTGGACTATCAGCCGCGAGCCGGGCGGCGACCGCTTCTTGCCGGTCGATACGTTGACCTACGTCGTCCTAATGCTGGGCGGCGGCGCGCTGGCGCTGTGGGTTTTCCGCGAGTCGCCCCGCGTCGCCGTGCTGGCCCTGGTGCTCATTGCCGTTGTCGATGTAATGTCGCTCAACCAGGGGCGCTTTTTTGTGGAACGAGCCGACTCCTTTGCGCCGGGCAACGACGTGGCCCGGGTCATGGCAGCGCCGGAGGGGATACGGCCGTTTTACCGCACCGTATTTGACCAAACCACCTCGCAAGATTTTGGCAGTCTGGCCGGGGTAGACAACGTCGGCGGGATGCCGCCGCTGATGCTGATCGATTACGAGCTGCTGCGCGAGACGTTGGATGAAGAGTACCGGCGCAACATCATCCTCAACGTGGATATGGTGGTCACCACCGGCGACTACAGCGACCCGGCATACGAGCTGGTGAAAGAAGAGGATAATTTCCGCTACTATCGTTTCTTGCATGCGCTGCCGCGCGCCTATCTGGTGCCCAATATCGTGGAAGTGCCCGATGCCGCCACCGCTGCCGAACGGCTGGCCGTCCCTGATTTTGAATACGGCACGACGGCCCTGGTGGTGGGCGAAACGGGGTTGGCGAGTACGGGTGAATTGGCTGAAGGAGAAACGGCCGTCGTGCTACACCGCACGGCGAACAGTGTGACTTTGCAGGTAACGGCCAATCAACCCCGCTTCCTCGTCTATTCCGGCACCCACTACCCTGGCTGGCAGGCCGAAATTGATGGCCAGCCAACCGAAATTTATAAAACCAATGTCGCCCTGCGCGGTATCGTCGTGCCGCCCGGCAGCCACACCGTCACGATGACTTTCCGGCCCATCATTTTTTATGCAGGTGTGGGGGTTTCGTTGGGAACGGCCGTTATTTTGCTGCTCTGGCTAGGCTTGATTGGCGCAAACCGTTTGCGGAAACGGCCCAGAAACAGTGCCTAGCGTTGCCAAACTTACTTTAAAATTTTATACTGGCCTCAGTCGCCATTTTGCCGGAGATATGGGGACTTATACTAACATGATTCTGCATAAACCCTAGATTTTCGTCTTATGCCGAAACGATAGCGGCAATACTACCTTATTTAGCGTCTTATGCTGAAAGATAGTGCAAAAGTTTCGGCATAACATAGACAAACCTTTACTTATACCGACCTCAGTTCGGCATAATAATTGTTGGGCGGGCGGCGCAGCAAATGGTGTTTGTTTATACTGCATCAGAAATATATTCCCCCAAAAGAGGTGTTATGTTAGCCTATTCTTCTACTGGTAAGCCTTGGCTACATGTTATTCTTTCAGTTTTTTTGATTTCACTCTGCGTTGCCTGTTTGGCTGATGGGGCCCGTGATTCCGCTTCGCTCGTGGCCGACCTTGACGCTGAACTGCCTGTTGTTGTCGCCAATGGCAATTCGCCCTCGACCCAGGTAGCCGTTGTGCAGCGCGATCAGATTATCTGGTCTCAGGCCTTTGGGCAGAACACCAGCCCCCATCACGTCTATATGAATGCATCGGTGCAGAAGATGTTCACGGCGGTCGCTGTTTTGCAGCTAGTTGAAAGAGGATTCGTGGAGTTGGATGCCGATGTTCAAGAATACCTGCCGTTCGCTGTCCAACATCCCCGGTTTCCGAAGACGCCCATCACAGTGCGGATGCTGCTGGCGCAGCGCTCCGGGCTGGCGGATTTCCCGCATCAGTTCGCGTGGGATACTGGGTGTGCTTTCTCACCGCAATACCGGTCATGTCCTGGTGATAATGTGTTGGCTCTGTCGCACGAGGCGTTTCTGAGGGCGTCGCTCGTGCCTGGCGGTTCAAATTACGATCAGCAAACCTGGGGGGCTGAACCCGGTCAGGTGTATTACTATTCAGTCTCGGCCTATCCGCTACTGCGTTACCTGGTCAGTCATGTGACAGGGCAGAGCTATGCAGAGTATATGCACGAGAACATTTTTGATCCACTGGAGATGGCCAACTCGGGCTTTAGTGTTGATGAATTCGCGGAGCGCCATACGATTCCATACACACGTATAGACGGGGCAAACATTGAGCTACCGATCTGGAACGGACAAGGCTCAATGATGCATACGACCGCTGAAGATATGGCTAAGTTTATGCAGACCTTGTTGAACGATGGGCAGCACGATGATTTTCAACTCTTACAGTCCGAAACCGTCGCTCTTATGCAACAAAGGGCCAGTCGCTTCAAAGTCTTTCTCAAGAGCAGCGACGACCTACCCTCCACAGGCTTTGGTCTGGGCCTGATCAGCTTTCGAGGTGGTTGGTTGGGGTTTGGCGGTTCAGCACCGGGTTATCAGTGCCTCTTACGCTATCATCCATCCCGACAGGTTGGTTATGTCATCTTGGTCAATGTCAATGCCATCCTGGGCGGCGGCGATAACTATGAATCCGCACGGAGAGAAATCTACGCGGTCCAGGATGCGCTGGTTGCGATTCTGGACCCGACCTTAGTGATCCGTTATCGGGCTGGCGAGGTTTTGATCTTTGTGGCGGCCGGCTCTGTGTGGGCGTACTTCATGCGCAAGAAACCACGTATTGTAGTCGCGTTAGGTGGTGTCTGGAGCCTCTTCGGAGGTTTCTGGATGTTTAAGAGTATACCAGTCGGCCTTGGGTTTCTGGTAATGGGTGTTATCGTCTTGGTATGGGGTGGGATCAATCTGGTAAAAGCCCGTCAAGTCCCTTTAGAAACCGATGTTTAATCGGCTATGATGAGTTTTACAGCCGGAGGAAGCCGCCCAACAAGCGCATCAACCCGACGCGGCTGGCGCCGCTACAATCGGCGGTGAAACGCGCTTTGAGGTAGTTTGCTACTGAAGGGACTTGCTCCGCACCCGCCGCGCGGGTTATGCGGGTCGTTAAATGACTATACTGCTCGCACAAAACTTGAAGAAAAACACCAGGAAATCAACGGGGCGGTCAGGAGCAAAGGATTTCGCCAATGTTTACGCGTAAGTTGTGGGGGCTTTTTCGTCTATTTCGGTTTGAGCTGTCTTTTGCCGCCGGAGTCAGCGTGATCCTAGGGGAGTTGTTAGCCTTGGGCCAACTCCCCAGCGCCAAAGAAATACTCTTGGGCTTTTTCAGCGTCTTTTTCATCTCGGCCGCTGCCCTCATCATCAACGACTACTTCGATTTAGAAAGCGACAAAATCAACGCGCCAGATAGGTCGCTTCCAGCCGGGCTGGTTACCGAGCAGGAGGTGATTGTCCTTTTTGTTATCGTCACCTTGCTTGGCTTCGTGGCCGCCTACTTGATCAGCCTGACGGCGCTGTTGGTTGCGGTTGTCGTTTGGGCCGTAGGATTTCTTTACAATTGGCGCTTCAAAAAAACGGGGCTGCCCGGCAATTTAATGGTGAGCTTTTCCGTGGGAATGACCTTTATTTTTGGCGGCATCACCGTGGGCCAACCCTTTGCGAGAATGGTCTGGTTCTTCGCCATCGTTGCTTTCCTCATCGACCTGGGTGAAGAGATTGCCGCTGATGCGCTGGATATAGCAGGTGACCGCCAGCTTGGCTCCAGGTCGTTGGCCATCGTCTGGGGTCGGGAAAATGCCCTGAAAATCAGCGGGGCCATTTTCATGCTGCTTGTTGTGCTGAGCAGTGTGCCATTTTTATTGGGCTGGCTCGATTGGGTTTATTTTTTGCCGCTGCTGTTCATGGATGTGGTTATTTTGTATTCGACGGCCAAATTGCTAAATGCGGAAACGGCCGTACCCCTGAAATATATTCGCTGGATTTACCTCAGTGGCCTGGCAGCAATGATTATTTTTATCGTCATTCGCCTTTTCCGAGGAAACATATGAAACCAACCGATACCCTTACCACCCTGTTTAGCCATCACCTGTGGGCCAACCTGCGCCTACTGGAACGATGCGCCGAGCTAACCGACGAACAGCTCAAGGCCACCGTTCCCGGCGCTTACGGCACCATCCGCGACACCTTGCAGCACATTGTGAAAGGATAAAGCAACATCTTTTCTGTAAAAGGAAATTACCAGAACGTTAAAAACTACAGATTGTCTAATCGGATGTAAGTCCGACCGGTTTGCCATTCGTCGCTAATTTCCATCACAACAGCCGTCACCAGCCTGAGGCAAGATGCCTCGTTGGGAAACAAGGTGGCCACACGCGAACGTCGTCGAATCTCGCGATTGAGTCGCTCCAACGAGTTGGTCGTGCGGATGAGGCGGCGATGGGTATTCGGAAAGGAAAAAACGGTCAAGCCTTCCGGGATATTCGTCTCCAGCCAGTTAGCTAATTTGGCCGCTTTGGGCGCATATTTCTTAATCACCTGAGCCAGCAAGGTTTCGGCATCATAACGAGTTGCTGCATTGAAAATGGCCCGAATGTCGGCTGCCACTTCGCGCTTCATGTCCTGTTTGGGCACATAAGCCTGGGCATTGCGCTGCAAGTGGCACTGGCAACGCTGCCAGGGAACGCCACCGAAAATAGCGACGCCTGCTGGATGCCGATGTGCGCATCAGAGATGACCAACGCAACGCCAGCCAGGCCACGCTACACCAAGCTTTGCAGAAAGCGACGCCAGTGAGCTTCTTGCTCACTCAAGGAAACGCTGACACCCAGCACTTCCCGTTTGCCCTCCAGGTTAACGCCTACCGCCAGCAGCACAGCTGCCGAGCGCACCTGACCATCCAGGCGCACTTTTTCGTAGCGGGCATCCAGGTAGAGATATGTCATCTGGCCTAACGGCCGTTCCCGCCACTGGCTTAGCTGTTCATCCAGCTCAACGGTGGCCCGGCTCACCTGCATAGAGGTCACCTCGAAGCCACACAACTGCTCGGTGATCGCCGCCACTTTGCGTGTGGAGACGCCTTGCACATACATCTCGGCCAGGGCCAACTTCAAGGCCCGCTCGCTGCGCAACCCCTTTTCCAGCGCTTGGGGATAAAGCCGCCTTCGCGCACCTGGGGCACATCGAAGGTGATTTTACCGACACGGGTCGCCACGGTCTTGGGCTTGTATCCATTGGCCTGTCCCTGTCGTTCGGCTGACCTTTCGTAGGGGCCGACACCCAAGTATTTCTGCCGTTCAAGCTGCATGGCCGCGTTGATGACCGTTTAAATCAGGTCCGGCAGCACATCAAATCCTTGTTGGGCAATCTGTTCGAGTAATTCTGCTGGTAAAGTACAATCGGTTTGGTAGGTCATGAAAGTCTCCTATTGGTTGTGGTAACTTCTAGGGTACTTCATGGCCTACTCTTGCCAAAAATTACAGAAACAACGTTACACTATCTCTAGCTCCAAACAGAAGCTATTTGATATTGTCCAGACAAGTGATACTGTCTATTATGGAGCAAAACCTTCCTTAAGGGCGGTTTGCATTGCAATTTTAGGAGGTTAGAATCATGAATATTGGTATGGCCCTTTCGGGGGGCGGGTATCGAGCTACCGTGTTTCATTTGGGTGTTTTGTCATGGTTCGCTCATGCAGGGCATTTTGATAAGGTAAAATTTCTTTCACCAGTGTCCGGGGGCAGTATTTGTGTGGGTTTGATCTATGCGGCCTCTGGTAATCGCTAGCCAGATGATAAGCAATATCTTGAAGAAGTGTTACCCAAAATCCGAAGCTGGATGTTGAAGGTTGATTTACAGCGAGACTTATTTGTCAGAACACTATTAAGTCCATTACACATTTTCCAGACCCGAGCCAATGATCTGGCTAATTTAATGGAAGACAAATTTGAGATGGAGGGAACGCTGCAAGAGATTCCGCCAGAACCACGCTTGGTCATTAATACAACGTGTTACGAAACGGGTAAACTCTTCCGTATTGAACAGGGTCGTATGGGAGATTACCAGCTTGGTTATGTGCGGAATCCCCAAATGAAGATTAGCGAAGCGGTAGCGGCTTCCGCTGGGTTCCCAGTTGGTATTGGACCACTTGAAATATGCCCTGAGGATCATTCCTGGTTCGCTTTTGAGAATGGGGGGTTGAATAGACCAATCAGCCCACCAGAATTGGAAAGAATTCATTTATGGGATGGTGGGGTTTACGACAACCTTGGCGACGAACCACTCTATAATCCGGGCGAAGGGTGGCGCGAGGGGTGTTTGACGACGTACAACTGATAGAGAAACTATTTAGACATGGCGCGAATAGTTTCAACATTGAACTTTTCCAAAAATGAATAGTTGAACTTGTTTGTTCTGAGAAAG
>PABI01000146.1 GCA_002699125.1 Anaerolineaceae bacterium
AAACGGGGGCGGCCTTCTAAAGAGCTTTTACAGTTGATTGAGCGTTGGTGTTAGGCCACTACGATTAAGTGTGGTTTCACCCAAACGCGCACTGGGCATTGGTTGTTAAGGTTATGGGATACGGCCGTACCGCCTCACTTCTTCATGAGTCTGCTTTATCAACCCACTGCTGAATAATTGCAATAACCTGCTCCGCTTCTGCTTCATTAATTCCCCAACCAAATCGAACCATCATTCCCTGGGGCGTTTCAAACCCAATAATGCCACGATATTGAATAAACAAGAGCCTCAAAATATAGATATTTTCAAATGCAGCAAGGTTTTCGGTAGGCTGAATCACGCGAAGATTCTTTATTTCATTTTTTTGATAGCTCGGTTGAGCTGATAAAAACGGTGGCCGATAACGTTTTAGCCTCAGATACTTTTCAGTTAGCTCTAAACTGTCTTTCGCCCGTTGATTCCAAACTAAATAAACAGGGAAGGCCAGAATACCCAATAAATTAAAAGCAAAAAAACCTCGAAAAACAATCGTGAGCAATGTCAATGCCAGGTTCAGTACCAAAATTTCAAGCAAGAGCGCACCTATTGGAAAATCAGGATGTGTCAAGATTTCAATTTTTTTGTTTCCCGATGGAGTCTCTGTAACCAGATAAGCATCATTTGCCATTTTTAATACCTGAAGATTACAAAAGTCTCCAAGACTTTTGTAATCTTGTGCATTCATCAGCTATCCTTCACCACGCTCGCGGAGATGGGGGAAGAGGAGCACTTCGCGGATGGTGGCTTTGTCGGCCATGAGCATCACCAGCCGGTCGATGCCCACGCCAAAGCCGCCGTTGGGCGGCATGCCGTAGCGCATCGCCCGCAGATAATCTTCGTCGATGGGGTTGATTTCATCGTCATCTTTGGCGTAAAGCGTTTGTAAATCTTCGAAGCGCTTTTGCTGGTCCAGCGGATCGTTGAGCTCGGTGAAGGCATTGCCCATCTCCATGCCGGCGATGAAAAACTCAAACCGCTCCACATGGTTGGGATCGCCGGGAATGGCTTTGGCCAGCGGCGAAATATCGCGCGGGTAGGTGGTGATAATCGTCGGCTGGATCAGCTTTGGCTCGACAAAATCGCCAAATACACCGTCGATCAGCTTGCCCCAGCCGGCACCGGCGGGCGCGTGCCCACCTACGTCGCGGATGGCGCTGGCCAGGCTGGGCGCGTCGGGAAATTCCATGTAGTCGATTTCGGCAAACTGCTTGATGGCGTCACGCATGGTGAGGCGAGGCCAGGTACCGCCCAGGTTAACGGTTTGTCCCTGATACGTAACCTCTGTTTTGCCCAAAACGTGTTCGGCGACATATTTCACCATGCCTTCGGTGAAGTCCATCACGTTGTGATAATCCCAGTAGGCGGCGTAAAACTCCAGCATGGTGAATTCGGGGTTATGCTTGAAGCTGACGCCCTCGTTGCGGAAATCGCGCCCGATTTCATAAACACGCTCAATGCCTCCTACCAACAGGCGTTTCAGATACAGCTCAAAGGAGATGCGCAGGTACAGTTCTTGCTTGAGCTGGTTGTGATGGGTGGTAAACGGCCGTGCCGCCGCTCCACCATACAAAGGCTGCAAAATCGGCGTTTCCACCTCCAGAAAATCGTGGTCTTCAAAATAGCGGCGCAGCGCGGAAATGACTTTAGCCCGGATTTTGAACACCTCGCGCACGTCGGGGTTCACCGCCAGATCGGCGTACCGCTGACGGTAGCGTTCTTCCACATCGCTGAAGGCGTTGTGGCGCACAATTTCGCCATCGATTTCCTGCTCCTTCACCACCGGCAGCGGGCTGATGGCCTTGGCCAGCAGCTTCCATTCACTGACGCGCAGGCTCACCTCGCCGGTGCGGGTGCGGAAGAGTGCGCCAGTCGCCTGAACGAAGTCGCCTAAATCAAGCAGCTTGCGGAAGATTTGGTGGGATTCTTCGCCAATAGCTTCACGCCGGACGAACAGTTGGATACGGCCGTACCCATCCTCAATGTGAGCAAAAACTGTCTTGCCCATGTCCCGCTGGCTCACAATACGGCCGCACAGCGTCGCTTCAATCTCAGAGGCATCATCCCCCGGCTTGGCTTCGCTGGCCTCAAAAGCGGCAATCGCTTCGCTGCTGGTGTGCGTGCGCTCCACACGCAGCGGATATGGCTCTATGCCTGCTGCGCGCAGCTCCTCAATTTTCTCCAGTCGTTTTTCTTCTAGCGGTGTTGGTTCCCAAGACATGCCCTTCTCCTGTAAAAATTCAACGCAGAGGCGCAAAGTCGCAGAGAAAAAAAGAAAATCTGCGTAATGGTTCGGCTCGCTCAACTGCTTTGAGCAGCTCACCACAGGCCTGTGTAATCTGCGGATGCTTTTAATTCAAAAAAAAGCCCGTGTTATCCACGGGCTTTAAATAAACAAAATCGTGCCGGGTAACGCGTTGCGCAGTTACCCAATCTTAACGACGCGGAATTCCAAAAGCCCATTGGGGGCGTTTACACGCACTATTTCACCAACTTTCTTGCCCAGCAAGGCAACACCCAGCGGACTCTCGTTGGAGATACGGCCGTTGGCCGGATCTGCTTCGGCTGCACCAACCAGATGGTATCGTTCTTCATCATCGAGTCCTTCTTCAGAGACGGTGATCCAATCGCCTACGCGCACACTATCATGCGGATCACCATTGTTATCGTCGATGAGCTTGTAATTTTTCAGAATATCTTCCAGTTCCTGAATGCGACCTTCCAGAAATGCCTGCTCATGACGGGCTGCTTCCAGCTCCGCATTTTCTACAAAGTCATCATCCTGACCATCCTGAAAAGCACGATGAAGCCTGTCGGCAACTCTTTCCCGACCTTCAGTGCGCAGCCGTTCTAATTCACTGGTCAATTTGTCCAAACCTTCTTGTGTTAGTAGGTGAGGCTTTGTTATTGTCATTATTTACCCCTAAACGGATATTTATCCGCGAGAATTACTATATCGTCGCTATAGACGGCAAAAACCGCTGTAAACAGCGGTAATTTTGTGTCAGGCGGGAAATTATATCAAAAAAGGACCTAATGTAAAGAGGGAAATTAGGCAGACTGAACGGCCGTTAAAGTTGCCAATACGGCCGTCTCTGCCACATCGCCTGTTACAAACACATCCCCCACATCCCGCAGCAAAATAAAGCGCAGCTTGCCCGACGCTTTTTTCTTATCGCTGAACATCGCCTGGTAGATGGCTTTTGGCTCAAATTCCGCCGGAATGTGCGTCGGCAAATGTTGCGCTTGCAGCACCGCTTCAATGCGACTTTGCAGTACAGCATCACAGTAGCCCAGCTGGGCCGAGAGATGGGCGGCCGCCACCAGCCCCATAGCCACGCCTTCACCATGCCGCACCCGGTAACCACTTACCTGCTCCACCGCGTGACCAAAGGTATGTCCCAGATTCAACGTGGCCCGCCGCCCCTGCTCAAAGGGGTCTTCCTGAACAACATCACGCTTTACCGCGATGGCAGTGGCTACCAGGGACTTGAGATTGCCGATTGGAGATTGGTTGGTCAATCGCCAATCGCCAATCTCCAATCTCTCAAACAGATCAGAATTATTAATCAATCCGTGCTTTACCACCTCGGCCATACCGGCAGCAAACTCTGCCGAGGGTAAGGTTTGCAGGGTGGTGATGTCGGCCAGAACGGCCGTTGGCTGTTTAAACGCCCCCACTAAATTTTTACCCTGAGGCAAATCGACGCCGGTTTTACCACCCACGCTGGCATCGACCATCGCCAGCAAGCTGGTAGGGCACTGCACAAAATCGATGCCGCGCATGTAGGTGGCGGCCACAAAACCGGCCACGTCTCCCACCACGCCGCCGCCCAAAGCCACCACCGTCGCCTCCCGGTCAATGCCTGCCGCCAGCAGCTCATCGTAAATGGTTTGCACCGTCGCCAACGTTTTGTGCTGCTCTCCGGCGGGAATGGTTACGACGCAGACTACCTCACCGCAGCGGCTGGCGTGCAGCGGTCCCACATTGCTGTCGGTGATGAGGGCAATGGGGCCACGAATGTGGGCATGTTCAGCCAGATTGGGCAGCAAATCGGCACCAACCAGCACAGCATACTGGCCGGTGGGATGGGTAACGGGCAACTGTGTCAGGTCAAGCATCACGATTTATCCTCGTAAATGGAATGGAACGCTGATTTTCCCGATTGCCCTGATCATGTGAATCAGAGAAATCGGGGCGATCAGCGTCCTATTATCTTTCATCAAGGCTGCCATTATCTGAATCAACAAGAGCTTGTAAGGCATGGATGATTTCTTCGGTGACTTGATCGGCCGTTCTGCCATCGGTAGCAATTTGGGGAAAACGGCCGTATCCCTCACGTCTGGCTTCTAACAACAAAGCAATGCGTTCAGCTGGATTGGGCACGTCGAGCAGCGGCCGTTTTGTATCGTCCTGCACCCGGGCCAGGATTGTTTGGGGAACGGCCGTCAGGCAAAACACCTGGCCAGAACCGGACAAAGCGGCTGCATTTTCTTTATCCAGCATCAGCCACCCCCCGGTGGCGATAACCAAACCTTGCCGCTGGGCCAGCTCCAGCGCCACGGTGCGCTCCCAGGCGCGAAACGCCGCTTCACCATCCTGGGCAAAAATGTCGGCAATGGAACGGCCGTCTCGCGCTACAATCAGGGCGTCGGTGTCGATGAACGGCCGTTTCAGCCGCTCGGCCAGCAGTTTGCCCACGGTGGTCTTCCCCGTGCCCATAAAGCCTGTCAGGATGATATTTTGCACCAGACTTCATCTCCAAGTGCCAGGCACACCCCAAAAGACCTTTGCCGAGAACGGCCGTACGGGGTGTGCCTGGCACTGCCTACGTATAACAAAAAAGCCGCTCACCAAGAGCGGGCTTATAAAAAAGTGACCCTGGAAGGACTCGAACCTTCAACCTGCTGATTAAGAGTCAGTTGCTCTGCCAATTGAGCTACAGGGCCGTCTGCCACCGACAAAATTAACTGCCAGAAGGCGGACGGGATTATACAAAATTTTGGCGTAAAATCAACTAAGGCACCACCAAAAACTCGGCAGAAAGCCAGCCGCTTTGCCCGTCCACCAGCACTTCTTGCCACACGAAACCATCAGCTGCCTCTACCCCATCCAGCAAAATGACAACGGTATCTACCGGCAGCACCGCCAAAACCGCTGAACTCACGCCGGGTTCGGCGCGTAAATTGGTGCCAAAGAGATAGGTGACAACGGCCGTTCGCGGCGTCGCCGTCGGCGTTGCCGATGGCGTTTGGGTTGGCGTTATCGTGGGCGTTGGCGACGGCGTTTCGGTGGGTAAAACCGTCGCGGTGGCCGTGGCGGTTGCCGGCGGCGTGGGCGTCATGGTTGAAGTAGGCGTTGGCGTGGGACCAGGCGTAAAGGTTAAGGTTGGCATCGGTGTCGGCGTGAGTGTTGGCGGTATTTCCGGGTCCAGCTTGGTTACCTCAATCACCGTCAGTGTCAGCGCCACACTCTCCAGAATGCCCTCATCACGTAAAGTAGCCCCAATAGCCGTTTGCAGATCTTCTACCACCCGGTGTGGCAGCGGTGAAGTAGAACGGGCCGTCACATCGAGCGTCAGTAAATCACCAGAAAAGACAAGTTCAGGCGGTTCATCTAACGAAGCACCGGCCACCTCATCCAGTTTATCTTCCACCACCTCATTGATGCGGGCTACGCGAGCCTGCTCCTGCGCCAATTGATAGGTAAAGCCCAAAATAAGCGCCGTGACCACGCCTAAAGAAATAAGCGCTACACGGCCGCTGCGTGCCTGCACCGCCCGCCGTGATTTTTGGGCAACCGTGGGCCGGAAACCAAGAATGAGAAACATCAGCGCCGTGGCCGAACTAATCGAAACAAAGTTAGCCGTAAAAAGCAGCATCGCCCCTAACGCATGGCCAAAGCGACCGGCCGTAAGGGAGATACCCACGGTGGCCAGCGGTGGCACCAAGGCCGCCGCAATGGCTACGCCGGGCAGCGCACCGGCGGCATCAGAGCGGGCCAGCGCATACCCGCCAGCCAATCCAGAAAAGAGGGCAATCGCTAGATCGATGAGCGTCGGCTGGGTGCGAGCCAACAGTTCCGGCGTGGCCGGGTCATTCACGCTCAATAGACCGGCCAGCGCACTAAAAACAATGGCCAAAATAACACCTCGCCCCACCGCCCCGAGTGACAGCCGGATAAAGCGTGTGTCACCTAGCACCACGGCCAACCCGGTGCCCACCATCGGTGACATGAGCGGGGCCACCAGCATTGCGCCAATTACCACTGCCGGGCTGCTGAGGATGAGTCCCAGCGCGGCGATGATGGTGGAGAGCGAGATGAGCATGTAGAAATCAATGTCCGGACGGGCGCTGCGTCGGATGCGCGTGTACGCTTCCACCCGGTCTTTGATGTCCATGCGGGGCAAATATTGGCGTAACTGCCAGGAGGCTTTATTCCACCAACTACCCAGGCGGCTGCGCGGCTGGCGCACAATGACCACCGGTTTACGGCTCTGGCGCACCACGGCCGCAGGAATATCGCCAAACAACAACTTGTCCACTGAGCTTTCCTGGCTGGCACCAATGATGACCAGATCGCATTCTTCTTTGGCCAGGTCGGTGATGCCCGCAATCACTGAGTTGGCTGTCACGACTTTGGTTTCTATCCGCTCATTGGCATCGACAAACTGCATCAGTTGACGCAGGCGGGCCCGCCCCAGGGCTTTTTCATTTTCCAGATACTCCGGGGCAACGTAAACGGCCGTTACCTTCACCTTATGCGTTAACGGCAGCAAAAAAGTCAGAGCATGGGCGGTGTTAGGGCCACCAGAAGTCGGAACGATGATATGGGTGAGCTTGTCGGGGGTAGCAACGGCCGTTTCGCCCACCACATCAGCATTATCGCCCCGCAGGGCCGCCACTGCACAAGAAAGCCGGTTTAGGTTAAAGGCGATAGGCCCATCAATATGAGCCACCAGCAAATCAATGGCCGCTTCCCCCACAAATTTGGCCAGCGCCTTGTCAAAATTCGGTGAAGACATGATCAGGACAAACACATCTTCCGCATCCGGATCCAGCGTCCGAATGGTTTCGGCCTTGGCCTGGGCCGCTTTTTGCGCCGCCGGATTCATATCGGGGATGTAGATGCCGGCGATGAGCTGCCCATTGTTGGCCCGGGCCAGCGCCAGGGCAAGCTGCCAGGCGCGGCCCAGCGGCTCATCTGGCGGTAACACCACCAGGGCACGCCATAATTTCTCTTCGGGGATCTGGCCATCGATAAGCTGCATAGGATGGAAGTATAGCAAACGGCCGTCTAATTTAGAAAGAACTGGGGCAGCCAGGTAAACAAAAGCGCAAAAATTTATGTTATAATGAACGCATCATTCAAGAGGAGCAATAAGATGAAACGGTTTGAATTGGAAGAAGAAGAACGTAAAGTATTACAAACCTTAGCCAAACGTGGCGCAATGAGCCCCAGCGAAGTGGCCGCCGAAACCTGGACGCTGCCCGGCAAGACATTATCAGTGCTGCGCGATCTGTCCAGCGCCGGATTTGTGGTGATGCGCAATGATACCCACAGTCCCGACGGCATGTTGGTCGCTATCACCAGTGAAGCGCGCGTTTACCTGAACGGCAGCCTGGTCTAATCTCTAATTTACCCACCTTCCCAACCGGATTTTGCCCATGGCTGCCACTCCTCCTGAAGAGATGATGTTTGGTCGTCGCACCAAATTTACGCGCGGCATGAAAATTTTCATTGCCGTTTTCCTGCTGATTTTAGCCGCCCTCATTACCATTATTGTTTTCCCCATAACCGAGACAACTCCCGCCTGGGTTGCACCGCTGCAAACCAACGTGTACGGCTTTATGGCCCGCATCTCGCCCTATATTCTGGTTGGTCTATTGGGGGCAACGGTGGCCACGGCCGAACTGGTTTCAACCTTTCAAACCTATCCTCGTGAAGCGCTGCGCACCCGCTGGGCCTGGGTTTTAATCCTCGTTAATGTAGTGGCCGCAATGATTGCTCTGGTTGTGGTGCGCGTCACCATGACCGAGATGAACCCCAGTTTGCAGGTTTTAAGCGTGGGTGTAGGTTTCCAGGCAATTATTCGCACGCGGTTTGTGCTGGCCAAGCGCATTGGGGATGATGGTCAAGAGGGTGAAGTGGCCTTAAACCTTGGCTGGCTGTATGACCAGTTCCAAAACCTGGCCCGGACCCAAATTGATCTGGAATTGATGAATAATCGGCGAACGGCCGTAACCCGCTTGCTAGACTATTATCCCTCCATGGCCGAACTATACGACATCGCCTGGTACACGATCACCTCCCGCGCTACCCTCACCCGTGAGCAAGAAGAGCAGCGCAAAGCCGACCTGGAAAAGCTGCTGGACCCCAAAGCACCAGAAAACTTCGCCAAATCCAGCATGGCCCTGGCCATCTTGGAAAACGGCGGGCAGGCGTACGTGGAACTGCTGCTGACCCAGGCGATGCAAGGGCTCAGTCCCGAAGCCGCGGCAGTGGGCAAACCGTCCAACACTGACCAGCTCATCTGGCAGCTTGTTGAAAATTACAGCCTGCCGGAGATGGTCGCCCTGGCCGAAAAATTGTGTTCATCTGAAAAAGCGATCAACTATGTACGCGAGGCGGCTCAACCCGACCCCGAAGCCAACACGGCCAACCAAAAAGCAACCATTGCCCACTTCCTGGTGCAACAAATTGGGGTAGAGCCGCTGCAAACAGCAATGGCGGAAGACGGGAAGGCGTAAGCAGTGAAAAGTAAAAGTGAAGTAACTGAAACTTTCCAAACTGGGGAAATCGTGCATCATAGATAAAAACCCAACCAAAGGTGATCTATCTATGAGCACGAT
>PABI01000147.1 GCA_002699125.1 Anaerolineaceae bacterium
GCGAGATGCCCTCTTGTGCTGATGTGTTTTGTACAGCTTGCCAGAGATTGTTTTTAGGTCAAAGGGCTGGCCCCTTTGATATTCATATTATACGAGGAGTATGAAAACGATGACCGAAGAACCAACCCCTAGCGTTGAAGAAATCAAAGCAAGATTGAAAGTAGAAGTTCCTGTTGAGGAAGAAGAAGTGACTAAGGCCGATGTGCAAAGCCCCGATGTGGCCGAGGAACTGCGCGAGTTTGGCAAGCAGTTTGCCGACACCATTCGTACCGCCTGGAACAGTGCCGAGCGGCAGCGTCTGGAAACGGAACTGCGTGACGGTATGCGCTCTTTTGCCGATGAGGTGGACAAGGCCATCCAGGAAATCAGAAAAAGTCCGGCGGCTGACCGCGTGAAGACGGAAGCAGAACACGTTCGTGAACGAGTGGAAACCAGCGATGTAGGTAATAAAGCACGTTCCGGTGTCGCCACTGGTTTGCAGCGGCTCAGCGAGCAGCTGGCCAAGCTGGCAGAGCGGTTCACTCCTGTGGAGAAGCCCGTTGCTGAAGAAGATTCTGCCGAGTGATCGGTAATCCGTTATCCGTAAACGGTAATCAGTTACACACTGATTACCGTTTACCGTTCACCGCTTACCGAACCTGAGGTAAGACGGCCGTCCCCAAAGCCTCCAAACCCTCCATATCATCCAAATCCAGCCATTGCAGCATAATGCGCTGCACGCCAGCCTCGGCAAATGCGCCTAGCTGATCAACCAGTTGATTACCGGTGCCAACCACCAGGCCACGCTCCCGCAACTCGTCGGCGGAGAGAGTGCGCGGGGCCATTTTAGCCTCGAAAGCAGCCTGATCTTTGCCAAAAACAGTGCCGGTCATGAGGGAGCGGCGGACGTCACTGGGTTTACGGCCGTTCTCCGCCAACAGCTCATCCAGCCGTTCACACCGTTCGGCAAAGGTTTTAGGCGGGATGTAAACGCCGTTCCATTCTTCAGCGTATTTGGCGACAAGAGGCAGGGTCCGTTTAGGGCCATTGCCGCCGATGAGGATAGGTGGTCCACCGGGACGCTGCGGTCGAGGCAGCAACACGGCGTCGTGCAGCTGATAATATTCGCCAGCAAAATCGAGCGGTTCGTCGTTTTGCAGGAGATGAGAAATAATCTTTAGTCCTTCTTCAAAGCGGGCGAAACGGCCGTCTAAATCCAGCAAATCCCAGCTGTAATTGTGGTGTTCCCGCTCCTGCCAACCTGCGCCGAGACCGAGATGGAGACGGCCGTTTGACAAATCATCTACCGCGCTGGCCATCCGTGCCGTCATCGTCGGTTGGCGGAAGGAGACGGGGGAAACCATGGGGCCAAACTCGATGCGGCTGGTGTGACTGGCCAGCCAGGTGAGCGACACCCACAGCTCCAGCGATTCCTTGTCCGGCGGATTGGCATTTGTGTAATGATCCGAGCGATAAAGCCCGACAAAGCCCAAATCTTCCACAGCGTGAGCAATCCGCTGCCAGCGCTCCCAGGTGAGCCCATTTTGCCCTTCTAACATAATTGCAACTTCAATCATTTTTCCTCCAAATTTTTAACGCAGAGATGCAGAGGCGCAGAGAAGAAATCTGTGTGCGCAGTTTGCGCAAATCTGCGTTCACTGCGTCCCATTCTCTAAATAAAAACGCCCACACTGGCAGGCAGCGTGGGCGTTTAAAAAACATCATTTGATGATGTTATATGATTAATTCATGTGCGGCAAAATCTGGGCCACAATGCGGTCTTTGGGCAGCGCACCAGTGATGCGCTCAACGACCTGACCACCCTTGAATACCATCAAAGTGGGGATGCCAACGATGCCATAACGACCCGGCACCATTGGATTGTCATCTACATCCATTTTGCCCACTTTAATTTTGTCACCATATTCTTCCGCAATGGCCTTTACGGAGGGGGCGATCATGCGGCAGGGGCCACACCAATCGGCCCAGAAGTCTACCAAAACGGGCTTGTCGGAATCCAAAACTTCACTTTGGAAGCTGCTATCAGTAATTTCTACAGGGGTTGCCATATTTTCTTGCTCCTTGCTTTTGATGTTTATTCACACCGTAGGCGTGTACATTTCAATTGTCTTCTCTTTAGATGACGATTATTAGATTAGGTTACGTGGAAATTTCTTACCAATGAGTTTAGCGAAACCGTTTGGGCTGTCAAGCAAAAAAGCCTACAATTGAGATTCCTACTGCTCTTTTCTTAGGGGATGCTTTTTTAGCGATTATATCCTCTCCAAAGGAGATGTTTAATGGCCGCAATTGGCTTGACAATGATCCTGCTGTTATTTTCCTTTTTATTGTTGTTTCGTTTTTGCTGGCTGCGCTGGGAAACGCTGCGCACCCGGATGAAGCAGCGGCTTGTTCTGCTTTTGGCTGCCCACCTGAGCTTATTGCTTCTATTATCATATTCTGCCTGGCCGCTTCTGCCCGCAGGCCAGGCGCAAGGTGCCGCGGTTGTTGAAAGATTCCTAAGCGCGCTCCGTGATGGCGACAACCAAACCGCTCTTAATTTGATTGTGCCGGCTCCAGAGGAAGAAATGGCTTTCATTCGAATAGCTCTTTCGATTCAGGGGAATCGCCCAGTTCGTTGGGAGGTTACAGAACCCAACAGCAGGCATTATGTCTTTGGCGAAGTTACCTTTGACGATGGCCAATCACTTGATTTATTTGTTGGCCTGGAGTGGGAGTGGGAGAAAGCACGATGGGGCATCACTATGCTTGAATTTGGTCGCGATCTTGCTACCAGCAAGGCGCGATTTTATTTGTACAGCACGTTTCTGCCTTACAGTTGGTTTCGCAATGGTGTGATCTTTTTGAGCGCTTTTTGTATTTTGTTTACTGTTTGGCAGGTTTGGCGATTGAGAAAAATATGGGCTAATTTGCAGGAAAGGGAAAACCTTTTACCCAATCAAGCCCATAACTTTTGATTTGTTTCCCCACTATTTTGTGTAAACCCATCTAGGAGGGTTGTATGTTACAAGACCGCACATTTCTAATTACAAACGGCCGTATTGTCACCTGGTCCGATCCCAATGAGATCATTGAAAATGGAGGGATTTTGGTGGAAGACGGCCGTATCATCACCATTGGCAATTCCGACGAACTGATCGCCGCTCACCCCGACCTGGAACAACTCGATGCGGGCAATCAGCTGGTGATGCCTGGCAGCATCTGCGCCCACACGCACTTTTACGGGGCGTTTGCCCGCGGCATGGCCATTCCTGGTCCACCACCCAAAGATTTCCCCGATATTTTGGAGCGGCTCTGGTGGCGGCTGGATCGGGCCTTGCTCGATCTGGACGTGGAGTACAGTGCCTTGGTTTGTCTGGTGGATGCTATTAAACATGGCACCACCACGCTGGTAGACCATCACGCCAGCCCCGGCGCCCTGAACAATTCGCTGGACATGATTGCTGACGCGGTGGAGATGGCCGGGGTGCGCGCTGCGCTCTGCTACGAAGTCACCGACCGCAACGGGCCGGAGGAAGCGGAAGCGGGCATTGGCGAAAACGTGCGTTTTTTACATTCGCTTAAGGAGCGTGGCAGCGAGTTGCTGGCCGGCACGTTTGGCCTGCACGCCTCCCTCTCGCTCAGCGATGAGACGTTGGCTAACTGTGTTGCTGCTGCCGCTGACCTGGACACCGGCTTCCATATCCACGTTGCCGAGCATGAAGTCGACGAGTACGATTCGCTGCAAAAGTATGGCCAGCGGGTGGTGCCTCGCCTGGCGGAAGCCGGCATTTTGGGGCCAAAAAGCATTGTGGCTCACGCCGTGCATGTTGACACTGTTGAAAAGAACATTTTGCACGAGACGGGCACCTGGGTGACGCACCAGCCGCGCAGCAACATGAACAACGCCGTCGGTGCGGCCGATATTGAAGGGATGCTGCGGTTGGGGATTCCGGTTTGCCTGGGCAACGATGGTTTTAGCAACAACATGTGGGCCGAATGGAAAATGGCTTACCTGATGCACAAGCAAGTCCACCGCGATCCGCGCCGGGCCAACGGCATGGATGTGGCCCAAATGGCCATTTACAACAATGCGGCGCTGGCGGATATGTTCTGGCCGGGGAAGAAAATCGGCCGTTTGGTAGAGGGGGCGGCGGCGGACATTATTTTTGTCGATTACCATGCTACCACGCCGCTGAGCGCGGGTAACCTGCCATGGCACATCATCTTTGGCTTTGAGAGCAGCCTGGTGACCAGCACGATGGTCGCGGGCAAGCTGCTGATGCACAAGCGGCAACTGCTGACGCTGGACGAGGCAGATATTACCGCGCGCAGCCGCAAGCTGGCCGCCGAGGTTTGGCAGCGTTACGAGAAGCTGAACGCGTAATTTTTGCCACATTTGGAATGAATGGAACGCAGATTTACCTGATTGCCCTGATCAGGAAAATCAGGTAAATCTGCGTCCTGTTATTGAGGAATGGTTTAATGGTTGCTTGTCGATGTTGGTTGGGTGGGGAGGTTTTGGTTCCAAAAGAGAAATTATCTCACAGGCCTGGTGCGTATGGGATTGTGCAGCGCGGGGATGCGATTTTGTTAATGACGACCGTGGGGGAGAACGGCCGTTACTGTCTCCCAGGTGGCGGAATCGAACCATGGGAATCCAACATTGTTGCCTTGGAACGTGAACTGAAAGAAGAAGCAGGTATTCAGGTGGATGTTGGCTCTCTGGCTCACTTTCAGGAAGATTTTTTCTACTATGATCCTACGGGCGACGCCTGGCACGGCCTGCTTTTTTACTACAACTGCTCCCCGCTCAGTTTCGACCTGCTTCCCGCCGAACTGGTTGATGACGAATCGGCAACCAATCCGCAGTGGGTCAAAATCGACACGCTGCACGAAGACAATTTGCAGCCGCAGGAATTATGGCTGTTAGGTTATTTGAAAATAGGAGACAAACATTGAAGATTGCAATTTTAGGTGGTACAGGTGATGAAGGGTTTGGTTTAGGCTACCGTTGGGCAGCTGCCGGACACGAAATTGTTATTGGGTCGCGTAAGACGGAAAAGGGAGCACAAGCGGCCGTTGACATGCGAGAACGATTACCAGAGGGCAAAATCAGCGGCACAGATAATTTAAGCGCCGCGCAGCAGGCAGAAATTGTGGTGCTCTCAGTGCCGTACTGGGCGCAGGCCGATACGCTGGACAGCGTCAAGACTGCTCTAGACGGCAAGCTGTTGGTGACGGTTGTTGCCCCAACCGGCGAAAAAGCGGCCCGTGTGTACCGGTTGGAAAGCGGCCTGTCCGCGGCTGAAGAGGCACAAGACCAGTTGGGTGAAGCGACGCGCGTTGTGGCCGCGTTCCAGAACATCGGGGCGCACCATTTGCTGGATTTGGACCATCAGCTGGATTGTGATGTGCTGGTGTGTGGTGACAAGAAGGATGATAAAGCGGTGGTGCTGCAACTGTGCGAAGATGCCGGTTTGCGCGGTGTCAATGCCGGGGCGCTGCAAAATGCCCGGGCGGTGGAGGAGTTTACGGCCGTTCTCATCGCCATCAATATCATCCACAAAGTCAGAAGCGCAGGTATCCGCATTACGGGGCTATCCTAACCCACATGACAAACTTAACGTTAACGGCCGTTCCCCACATTCCCCACGTGCAGCCCGGCGATAATTTAGCAGAGCTAATTTTGCACGCCCTGGCTCAGGCCGGTGTGACGTTGGCAGATGGCGATGTGCTGGCTATTGCCCAAAAAATCGTCTCCAAGGCGGAGGGCCGCTTGGTGCGCCTGGCCGACGTGCAGCCGAGTGCGCGGGCGGTGGAAGTGGCGGGGCAAACCGATAAAGATCCGCGTGTCGTGGAGCTCATCCTGCAAGAAAGTGAAGAAATTTCGCGGATGCGCCGTGGCGTGCTGATTGTGCGCCACCGGCTGGGTTTTACCAGCGCCAATGCCGGCATCGACCGCTCCAACGTGGCTCAAGATGGCGCAGATGAGACGGTGCTGCTGCTGCCCCGTGATCCGGACGCCTCAGCGGTCCGTCTGCGCCAGGCAATTGAGGCTAAGTTGGGTGTCCAGGTGGGGGTGGTGATTACCGACAGTCATGGACGGCCGTTTCGCATGGGCACCGTTGGCGTGGCAATTGGCGTGGCCGGCATTCCTGCACTATGGGATCGACGCGGCGAGCCAGATTTGTATGGTTACCAGCTGCAACACACCGACATCGGCGTGGCAGATGAGATTGCCGCGGCCGCCGGCTTGCTCATGGGGCAGGCAGCCGAAGGGATGCCGGTGGTGCTGGTGCGCGGCCTCAATCTACCCACCGCCGAAGGCAAAGCCACCGATCTGGTGCGGCCCAAAGAGATGGACTTATACCGTTGAATTGAAAACTAAAGGCAAAATAAGAAAGCTGACGATTGCTTAACGATCCCCCTTTACCATCTTGAAAATCTTGGTTTCTGCCAGTACGCTATACGTGACTCAAAGCGAGTTTCACAATTTTCTAGCTAAACGTGTAAGAGGCGCGCTGCGCTGATTTTCCCCACACAACAACTAACTATCTTGCACTGAAATCAGGCGCAGCGAACCGCCTCCCATACAAAGGAGAAAGAGATGTCGATCAAACGTATCGTCATTTTGTTGGTGTTGTTGGGTACGGCCGTATTCGCCTTTACCACCAATGCGCAACAGGCTTTGGCCGCCACCAACTGGACGGCCAAATATTACAACAACCAAAATTTGTCAGGCAGCCCCGTGATTACGGTTACGGAATCCAACCTGGACCACGATTGGGGGGATGGTGCGCCGCATCAAAACATCAACATCGACAGCTTCTCGGCGGAGTGGACGCGAAATGAATATTTTGCTCCCGGCACTTACCGTTTCATCGCCACGATGGATGACGGGATGCGTGTTTTTGTAGACAACAACCCGGTCATCGACGTCTGGTATGACAGCCAGGTTCACACCGTTACCGCCGATGTTTACCTGAACGGCGGCAACCACGACATTCGCGTGGAGTATTACGAAGCGGGCGGCAAAGCCGTGGCCCGGCTCTCCTGGGCGCTGGTTTCCGGCGCTTCCACATTGTGGCGTGCCGAATATTTTAACAACACGTCCTTAGCCGGAAATCCGTCGGTGATTCGAGACGAGGGGCAGATTAATTACAATTGGGCCGGTTCGCCGGTGAGCGGCATTTCGGCCGATATGTTCTCTGTGCGCTGGACGGCCAATGTGCCGGTGGATGCCGGTGTATATCGGTTCACGGCCACGGCCGACGACGGTGTGCGCCTGTGGGTCAACAATCAGCTCGTCATTGATCAGTGGCGGGAGCAAACAGCGACTTCTTACACGGCCGATGTTTCTGTGACTGGTGGCACCGTGCCGGTGCGGATGGAATATTATGAGAATGGGGGAACGGCCGTTGCTGCCCTCACCTGGTCCCGCATTTCTGGGGCTGCACCACCGCCTGCTGCACCCCAACCGCCAACCATTTCGCAATGGCGCGGCGAATATTACAACAATCGCGATTTGGCTGGTTCCCCCGTAGCCGTACGCGATGACAGCGCCATCGACTTTGTCTGGGGCTCCAGCTCGCCCATCCCCAACGTGGTCAACAGCGACCATTTCTCCGTGCGCTGGACGCAAACGGTGAATCTGCCCGCCGGGCAGTACACTTTCACCGCCAACGCTGATGACGGCGTGCGCCTCTGGGTCAATGGCCAGCAAATCATCAATGCCTGGACGATTCACAACGTGCAGCCGTTTTATGGCACCATCTCGCTGCCCGGTGGCCCGGTGGAAATTCGTATGGAATATTTTGAATATTCTGGTTTAGCCGAAGCGCGCCTGACCTGGAGTTCAACCTCTGGCTCATCGTCGCCCACGACGCCATCACAGCCAACCGGCACGGGCGTGCCCACGACGGCAACCATGTCTGGCGCCGCCCACCTGACGGTGCGTTCCGGCCCCAGCCTGGATAGTGAAGCGGTTGGCTACCTCTCCAACGGACAATCCGTAACGCTTCTGGGCCGCGATGCCTTTACCATCTGGATCAAGGTGCGCGAGGCAGACGGCACGGAAGGTTGGTCCAGCGGCCGTTACCTGAACGCCAATGCACCGCTGGCGAATTTGCCTATTTTGAATGAGTAAGGATTGTTAAAAACAGGGCACAGATTTTCACAGATAAACACAGATACAGATTGAAAGAAACTCATCTGTGGAAATCTGTGTTTACCTGTGTCCCATTCCTCTATACCAAATTTCACCTGCATATAGCGAATTAGAGGCAAAAGCTGTCGCCGATGGCGGGGACGTGTACCTGGCCGGGGAGATTTTTGGTCTGCCACACTTGCCGCGCTTCGGTTTGCCAACGGCCGTTCTCCCAGCCCCATCCCGGATTGCCACGCCCATCCGGGTGGCCGCTCAGGTGCATCAAAAAAGTATGGCGGGGCCGGAGGCTGGCGGCATATCGCTGCACGTTGCTGAAGGAGGGATGGCTGGTGGTTTTGTGCGGCTTGGCCTGCCAGAAGGCGGTATCGACAAACAGATAATCGGCATGGGAAAGGTGGGTAACGGCCGTTTCCTGCGCTTCTGTTTCCGGCTGCACCAGCCATTCATTGCTGCTGTCTAAATCCCAGAGGAGGATGGTTTTGGTGACGGCCGTTTCAATTACAAACGCCGCGCAGCAGTAACGGGGCTGCCGGCCATCGACGCCATGATCGGCATTGAGGTGGGCCACGGTGACCGGCGTGATTGTCACATCGGGCAGCAGTATGGGCAGTGATGGCAGCAGCGTACCGGGCGGCTCATTGTCGCCAATTGGGTGGAGATCGCACAGGCCAATTTCAAAGTCGTGATGCTTTTGCACCCATTCGGCCGTGCCGGAGCGGCACCACAGCGGCAGCGGCGGCAGATTCAGCTTGTTGCGCTTGCCGTTGACATTGCGTGAAACAATGAGCTGGTTCATTCCAGCCGTGTGGTCTGGATGCCAATGGGTAAGGCAGAGCCAATCCAGCCGCGCGCCGCTACCCTGAAGGTGGGGATTGGCCAATAAGCTTTCGCTCACGCCCAAACCGGCATCGAACAAAATGTGGTGAACTGTTTCTCCCTGGTCATTTTGGCTAATGAGCGAAGCGGAGGTGTGAGCTTGCCGCGTCGGGCTGGTGCAGCGACCACAGTCGCAGCCCAAAATGCGGGCCAGGGGGCCATCCAGCCCGTTAATGCTGAGAAGATGTTTCATGGCGGGGATGATCGCAATGTGGGGTCGTGCCCGTTGCCCGTTTTGCCTTCATTTAGCCAACGAGTGATGTGGTTGATGACGGCCGTTTCCACCCCTTCTTCCATCGTAAACCAGGTAATCGCCGGGTCATCCTGGCTAAACCAGTTGGCCTGATGGCGGGCAAAGCGGTGCGTCTCGAACTTGATGCGCTCGACGGCTTCCTCCAGGCTCATCTCGCCGTCCAGGTAGGCCCAAAGCTGCCGGTAACCCAGGCCGCTCATGCTGGGCAGGGAACGGCCGTATCCCAACTTCCACAGCTTTTTTAGTTCATCCAGCAGCCCTTTGGCCATCATTTGCTCTACGCGGGCGTCGATGCGCGCGTACAGTTCCTCCCGCGGGCGGGTGAGGCCTATCTGGCAGATGCGGTAGGGGGGTGGGGTTTTGCGCTGAAGTTCAGTGATCGGCCGTCCGGCCACCAGCGTCACTTCCAGGGCGCGAATGACGCGGCGCAGGTTGCGCGGATCATGTTTTTCGGCGGCGTCAGGGTCCAGGGCGGCCAGCCAGCGGGCTAGCTCTGGACCGGGCAGACGGGCCAGGGCGGCGCGCAGCTTGGGCTGGGGCGGCACTTTGGGGATGCCCCAGCCTTCTACCACGGCCTTGATGTATTGCCCTGTACCGCCAACGAGAATGGGAAGACGGCCGTTGGCCAGCACATACTCAATTGTCTGGTAGGCGCGCTGCTGGTAATCGCCCAGGGTGATGGTTTCATTGGGATTGCAAAGGTCGATGAGGTGGTGTGGAACCTGGACCTGTTCGGCCGAGGTGGGTTTGGCCGTGCCGATATCCATCCCGCGGTAAAACAGCCGCGAGTCGGCCGAGATAATCTCGCCGTTAAATTCTTGAGCTAACTTGAGAGAAAGGGCTGTTTTGCCAACGGCCGTTTGCCCCAGCAGCACTACCAAAGATTGGTCCAAAATTACCCCTTTTAGCCACAGAGCTCACAGAGATTAAAGAGGAAAAACTCTGCGTTCTCCGCGCTCTCCGTGGTAAAAATGCTTTTACCAGCCCAGAACTGCATTAGGAATATGCTCGCAGCGCAGCAGCTTGCCGCTTTTGTCTAACTCTACCGCTACCAAATCAATGCGCCAATCGACGTCCAGATCGTGTTCGCCCAAATAAATTTGGGCCAGCTGGATGAGCTTGCGGCTTTTGTGTGGCGTTAGCGCCTCTTCGGGCAGGCCCATGCTGCGGCCTCGCCTGGTTTTTACCTCAACAAAGGCCAGCAGGCCATCGCCGGCCTGAACGATTAGATCGATCTCGCCTTTTTGGCAGCGCCAGTTGCGCGCCACAATACGGTAACCGTCCGCTTCCAGCATGGTGGCAGCCACTTTTTCCCCCCAGGCTCCTAATTTTTTGCGATGCCTGTTGGGCTTGCCCTGAGGGCTATTTCCTGTCTCAGTTGTCATGGTGCCGCTGCTCGGATTGGGGTGGCGTGGTGGGCAAAAACCAGCGACGGCTGGTGGGTTCTTTCTCGGCTGGCCAGAGCAGTTTGCCTAGCTGTCCCACCACCGGCTGCAATCTTTCTGAATCAAAAATGCGACGGCCGTGCATCTTTTTGCGCTTCAGGTCCGGCCGTTCCTGGCGCAGCCGTTCGTACAGCGCAAGCGTGCGCTGAATAGTGTTGTCGATGTTAAACCGTTCGCTGGTGCAGCGAGCCGCCTGGGCCATTTGCTGCCGCCGGGCGTCGTTGCTGGCTAATCCTACCAAAGCAGCCGCTAATCCGCCCGCCGGTTTGGTTGTGAGCAAGCCGGAGACGTCAGATTCCACCGTATCCACAATGCCGGGGGAAGAAATAGCCACAACCGGTAAGCTTGCTGCCATCGCCTCAATGACCGTGAGGGGATGCACCTCGGTGACGGAGGCAGTGGCAAACAGATCGGCGGCGGCCAAATAGTTACTCACCTGCTCGTAGGGAATGGGGCCGGTGAAGAGGACGCTGTCGGCAATGCCCAACTGCCACGCTTGTTTTTCCAGGGCGGGCTGGCAGGTACCTTTGCCCATAATCATCAGATGCAGATTGGGCACCACGTCTTTGGCAATGGCAAACTGCTCTAGCAAAACATCTACATCTTTTTCCGGGGATAAACGCCCGACGTAGGTGACCAGAACGGCCGTTTCCGGCACGTTTAAATCAGTTTTGCTGAGTGGCTGGGTGGGGTGGTGAAACGGCCGTAAATCCACGCCGTTTTCGATCACTTCGATGGGACGGCGCACGCCAAATTCCTGCATGACGTCGCGCACGCTGGCCGATGGCGTAATGACCACGTCGGCATAATCGGTGAAATCTGGCCAGATTTGGCGCATAATGGCGTCTGCGGCCGGTTGGGGTAAGGAGGTGAAGGAGCCGGTGTATAAATCGTAGCGGGTGTGATTGGTGTAGATGATGGGGGAACGGCTGTAACGGTGGGCCATCTCCACGCTCATAAAAAGATGGTGGCAATGAACAATATCCATTTCTTGCAGCAGGGCCTGGGCTTCATTGGTGTAGCGCATACTGATGTAATAGCCATAATCCCCCAGCATCAGACCCGGCGAGCGCACCACACCTGGCTCGTCATGTGGATCTGGGTCACCCAGCGTAAAAATCGTTACCTCGTGCCCGGCTGCTTCCAGGTGCTCTTTGTACAGCGACACCATGCGCGTGACCCCGTTGATAACGGGCTTGTAACAGGCTGTAACCATCCCAATACGCATATTCCCTCTCCCTTTTTTGGCGGTTCTTTTCTGATTGACGTGGACATAAATCTCACGCCCTTATTTATACCACTATGTTCTTTAGTACGAAATGGGGTGCATTTAGGTGCAAAGCGAGACGACAGAAACGCTAATTGTGGACCATCAACCAGCGGCGTAAATGGGTTAGTCCCAGCGTGAGGGCCCACTGGTCGATGTTTTCAGGATGACCGCCAAAAGAGCGTTGAGTGACAGAAACGCCGTTAGGGGAGGCCAGTGTGACCAGAATCTGGACGCCGCCCTGGGTGACGTTGTTGTAAACAATCAGGCTGAGATCGCTGTCGTTTTGGCTGCGCAGGGCGTTGGCGGCGCTGCGGCACCACTGGCTCAAATTATCACCCGTTAGATTGTCCAGCTGCAAGGCTGTACCGAGTTCTTTCCAGGTTTTGGCGGGATGCAGCGCGATGTGTTCGGCAGCGCCGGCCAGCGGGCTGATAGTTTCGTGGATGATGCCATGTGTATAGCATTCGGCCAGGCTGAGGTGGAGGCCGTTTTTCATCAGGTTGTGCAAAACAACTGTTTCTAACCGGTCGGCTTCGGCGCCAAAGACATGATCGCCCAGACGTTGGGAAACGGCCGTTTTCAAACCTTGTAGTTGCTCTTGCAGCGCCTGCTCTGAATTGGCTTTGGCCCACAGCCGGATGTTGGTTTGCCCGGCAAAAGAATCGAAGGTGATGCGATGATTGGGGCTGGATGCCAGATCGGCCAGATCCTGCTTGAGGCTGCTCTCCATCACGCCCACACAGCGCAGCAACGTCCACCCCGCGTGCATCTCGGTTTCCAATTTTTGCCGCAAATAAGGCAGCACGTCATTTTCCAGCAGGTAAGACATTTCGCGGCGGTTGCCGGGCAGGCAAACCAGTACGCCCTCAGCTTCTTCCAGCATGAGTCCAGTGGAGCCGGTGTCACTGTTGCCCAGGAGAACAGCCCCATGAATGCCGGGTGGTTCAGGAATGGTGTGGCGATGGGTAA
The DNA here is from genome assembly GCA_002699125.1 of Anaerolineaceae bacterium. Classification (GTDB taxonomy): domain Bacteria; phylum Chloroflexota; class Anaerolineae; order Promineifilales; family Promineifilaceae; genus Leptofilum. The sequence continues at coordinate 12,963 of PABI01000147.1, forward strand.
CGGCCGTAATCGCCTCACGCGTAAAATCATCTTTGCCGTGCCCCAATCCGCCGGTGGCAATGACCATATTGGCGCGGCGCAAGGCCACCTGAAAAGCATCAGCAATCATTGCCGGATCGTCACCAATGGTGACTTTGCCGGTGAGGCTAACATTCACTTCACGCAAGCTGCGTGAAATATAGGCGGCATTCGTATCGAGGATGTCGCTGACGAGGAGTTCGGTGCCGATGCTGATAATTTCAACTTTCATGTTTGTTACTACTGTGACGTTAGCTTTCAACATTTGCAGCGCTGAGGCAGCTAACGCTTGAGGAAGCATTTCCTTGGTGAAATTTTATTTTGAACGCCTCCTGACCAGCCCAAAATAACAGGATAGTCTTCACGAATTGATGCAGTACAGCGCAAGGTAGACAGCGGGGATAAAAAGGCTCCCAAATGCGACTCGGTCCAGCGTGTTGGGTACTGCATGTGCTGTGTATTGTGTTCTTGCCCAGACCTTATGATGTACCTGATTTTGTCTGTGATAACATCAGCTGGTACTGGCGGATTGTTAAGTCGGTGTTGCGAATTTTGAAGGCCAGATCGGCAGCCAGATTTTTCATCAATTTGTAACCCAGATCGGTGTAGGTGTCACAAAGCTGCATCAGGCGATGACGGTCGATGCGCAGCAGAAGGGTGCTTGCCTGACTCACGCGTATGGTCGCTGAGCGAATGCCCTGATCAACCAGGGCAACTTCGCCAAAAACCTGTCCTTGCCGCAGCTCGGTAAGAACAGCCATTTCTGTTTCATCGAGATCTGTGCCCACAACCGTTGGGTTCATGATAACTTCCACGCCACCGCGGGCAATCACATAGAGTTCAGTCGTTTGGTCGTTTTCTCTGACCAGAATATCGCCAGTTTGGTATGTGTTGGGCTCGCACAAAGACGCCACCAGTTCTAGCTGGGTTTCTGTAAAGGTATCGAAGATATCTGTTACAGACAAAATGGCGCTAATTGATTGCTGCATGAAACCCCCTTTTTCGCCAATTTCTGGCTGCGGGCATTCTAGCATAAAGGAACGGCCGTAGCAATTGAACAATAAGCGTTCGAATAGCCGCAGTGCCAGGCACAAGGCAGCACAATTTGTTCGCCTTAGCGCCGTTTTGCCCTGTGCCTGGCACTAGAAATTGACCTACTCGCCCCACGTTTGGCGCAAGACGCGCAGCCAATTTTGGTGGGTTATTTTTTTGAGAGCGTCATCGTCAAAGCCATGTTCTTGCAGGGCGCTAATTAACTTGGGCAGGCCGGTGACATCGACCAGATCGTGTGGCATGGTGGCCCCGTCAAAATCAGAGCCAAAACCAACGTGGTCGATGCCGATGCGGTCGGCGATATAGGCCAGGTGGCGCACAATTTCGGATAGCGAGGTTTTTTCCTGGTAACGGCCGTCTTCCCGCAAAAAGCCGGTGTGGAAGTTGATCCCCACTATGCCGCCCGTCTCCTTAATAGCGTCCAGCTGCTTGTTGGTGAGGTTACGCGGCGAGCGACAAAGCTTGTAAGCATTGGAGTGGGTGGCTACCAGCGGCGCATCGCTGATTTTGGCCACGTCCCAGAACCCTTTTTCGTTCAGGTGAGACAAATCGACCAGGACGCCCAGCTCGTTGCAGGCGCGCACCAGCCCTTTGCCAGCTTTTGTAAGTCCGGGACCGGTATCGGGCGATTTGGGGAAGCTGAAAGGCACGCCGTGGCCAAACTTGTTGGGGCGGCTCCAGACCAAGCCCAGCGAGCGCAGCCCGGCGGCGTGCAAAATGTGCAAAGCATCGTAATTGGTGTCAATTGCCTCGGCCCCTTCGATGTGGAAAATGGCGGCAAAGGTGCCGTCTTTGAGGCATTGGCTCAGTTCCTGAGCTTGGCGCACAATTTTCACTTGCCCTTCAGACGCTTTTTCAATTTCGTAGAGACGGGTGGCAACAGCCGTTGTAAAGCGCAGCGCATCTTTGTGACGAATCGGATCAGGCAGGGGCACCTCGTATCCTTTCTTCGTTTTTTTGACGTTTTTGTACGCTTCCTTTTTTTGCTTTTTGGTGGGTGGTTTGCGGTTGTTGGGGGTGAAGACGGCAAAAAAGCCGCCGGCCAGGCCGCCTTCGCGGGCGCGGGGCAGGTCGATGTGGCCTGTTTCTGAACGCTCGAAGAAGGAACGGCCGTTTCCGCGATGTTCTAAATGCAAATTGAGCAGCGTATCGTTGTGGCCATCAAAGATAGGAAAGTCAGACACAAATCACCTCTTGGCTGTGGATTGGTAGACAAAGCTTCATCTCGCCAAGTATAGCTGAAGTTGTGGGGGAAGGCGGAATCACGAATGAAACGAATGGACGAATGGGACGAATTTATGATTTTGGCGTAACCAGGTTGACTGTAGGGAAGTAGGTATGGTATCTACTTACGTCTCGTGTCAGCAAATCGATGCTCAAAACGGCCGCATGAGCCCCAATGAAAAAATCAGGCAAGGGTGATGTTTTGGTTCCCTGGTTGCGTCTGTATTGCAAAAAAGCTTTGCCTGCCAGGAACAAAGCCTCCTTCGGCAGTTCCAGGATTTGCAAACCGGCCATTGTGATGGCGGCATCCAGTTCTTCGATCCGGGCAAAGCCAATGGAGATTTCCGTATAAATAATTGAATTTATGTAAAGTAGGCCAGACATACTGTACTGATTCAGCATCGTTTCGGACCAATCGGCCCAGTCTGGATCATTGAGGAAAACGTCCAGGATTAGGTTGGAATCGACAAGCACGCCATTCATTCGTCAGACCTGGTTAGCGCCATGATTTCTTCTGTTGTCATTTGGACCGTGGCAATGCCCCGTAGTTTAGAAAATCGCTTGTTGGCCGACTGGTCACTTTTTTTGACAAGGTAAATACGGCCGTCTTCATCTTCAATAAATTCCACTTCTGTACTTGGCTGAATATTCAACTTCTTGCGAATTTCAAGGGGAATCGTTACCTGCCCTTTTGTGGTTACCCGCATAATTTTTACCTCCACATGAGAAAGTGGGTAAGAGTAAGGAAAGTAATAGTAATACTATTATGCCTGATGATAGTATAGCTTAGGCATGATGTCAATCTTGTTACTCAGCTGGTTTTGGCGGGAATAATGGTTCGGTTGGCCAAAAGAGGGGATTCAGTGGGGCGGGCGTACAGGGCAACGGTAAGCGTAGGTGTATACTTTTCTCAAATTAATTAGCCGTTGTGTCGTGTTACGCTTTCAGAAAGGGGCTCAAATGAAAAAATCTTTGTTAATTTTGCTGCTCAGTTTACTTTTTCTGATGATTGGGTGTAATGATGGTGAATTAGTGGTTACTGTGCCGACGGAAACGGCCGTACCCCCCACTGCCACCACTGAACCGACGCCGACTGTGACGGAAACGGCCGTGCCATCCCCAACCACTGCACTGACGCCCCTACCAACCCTGCCGCCTCCGCCGGACTGGGTTCTCTATTTTCTGTGGGATTCAGAAAACGTGCCTTCTGGATTAGGTGATCCAGTACAAACGCTATTCAAGGCAGTTTCGAGTATAACTCCAGAAAATTGGCAAATTGAACCAGTTTTAGAAAATCTTGTCGGATGGCCACAATCAATTTTATCACTTGATAAAACAATATTGACCATAACGCCGTTAGAAGATCTTAATGGTGACGGATATGTTTCTATGCAAGGGTATAATCGCGGGTCTGATGGGCCAAACATATTTGTTTATTCATTTGTTGATGGTTCTTATCAACGGGCTACGGGAGATTTTCCTCGGTTTCTTGTTACCGTTTTAGAAGGTAATAAAATTTTAGCACGATATTACGACAGAGAATTTCGAATCATCGATTTGGCTGATTTATCAGTCACGCAATTAGCACCCCCCATCGCAGATGACGGTATTCATTGGATAATACCTTCACCAGAGCGCACTGTGATTGCCGTTAACTTACATTCTGCTCAATTGCAACTTATCGCTTATCTTTCGACAATAAAATGGGTACTTTTCGAGATTTGATAACCGCCATATATAGGGCTATTAA
>PABI01000148.1 GCA_002699125.1 Anaerolineaceae bacterium
AGTGACATCATGGTCCCCATGGCCATCCCCAGTTTCGGCGGCATGGTCATCGCAGTCATCACGATGCTTGTCGTCCCGGTGCTTTACTGTTCCGCCATGGAATGGAAACTCAAGCTCGGAATCGACGACCCGAGATTTGCAGAGAACGCATAAGCAAAGGAGGTTAGGAAATGGAGGAAGAACAACAAGACGGAACTTCCGAGGCCGCAAGAATGCGACTCAAGATCGGCGTTATGGGTGGCGCTGGAAGCGACATCCCTGAAAGCTATCTCCAGCGTGCCACTTTACTTGGTGAAGAAATTGCCGAGGCGGATTGTATTCTGGTAACGGGAGCTTGTCCCGGTTTGCCACTGGCGGCGGCACGCGGTGCTAGCGATCGAGGCGGCCTGATCATTGGGATCTCTCCAGCCTTGAGTTTGGATGAACACGCTTTTCACTATGGCTCACCGACACTCGCCCACGACGTTCTGATCTTTACCGGCAGCGGCTTGATGGGGCGCGAGGTTGTCAATATCCGCAGTAGCGACATCGTGGTGATTGTCGGTGGCAGTAGTGGCACGCTGGGTGAACTGGCAATTGCCTACGACGAAGGCAAACTGATTGGCGTGCTGACCGGAACCGGCGGCATCAGCGATATAGTGGAGACGATCTTGGAAACGTGCAAGAAAGAAACGGGTGCGCGCGTTCTCTACAGCGACAATCCGCAACAACTGATCCGTGAGTTGCTTGAAGTCTATCGAACCGAGCATTTTCGTCGTCCATCAGTGTTCTGTCGAGGCAATGACAACGAACCGATGTTGGAGCAGGCAGAGGGTAAACGCGATCCAGTCTGCGGGATGAACGTGCCGTCTGGTAAAGCTGCGGCGCGGCGAAGACGCGGCGGCGATGATTACGTGTTTTGCTCTCTGAGTTGTGCAGAGAAGTTCGATGAACAGCCAACTCGATATCTGGAGGCTGCCAGGCAATGATTCCTGATCTTGTCAGACATACGAGTGTAGTTGCGATCGTGGGCGACATTCTCAAGGTGCGAGCTAGGGGCGTTGGCTTCGGTGACTTGGCCGTCGTTGAAAATTGGGACCAACGCCGCTCGTTGGGACAGGTCATTGAGTTGGAACGCGACGTGGTTTCGTTGCAAGTGTTCTCGGGCGGCAAAGGGCTATCGACACGAGCGAAGGTTCGATTCTTGGGACATCCGACGCAGGTCACCTATTCACCAAACATTCTGGGCCGTGTCTTTTGCGGCTCGGGTGTTCCGCTGGATGGCGGGCCTGACTTGTCGAACGAACCCTCGATTCCAATCGGCGGGCCGTCGGTCAATCCAAAGATGCGAATCGTGCCGCAGAAGATGATTCACACCAAAGTTCCAATGATTGATGTGTTCAACTGCTTGGTTGAGAGCCAGAAGATTCCGATTTTCTCTGTCGCTGGCGAGCCGTACAACCAGTTGCTTGCACGGATTGGAATTCAGGCTGACGCAGACATCGTCGTTTTCGGCGGGCTGGGGTTGATCTTCGATGATTATCACTTCTTTAACTCGACGTTTGAGAGTGAAGGAATTCTTGGCCGCACAGTGATGTTTGTCAATCAAGCGTCGGACCCAATCGTGGAACGGCTGCTGGTGCCCGACATGGCATTAAAAGTCGCCGAGCGGTTTGCCGTCGAGGAAGGCAAACGCGTTCTCGTGCTGTTGACCGACATGACGGCATACGCCGATGCCTTGAAAGAGATTGGCATTGCGATGGAGCGAGTGCCGTCGAATCGCGGCTACATGGGCGACCTTTACACGCAGCTTGCACAGCGCTACGAGCGAGCCTGCGATTACAAGGGTGCTGGCTCCGTCACGATCTTGACCGTCACGACGATGCCGGGGGACGATGTCACGCACCCGGTTCCCGACAACACGGGTTACATCACCGAAGGGCAGTTGTATCTGCACAATGGCGTCATCGATCCGTTCGGTTCGCTTTCGCGGCTCAAGCAACAGGTCATTGGGAAGGTTACACGGGAAGACCATTCGCAAATCATGAACACGATGATTCGTTTCTACGCCGGGGCCAAGGAAGCGGAAAAGAAACAGGCGATGGCCTTCGACTTGTCGTCGTTCGATCAGAAGCTGCTGAAGTTTGGCAAACTGTTTGCACAACGGTTTATGGACATACGGGTCGCGATGCCGCTCAACGACGCGCTTGATATGAGTTGGCAGACGCTGGCCGAATGCTTCGAGGCCGAAGAGCTGCTGATGAAGCAGGCCTTGGTTGACAAGTATTTCAAGAGAGTCGAGGTTTGAGTGATGGCACTGGCACTTAACAAAACTGCTCTCAAACAACAGCGAGACAAGCTCACGATGTATGAGCGGTTTCTGCCATCGTTGGACTTGAAACGCCAGCAGTTGCTTGTCGATTACCAACAGTCCAAGAGTCTGGTTGCGAGTACCGAACACAAGATTGCCGAATTGCTCGATTCGCAAACCGGACTGTTCTCTCTATTAGGGGCGAGCGAACAGGAATTGGGGAATCTCGTAAGCATCGAGGAATTAGTCGTCAAGGAAGAGAACGTGCTTGGTGTACGGCTACCGGTGTTGGATGAGGTTCGATTTCGAGTCAAAGAGTATTCGATGTTAGCCAAGCCCTTCTGGGTCGATTTCTTGGTTGAGTTTTTGCAAACCATGGCGACACTTTGCGTCCGTCGCGACATCGAGCAGAAGAGAGTGTCGCGACTGAACGAAGCCGTGCGTCGAATCACACAACGAGTCAATCTGTTTGAAAAAGTGCTGATCCCGCAGGCAGAGAAAGACATTCAGCGCATCAGAATTCATTTGGCAGACACAGAACGAGCTGCCGTTGTGCGTTCCAAGATCGCCAAAGCAAAACAGAATCGCGGCGAACTAACAATGAGGACCGTGTAATGGCAATCGTCCCCGTCGCCAAAGTGACTCTCTATGGTACGGCTGACCAGAAATACGCTGTGCTTGATGGCCTACAGGAATTGGGTTGCTTGCATCTGCTCGACTTGAACGAAAGCCGTGACCATCGGCCGCAAGGGAAGCATCCCTCGCCTGACGCCGTACAAGCCTTGAAGTATCTGAGGGCTTGCCCCATTCGCCGCCGTGCGGTCAAGGATGATGCCGATTTTCAGTTGGATGATGTGGTTGGACAAACTTTGTCGATCCAGCAGCAAATCCAGCAATTGCAGACCGAACGTGACGAATTGAAGCAAGCGATTGCGACGCTGACTCCATGGGGAGATTTCCGGCTTCCACCGAACAACGAGTTGGGTGAATTGCGTTTCTGGTTTTACGTTGTCCCCCACTACCGATTAAGTTCGTTGGAACCACTGGCGGCGACTTGGCAAGTTGTCGCGAGAGACCAGCGTTTCGCCTACGTTGCCGTAGTGAGTGCTGAGGAGCCGAGTGAAATGCCAGTGCCGAGAGCGCACTTGGACGATCGGCCGCTGGCTGAATTGCAGGATCGTCTTGAGACAGTGGAATCCGAGCTAGAGGATTTGCATTGGCAGCGAGTTCGATTGACTCGTTGGATTCACCAGCTATCTCGTACACTGGGACACGCCGAAGACCGAGCGGCTCGCGAACAAGCTGCCTCAAGAACGTTCGATGATCCGACAATGTTTGCTATTCAAGGTTGGGCACCACAGTCACAACGCGAACCGATCACTTTGTTTGCGCGAAGCCACCAGTTAGGACTGACCGTCGAACTCCCCACCGCGGATGATTCCCCGCCAACGTTATTGTCGAATCACGGACTGGCTGCGGGCGGAGAAGATGCGGTAACGTTCTATACGATCCCGGCTTACCGAGCGTATGACCCGTCTGGCATCGTATTTCTTTCTTTCAGCGTTTTCTTCGCGATGATCATGGCTGACGCTGGATATGCGATGCTGCTGGCGGTCTTTCTGTTGTTGTTCTGGCGACGATTGGGGGGATCGGCAAACATGCGACGAATGCGAACATTGTTCGTCGCCATTGCGATTGCGTCCGTTGCGTATGGCATCATGGTTGGCAGCTACTTTGGCTTTCCACCACCAGCCAGTTCATTGCTAGGCAGCCTGCACGTGATCGACGCCACAAACGCGACGCTGATGATGCAAATTTCCATTGTGATCGGAGTCGTGCATCTCGCGATCGCCAATCTCGCATTGGCTTGGAGTCGTCGATGGTCGCCCATGATGATCGCTTCATTCGGCTGGGTCGCGGCACTGTTTGGTGGCTTGGCATTGGGGTTGGGCAAGAGCGGATTGCAACCGGAGCAGTCGCTGATTCAATACGGTAGCTGGACGCTCGGAGCAGGCATTGCTTGCGTCCTGTTGTTCAGCAGCGAACGACCGCTGATTACGTCCAGCCTCAAGGAGCACGGAAAGCGGTTGATTGACGGCGTGCTTTCACTGACAGGCATCACTCGCGCTTTCGGCGACGTTTTGAGCTACCTGCGGTTGTTTGCGCTTGGTCTGGCAAGTGCGCAACTGGCGGGCACGTTCAACGAACTGACGTACAAAGCAAGTTGTTGCGTCGGTATCGGCAGCCTGCTAGCGGTCGTCGCGGTGGTATTTGGCCATGGATTGAACTTCAGCTTGGCAATTATGAGCGGCGTTGTGCATGGACTGCGATTGAACTGTATTGAGTTCTTTGGCTGGAGCCTGCCGGACGAAGGATACGCATTTGAACCATTTCGCAAGAGGTCAATATGAATATGGAAAACTTCATCATACTTACGTTGGGCTGGTCCGGTATCTTTTTGCCCACGGCATTGGGCGCGATCGGCAGCATCATCGGCTGTGCCCGCGCCGGTCAGGCAGCTAGTGGTGCATTACTCGACGTCGAAAGCGGATACGGTCGTCTGGTAGGTGCTTCGGCACTTCCTTCATCACAAACAATCTACGGCATCGTCGTCACCATGCAGTTGAATCGTGCCGTGACGACAGAAGCTGCGCCAGGCTTGTTTGCTGTCGGACTGCTCGTGGGGCTGGCATTGATTTTCAGTGCGGTCTTACAGGGTTCATGCTGTGCGTCGGCGATCAATACCACGAAATCCAAACCCGAAGTTTTTGGACTGGCGATCGCTCCTGCGGCTATCGTGGAGGGTTTCGCGGTCTTTGCGTTCATCTTCGCTTTGATCGTTGGCGGTGGAATCCCCAGTGGCATCGCAGGCTAAGGAAAATTGGGATATGGCAGACTCAAAGGAATCATCCGGCGTTGAAGAACTGATTGGTCGTTTGCGCGAGCAGGGTGTCGAGGAAGGCAAGGCTCAGGCGGACGCGCTCATGGAGCAAACACGTCTGAAAGCAGAGCAACGTCTTGACGATGCGAGGCGTGAAGCAGATCTGCTGGTGCGTCAGGCTCGCGAAGAGGCGGAGCAAACCAAGCGGGCTGGCGAAGAAGCTATCCGATTGGCGGTGCGCGATGCGATGCTGAGACTCAAATCGGAAATGGTGGACCAGTTCGCCGATCGAGTTCGACGTTTGGTGACGCGAAAATTGCAGGACGGAGATTTTCTGAAGCAATTGATTCTCGAAGTCGGCGGTAGGTCAGCTCCATCTTCCGGTCAATCCGCCAGACTTCTGCTTCCCGAGGATGCGATTGGCTTGGAACAACTGCGCCGCGACCCGGAGGAAGTCAAAGCAGGCAACCTTAGCCATTTCGTCGCTTCGATCACGAAAGAAATGCTGCGTGATGGACTGGAAATTGGAACAAGAGACGACACGTCGGCAGGTATCCGTATTCAATTGCTCGACGAAAATGTCGAGATTGAAATGACCGATGCAGCGATTGCAGAGTTGTTGCTGCGCCATTTGGTTCCCCGATTCCGAGCCATTATGGAAGGAATCATTCAGTGATGACTGCTACGAATTACTACTGGTTCGTTGCCAGTTTGCCGCACATACCGCGTTTGTTTGAAGTCGAACGAGTGCCGATCTCACGGATTCGTCTTCAGGAACGACTGAAGATGCTAGGCGATGGTGACAAGAACACCGTCGAACAAGTTCAACGCTTCCTGTTGTGGGATCGACAGCAGCCGGAACGCACGGACGACGAAGTACAAATGGAATACGACCGTTTGATGAATTCCGTTTCCAATAAGCTCGTCCGCGACATTATCAACCATCGCATTGATGTGCGAACGATTACCTGCGCGTTGCGTCGCCGCCGACTTGGACTCGATCCGCCTTCCGGCGTGGGACAATACGTCGAGCATATTCGCAAGCACTGGCGAGCCCCTGATTTTCGGCTCGCACGAGAGCACCCATGGATTCCTCGCGTTCGCGAAGGCTTGGCGGCAAAGCAAACGCTCAACGTAGAACGAGAGTTGCTGCGTGCGACTTGGAATCATTGGGTCAAGCTGGCCGATCAATTCTACTTTTCGTTTGAAACAGTGTTGCTTTATCTCGCCCGCTGGGAAATTGTTGATCGCTGGACAAGGCTCGATGAATCGGCGGGGCGCCAGAAGTTTGATCAATTCTTGGCGCAGACGTTGGCATTCGATGGAGACGCCACATGACCACGCAGTCAACCATGGGCGCTCAAGTCACCGCCGTCAATGGCAATATCGTGTCAATCGAAGTACCCGATGGGCACATCATCAAGAACGAAGTTGCTTACGTCTGTCTCGGCGACAAACGGTTGAAGTCCGAAGTGCTGCGAGTCTACGGAAACGAAGCGGACTTGCAGGTATTCGAGGACACGGAAGGCGTGAAGGTCGGCAATAGCGTTGAGTTGACACATCACATGCTGTCCGCGTCACTTGGTCCCGGCCTGCTGGGAAGCGTGTTTGACGGCTTGCAAAACCCGTTGGAAACACTTGCCAATCGCGACGGGTTCTTTCTGCAACGCGGCCACTATGCCGACTCGCTCGACCGCTCACACAAATGGTCGTTCGTACCGTTGCGTCGCACAGGTGAACGACTTCGTGCAGGCGACGTCTTGGGGACCGTTCAGGAACGCAGTGTCGAACATAAGATCATGGTTCCTTTTGACCTGCGTTGCCAAGCTGAGTTGACTTGGATACAGGGAGGTAGCTTCACGATTGACGAACCGATCGCCCGCATTCGTGATGCGCAGGGTGAGCGTCCCTTGACGATGCGACAGGAGTGGCCCGTTCGCATTCCATTGCCAGCGGACCTCTTGCAGCGACAATTGATCGAACGAAAGTATCCGTCCGAACCACTGGTCACAACCATTCGAACCATTGACACGTTCTTTCCAATTGCTCGCGGCGGAACGGCGTGCATCCCCGGCCCGTTTGGTGCGGGCAAGACCGTATTGCAGACCTTAATTGCACGCTATTCTGCGGTCGATGTCGTAGTCGTGGTCGCCTGTGGCGAACGGGCGGGTGAAGTCGTCGATACCATCAACGAATTCTCACAGGCACAAGACCCACGAGGTGGCGGTTCCCTGATGGATCGCACCGTCATTATTTGCAATACATCCTCAATGCCCGTTGCGGCTCGCGAAGCGTCGATCTACACCGGAATCACGTTGGGCGAATACTATCGGCAAATGGGTCTCGACGTGCTGCTGTTGGCCGACTCCACATCGCGCTGGGCACAAGCGATGCGGGAAACATCGGGCCGCTTGGAAGAAATCCCCGGCGAAGAAGCCTTCCCAGCCTATCTCGACTCTGCGATCAAAGGTGTCTATGAACGAGCAGGAGTTCTCACCACTCGCGAGGGTTCGCTTGGTAGCCTCACCATGATTGGAACGGTTTCACCCGCAGGCGGCAATTTTGAAGAGCCTGTGACACAATCGACGCTCGGTACGGTGAAGACCTTCCTCGGCCTGTCGTATGATCGCGCCTACAAGCGGTTCTACCCTGCAATCGACCCGTTACTCTCGTGGTCGCGGTATCGAGAACAACTGCAAGACTACCTTGATCGGAATCTGGACACTGGCTGGACAGAAAGTGTCGAAGCGTTGCTGGCTTTGCTGCGTGAGGCCGACGCGATCTACCAGATGATGCAAGTGACCGGCGAAGAAGGAATCTCGCTGGACGACTTTGTGACCTATCTAAAGGCCCAGTTCCTTGACACCGTCTACCTCCAACAAGACGCCTTCGATCCCGTGGACGTAGCGACGCCCATGGACCGGCAACAATCCATGCTTAGTCTGGTGAAAGACGTTACCCAGCGCGAGTTTATGTTCGACAATAAGGACGAAGCGCGAGACTTCTTCGTACGGATCACGAGTGCGTTTCGAAACCTGAACTACTCAGCAAGCGGATCGTCGGACTACGAGAAGTTTCTGTCCAGTATCCGGGCAATGTTGTCGGACCGCTGAAAGTGATTTTCCACGGAATTTTCGTGAAGAAGACACGGAGGTCCAGCATCAAAATGGCAATGAGACGAACAAACGGAAGAATGGTTCTCCGCAAGGTGTCTCGATCCCCATTTCGGTTAATGAGAGGTGAGAATCATGTTACTCAAATCAGTTGCTGCGGGTGCTTTGGCTCTTGGTTTGTTCGGTGCGGCATTCAGCCTGCCTGCATCCGACGCTGCCTCAAATACGGTCGTTGAGTCGCAAGTCGTCGAAACGCCGGAAGTCGCCCGGCCCACCTGCTGTGCCAAGCGAGCGTATTGCTGCTCGGTGAAACGCAGTTGCTGCGGAAAGTCGGCCCTGCTTCAGAATGTCAGCGAATAGTTTTGGTCGTCGAAGTTCATTCGCCAGAAGCCGATGGGATGGCTTCTGGCGAGCTATTGATCCAAGCGGACAAGGGAGCTTTGCATGAGTCTTCTCGCCCCAATTTCCCGTCGCCGCCCCACAAGCGATCGGTACGCAACGCCCGCGTCAAAATCCAGCGGGCGAAGTCAGTATCGTGACCGCCTGGTTCTCGATGAGTCGGATGGTGCCGATCCAAACCGCCACGGACACGGCGAACTCGTAGGTCAGTCGGAAGAAACCGGCAACGATGCCGAATGTTGGCCTAACCGTGAACTACGCGTCATTCAGACTTGCACTTGCTGCATTGTCACCGACGTGAAGAACCGTTGGGCATCGAGCGGATACGCCTCATTAACGAAGATTGAATGTGCGTGTGTGGATGGCGTCTTAGTAATTCGAGGCACGGTCAGCAGCTACGACTACAAACAGCTAGCGCAGGAGTGCATTCGAGGAGTCCAAGGAATTCAACAAATCGTAAATGAATTGACTGTTCCGGAATGGAATGAGAAAAGGACGAATCATCAAGACGATGTCGAACCCAACGAGTGAAACTTCTATGCTGTCAATCGGTCAACCGACGGTCGCCTATTTCTCAATGGAGATTGCACTCCACCCGGAGATGCCAACCTACAGCGGTGGTTTGGGCGTGTTGGCCGGTGACACGCTGAGGGCGGCTGCGGACTTGGGCGTCCCAATGATTGCCGTCACCTTGCTTCATCGGCGCGGATATCTCTCGCAGTCCATTGATGACGACGGTTGGCAACATGAATCACCAGTCGATTGGAACGTCGAAGAATACTGCCGAGAGCTACCCGAACGAGTTGAGATTTCTGTCGAAGGTCGCAAGGTTGTCGTTCGTGCTTGGCGTTTTGACGTTGAAGGGTGTAGCGGGCATGTCGTTCCCGTTCTCTTGCTCGACACCGACTTGAAGGAAAACACACCTGCCGATCGAGTGTTGACTCAGCAACTCTACGGCGGCGATGAGTGCCATCGACTGAGCCAAGAAGTCGTCTTGGGAATCGACGGGATTCGCATCCTTAGATCGCTGCGCCTTGATACGCTCGTCCAGTTTCACATGAACGAAGGTCACGCCGCGTTGCTCGGATTGGAGTTGCTCGACGAAAGGGCGAAGTCACTGGGACGAGAAACATTTGAGAGCGACGACGTACAGGCCGTTCGCCGCCAGTGTGTGTTTACGACGCACACGCCGGTTCCCGCAGGTCATGATCGCTTCAGCTTTGATCTCGTCGAACAAGTGCTTGGTCGGTCCGACATCTTCAATATGCACGAAGTCTTCTGTTGCGATGGCGAATTGAACATGACGTATCTCGCCTTAAATCTGAGCCATTACGTCAACGGCGTTGCGAAAAAGCACGGCGAGGTTTCGCGTCACATGCTGGTACCCAAAGATACCAATCATCACTACGACATCGATCACATTACGAACGGTGTTCATGCTTCAACATGGACGGCAGTTTCGCTTGCTGAACTCTTCGATCGCTATCTGACTGGATGGCGCGAGGACAATGCTAGCTTGCGCGGCGTATTGGCGATACAACCAAACGACATTTGGGAGGCACACCAGATCGCGAAACATCGACTGGTCGACGAGATTTCTTCACGGGATGGCATCTTGTTCGATCCCGAGACCATCACACTCGGATTCGCACGTCGGGCAACGGCCTACAAACGCGCGAACTTGTTAATCAGCGACCCTGAGCGACTGAAACGCATCGTTGAACGAACTGGTCCGATTCAGATTGTCTATGCCGGTAAAGCTCATCCTCGCGACGACGAAGGAAAGCGATTGATTCAACAAATCGTGCAAATGAGACACCGGCTTTCCCCTGAAGTGCGGCTCGTCTACTTGGAGAACTACGACTGGGAACTCGCTCAAATGATCGTCGCCGGTGTAGACGTGTGGCTCAACACGCCCCAACCCCCGCTCGAAGCATCCGGAACCAGCGGGATGAAAGCGGCGCTCAATGGTGTTCCCAGTCTCAGCATTCTGGATGGTTGGTGGATCGAAGGTTGCGTGGAAGGTGTCACGGGCTGGGCGTTTGGCGATTCGACAGACGCGACTCTGGCAGATGCCGACCGTTTCGCGCGAGACGCGGACGCATTGTACGAGAAACTCGAACAGGTGGTTATGCCGTTGTATTACCGCAAACGTGACGAGTGGCTGCGCGTCATGTCGCACGCCATCGCCCTCAACGGATCACATTTCAATACTCAGCGAATGGTGCAGCAATACGTGCAGAAGGCGTACTACGAAATATAAATCAGATTCGGTGATGAAGAATTCAACCGGATGAAGCATCAAAGTCGCAGTGTTTGTCTAACTCATAATCCAAGGAGTCACCCAATGTCAAAAACAAAATCTGCTTCCAGCAAAACGCTCTTTTCCTGTCACGCACCCGAAGCCCAACAGGTCTTTCTTGCTGGAACTTTCAACGAGTGGAAACCTGATGCCACGCCGATGGACAAAGGCGAAGATGGCAAGTGGGCCGCAAGTCTCGATCTTCCCACTGGCCGACATGAATTCAAATTTGTCGTCGATGGCGAATGGTGCTGCGAAATTGACTGCCATGCCAACAGCGAATGTCCGCAATGCGTTCCGAACGACATGGGGACCATGAATC
>PABI01000149.1 GCA_002699125.1 Anaerolineaceae bacterium
ACTGTGCTTTTGGATTCTTGGTTTGCTTTTTTCATACGTGAATTGTAGCCAATTTCTGGCTTGACAACTCACAAAATAGCTTAACTTGTAACTGATGGGCTGATGGACAACTTGGATTTGGCTGAAGTCATTTTGGCGGGTCACTCTTTTGGCGGGCTGCTTACCTGTTACCTGACGGCTAACTTTCCGCAGCGCGTCAGTAAATGCGTCGTGATGGATTCCGGCTTTATGCACCCCAGCGTCAAGGAAATCATTAAACCATCGCTGGATCGGCTGGGTCAGCGCATTCCGTCCTGGGAAGCGTACCGGGACGCCGTGAAAAGCTCAGCTTATTGGCAGGGGTATTGGGATACGGCCGTAGAAAATTACTACCACGCCGACGTACAAACCAACCACGATGGCTCTGTTCAGGCTCGTTCGCGCCCTACGGCCATTGCCGAGGCCATCGACAAAGCCCTGGCCGAGCCGTGGGAATCAATATTTGGTCAAGTACAGCAGCCCACCCTCATGCTGCACGCGCTCGGGCCGTTTGGTGGACCTGGTGCCATGCCCGTGCTGCCCGCCGCCCAGGCGAAGGAAACGGTGAACGCTCTGCCTAACGGCCGTTACAAAGCCGTACCCGGCAACCACATGACAATGCTCTTTGGCGACAACGCAGAAACAGTGGCCCAGGAAATCATGACCTTTTTAGAAGAATGCTAAGGAAGGGTACGCTGATGAACGCGGATAAACGCAGATTTGCCAACAAAAAATCAGCGTAATCTGCGTTCATCAGCGTCCTATTAACTTTTTACTTTTTATGGACGCAAGCAACTTACTCAGCAAACGAGCCGAATTAACCCCCGACCGGGTGGCGCTGCGCGAAGTGGCTACCGGGCAAAGCTACACCTTTGCCCAGCTTAACGCACGGGTTAACCGGGCCTGCCACTTTTTGCGCCACAAGCTGGGCGTGCAAAAAGGGGACGTGGTCTCATTGCTGGCGCACAACAGTGTTGTCACCATCGACTTGCTGTATGCCGCGATGAAAATCGGGGCAATTTTTGCGCCGCTGAACTGGCGGCTGGTGGCTGAAGAACTTGTCTACATTGTGCAAGACTGTGGCTCAAAGGTGCTCATTTGCGGGCCAGAATTTAGCCAGACGTTGGCCGAAATGCTGCCCCAGATTGACGTACCCCATTTGGTCAGCGTGGAGGGGGCGGAAGTTGCCAACACCTGGATCTACGAGAAAGAATTGGCGGCGGCGGATGAGATGGAACCAGAACGGCCGTTCCTCTCCCCCGAAGACACCGCCTGCATTTTGTACACCTCCGGCACCACCGGCAAGCCTAAAGGGGCCATGATTCCTCACCGGCAAATTGTGTGGAACGCCATCAATACCGTCATTAGCTGGGGGCTAACGCAAGACGACATCTCGCCCATCTTCACGCCCATGTTCCACTCCGGCGGGCTGTTTGTCTTTTTGACGCCGTTGTTTTACGTGGGCGGCCGCATTGTGCTGCTGCGCGAGTTTGACGCGGTGGAAACGCTGCGCGTGGTCGCCGCCGAAAAATGCACCGTCCTGCTAGGCGTGCCTACCATTTTCCAGATGTGGCTCAATACACCGGAGCTGGCCCGAACCGATTTCAGCCACATTCGCTGGTTTATCAGCGGTGGCGCGCCCTGCCCGGTGTCACTCATTACGGCGTGGCGGCAGGCCACAGGCAAACCGTTTCGGCAAGGCTACGGCCTCACCGAAGTAGGTACCAACTGCTTCAGCATGTGCGATGACGATCCGGAAAAGAAGCCGGGCACGGTGGGCAAGCCTATTTTTCACAGTGAGATGAAGCTGGTGGATGAAAACGGCCGTTCCATCTCCCCTAACCAAACCGGCGAACTGCTTATCAAAGGGCCTCACGTCACCACCGGCTACTGGAACAATCCACAAGCCACCGCCGAGGCGCTGCGCGACGGCTGGTTCCACACCGGCGACATGGCCCGCCAGGACGAGGATGGCTATTTCTACATCGCCGGGCGGTTTAAGGACATGATCATCAGTGGCGGTGAAAACGTGTACGCCGCCGAAGTAGAAGCCATATTTGTCGCCCATGAAGCGGTGGCCGACGCGGCGCTCATCGGCCAGCCGGATGAAAAATGGGGCGAAGTGGGCGTGATGGTGGTGGTGTTGAACAACGGCCGTACCGTCAGCGCAGCCGATTTACTCAGCTACTGCCAGGGCAGACTGGCCCGCTACAAAATTCCCAAACGCATCATCTTCACTGACGCCCTACCCTATTCGCCCTACGGCAAAGTCATCAAAGCACAGCTTAAGGAAATTTTGGATTAATAGGACACAGATTAACGCAGACGAACACAGATAAAAGAAAGAAATCTGTGTTCATCTGTGTAAAAAAATTAAGGCACACAATGGCAAAAGTAACCGCTAACGGCATCACAATGGCATACGAAATCGAAGGCAGCGGACCACCGCTGGTGTTGGTGGCCGGGCTGGGCTACAGTCGCTGGATGTGGCACAAGATGGTGCCCGGACTGGCCGAAAATTTTACCGTGCTGCACTACGACAACCGGGGCGTGGGCGAAACAGACAAACCTTCCGGGCCGTACAACGCTCAACTGCTGGCCGAGGATTTGTGCTGTTTGCTGGAGGCGCTGAGGATTGAAAAGACGGCCGTATTTGGACATTCGATGGGCGGCTTTGTGGCCCAGGCATTTGCCCTGGCTTACCCAGAAAAACTCAGCAAGCTCATTTTGTCCGCCACCAATTTTGGCGGTCCGCGCCACGTGCCGGTGACGCAGGAGGCACTCGCCGTGCTCATGGACACCACCAGCGAGCCGCTCGCCCGCCTGCGCAACGGCATTCTGATTAGCTGCGCCGCGGGTTTTGCCGAACGCCAGCCGGAGATCGTAGAAGAGTGGGTCAATTACCGCGCCAACCACCCCATCGATCCGGCCGGCTACCAGGCGCAAATGGGTGTGGGCTTGTCGCTCATGTCGGAAGAAGCGTGTTTTGAGCACAAGCTGGCGGCCGTCACCGCGCCCACGCTCATCTTGTCCGGCGGGGAAGACAAGGTGGTGCCGCCCGCCAATGTGGAGTTGCTGGCCGAAGCGATTCCCCATGCCGAGACAGCTATCATCGACCAGGCCGGGCACTTTTTCCCATTTGAACAGCCGGAAACGGCCGTAACCATCGTCACCAAATTTTTACAAGCTGAATAATCCACAGATTGGCGCAAATTGCGCGCAGATTTTTCTTCACGCCTATGCGTGAACCATTTAACAGGCAAGATCATGTATCACTTTGATTGGATTCAGCGACACGCTGAACGCACCCCAAACAAACTAGCACTTGTAGACGCCCACAGCGGACAGCAGTTCACCTATGCCCAGTTCAATGAGCGGGCCAACCGGCTGGCGCACTTTTTTGCACACAAGCTTGGCTTGCAAACGGGCGATCGCGTCTCTATTTTGGCCCACAACAGCGCCGACTATTACGTCGTCCTGTTTGCCTGCGCCAAAAGCGGCACCATTTTGAACACGCTCAACTGGCGGCTGTCGGTATCGGAACTGGAATACATCCTCAACGACTGCCAACCAAAGGCAATTATTGTGGATGAGGCGTTTGCGGAAACGGCCGTATCTCTCCAAAAAACCGTGCAAATTGACCATTGGCTCACCCTGGGCCATGAAGCCGCAGGCGGTGGCTGGACCTACGAAGCTGCCCTTGCCGCAGGCGACCCGGCAGGCGTGCCCGAGCCGCGCCTGCGCTACGAAGATACCTGGGCCATTTTGTACACTAGCGGCACCACCGGCCGCCCCAAAGGCGCACAGGTAACCTACGGCAACTTTTTCTACAACGCCATCGGCATGGGTCAGGCCATCGATTTGTCGTCGCGGGATGTGAATTTGAACGTGCTGCCCTGCTTCCACGCGGGTGGACTGGGGCTGTACGCCGGACCAATTTTCCACACGGGCGGCACCCTGGTAGTGATGCGCCAGTTCGAGCCAGACAAACTGCTCCAGCTCATCGAGCAGTGGCAGGTGAGCGTACTTTTACTCGTCCCCGCCATTTATTTGATGCTGGCGCAAACGGCCGATTTCACCAAGTACGATCTCAGCAGCGTGCGCAGCTGGGCCAGCGGCGGTTCCTCCTTGCCTCCGGCGGTGGTGCACGATTACGCCAGCCGGGGCATCATCATTCAGCAGGGCTTTGGCATGACGGAAACCGGACCAACAGTTTTCCTCATCCCTGAGGCAGATGCCGTACGCAAGGCTGGCTCCGTGGGCAAGCCGGTGCTGCACACCGACGTCTGCATCATGGACCGCGAGGGTAATTTGCTGGGACCCAACGAAGTGGGCGAACTGTGTATTCGCGGTGGCAATGTGACTACCGGCTATTGGAACCTGCCCGAAGCCACGGCCGAAGCGCTGCGCGGCGGCTGGCTGCACTCCGGCGACGCGGCGATGTATGATGAGGAAGGCTTCTACACAATTGTCGATCGCTGGAAGGATATGTTCATCTCCGGCGGCGAAAACGTCTACCCGGCCGAAGTAGAAAATGTGATTTACCAGCATCCGAGCGTGGCGGAAACGGCCGTTATCGGCATCCCCGATCCCAAATGGCAGGAGGTAGGGCTGGCGCTGGTCGTCGTCAAAGAAGGTGCGGCACTCACCGAGCAGGAACTCATTGATTTTTGCCAGGGCAAGCTGGCCCGCTTCAAGATTCCCAAGCAGGTGCGCTTTATGAAAGCGCTGCCGCGTACGGCCGCGGGCAAAGTCCTCAAGCGTGAACTGCGCGAGATGGTGACTGATTAGAAATGGGACACGGATGACTCAACTGAAAAAACCACAGATTGCGCAGATTACACAGATTTTTTTCTCTGAACAATCCGGCAACTTCGCGCCTTTGCGTGAGTTTTTTCAGCAAATTCAAGGTTAAACACAGATAAGTGCAAACTATCAGCGTTTAAAAATGATATGAATTCAGATTCGGTAACAATCATTCAGGAGCAGAAAACGTTCACCCAGGCGGAGTTCGACGCCTTTGCCCGGCTGAGCGGGGATGACAACCCGATTCATGTCGATCCTGAATTTTCGGCACGGACGCGCTTTGGCCGCACGGTGGCCCACGGGATGCTGCTTTACAGCGTCATCTGCGGCGCGATTAGCCGCCATTTTCCCGGCGCGGTACAGCTCTCGCAGGAGTTGATGTTCCCGGCGCCCACCTTCGCCAATGAGCCGATGACGCTGGACATCCAGATTTTAGAGCGAGACGAGGCCACAGCGCAGGTACGGCTCTTAACCGAGATTAGAAACCCGGCAGGCGACGTGACCCTGTCCGGAGAGACGGTGATTTTGTTATGACGCAGGCAGACGAACTGGTTTTGCTACATTTTGACGGGCCAACGGCCGTTGTCACCCTCAACCGTCCCCAGCGGCACAACAGCCTGGTACCGGCCCTGCTGCAAAAAATGCTGGCTGTGCTGGCTGAAGTGGCGGCGGATGAATCGGTGCGGGCGGTGGTTTTGCGAGCAAACGGCCGTTCCTTCTCCACCGGCGGCGATGCCCTGGGCTTTGTGCAGCATGCCGACGACATGGCAGCGTACGCCCGGGAGATTGTCGGGCTGCTCAACCAGGTCATTCTGGCGCTGATCGATTTACCGGTGCCGGTGATTACGGCCGTTCACGGCATCGTCACCGGCGGGTCATTGGGCTTTATTTTGGGATCAGACATCATTTTGGTGGCCCCGGAAGCCAGCTTTGCGCCATTTTACAGCGAAGTTGGCCCCAGCCCGGACGGCGGCTGGGCGGTGCTGCTTCCCCTGGTGATTGGGCCGCGCCGGGCGGCGGAAGTTTTGTATTTGAACCAGGCGATTGCGGCGGAAACGGCCGTATCCTGGGGTCTGGCCAATCGCGTGGTGGCGGCTGACCAAAT
This sequence comes from Anaerolineaceae bacterium, assembly GCA_002699125.1. Taxonomy (GTDB): domain Bacteria; phylum Chloroflexota; class Anaerolineae; order Promineifilales; family Promineifilaceae; genus Leptofilum. The sequence continues at coordinate 5,930 of PABI01000149.1, forward strand.
TCAGGCCGAAGCGATGAACATCGCCACTGCCATCGCCGCTAAAAAACACGGCAGCATTCGCCACACCAAACGGCTGCTGCACCTGGACCGCGGAAAAATCGCGGCGCGATTAGGCACCGAGCTGGATCATTTTGTGCAGCAGATGGTCACCCCGGAAGCGATTGACGGCTTCCGTGATTTTGTGAACCAGCGGCGCAAAGCGGAGGTGGCATGAACCATCTTGCCGTGGGCCAGGAAGCCCGCGCCAGCCGCACCTTCACCGCCGACGATGTGGCCGCCTACCGGACACTGTCCGGCGATGCGGGGCTGGCCTTTGGTTCGGCAGAAAGTACTGCCACGGTGCCCGGCCCGCTGCTTAGCGGCATGTTTTCTGATTTGCTGGGAACCAAGCTGCCCGGGCGCGGCACCAACTGGCTGAAGCAGTCGCTGCACTTTACTGGTGTGGCAAACGTGGGTGAGCGGGTAACGGCCGTTGTGCAAATCACCCGCCTGCGTCCCGAAAAAGCGCTGGTCAACCTGCGCACTACCTGTGTAACCACCACCGGCACCGTCGTCTGTGAGGGCGAGGCGCTGGTATTGGTCAAAGACCTTGAGTCAAGCTGAAAATTCGCTGTAATGGAGGTGTTTATGAGATGATGATCAAACAGAAAGGAAAATCCAATTCAGGCAAGAAAGAAGCTGTCCAAATACGTAAATTTTACGGAGGAAAGAAACCTATGAAACGTCGAACAACTTTACTCACCCTTTTAATTCTTATGCTGGGGTTATCTTTTGTGCTGGCCGCCTGTGATGCTGCCACGGAAGATGCCATTAATGATGCCGCCCAGCAGGTGCAAGACGCTGCCGAAGAGCTGGCACCCACTGTGGAAGCCGCCGCTGAGGAATTGCAACCCACGGTAGAAGCGGCCGTTGAGGAACTTCAGCCAACGGTAGAAGCCGCTGTCGAAGAACTGGAGCCTACTGTGGAAGCGGCCGTTGAAGAAGCCACCGGCGGCGAAGAAGAAGAAATGACCGAAGAAGCGATGGCCGAACTCAGCTGTGAGGAGCCCATCAAAGTTGGCCTTATCACCGATGAGACGGGTTCGCTGGCTATCTACGGTGCTCACGTGCTGCGCGGCTTCCCGCTCGGTATGGAATACGCGACCGGTGCTCCTGGCGTCGAGGGGGATGGCTACACCTCCTACATGCTCGATGGCTGCGAAATCCAGGTTTTTGTACGTGACGACCAGAGCAACCCGGAAACCACCGCCACCGTTGGCCGTGAACTGATTGAGGTAGAAGGCGTCGACTTCCTGGTAGGTACCGTTAGCTCCGGCGCTACCGCCACGCTGCAAGAGCTGGCTCGCGAAAACGAAGTGATCCACATCGCTGCTCCCGCCGCCGCCAACGACCTGACAGGCGTGACCTTCAACGAATACTCCTTCCGCACCAGCCGGAACAACTATCAGGATTCCGTCAACATGTGCGAATACCTGGCCGATCAATACACCAACCTGGTGCAGATCGCCCCGGATTACTCGTTTGGTACCGGCAGTGCGGCCGCTTTCCGCGATGCCTGCACGCTTAATGGGGCCACCTTTGTTGCCGACGACATCTTCGCCCCGGCTGACACAACCGACTTTACACCCTACATGGACCCCATCTTTGATGCCATCGACAATGGCGCCGAAGCGCTCATCGTCACCTGGGCTGGTGGTGGTTTTGTGCCATTGCTGCAAGCTGCGACCGACTCGGGCGTACTGGATGAAATCCCGATGGCCGCGGGCTTTGTTGATAACGTTGTGATGCCGGCTTTCTTTGCCAACGCCATTGGTTCCACCAGCGGCATTCTGTACCATTACACCTTGCCAGACAACGAGATCAATGATTGGCTGGTTGAACAGACCCAGGCACAGTTTGAAACCTTCCCGGATCTGTTCGACGCCGATGCCATGAACGCCGCCATCCTGGTTGTTGAAGCAGTGAAGGCCACCGGTGGTGACACCAGCGCCGACGCCCTGATTGACGCCATGGAAGGCATGGAATTTGAAGGGCCAAAAGGCACCATCACCATCCGTCCCGAAGATCACGTTGCGATTCAGGATATGTACATCGTTACACTGCTGAACGTGGACGATCCCGAGTTCAAATATTTTGAACTGGTAGAAACGAACCGGCCAGACGTTCCCTGTCTGCTGCCAGAAGAATTAGTTGACCGCTGTGGTGAATTGCCGATTGGCAGCCTGAGCGGCGAGTAGTGACAAGTTGACAAGGTGACAAGGTGAAAAAGCTGTCACCTTGTCACCCCTTCACCCTGTCACCTTGTCATGTAGTTGGGGAAACAAATGCCAAACGAAATCATTCTGGAGTCACAAAACCTGCGCCGGGAGTTTGGTGCACTGGTAGCAGTGGATGATGTCAGTCTGCAAGTGACGGCTGGTTCGCTGCACTCCATCATTGGGCCAAACGGCGCAGGCAAAACCACCTTTTTTAACTTGCTCAGCGGGAATATCCCCCCGACCAGCGGGCGCGTATTACTAAGAGGTAAGAACATTACAAATTTGCCCCTGCACAAGACGGCACATTTGGGAATCGGCCGTTCTTTCCAGATCACCAATATTTTCCCGAATCTGACAGTGCTGGAAAATATTCGTTTGGCGGCACAAGCCTTGGGACGAGACAACTTTCGGCTGTTCCGCTCCCATCGTGCCTTTACCAAATATGAAGACCGCGCCTGGGAAGTGATTGAACAGGTTGGGCTGGCGGATGAGGCAATGCTGTTGGCCCGCACCCTGCCGCACGGGGCACAGCGCAAGCTGGAGCTGGGCATGATTCTGGCCCCGGACCCGGAAATCCTGCTGCTGGATGAACCCACCGCCGGTATGGCTTCCGAGCAGGTGCCGGAGCTGATGGCGCTTATCCAGAAAATCCAGGCGGCAGGCCACAAAACCGTAATGCTGGTAGAGCACAACATGAACGTGGTCATGAACGTGTCGGACACGATCACGGTGATGCACCACGGCGGCGTTTTGGCCGAGGGCACCCCTGCTGAAATATCGGCCAATGAAACGGTGCAGACAGCTTATTTAGGTCATCTCTATGAAGAAACCTCCTGAGTTTGGCTGGATCGAATTTTTGTCTCGCCGGCAGGCATGTTGGTTTTTGTAGTTCATAGGGATGCTTCGTTTCACTCAGCATGACAATTGCAATGTAATTAGTCACATTGGAAATTTTTGATGGAATATTTGTTAGAAGTTGCAAACATCCACACCTTCATTGGCCAATTCCATATTTTGGAAGGCGTAACGCTGTCCGTGCCCAAAGGGAGCATTACGGCGCTGCTGGGGCGCAATGGGGCCGGTAAAACCACCACACTAAAATCTATTTTAGGCCTCACACCGCCGCGGGAAGGATCTGTTTTGTACAAAGGGGAAGCAATCCAGGGGCGGCGCAGCTTTGACATTGCGGCGATGGGGATTGGTTTTGTGCCAGAGCACCGGGCCATTTTTCGTGACTTGAGCGTACTGGAAAATTTACGCATTGCCGAGCGCAAAAAAGGCGACTTTGAGCGCAAAGAGAAATTTATTTTTGAGCTGTTCCCCGACTTGAAGCGCTTGATTAAGCTACCAGGCACCAATCTTTCTGGTGGGCAGCAGCAGATGCTGGCCGTGGCCCGCGCCCTGGTGCCGGACAATGAACTGCTGCTCATTGATGAGCCCAGCGAGGGGTTGGCGCCAGTCATTATTGAGCAAATGATGGCGGCGATTCAGCAGCTTTCGGCGGAATCGACGGTGCTGTTGGTGGAGCAAAATTTTGTGGTAGCCAGCAGGCTGGCCGAGCGATATGTGATCATTGATGAAGGCCAATCGGTGAAACATGGTTTGATGGCCGATCTGGTACAGGATAAAGCAACAATTCACCGGTATTTGGGAGCAGCGTAGCGGTTATCAGTAATCGGTGGTCGGTAATCGGTAAACAACTCACCGATTACGGTTTACCGATAACCGATTACGAATTTACGGAGTAGATATGGCAAACGTAATTGGCACATTGAGGGCAAACAGGACGCGGTTTATTACGCTGGCGGTGTTGGCATTTTTGTTTTTTACGGCCGTTCAAGGCATGCCCACCGAAGATTGGTTCATCACCATTTTGCGCGGACTGAGCGTAGGCATGATTACCTTTTTGGTGGCAGCAGGGCTGTCGCTGATTTTAGGCCTGATGGACGTGCTGAACCTGGCCCACGGCGAGATGTTTATGGTGGGGGCCTACGTGGGCTGGACGGTGTTTGTGCGGCCCGATACGTTTGTCGATTTGTTATCGCCGCTGCTGTTAACGGCCGTTGGCTTTGTGCTGCTGCCAGCATGGCGGGTCTGGCTGCAAAGAATGCCCGTGCTTTTGAAAAACAGCCGCTTCTGGCCCTGGCTGGCCCTGATTTTAGGCGCGGCTTTGCTGTGGATTGCCTATGCCCGCTTCCCCCTGGCCATCTGGAACCCGGAAGTATATGCCGAAAGCCCCATCACCTACTCGCTGGCGCTGAGCCAGGGTAATTTGGTTCTGGCCACCGTGCCGCCATCCTCGGGCTGGCCGCTGGGGCTGCTGGGCACACTGCTGGGCGGATCGCTGCTGCCGCTGGCGATTGCCGGTTTTGGGCTGCGGCAGCAGGCAGGCAGTATCAGCAACCATATTGCCCGCAGTACGTGGATGACAGCTGCCGTTTTGCTGGTGCTGGGACTTGTTACATTTTTTATCAACTCCAATATCACCAACTTTTTATTAGACATGAGCACCACAGGCCGCTTTTTTGTGGCGATGGGTATGGCCACCGGGCTGGGTTTTGTGCTGGGTGGGTTGATTGAGGTAGCGTTGATACGGCCGTTATACGACCGGCCCATCTACCAACTGATGATCACGCTGGGGCTGAGCTTTATTGTGATTGAGGTGGTGCGCGCCGTATGGGGCCGTCCCGAATTTACCATGCCCAAAGCAGCGCTGTTTAATGGCACCGGCGACGGTTGTCCGGCCACCAGCTTTGGTGATTTGATTGCCAACCAATGTTCGACGATTATTTTGTTTGACGGCCGTATTCGCAGCTACAACGAGGTGTTCATCATCCTGGTGGGGCTGGTGGTGCTGCTGCTGGTCTGGCTCATTTTGCAGCGCACCCGCATCGGCATGATCATTCGCGCTGGGGTGCAAGACAGCGAAATGGTGGAAGCATTGGGGATCAACGTGCGGCAGGTATTTACCTTTGTGTTTGCCATGGGTGTGGCGCTGGCCACGCTGGGCGGCATTTTGGCCGCACCTTCCATTGGACTCTCTACCGACATGGGTACGCGCCTGCTGCTGTTGGCGCTTATTGCCCTGGCCATCGGTGGACTAACCAGCTTCCCTGGCGCGGCTGCCGGAGCCATTCTGGTGGGGCTGCTGCAGCAATTTATCATCAAATACGGCCAGATTGGCATCAACCTACCCTTCCTGGCCGAACCGTTTAAACCGTCGCCGCCGCTGGTTCCCGCCTCCACCGTGCTGCTGATGGTGATTATTTTGCTCATTTTGCCGCAGGGGTTGTTCGGGCGAAACGAGTAATGGCCAGGACTGGCAGTCCTGATTCAAAAATTGTTGAAACGTAAAGGACAGGACTGCCAGTCCTAACTGACGCGGAGAATTTGAATGCAATCGACTTTGGCAAACCGCACAACAGAAAAAACAACATTGGCCAGCTGGCTTTCGACCAATCGAGGGATGATGGGTCTGCTGCTGCTGCTCATCGCTTTCCCCTTTTTGCTGGCCCTGGTGGAAGGGCAGTCTTTGGGGGATGTGCTGGCTAACGAGTCAGGCAACGCCAAGTTTATGCAGGGCCTGCTCATCGAGGTTTTCATCCTGGCCATTTACGCCCTGAGCTACGATTTAATCTTAGGCGTGACGGGGCTGCTTTCATTTGGGCACGCCATGTTTTTTGCCACGGGTGCTTATTTTACCGGCATCGCTTTCAAAAATTTAGACTGGGGCGTGGGGCCAACGCTGTTGGGCCTGGTTGTGGTAGCCGTGGTGCAGGCGCTGCTGTTTGGCGTGGTGCTGCCGCGTGTCAAAGGGATCACTTTTGCCCTGGTGACGCTGGGGTTGGCTTCCGTGTTTCAGATTGTGGTGCAGTCTACGGAGATGACAGAGTGGACAGGCGCAGACGTGGGCTTGCAGGGCGTCATCGCCCCGGAGTGGCTGAACAGCAACACGGCACGATTTCATCTGTATTTGCTCACGTTGCTGACAACATTTATCGTTTTTCTGATCTATCGCCGCTTTGTCGATTCACCCACGGGGCGGGTGTGCGTGGCCATTCGGGAAAATGAAGACCGGGCGCTGATGCTGGGCTATAACACGTTTTTGTTTAAGCTGGTGGCGCTGATGGTAGCGTCGTTAACGGCCGTTCTCGCCGGCTTCTTCCACACCATTCACCAACCGATCGTCAGCCCCAACGTGGCCGGGCTGGGCTGGACCGTGGCGGCACTGCTGATCATTTTGATTGGCGGTGTGGGTACCTTGAGCGGCGCTTTGATTGGTGCGGCCGTTTTCCGGCTGCTCGAATTCTTTTTAGATCGCTGGTTTGGTAATGCAGCCAACTTTTTGCTCGGCGCAGTGTACGTGGCCATCGTCCTCTTTTTGCCTTACGGCATTGTAGGCACCTGGCGGCTGCGCAGTATGGATATCGCCAAGGGGCGCGAACGGCTCAAAAAATTGCTCGGGTTCTCATCAAAAAATGAAAAGATTGACGCAAAGAACGCAAAGAATTAAAAGACGCAAGGTGATTTTTGGTACTTGTCCGCAGGGCTTTGTTGCTTTTACAATGCCACCATGCCGTCCAATACATCCACTCCCCGCCTAACCGACAGCCGATTGGCCAACGTGGCTGCCCGCCAAATGTATGACGGCTTTGAACGATACGGCCGTCGCTTCCGCGAAATTACCTGCCAGGCCCAAAAACGATTTGAAGCCAAAGATTGGCACGGCCAACGGGCCGATGCGTTAGACCGGCTCAACCTGTACCGGCAGGTGGTGGATGGCGTGGTTGTGACCGTGCGTGACTTGCTGGGAGAACGACTCGTCCACAAAATGGTGTGGGCCAGCATGAAAGCCGTTTACTCCGGACTTATTGCCGACAGGGCCGATTGGGAGCTGGCCGAAACGTTCTTCAACTCCATTACGCGCCGCATCTTTAGCACCGTTGGCGTTGATCCCCAGATTGAGTTTGTCGATCCCGACTTTGAACGGCCGTCACTCACCGATCCCCAATCGCTTTACAAAGCCTACTACCCTGAAGATTTGGCCCAGGCGGTGCGGCAGATTATGCGCGGCTGTGGCCTGTCGGTGCCTTTTGCCGATTTTGAAGAAGATTGCCGCCAAATTACCGAACGGCTCACCTGCTTTTTGGCAAAAGTACAAACCACAGTTTCCCGGATTGACGTGGTCAATTCGCTCTTTTTTCGAGGCAAGGGTGCCTACCTGGTGGGCCGGATGTACACACCACAGGGGCTGGTGCCGCTGTCGCTGGTGCTGCTACACGGCGAAAACGGCGTGTTTGTTGATGCCGTTTTACTGGACGAAAGCAGCGTGAGCATTCTGTTTAGCTTTGCCCGGGCTTATTTTCATGTGATGGTGGAACGGCCGTCTGACCTCGTCCAATTCATCCACTCCATCATCCCCCAAAAACGGATCGCCGAAATTTACATCTCACTGGGCTACAACAAACATGGCAAAACGGAGCTGTATCGCGACCTGCTCAACCATCTCAAACAATCTGAAGCCCAATTTGAGATTGCCCCCGGCCAGCGCGGCATGGTCATGATTGTTTTCAGCCTGCCCGATTACGATATGGTGTTCAAGCTGATCAAAGATCATTTTGCTTATCCCAAGAAAACTACCCGCCAGGACGTCATCAGCAATTACGAGATGGTGTTCCGCCACGACCGTGCCGGGCGGCTGATCGATGCCCAATCGTTTGAGTTTTTGCAGTTTAAACACGGACGCTTTACCGAGGAACTCTTGGGAGAACTGCTGGATGTGGCTGCCAACACCGTCAGCCTGGAAGAAGCCATGGTGGTGGTCAGCCACGCTTACGTGGAACGGCAGGTTATTCCCCTGGACATTTTCCTGCTTGAGGCCGACGAAGATGCCGCCAATCGGGTCATTATTGACTATGGCCAGGCAATTAAGGATTTGGCCGTAACCAACATTTTTGCCGGGGACATGCTGCTGAAGAATTTTGGCGTGACGCGGCACGAGCGGGTGGTTTTTTACGACTATGATGAATTACGGCCGTTAACAGAGTGCAACTTCCGCCAATTCCCCCAGGCCCGATCGTATGAGGATGAACTGGCTGCCGAACCGTGGTTCCACATTGCCGAAAACGACGTCTTTCCCGAGGAGTTTTTACGTTTCATGGGACTGCCGATCAGCGTGCGGGAAACATTCCTCAAATACCACAGCGATTTGCTAGACGTACCGTTTTGGCAGCAAACCCAGCAGCGCATCAAGTCAGGGGAGATTATTACGATACGGCCGTATCGCGACACCTACCGCCTGCCCCAACCATCCGACATCCTTGACAGCTAACCACCACGCCGTAAAATTAGCCACAGAGTTCACAGAGAATTTTCAGATTTATCCTCTTTTCTCTCTGTGTTCTCTGTGGCAAAAAAATATGGCAGCGATGATCGCCTTTGGCAAGCGGGAGCTGCACTCTCAAGAAAGATGCCGCTGGATAAATTAAAATCAGCGGAAGCAGGGTGGAACCGCGACTTGAAAAAGCCGTCCCTGCAACACAGTTGATGTGTTGCAGGGATTTTTTGTTTTATTTTTGGACATTTTGGTAGGGGCGGGATGGTGCGGGCAGAAATTGCGCCAGACATGGAACCTGGCTTCCGCGCCATCTCGCCCATTGACGATGCGTTGGACGAGACGACCGGGAAGTAAGGCCATAAGTTTTTCCAGGCTGAAACCCGGTCGTCCCGCCCCTACCAATTAACGCGCAAAGAATGCGCGGCTACAGGGATATTTATGAACGAGAAACTAACGCTAGAAACGATCACCGCGCTGGCCAAGCGGCGCGGCTTTGTCTATCAGACTTCTGAAATTTACGGTGGGTTGGCCAGCTCCTACGATTACGGTCCGCTGGGCACTGAACTGCTGCGCAACATCAAAGATAAATGGTGGCAGGAAATGATTCGCAAAAAGGCGGACATGATCGGCCTGGACACGCAAATCTTGCTGCACCCGCAAACGTGGGTGGCCTCCGGGCACGTGGCCTCGTTTACCGACCCGCTGGTAGAAGACAAGGTAACGCACAAACGGTACCGCGCCGACCATTTGATTGAGGCCTGGCTGGCGCAGCAAGCCAATCCGCCCGAACTCATTGTGGAAGAGATGAGCGTGGCCGAAATGGGCGCGTTCATTGCCAAAAATCAGATACAAAGTCCCGATGGCAATCCGGTGACTGCGCCGAAAGAATTTAACATTTTGTTTGAAACGGCCGTTGGCGCCATCGAAGGTGAAAAGGCCAAAGTGTACCTACGGGGAGAAACTGCCCAGGGCATCTTTACCAACTTCCGCCAGGTGCTGGATTCCTCCCGCGTCAAGCTGCCTTTTGGCATCGGCCAGATTGGCAAGAGCTTCCGCAACGAGATCACCACCGGCCAGTTTGTCTTCCGCACGCTGGAGTTTGAACAGGCAGAAATTGAATATTTCTTCGACCCGGAGCAAACCGATTGGCAAACGCTGTTTGAAGAATGGCAGCAGCGGATGTGGCATTTTGTGGTCAAGACCCTGGGCGTCCAGGAAGAGAACCTGCGCTGGCGGCGGCATTCCGACAAGGAGCGCAGCCATTACAGCCGCGAAACGTATGACCTAGATTACCACTTTCCTTTCGGCTTTAAGGAGCTGTGGGGCGTAGCTTACCGCACCGATTACGATTTGCAGCAGCATATCGAACATTCCGGGGCCAAGCTCACCTACACCGATCCGTTCAGCGGCAAGACATTTGTGCCGCACGTCATTGAGCCGGCGGTGGGCATTAACCGCCTCTTTTTGATGCTGCTGTGTGACGCGTATTGGCACGACGCGGAGAACAAGCGCACCGTGCTGCGTTTTAAGCCGGATTTAGCGCCGTATAAAACGGCCGTCTTCCCCCTCCTGCGCAACAAGCCAGAACTGGTGCAAAAAGCCCAGCAAGTTTATGAAGCCATCGCCCCTTATCTCACTACCACCTGGGACGACCGGGGCAACATCGGCAAGCGCTACTATTACCAGGACGAAATCGGCACGCCGTTTTGTGTAACGATTGATTTTGAAACGCTGGAAAACAACAGCGTCACCGTACGCCACCGCGACACCACGGAACAGGACCGCATTAACATTGACCAACTGCTGATCTACCTGCAAGATCAAATACGCGCCTCCTAACCCTGAGGCGTGAGCATCCTCAGATGCGAAACCCTCACCCCAACCCTCTCCCAGGGAGGGAGAGGGGGCCAATTCCTCCCCCTTGAGGGGGAGGTCAGGTGGGGGCAGGTTCTAATTCGTGAGCCAGCTCACATAAAAAACCCCAAGAACCAAGGATAATTGAAGAAATTCGCCACAAATCCGTAGCCGCGCGTTCTTAGCGCAAATTAGAGGATTGGAATCCTCGGCTGCGTTTTTGGCAAAGGAGCCTGTTATGAACAGAACAAACTTATGGCTGGTTGTGTTAAGCTTGCTGCTGGCTGGCTGTTTGCCGCAAAGCGATGCCAGACCGGCGCAAACTGAAAATGAAGGGGAGACCGTTGAAGGAGCGGCCGTTCCCACCCCCACCAAAGAAGATGTTGAAGAAACCGTACCGGATGAAGAGCCAACCACAATCCCAGAAGTCGAGTTGGACGACGACCAGATTCTGCTGGCAGACGGCACCATCCTCTTCACCAGCGACGACCGCAGCAGCAATCTCACCTCGCTTACCCGCAGCTGGAATACCAACTGGAACCGGCGCATCATCAGCACCGATGAACTGCTCTCCGGCGGCCCGCCGCGCGACGGCATTCCCTCCATCGACGATCCGCAGTTTGTGACGCCAGAAGAAGCCGAAGAATGGCTGGCGGGCAATGAACCGGTCATTACCGTGGACCTCAACGGCGATGCCCGCGCTTATCCGCTGCAAATTCTCACCTGGCATGAAATCGTCAACGACACCGTGGGCGATGTGCCCCTCATCGTTACGTTTTGCCCGCTGTGCAATTCAGCCATCGTCTTTGAACGTACGCTGGACGGCGAGGCAGTAGAATTTGGCACCTCCGGCCTGCTGCGTAACTCCGATCTGGTGATGTATGACCGAAAGACGGAAACACTGTGGCAGCAGTTCACCGGCAAGGGGTTGATTGGCGATAAGGCAGGCGAGCAGCTCACCTTTTTGCCCTCGGCCATCATCAGCTTCGATAATTTTCGCGAGGCACATCCCGACGGCATGATTTTGTCACAGGAGACGGGGTTTGGGCGGAGTTACGGCCGTAATCCCTATGCCGGTTACGACACCATCGGCAGCAATCCATTTTTGTTTGATGGCGAGCTGGACGAGCGGCTGCCTGCGGTAGCCCGCGTCGTCACTGTCTCTTTGCCCAACGGCATCGACGTAGCCTATCCGCTTGGTGTTTTAGTGGAAGAGGGTGTTATCAACGACAAGCAGGGCGAGCAAAATCTGGTGGTCTTCCACGTTGGGGGCACGGCCAGCGCTTTGGGTGCCCCCGTTATTGCCGATGCTGCCGACGTGGGCGCAACGGGGGTCTTTGATCCAGTGCTAGACAGCCGTTTGCTCACTTTCCGCAAAGAGGATGAAATAATCATCGATAATGAAACGGGCAGCACCTGGAACATTGTGGGACAGGCCGTTGCAGGTGAATTGGCCGGTGCGCAACTAGAGCGCATTATTCACGCCGACCATTTCTGGTTTTCCTGGGCCGCCTTCAAGCCAGAGACGATCATCTATCAGCCATAATCTCAACCAGGTGACAGGCACTGGCAAACACGATTTACATGAAATGCCTGTCACCTCTCTGCTAAACAAACCATGAGGAACTCTTTTTCGCTTTGAAGCGCATCGACACAATGGGTAAAATCGTGACCCATGAAACAATTGACGCGTCTCGCCCCCGGCTTTTTACTTCTTCTCATCACCCTCGCAGCTAGCTGTGGCCAGGAACCACCGGAAGCAGAAGCCAACGACACTAACCCAACGCGCACCATCGAGCCGGCAGAAACAGAAGAGGCCGATGACGGCCTGCTGCCGCCACCGGCCATCGCTACCACACTACCCACCAGCACCCCGGACATTGCCGAAGCAGACAGCAACGACGACAGGGACAATGTGCCCTCACCCATCAATGGTGAGGCAGGCGCGCTCATCAGCCTGACGATGGAGAGCCAGGTGGGCATCTTACTCGATGAATATCCCGAGGGGATGCGCGATGCCGTGGCCAAAGCACTGAGTGACGAGACGGATGCGTTTTGGGTGGAACTGGCCCAGCGGCAGGTGGCACTGACCTACAATCGGCTCCATTTTCGGCCGTTTTTCTACGCCGACAAAGGACAACTGCCGCTGCCGCCCCAATCGCTGTGGCACATCGAGCTAACTGGTGAACCAGAGCGCCAAACCATCAACGGCCAGGAACTCATTCTCATAAATTACACCTTTAGCAGCACCCTGCTCACCGGCCTGGATGAGCCGGCCAAGGCCGAACCGGCCCTGGCGGAAATTGGCGGCGTCTGGAATGAGCCGTTCGTTTTACCGCCAGACCCCACGCAGCTGCTCCAGCGCACCGGCAACGCCTGCATCAACGAAGGCGGCTTCCCGCCCAACAGCTATGATTCGGAAAACGTCGATATTTTTTACGACTACACCTGCACCGCCGACAGCGGCGGCGCGGCCGGCTGCCATCGCACCACCCTGCCTACGCTCTCCTGTTTGCAGGCTTTGCAGGCGACGGTAGGCGTGGTGGAAACGGCCGTAACCTTCCAACGCCTCGAATGGGACCCCGATCTGGCCGACGAAATCCGCCTTGGCGAAGTGGTTTCGGAAGATGCGCCTGATTTGCTGGTGGTCAGCGAGGATTTGCAAAACAACCGTATCATTTACCGCTACTTCCCAACCGACTCCTGCGCCCTGGCCGAAGGCTGTGTCAACGGCACCGGCTGGCGGCGGCTGCTCCAGTTCGACGCCACCGCCCACAATTTGGGCGCGGTCGCCCTGGACATCGGGCCCGTCGTTGCCGAAAATCCGCTGACCAACATGTTTGAGTACAACAGCTGCCATGCCCATTTTCATTTCCAAAACTATGGCGAATTTCAGCTGGGCACGGCCAGCCAACCCAGCAAGCAGGCGTTTTGCGTGGAGAGCACCAGCCGTTTGAGCAACAATGAGCTGGCGCCATTGACCCACGAATTTAGCTGCAATATCCAGGGCATCCAGGCGGGCTGGGTCGATGAGTATGGGGCCGGGCTGGACTGCCAATGGATCGACATTACCGACCTGGAATTTGAAGAAGAAACCATCGAGCTGCCCCTCAGCTTCCGCTTCAACACGGAGCAATTTTTGTGCGAAGGGTATCCGGTGCTGGACGAAGAGGGCAATCCCGTTTTTGAACCAAGCGGCCTGCGCAACAGCAACGGCCTGCCTATCAGCCGTCCCCAATGCGAATTTGTCGAGGATTGGGACGCCACGAACAGCGGCACGGAAGAGGTGACCATCCCGGCGACAGGCAGCTTTGTCACCGAACCGTGCGCCAGCAGCGAGCAGGGACCGCGCCGCAACTGTGGTTTTACGGCCGTACCCCTGCCCGATTTACCCGAAGCCGAAGAAGAAGAAGAGGAACCCGCTTTGCGCTGCACACCCGGCAGCACCGTTCAGTTAAGCTGCTCGCTCGATGGCGAGGCGGCGGCCCAGGTAGTCCGCCTGTGCGAAACCAGCGCCATGCTGGGCACCGGCACCGCCTGCACCTTCAGCGATTCGCTGCTCAATCAGGTCATTTCCAGCAGCTCGGCGGAACTCAGCTTCACCTGCCCCTTCGTCCGCGACGAAAACGAGCCGGGCGGTGACTACGCGCTGTACGCTGCACCGCTCTTCACCGGCGACGCCCTGGCCGAAATTAGCTGCACACCAACTGAGTAAAATCGTTATGTTTAAAATGGGACGCTGATTACCCTGATTTTCCTGATAGAAAAGATCAGAAAAATCAGTCAGATCAAGTAAATCTGCGTCCTATTAAGTGAGGAGACGACACCAACTGTCGTTGACCACCATGAATCAAAACTTTTATCCGCAGATTTCGCAGATTTCGCAGATTATTTTTCTCTTTTCCTCTGCGTTCTCCGCGCTCTCCGCGGTTCGTTTTTAGAGGAGTCATTGTGAGATATTATTTTGCCTGGCTGGGGTCTAAACGAGCGGCCAAGCGGGACGTGGCCGAGCCGGGCTGTTTGCTGGATCGTGCCGCTAACGCCCGTCTGCCGGTGCCGGATGGCGGCATTTTGCTGCACAATTTTTATGAGATGGCGCTCGACGAAGGCATTGTGCAGGAGAGTGATGGGGGGATTACGGCCGTTTCCCCCCAATCACTCCACGACTTACTCTTCAGCCTGGCCCGTTTCCCCCGGCTGGAAAACAAACTGGTGCTGCGGCCGTTACACCACAATCAATTCGGTCCCACCCAGCCGCCCATCCGGCCAGACGATCCGGCGGCACTCACAAACTCGCTATGCGAATCGTGGCAGGGGCAAAACGGCCGTCACGACGTCCTGCTCATCACCCGGCCCCAAACGGAACTAGCGGGAACGGCCGTTTCCCCAGCCAACGCCGAATCAGACACAATCATCCTGCCCGAAGGCAAAATGGACCTGGCCCAACTGGCCCGCTGGCAGCGCCCGGACAGCAGCCTGCCGCCCCACGCTCAGCGGCTGCAAATGCTCCTGCGCGGCATACGCCGCACCTTTGGTGATGTTGGTTGGGAGGTTGAATGGTTGGATGACGGCCGTATTTGTTGGCTGTGGGAGCTGAAACCAAATAGAAGTTTTTCCACCGACACGCTATAATGTTTTCATGACAGTCCAGGAAGCAACTTTCTACCTACCGCTCATTCTAGAGCGTCTTAAAAAGATCAACCCGGCCAAGATCATTTTGTTTGGCAGCCATGCAAAGGACACAGCCTCGGCAGAAAGCGATCTGGACTTACTGGTTGTCACCAATGACGACGCAGTACCGTAGGATTATCGTGAAAAAGAACAAATCTACCTGGATGTTGCCCGTCTGCTGCAAGACATTAAAGGTGATTTTTCGATTGATCTGATTGTGCATACTCGCCCCATGCACGACCGGTTTATAGAAATGAACAGTCTTTTTGCCAGGGAATTACAGCAAAAAGGAACTATCTTGTATGAAAGCGATAACCCGTGAATGGTTAGCCAGGGCAAAAATGGTTCAAATAACGCAAAGTCTCCTTTACAAATTTAATCATGAATTGTCATTCTGAGCGGAGTCTTCGGAGCGAAGAATCCCTATGGTCTTGGCCGTTTCAGTTCAGAGGGATGCTTCGGGGGACCTCAGCATGACAAGTATATGACCTGTGTTAACTTTTATTCCGCAACAAGACTTTGTAATCTTCGGAGCAGTTGAGAGCAAAAAATGGCAGCAGCGCAAGAAAGTAGCAGCAATGATGCTTTCTTAATCACCAGGACAGCATCGGGCACAAAAATCGAAATCTTGACACATCCAGATTTTCCTCTTGGCAGTTTTCTGCTAGAGATTTTTCTGTGGAACTTTGCCCTGTTTGTGTTGGTCCTTCTTGTAGGTTCTGATTGGTTTTGTTGGACTCTTTACTTTTTCGGAGCCACATTCGGTTCCCTAGGTTTGTTGGTTTGGAATTACTGGTCAAAGGTTACTTTAGAACTGACACTTAATTCCCTCAGAATTCAGCGTTTCTTGGTTTCATCCCGTCCAGAAATCCAGAGCTATCACAAAAATGAGGTGGCAAATCTATACGTTATTCAACCAGATGAAAGACGTGCTCTATTTGAAGGCGTTCTTGGCTTGAGACTATTTTCTTTGAGAAGTCAAGGAATGATTGGATTTGAAACGCCACAGGGAATGATTGTTCGATTTGGTTGGGGACTTAGCTACTCCGAGGCTGAGGAAGTTGTCTCGATCATTAAAAATTGGCTTCAAGAACCAACCAATTGACAGCGCTCATTCGCTTTGGCCAGCGCCCCGCCAGACCACATTCCCCAACCCAACGATCACTCACGGCCCAACCAGAAAATCCACAACAATCGGCAAATGGTCGGAGCCGCCGGGCTGGCCCTGCGCATAGTTTTGCACCACTAACTCCTCCGAGACAAAGACATGATCCAGCGATAGGCGAACCAACGGCGGGCCAAACCAGGTGGTCAGACCGCCAAAGCCGCGCCGCGTGTCTTGCACCCCGGCCGCCTGTTGCAGCTGCCGCAGTGCATATGACCAGGGCGCAGCGTTAAAATCCCCGGCCACAATCAATGGTGCCTCCACCTGTTCAGCCACCCGCTGCACGTCGCCCACTTGCAAAGCGTGCAGGTTCGCCCAGCGGTCAATCGGCGGCCACGGATGTCCGCCCACCAGCGTCACCGCCTCTCCGGATACGTCAAACGTCACTTCAATAACGGGAATGTGCGTCCCCTCAAACCGGTACACCTCGCTGGCCGTCAACGGCACCCGGCTAAACAGCGCCACCCCCGATGTCATCCGACTAGGCTCGATGAGGCGGTACGGGTAGTCAGCAAACTCAGCCTCAATCTCGGCTTGAATAGCAAAGGAATACTCCATCAAAAAAATGACGTCTGGGTCGTGAGATTCAACCTCATCCATGATTGCATCCAGGTCATTGTTGCGGAAGTAAATGTTGTAGACCATCAGCCGCAGGTCAGGGGGTTGGCTGGCGGCGGCAGTTCGACTCAGCGGCAGATAACCAATCAGTGGAATCAGGTTAATCAGCAGGGCGCTGCCTGCCAAAATAACTCCTGTGCGATGGCGCAAACCGGCAAAAATGAGGAGGAAAACGGCCGTTCCTCCCGCCCAATACGGCACAAACAGCGCCACCACGTCACCCACCCAATGCACAAACCCCAACCACGCTGCAATGGATACCAACAGCAGCAAGCTAGCCAGCCCAACCAATACCTTCTTTAACAGCTTCATCTAATCAACCTGAACTTCAGTGACAAATTCGGGGGTTTCTCCCCTAAAAGTTGAACGTAATTGTCCAGTTCATTGTACTATTGCTCACCCGGCGGAGCATGGAAAATAAACTGCCAATCGTCCAGCGGCACATTTTCGTTCAGCGAGACGGAAAACAAGTGCGCCACACTCATCGATTCGCAACTGTCGCCAACAATGTTGCCCGGCCAGAGTTCCAGCTGGCGGCCCGGCTGGATGAAGAGCACCGGCTCAGTGCTGCATGGGTAATTGTTCCAGATGAGATCGAAGCCAACGGCCGTTTCCGCCAACCGTATCTCATAATGCAGTTCATCCAACTCCCGCACATTTTCCAAAACAGGTGGAAATTCAGGGATCGAATAGTCCCACTCGGTTACCTGCAAATCCGGGTCGTGGCTGACGACGGCCGGTCCCTGAACCGGACTGACGGCCGTCTGGGGATGCAAACCTTGCAGCAAGTAAACCGTCTCAAAACCGGTCATGCAGCCTTCGCCAATGACCACGTTGGCCCGATTGTGCAGCACCAGCGGCTCCTTGTAGCTGGTTAGCTGCATCGTCTCTCGCGAGGCCAAATCAAAGAGGAAAGCGCCGGTATTTGCCGGAATTTCCTGCCCACTGTCATCCACCACAATAACATCACAAGCTTGTTTGATGGCGTAACGAAGCTGGTTGGCAAAGAGATAGGGCTGCACCATGCCTTGCTGGTAAGGCACGGCCGTTTCCACCACCCCCGTGCGCAAATCCAGCACCCTGATACCTTCGCCAAAAGTAATCCAGGCCACCTGGTTGCGTTCGATGGTGGGTTGGGCATTGTGCTTGCCGTCGGCGACGAGAACGGCCGTTTCCCTCGTGCGCAAATTGTAGGAATAAATGTCAAAAGGATTGTCAGGGCAGTTGCCGCAGCCTTCCAGCGGCTCGCCGCGTGCCGGGCTGTTGCGATTGTCGGCCCAGACGACTATTTCGCCGGAAAGGGCTGGCTGCTGCTGCACGCCTGCGGCCACAGCGACGGAAATCTCTTCGCCTGAAAACAAATTAAAAGCGTAAATGTCGGCGGCATAGGTGTTTTCATCGCCGGTTTCATTGCGCTTGTCCTGCCACACCAGCCATTGATCACTGCCGACCAGGTTAAACCGCTCCGCCGGCTGCCGGGTCACCTGCTGCGTCTCGCGGGTCACAATGTTGTACTGCTGCACGTGGCCGTCATCGTCAATCCAGGCGACCGTGGTTTGGGTCACCACCACATCCCCCCAACCGCCATGTTCGCTAATGACAAAGCGCCTGCCGCTCTCAATCTCAATCAAATAGAGCGTGCTATCAGCCATGTCGGAAGCGACGTACCATTCATCGCTCACGCCACGCGGCCGTAAATCATTGCGCAGATCGATACGGGTGAAGTTGGCCTGGGGAACGGCCGTTTCGTCCACAGCATCCATTTCCCCAACTGGTTCATTGTCGGCACTGGTCTCGGCTAGCGGCGTAGTTGCCGCCAAATCCGCTTCTGAAGCGGGAGCACAACCAATCATCATGAGTTGAAAAAGCATCGGCCAGATCAGAAAGTTAATAAAGTGCTGCATTTTTTGGGAAAACATAGCTCTCCTTTTATCTAAACATTTCAACGATGATTTAACGATGAAATAAGAGAATTCGTTCCAAACTATACAATTTGCCGGGTTTTATACGGCCGTCTCGTTCATAAAAGCGGAATCACGAATAAAATGAATGAACGAATAAAGCACAGAAAATATTCGTCTTATTCGTTTATTCGTGCCATTCGTGATTGCTTTTTAGACTTAAAAATTGCGTTTGGCAGCTTCTTTGGGCTGTGGTAGACTGGCGTTTCGTGCGTTTTGGCTGACCGATACGGTCAGCGCAGGTAACAGTGCTGGTGTCAGGCAGTCTGGCATCACGAAGGAGATTCTCCCATGATGTTTCTGTTACATAGCTCCCCCAAAATTCGTGCAGCTGCTCCCTTCTGGGATTCCCACATCTGGTAATCACCGGTTGGTCGAGCCAGCCTTTGGCCGTCATTGGCCGCTGGCCATTCTCGTAACTTCGCAACTTTTTGCCTAACAATTGAATATTGTTTCTCATCGGGCGTCATGGACGGCAGTCTGTCGTCTCTGCTTGACTTGCGGCCTGTTGCCGTAGGTCAAGTTTAAAAACTTGACCAACTCTCAAGGAGGAAAAATGGAGTTACCCATCCGTCGCTATGGGGATTTGATGTTTGAATATCTGTACCCGCTGCGCCGCAAAGTATTTTTGCTGGCCGGGCTGATCTTCGCCACCCTGGCCTTGCAGCTCATTAACCCGCAAATCATTCGCAGCTTTATTGATACGGCCGTCACCAGCAGCGACAGCCAACCGCTCATCTGGGCCGGGGTTGTCTTCCTGGCCACCTCGCTGCTGCTGCAACTGGTCGGTGTGGCCGCCACCTACGTGGGGGAGGACGTGGGCTGGCAGTCTACCAACCAGCTCCGAGCCGACCTGGCGCGCCACTGCCTGCACCTGGACATGAGCTTTCACAATGAGCACACGCCGGGCGAAATGATCGAGCGCATCGACGGCGACGTAGCCAACATCGCCATCTTTTTTGCCCAGTTTGTCATCCGCATTGTGGGCAATCTGCTGCTGATTGCCGGGGTGCTCATCGTGCTGCTGTGGGAAGATTGGCGGATTTCATTGGCGCTGGGTGTGTTTACGGCCGTTTCTCTCTACGGTCTCAGTAAACTGCGCCAGGTCGCCGTGCCCGCCTGGAAAGCCGCCCGCGAAGCCAACGCCGACCTGATGGGCTTCATCGAGGAGCAGCTGGGCGGCACCGAAGACGTCCGTGCCAGCGGGGCCGTGCCCTACGTCATGCGCCGTCTGGTCGAATTCAGCCGGGTGCGCATGGCCAAAGAAATTGAGGGCGCCGACAAAAGCATCCTCATCATTATTTCCTGGATTGGCCTGTTTACGCTGGGGCAGCTCATTGCCATCCTCACCGGCTACTATCTGTTCCGCGCTGGGGTACTGACCGTGGGTACGGTTTACCTGGTGCTCAGCTACACCAGCGCCATCTTCCGCCCGCTGCGCGAGATTAGCAACCAGATTGAAAACATGCAGCAGGCGGCAGCGGGCATCGACCGGGTGGAACAACTCTACCGGGAAACCAGCCGCATCGCCAACAGCGGGCAAAACTGCCTGCCAGACGGCCCACTGGGCGTCGCCTTCGAGCGGGTTAACTTTGCCTACCACGACGAGCTCATCCTGCGCGACATCAACTTTCGGCTGGAACCGGGCGAGGTGCTGGGGCTGCTGGGCCGCACCGGCAGCGGCAAAACCACCATCACCCGCCTTTTGTTTCGCCTATATGAGGTGACGGACGGGGCGGTTTGTTTGGGTGAAAACGGCCACTTCGACAAGCTCAACTCAGTTGAGCCGCTCAGTGCAAGCCGTTCCCAAAACATCCAAACGCTCCCCCTGGCTCATCTGCGACAAAAAGTGGGCATGGTCACCCAGGAAGTACAGCTGTTCCGCGCCTCGGTGCGCGACAACCTCACCTTCTTCAACCCCAACATCTCCGACGGGCGCATCCTGGCCGTGCTAGAGGATTTGGGGCTGGGCGATTGGTTCGCCGCGCTGCCGCACGGCCTGGACACCGAATTGCAGTCCGAAGGAGCCAGCCTCTCCGCCGGGGAAGCGCAGCTGCTGGCCTTCACCCGCGTCTTTTTGCAGGACCCCGGCCTGGTGATTCTGGATGAAGCATCGTCCCGGCTGGACCCGGCCACGGAGCGGCTCATCGAACGCGCCGTGGACAAACTGCTGCAAAACCGCACCGGCATCATCGTCGCCCACCGGCTGACGACGGTGCATCGGGCTGACAAGATCATGGTGCTGGCCCACGGCCGTATCCTGGAACACGACACCTACGACGCCCTGGCCAACAATCCGGCATCCCACTTTGCCGAGCTGCTGCGGACTGGGTTAGAAGTGGAAGGTTTGCCAGTAGGCGAGTAGGCGAGTGGCGAGTGAAAAGTAAAAGTGAGAAGAATAACTGGCAAACTCACATACTCGCAGACTCGCAAACTTTTATAAGGAGGAACATGACAACAATTAAAGAACCCACAGTAAATGTGCCAACGTGGAAGTTTATTCTGGAGCTGATTCGCTTTAAGCCGTGGCCACACTTTTTCAACCTGCTGTCACTCATTGCCCTCATGCTGGGTCAGTTAGGGCCGCCGTTGGTGATTCGCCACTTTTTTGACCTGCTCACCAATGAAGCCGCCGCCGCTTTCAATCTGACCACCCTGGTGGCGCTGCTGCTGGTGGTGGCAATCGGTCGCATGGGTGGCCGGCGCGGCATGATTAAGATGAATCGGCCGTTTATGCTGCATTCCCACGCCCTGCTGCACAAAAACATGCTCAGCCGCATTTTGCAGCGGCCCGGCGCGCGCTCCCTGCCGGAAGCGCCCGGCGAGGCCATCAGCCGCTTCCGCGGCGACGTGTGGGAAGTGCCATTTTACGCCCTGTGGATCAATGATGTGACGGCCAACGGCGTTTTTCTCATGTTTGCCCTGGCGATCATGATGAGCATCAACGCCCGCATTGCCCTGTTTGCCCTGGTGCCGCTGCTGCTGGTGATTGTGGTGGCCAACGGGGCTGCCGGGCGCATCCAGGCGTACCGGCAGGAGATGCGCAAGCGCAGCGGTATTGTCACCGGCTTCATCGCCGAGACGTTTGGCGCGGTGCAGGCGATCAAGGTCGCCTCGGCTGAAGACCGGGTGATCGACTACTTCGACACGCTCAACGAAAAGCGGCGGCAGGCGGCGCTGAAGGACCGGTTGTTCAATGAAGTGCTGGGCTCTATTTTCCAAAATTCAGGCAACATCGGCACGGCAATCATTTTGCTGCTGGCGGCACAAAGCTTGCAGGCCGGCGACTTTTCCGTCGGGGATTTTGCCCTGTTTGTTTCGTACCTGAGCAACGCAACGGGGTTTGTGGGTTTTTTGGGTTTCTTGCTGGCACGGTACAAACAAGCCACTGTCGCCGTGGGACGCATGGTGCGTCTACTGCAAGGCGCGCCGCCGCTCAGCCTCGTAGAACACAGCCCGGTGCATATGTCCGGTCCGCTGCCGGAGATACCGTTTGTAGCGAAAACGGCCGTTCACCACCTCAACACACTCACCGTCCATAAGCTCAGCTACCAGCACCCTGACTCCGAGCGAGGCATCAGCGACATCAATCTGCATCTGCGCAAAGGCTCCTTCACCGTAGTGACCGGGCGGATTGGCGCGGGCAAAACCACCCTGCTGCGGGCACTGCTCGGCCTGCTTCCCCATCAGTCCGGGGAAATTTGCTGGAACGGCAAGCTGGTGACCCAGCCGGCAGAGTTCTTCGTACCGCCGCGTACAGCCTACACGGCCCAGGTGCCGCGCCTGTTCAGCGACACGCTGCGGCAAAATCTGCTGCTCGGCCTGCCAGAGGAACGAGTGGACATTCCTGCCGCCATCGAAGCCGCCATTCTGAACGAAGATGTAACCCAACTGGAAGATGGCCTGGACACAAAGGTTGGCCCCAAGGGTGTGAAGCTATCTGGCGGGCAAATTCAGCGCTCGGCCACGGCGCGCATGTTCCTGCGCGATGCTGAACTGTACGTTTTTGACGATCTTTCCAGCGCGCTGGACGTGAACACAGAGAAGCAGTTGTGGACCCAGCTCTTCTCCCGCGAGTCCGTACCCACCTGCCTGGTAGTATCACACCGGCGGGCGGCGTTACGGCAGGCCGATCACATTGTGGTGCTGAAGGACGGCCGTATCGAAGCCGAAGGCAAACTGGAAGAACTGCTCCTCACCAGCCCGGAAATGCAGCGGCTATGGGAAGGGGATATTCGATAGAGATTGGAGAGTGGAGAATGGAGATTGACAATCTCTAATCTCCACTCTCCTTGCTCCGCTGCACGACTGATCGATCGGAAATCCAGGGAGCATAGGGGGCAATGGTCAAAGCTGCCAGGGCCAGCAGCACATCATCGTAATTGACGCGCCAGCCGGCAAAATCGCGCCACGCCTGCTCGCGATCCGCTTTGAGGGGCACGTCTTGCGCCGCCAGCTTGTCGCACACCTCGTCAAACTCGTGGCGGCTGATGCTGATCGGCGTGTTGGGCGATGAGTTTGTTTCGTAGGGCAGGCCAAAAAAGTCGGCAATCTGGCGTAGGGCCAGGAAGCCGGCGCGAATGCAAAACGCCGCCTGCGGTTCAAAGCGCACGTCCACCGCCGACAAAATAAACGCGGCCGAATCCATCACGTTGCCTGCGGCCGTAATCCAGGAGCGCTGCGCCTGCGGTGAGCGGAAAAAGACCAGCGGCGAGAGCGAGGTGTGGCTCTCTTCCAGCTCGGCAAACCAGGTTTGCCAGCTCATCCAGACGTCGCGCAGCCGCTCCAGCTCGCCCGTGCGGTACGAGCGGGCTACCATTTCGACCACGGTGGGCGGCGAACCGGCGCGTGCTTCCCAGAGGACAACGGCCGTTTCCCGCCGGGAAAAAGCACTGTACATCGTGGGCAAGTAGGCAATCAGCATGGCTATCAGCACCAGGCCAATCATCGCCTCCGAAAATTCTAGCAGCTTGGACGCCGTGGTGTTCACCGAAGCATAACCCAGCGTCAACAGCGAGGAACCGCTCAGGTACAATAGCTCCGGCAGCGACCGTGGTTCCAGTGCCCAAAACAGGCAAATGTAACCAACCAAAATGAGCACCAACAGGATCATCGGCATCAAAAAAAGAGCCAGCGGCGGGAAAAAAGCCATAATCCGGTCCCGCTCGCCATACGTGGCCCGGCGCACCCGCAGTCGAAAAAAGAAGCCGATGGCCCGAAACACTGCCCGGGTCAGCCAGACATTGACGCCACGCGGCAGAATGAAGGTTTTGATGGCGGCAATGAGGGTGCCGCCGATGATGAAGATACCTGTGAGGAAAACGGCCGTGCGCCAAATAATCATGCCTGTGCTTGTCGAATCCATACTTCAATTATCACTGCTTCCTAACTTTGTGTCGATTCTGGTTTGGCACGTATTACCCGCTCCGCTAAAATCTTCTCATCTCCACTGTTTGATAAGTTCGATATTACCAACAAGAATGGAACGCTGATTACCCTGATTTCCATGATCATGGTGATCAGAAAGATCAGGCAAATCAGCGTCCTATGCAGCCGAAACCTCCCGCAGGTTCCTTCCAAAACGGCACTGTGTTATGAAGCCTGTGGGAGGTTGCTCACAAAGGAAACCCATGAACTACAAAGATTTCCAGCACATCCTCTTTGAAAAACGCGATCCCCACATCCTGTGGCTGACCCTCAACCGTCCCGAGGTGCTCAACGCCGCTGATGCCCGCCTGCATACTGAGCTTGTCGAAGTGTGGCGCACCATCGACCACGATCCGGAGGTGCATGTCGCCGTCGTCACCGGCGCAGGCCGCGCCTTCTCGGCCGGGGGCGATTTACAGCTGGTGGAAAACGCTTACCAAAACCACGACGAGGTGATTCGCATTCTGGATGAAGCGCGCGATCTGGTTTACAACATGCTCCATTGCAGCAAGCCGATCATTTCGGCGATTAACGGTGCGGCCGTTGGGGCCGGATTAGTCGTGGCGCTGCTGGCTGACATCAGTATTGCCGGGGAGAGCGCCCGGCTGGCCGACGGGCACGTGCGCATGGGCGTGGCCGCCGGCGACCACGCGGCGATCATCTGGCCGCTACTGTGCGGCATGGCCAAGGCCAAATATTACCTCATGACCAGCGACTTCGTCTCCGGCCCGGAAGCAGAGCGGCTGGGACTGGTGAGTCTGTGTGTGCCCGATGACGAACTGCTGGACAAAGCAATGGCAGTGGCGACCAACCTGGCCAGCGGCCCGCGCCACGCCATCCGCTTCACCAAACGGGCCCTAAACCAGTGGCTGCTCCAGGCTGGCCCCATCTTCGACCATTCGCTGGCGCTGGAAATGCTCGGTTTCTTTTCTGAGGACATGATGGCCGGTGTGGAAGCGCTGCGCGAGAAACGGCCGCCTCGTTATCCCTCCAGCCAAAAAACAAATCACGAATCTAACGAATAAACGAATGGCACGAATCACTCAAAAATCTCCGTGCAGCTCTGTGCCTTCTCTGTGTAACTCTGTGTTCCGTATTTTCTAAATTCTGCATAAGCGGAATCCCGATTTGTTGTATAATCATAGCCAACCCATGACAACCACTATTACCTGTTGAGGCATTTGAAATGATTGAAAAAATCCAAGAAGTTGACGACAAGTTAGCTGAGTTCGAATCCCGAATCGCGAGGGGCGAGAAAATCGAGCCGGGCGACTGGATGCCGGATGAATATCGCCGCCAGCTCATCCGCATGATCTCGCAGCACGCTCACAGCGAGGTGGTGGGGATGCTGCCGGAAGGGGCCTGGATTCCTCACGCACCCAGCCTGCGTCGCAAAATGGTCCTCATGGCCAAGGTGCAGGATGAAGCGGGGCACGGCCAATACCTGTACCATGCCGCCGAAACGCTGGGGGCCACCCGCGAGGAACTGCTGGACGCTTTGCTGACTGGCAAAGCCAAATACGCCAGCATCTTCAACTACCCCACCCTCACCTGGGCCGACGTGGCCTGGATTGGTTGGCTGGTAGACGGGGCGGCGATCAAGAACCAATTGATGTTGTCCCACGCCTCCTACGGTCCCTATTCGCGAGCAATGGTGCGCATCTGCGCTGAGGAAACATTTCACTACAAGCAGGGCAAGGAAATGATTGTCCATTACGCTACCAACGGCACGCCGGAGCAAAAAGCGATGGTGCAGGACGGTTTGAACCGCTGGTGGCCGCCTACGCTGATGATGTTTGGCCCGCACGACAGCGAATCGACCAATTCCGAAGTGCTTATGCGCTGGGGCATCAAAACCAAAAGCAACGACGAGCTGCGCCAGGAATTTATCAACGAAGAAGTGCCGGAGATTCAGGCGCTGGGGCTAACCATTCCCGATCCCGATCTTCATTTTGATGAAGAAAGCGGCAACTGGATCATCGGCCCGATTGATTGGGATGAATTTTGGCGCGTGGTTAAAGGCCACGGCCCGATGAATGCCGAACGGCTGGCAGCCCGTCAAGAAGCGCATGACAACGGCCGTTGGGTCCGTGAAGCCATGGCCGCCTACGCAGAAAAGCAATCCAGCCATGTCTGATACCCAATGGCCTCGCTATGAGGTATTCAAGCAAGATAATCCCCGGAAGCGGCACGAGGCAGTTGGATCCGTGCATGCGCCGGATGCGGAATTGGCGCTGCAAAATGCGCGCGATGTGTTTGTGCGACGGCCGTCTGCCGTAAGTTTGTGGGTAGTGCCGGCGCATACCATTTTAATGGTGACGCGGGAAGAGTTAGAAGCTAATCCCGAAATGTTGCGGGATGATGGGGATACAGAAAACCCACGTCGACCCCGCTCAGTACAAGCGTTCCACATCTTCACCAAAACCAACCAGCGGCGCAGCATGACCTACGTGCAGCACGCGGGCCAGGTTGAAGCCGAAACCGCCAAAATCGCCCTGCAAAAAGCGCTCGAATGTAAACAGTTTGACGCCGACAGCGTCTGGGTTTGGTGGGTGGTGCCGGAAGCACACATCATCCGCAGCGAGGACGATGATATCGACAGCCTGTTTGCCCCGGCTCAGGACAAAACGTACCGGCAGCAAAGCCATTACGGCTTTGTCAGCCCGCGCCGCCAAAAACGCGGCCGTCAAGATAAATAAAATGGGACGCTGATAAACGCAGATGACGCTGATTTCACTCAAATTTCTCTGCGATACTCTGTGTCTTCTCTGTGAACCTCTGTGTTCCGCTTTTTAATACTACATGAACCAAACAATTCAACAAGTTCTCATTCAAAAATTGTTAGCGATGGCCGATGATGAACTCATCCTGGCCCATCGCAATTCGGAATGGATTGGGCATGGCCCGATTTTGGAAGAAGACATTGCCCTGGCCAACATTGCCCAGGATGAGCTGGGGCACGCCAACATCTGGTACGGATTGGTGGAATCGTTCACTGGGGTCGAGCCGGATGAAATGGTCTTTTTCCGTGATACGGCCGATTTTCTTAATGTGCAATTGGTAGAACTGTCGCGCGGCGATTGGGCGTTTACGATGCTGCGCCAATATTTGTTTGATGCTTACGAACTGCTGCTGCTGGATAAATTGCAGCACAGCAGCTACCGGCCATTGGCCGAAGCGTGCGCCAAAATTCGTAACGAAGAAATTTATCATCTGCGCCATACCAGCAACTGGATTAAGCGGCTGGGTTTGGGCACGGAAGAATCGAATCAGCGCACCCAGGCGGCGCTGGATGAATTATGGCCTTACGCCCAGCAGCTTTTTGTGCTGCTGCCGGGTGAATCGGTTTTGGTTGAAGAAAAGATTGTGCCGGATTTGGCTGCGCTGCATGAAGATTGGTTGGAACGGGTACGGCCATTCCTCACCGCCGCCAATCTCACCATCCCAACCAACCAAACCCCACCCACCAGCCGCAATGAACACACGCCTCACCTCACCAACTTGCTCAGCGACATGCAAAAAGTAGCCCGGCTGAACCGAGAGGCAGTCTGGTAGCCAGAAGTTTAAGTGATCGGAATTGATTCCTATGAGCAGCAGTATTGAAAATTTACAGGAATGGTATTTATCAAAGTGCGATGAAAACTGGGAACATATGTATGGCATCAAGATCGAGACGTTGGATAATCCAGGGTGGCATTATTCATAGATTTGCGCGACACAGAACTTGACGGTGTTGAATTCTCAGGTTATTCATACGGTTTGGGAGACGAAGCAGAAACAAGCGGTGACAACTGGCTAATCTGCAAAGTAGAGAAGCAAAAGTTCACTGGCTTTGGCGGTCCTCAAAAATTAGAAGAGATGATAAATATTTTCCTATCATGGGCTAGATCAAGTTCATAAAAAATGGATACCTCTACGATTACCACTGAACAAATCTGGCAGGCCCTTGCCCAGGTCAAAGACCCGGAGATTCCGGTTGTGTCGGTTGTAGAGATGGGCATTGTGCGGGATGTGACCATAAATGGAGACGCGGTGCGCGTAACGATGACGCCGACCTTCTCCGGCTGTCCCGCTTTGGACGTGATGCGGCGGGATATAGAAACGGCCGTTCGCCAGCTAGGCATCAAAAACGTAACCGTAGTAACCGTTCTGCATCCCCCCTGGAGCACCGATTGGATTAGCGACGAAGCTCGCGAGAAGCTGCGCCAGTTTGGTCTGGCTCCGCCGCAAAAACACGGTGGTGACCTCATCTCCGTTGCTTTTTTAGACGTCGCCGAATGCCCCCGCTGCGGCTCCAAAAACACCACCATCAAAAACAGCTTCGGCCCCACCCTCTGCCGCATGATCTACTATTGCCACGACTGCCAGGATGCCTTCGAGCAGTTCAAACCACTCTAAGCGTGGAATTCAGTTGAACGATTTTTGACGCAAAGAATGCAAAGAATTAAAAGAGGCAAAGGAATAAGAAATTCTTTCTTGTTCAATCCTTTGCCTCTTTGTCCCTTTGCGCCTTTGCGCCTTTGCGTCAAGTTTTCTTATGTCTCCGAGCGGTTGGCGAAGGGTTCTATAGTTTGGGTAGAAAGAATGCTGTCTTCAGGTAAACCGGTGGTAGGTTCAGGAACGGCCGTTTCCCAGCCCAACTTACCCCCTAATGACAAAATCGCCTTATCCGCACTCCAAAAGAGGCGCGATGGTCCCAACTCATCCAGCAAACCACCACGGCGCAGCAGGCTTTCCACCCGCCGATCCATTGACGTCAGCAGCAAGTCACCGCCGCCGTGGTGCTGCCGGTGCCACAGCTCCCACAGCACCTCGATCCCCGTCGCATCCACCAGCGGCACGCCACGAATCGACAAGATCAAAAAAGCATCTGGACCATCTTGCCCTTCTACCATTTCCAGCAGGCGGCGGGCTGCGGCAAAAAAGAGCGGGCCGCTCAAGTAGTACACGCTGACGTTGTGCGGCGCAGCGGGCACGGAGACCCCTGCGGCCGCCAGCCGCTCCGCTTCCACCGGACGGCGCGCGATTTGCAGTTCGCTCATCTGGGCCATAAATACCAGCGTGCTGATGCCAAAACCGATCAAAATAGCCTGGGTCAGGTCCAACAGCACCGTGGCCACCAGCGTCAGGCTAAAGGCCAGCATGGCGTGTTTCAACCGCCGCCCAAAGAAGAAGCGGATGGCGTGCCATTCGTTCATGCGCCAGGCTGTGACCAGCAATACGCCCGCCAGGGCCGCCAGCGGCACCCGGCCAATCAGCCCGCCAAAAAGCAGCGCTGCGCCCAAAATCACCAGCCCATGAATAACGCTCGCCAGTCGCGTCACGCCGCCACTCTTTACGTTGACGCTGGTGCGGGCAATGGCCGCCGTGGCCGGTACGCCGCCAAAAAAGGGAATGATCATGTTACCGATCCCTTGGGCTACCAGTTCAATATTGGTGAACATGCGCACGCCCGTCATGTTGCCCGCCACTGCGCCGCACAGCAGGCTTTCGATGGACCCCAACGCGGCAATGGACATGGCCGGAACGATCAGATTGCCCAGTTCCTGCCAGGGAACGGCCGTCAGCCTCAGTCGCTCGTCCAACAAAATGGTCCGGGGAATCGCCCCGATAGCAGGCACCTCCCAGCCTGCCAGCAGCACCAGCAGCGTGGCCAGCACAATGCCCACCAGCGAACCGGGCACCCGCTTGCCCCAGGCAAAACGCGGCCAGATGATCATGGTAGCCATGACTACCAGGGCCACCGTTACTGCCGCCCAATTGGGCATAATGCCGCTTTCGGCATAGATGGCCAGCTTTTCCAGCACGTTTTCCGCAGCCGGGGTTTTGATACCCAAAAAATTATCGACCTGGCCAAAGGCGATGATGACGGCAATGCCGCTGGTAAAACCAGAGATGACCGGGCTGGGGATAAGGGCCACCACCCGGCCCAGGCGAAAAATTCCCAACGCCAAAATCATCACCCCGGCCAGCAGACCGGCCAGCCACACGCCCTCCAGACCGTAGCGCGTGGCCAGCACAATGAGCACGGCTGACATCGCGCCTGTTGGCCCGGAAATCTGGTAAGGCGCGCCGCCCATCAACCCAATGATGACGCCGGCGAGAACGGCCGTAACCAATCCCGCCGCCGCATCTGCCCCGGAAGCCACACCAAAGGCCAGCGCCAGCGGCAAAGCCACCGCCGCCACCGTCAGCCCGGCCAGTAAATCTTTTTGTAAAACGCCTGCATTGTAATGGGCAAACTCTCGCCGCCACATGGCAAACCAATCACGAATCACAAAACACCATCCAGCTTGAACTTTGAACGTAAAAAAGCGACACACCCAAAGGCGCGCCGCTTAAGTTTTTCCAGATGGGAACTATAGCAACATTTAAGGAATTGAAAAGAATCTGGAGGTGGCTACTCCTCAAACTCGGCGATGGCGGCGCGGCCAACCATTTCCAGGGCGGTGTCGCCGGAGGGGGGCTGCATGGCACCGGCGCGCACATCGCGGAAGTAGCGCTCCAGCGGTAGCGCCTTGGTGATGCTGCTGCCCCCGGCAATGCGCAGCGCCTGGTCCGTCACCTTGTTGGCCGTCTCCGTCACCATCGTCTTGGCAGCGGCAATCCGGGCTGACATTTTTTTGCGGTCGGCGTCGTCGCCGGTCCACTCCGCAGCCACATCAAACAAAAGCGAGCGGGCGGCTTGCAGCGCCACATCAATCTCGCCGATTTGCCGCTGGATTTTGGGCAGCGTGGCAATGGGCTTGCCCAAAGCCGTAGGCACGCGCTCCAGGGCAAACTGAATGACGCGGTTACGCGCCGCCATGGCCGCGCCAAGGTAAATTGTTGACATAATCATAGGGAACCAGACGTTGGGCTTCGCCTTGGCATCACCTCGTTCCACTACGTAGTTTTGGGGAATGTGCACATCATTAAAAACCACATCGTGGCTGTCGCTGGCGCGCAGGCTTAGCGAATCGCTCCAGGTGGTGATCCACTCCACGCCGGGCATGTCTTGTTCTACCAACACCACAGCTCCCTCGCCTTCCAGGGCAACCCGCACGAGCATGTGGGTGAGGTGTTTGCCGCCGGTGGACCAGGTTTTACGGCCGTTCACCACCCACCCCTCACCATTTTCAGCCGGAACGGCCGTTGTGGCCGGTAAGCCACCGCGTGAGGGACTGCCCATCGCCGGTTCGCTAGCAATGGAGTTAAACAGCGCGCCACTGGCAGCCAGGCGGCAAAACTGTTCGTACCAGGCATCGTCCCAGGAGCGTACTTCCCGCTGGTGGCCAAAAATATGCACCTGCATCGCGGCCACGATGGCGGTGGAGGTGCTGCCCTGAGCCAATGCCAGTTGTGCTTCTACACAGTCGCGCAGCGACAGGCCATAGCCGCCAAACTCGCGCGGCACGCTGATGCCCAGATAGCCAGATTCTTTCAAAGCAGCCACATCCTCGGCGGGCAGCACCCCTTCCCGGTCCGCTTCATCGGCGCGGGCAGCGAACTGTTCGGCTAAGGTGGCGGCCAGGGAGACGGCCGTTTTTACATTCTTATCTTGTTGTTTTCCAGTCTCATTCATTATTTGTTCCATAAAAAAGATTCTACCCACAATCCACATCTCCCGCTACCGGGTACAATATAAAAGGATTTTTCACCGCAGAGAACGCGGAGAGCGCAGAGATTTTCTTTTTCTCCGTGTCCTCCGCGCTCTCCGCGGTTAATTTTTTCAGTAGAACCATTTGTCTGCACGATTTAAAGGAAGATATTATGTCAAACTGGAGCAAACGGAAACGATTGGAAGCAACGATTAGCGGTGAAACACCGGACCGGGTGCCGGTGGCCCTGTGGCGGCATTGGCCCGGCGATGACCAGGATGCGCAAGCGCTGGCAGCGGCGCATCTAAAATGGCAGCAGGATTATGATTGGGACTTACTGAAAGTTGGTCCGGCCAGCAGTTATTCTGTGGTGGATTGGGGCGTTCAAGATGAATGGGTGGGACACATCGAGGGCACGCGGGAATACACCCATCGCCCCATCCAGCAGCCGGAGGATTGGGCCAACTTACAGCCGCTGGACCCTGGACAGGGAATGTTGGCCACGCAGCTGGAGGCGCTGCGACTCGTGAAAGAGGAAGTTGGCGACAGTGTGCCGGTGCTGGCCACCATCTTTGCCCCGCTGTCCCAGGCCAAGCACCTGGCCGACAACGAACCAATGCTCAGCCACCTGCGCCGCCGGCCAAAGCTGTTCCGCCTGGGGCAGGAAACGATTGTCAAGAGCACGCTGAACTTTATAGAAGCAGCCAAGGAAATTGGCATCGACGGTATCTTTTACGCCATCCAGCATGCCCGCTATCCGCTGCTGAGCCGGGAAGAATATGAACAGTGGGGACGGCCGTATGACCACCAAATTCTCAACGCCGTCCAGGATCTATGGCTCAACATGGTCCACCTGCACAGCACCGACGTGATGTTTGATCTCGTCGCTGAGTATCCAACCCAGCTGCTCAACTGGCACGACCGGGAAACGGGTATCACTCTGAGCGAAGGTCTAAAGCAGTTCAAAGGAGCAGCCAGCGGCGGTATAGACCATTGGGCACTGCACAGGGAATCACCAAAATACTCCCAGGTCGAAATTCACGACGCGCTCCAGCAGACAAACGGCCGTCGCCTCCTTCTCGGCACCGGCTGCGTGGCCATGACCACCACGCCTTTGCGCAACATTCGTGCCCTACGCGAAGCGGTAGATCGGTGAACGGTAGACGGTAATCGGTAATCGGTAAAAGCCACCGATTACCGACTACGGATAACCGATTACTGGATGCTTGACACAGTCACCCCACCGCCTGATACTTAGCGCCATGCATATTGATATTTTGACGCTGTTTCCGGAGATGTTTCCGGGGTATTTGAACGAAAGCATTCTCAAGCGG
Organism: Anaerolineaceae bacterium; assembly: GCA_002699125.1. Classification (GTDB taxonomy): domain Bacteria; phylum Chloroflexota; class Anaerolineae; order Promineifilales; family Promineifilaceae; genus Leptofilum. Next base: position 39,135 of record PABI01000149.1, read on the forward strand.
GCGCAGGCGGCCGGGCTGCTGCAAATTGAACTGCACAACATTCGCGACTACGCCAGCGGCAAACACCGCGTCACCGACGAACCACCCTACGGCGGCGGTGGCGGCATGGTGCTGAAGCCGGGACCAATTTTTTCGGCCGTAGAATCTCTAATCTCCAATCGCCAATCGCCAACAGTAGCGAGATTGCCCATCATCTTGCTCACGCCGCAAGGACGGCCGTTCACCCAAAAAGTCGCCCAGGAACTGGCCCAACATGAGCGCCTGCTGCTGCTGTGCGGCCGTTACGAAGGCGTCGATGAGCGCGTGCGCCAACATCTGGTGACAGATGAAATCTCGATTGGTGATTTTGTCCTGACCGGTGGCGAACTGGCAGCAATGGTGATTGTCGATGCAGTGGCCCGGCTCATTCCCGGCGTGCTGGGCGCGGAAGACGCCGCGGAAGATGACAGCCACGCCACCGGCCTGCTGGAAGGCCCCCACTACACTCGTCCAGAAACGTTTCGCAGCTGGTCTGTGCCGGAAGTGCTGCGCTCCGGCCACGCGGCCAACATTGCCCGCTGGCGCCGCGAGCAGGCGCTGCGCCGCACCTGGCAGCGCCGCCCCGACTTATTGCTCACGGCCGAACTCAGCGACGAAGATCGCTGGTTTTTGGGCAAACTAGCAGCCGGTGAACGGTAAACGGCGAACAGTAATCGGTAATCGGTTGATCTTAATCGTTACTTCTGGATTAAACTGGTCACTGACCTACCGATAACCGTTTACCGAACACCGATTACCAAATACTGGAGACAACATGCGTGGATGCTTAAACTTTTTAGCGGGAATTGTGGCTGTGCTGTTTGCGATTACGGCCGTTCTCGCTCTGTTTCTTACCAATTTTTTCGCCGTTGTGGCCGATCGGGAAGTGATTAAGGAGTCATTGTCTAACCTGGACAGCCTGGTAGTGGAGGCCGTGCCGGCCATTGTGGCCCGGACGCTGGAAGAAGAAGCGCGCGAGCGCGGCCTGGCGCCTATTAACCTGGATGAAGAAATTTTGCAGGATTCGATGGAAACCCTGCTGCCGCCCGGCTGGATTGAGTCGCAAACGGATACGGCCGTAGACACCGTCTACGACATGCTGGAAACCGGCGATTTGGACAACGCCGAACTGGAAATTGATACCACCCCGCTGCTGGATCGCTTTCGCGGCCAGCCGGGGCTGGAAATTGTAGGGAGTATCGTCAACAGCTTGCCGCCCTGCACGCAGCCCCTGAACCCCGCCGAGCTGCTAGGGCCAGATGTCACCATTCCCGCCTGCATGCCGCCCGAACTGACCACCACCCAGGTCACACAAGAGGTTCATACCCGGCTGGTACAGGCGCTGGACAGCAATCCCCAGCTCACGAGCGAGTTCGGCGTGGTGCGCGTGCCGCTGTTTTCGCCGGAGCAGCAGGCGCAAAATGTGGAGCTGGTGCAGGCACGCGAACAGCTTTTGCGCTGGCAGCGCACCTTTGCTCTGGCGCAAAATTGGGGCTGGCTGCTCTGGCTGCTGCCGGCAGGCTGCCTCCTGCTGATTGCTTTGCTGACGGTACGTTCCTGGTCGGATTTAGGGCATTGGTGGGGCTGGCCGCTGTTGGGCACGGCCGTTCTCGTTCTGCTCCTGACCTTAATCTTCCCGGCGATCACCCGCACCCTGCTGCGGCAGGCACCAGCGGATTATTCGCTGGTAGAGGTGACGGTGCGGCAGACGGGGATGCAGTTGGTGACGGCCGTTACCGACACCTGGCAAAATCGGGTTAACATCCAGGCAGCGATCATGTTTGTTTTTGGTTTGCTGTTTGTGCTGTTGGGGTTTTTGAGCGGGAGAGGCGCTAGATATTAAAGGACTGGCAGTCCTAAACTTTTCTTATGACGGTACTGTCAAATTTAGGATTGCCAGTCCTGGAGAAACGATTTTCTACGGCAGCGGGATAATCGTAAAATCTTCAAATCCCGTTGCTTCACCTTCCAGTTCATGATCGAAGTAGAAAGCGGTCATCACCTCAATTTCACCGGAATCCTGGTTGCCTGATATGTCTAGCACATCAATGAACTCATCGTTCAGGAAGAAGAACCCACGGTTACCCAGGGCGATAAGGCGCATGGTGTTGGTTTCATTGGCCCCTAAATTCAGGTTAGACAGCTCACCTTCCATGACGGTGACCTCATCATCGGCACTGCCCTGGCGGTCAGCCAGCTGCCAATCACCCTCGGAAGCAACCACCAGCCAATATTTAAAGGAGCCATTGGTGCGGAAGGAGAAACCGTAATCCCAATCGTTCACAGAAGCGGCAAAGGGATTGATGAACGTCGCTTCCACCATGAAGTTGCGTAGATCGACTTCGGCCGTTTCCAACTTGATCAAATCATCCAGGGCATGAACCAGTTCACCGCTGCTCGGCCCATAAACGGGATCAAGCGGCCACAAGCCGAAGTCATCGTAGGCAGTAACCTCGCCATTCAGCTCATTCTCCCCATAAAACCCGGTGCCAAGGGCAATATTACCCTCGGCAGTGCGTGAAGAGATATCCAGTTCTGCTACAAACTCGTTATTCAGGAAAAAGTAACCCTGTTCGCCCAGGGCAATAATCTGGAAGCGATTGCGCTCGCCTGCACCCAAATTCAGGTAGCGGGAAACGTTGCCCTCTTGCAAAAAGTCATCGGTGCCGGGGGTCCGGTCATTGAGCGACCAGTCGCCATCGGAGCGCACCACAACGCGCATTTCGTCATCCACATCGCTCTGGCGGAAGATGAGCCCAAAGTCCCAACCGCCCGTATCCGATCCGTAAGGGTTCACCATATCAACCTGCATCACAAAGTCAGCTGGAGTGGGATCGACATATTCGGTTTCGATGAAGGCATCACCGTCGTGGGGCAGCGAGCCGTTAAGCGGGCCATACAAGGCCGCCACACTGCTGTCTGGTGGTGGCGGCGGGGGGGGCGGTTCCGCAGTCTGGGCTGCCGCGGCCCGCGTTGCTTCGGCACTTTCCCGCGTGGCCAGCAGGTCTGGCGTGGGTTCGGCTTCGGTAGGAACGGCCGTTGGCGGTTCTGGCGTGTTCGTTGGCGAAGGCACAGCCTCCGCAGTCGCCGTTTCCGCTTCTTCCGTCTCAATGAGGGCAATCGCCGCCTCGGTGGCATCTTCGTCCACATCTTCCTCTTCATCCTCATCCGGGCGCGGCGTGCTGGTGGGATCATCACCAAACAGGGCAAATTCACCATCAGCAATGGAGGTGGCCACTAAATAAACACCAGCCAGGCAAAACAAAACAATCAGGCCAACCACCCCCCAAATCCATTTGGGCACGCCGCCGCCGCTCGTTTGTGCGTGTGGCACCGGGGTGGGCACAGGGCCAATGCCTGAGCCAACCGGCGGCGGTGGCGGCACTGGCGGCGTATCAGTCACAGTTTCGGCAGAAACGGCCGCAGCCCGTGCTGACGTTTCTGGCGGTGTTTCTTCTAATAAATCCGCCTGCATCTCGCTGAGTTCTTCTTCAAGTTTGGCAATGTTGGGCTGCTCCAGACGCGGTTTGGTGATAGCGGTTAACGCCGAGGACAGGTCTGTGGCCGTCGAGAAACGCTCATCCCGCTCTTTGGCCATCGCCTTGTTGATGATTTCATTGCAGGCAGGCGGCAAATCGGGGCGCACGCTCAAAATTTCCGGCACGGGGTCCATGACGTGTTTCATCATCATGCGGGCAGGGGTATCGGCGTCGTACGGCGTGTGACCGGTGAGCATTTGGAAGAGGATCACACCGAGGGCGTAGATGTCGGAACGGCCGTCTAGCTGTTTGTCGCCATACACCTGTTCCGGGCTCATGTACGTAGGCGTTCCCACCAAACTGCCGCTGGCGGTGAGGGCGTTAGTAGAAGAGGAAACGTGTACAATGCCAAAGTCAGCCAGAAAAGCGTCACCGTACATGTCAAACAATACGTTGCTGGGCTTGAGATCGCGGTGAATAATGCCCATGCTGTGCGCCCGATCCAGCGCCGAACCGAGGCGTTTTAGAATAACGGCCGCTTCATCAATCGGAAGCGGTCCTTCTGCCAGCCGGTCAGACAACGATCCGCCGGTCATCAAGCGCATCACCAAAAATGGTTGGCCGTCCTCCTCACCAAAATCATACACGGGCACAATAGCCGGATGTTCTAACGTGGCAATGGTGCGCGCTTCACGGGTAAAACGCGCGCGAAACTCCGCCTCATGCATAAATTCACGGGGCAGCATTTTAAGAGCCACCGTGCGCTCAAAGCGGGGATCATACGCCTCATAAACGGTGGCCATGCCCCCCCGCCCAATTTCACCTTTTATTTCATAACGACCAATTTTATCTGGAACCATAACGTTAAATTTGTGATTGTGGCCCTTTGGAAATTTAGGGGTTTAAGCAGTTCGTGATACGTGAAACGTGAGACCCCATGAAATCCGAAAGACCCGTGATTGTTAGAAACGTGGTCATAGGGTAGTGGGTTCATCTGAAAATGACAATAGCCTAATTTACAAAATTTACCCAAAAAGCCAATGAATCAGCCGTAAATTTTGGCTTAACGACGGCCGTATGCTTTACGCGCCTCATGTCGGGCGCCTTCTTCCTGGTTCAAGCGCCAATTTTGATCCTGCAAGCTTTGCACAATGGCATCTCGTGCTTCTTCAGCCGAGTCGGTGAGGATGAGCAAATCCAAATCGTCCGGCGAGATTTTGCCGCCGGCCAACATGCTGTTTTTGAGCCAATCGACGAGACCACTCCAGTAACTGGTATCAAAAAGCACCACCGGAAAGTTTTGCACCTTGCCCGTTTGGATGAGCGTAAGCGATTCAAACAGCTCATCCATAGTGCCAAAGCCACCGGGGAAAATGACAAACGCCTGGGCATATTTGACCAGCATCACCTTGCGCGTAAAAAAGTAGCGGAAATCAATCGAAAGATCGACGTAGGGATTGAGATGCTGCTCAAAGGGCAGCTCAATGTTTAAGCCCACAGACTGCACACCGGCCAGTTTGGCCCCTTTGTTACCGGCCTCCATAATGCCGGGTCCGCCGCCAGTGATGATGTTAAAGCCTGCTTCGCCCAGGGTTTGGGCCACGGTAACGGCTGTTTCATACTGTGCATCTCCTGGTTTGGCCCGCGCTGAACCGAAAATGGTAACGGCCGTATCCAACTCCGCCAGTACGTCAAACCCCTCCACAAACTCACCCATGATGCGCATCACGCGCCAGGTGTCAGTTTCGTAAAAAGGCTTGCCGCCTAAAGCCGCACCGGACAGCAGCCGCTCATCTTCCGTGGGGCGGCCCGTGCGCGCCGCGCGATTAATGTTTGGATTGTCAACTGTGTTTTGTTCGCTGCTCATTACACTTTCCTTCTGTGATCAAATGGCACATTCTGTAGGGTCAAGGCGTGCCTTGACCCTACTACAAACCCCCATCTTCCCGCTTTACGACTACCAGCGTAATGTCATCAAACTGGGGCGTGTCCCCGGCATGGGTGCGAATCGCTTTGGTAATGCTGCGAGCAATCAGCTTGGCCGGGCGCTGCCGGTTCTTCAACACTGCTTGCTCCAAACGGCCGATGCCAAATTCGTCAAAATCTTCATTCATTGCTTCCGTCACGCCATCGGTGTACAGCAGCAGCGTGTCCCCGGGCAAAAATTTGATGGTATGGCTCTTCATTGTGATCTCGGGCACAACGCCCAGGGCCATGCCGTGCGCTGTAAGCAGCTGGGCAGAACCATCCCGCCGCAGCAGCAAAGGCGGATTGTGGCCCGCATTGGCAAAACAAATACATTGCTTTTCCGGATCCCAAATGGCGTAAAAGATGGTGACAAACAAATCAGATTGCGTATCTTGATTGATAATTTCGTTGGCGCGAATGAGGGCTTCGGCCGGATCGACCCGGCTGATGGCCACAGCACGCAAAATAGTGCGGCACAGGGCCATGAACAGCGCTGCCGGTATGCCCTTGTCGGCCACGTCGGCCACCACAATGCCCCAACTGCCGTCACGCAATGGGATAAAGTCGTAAAAATCGCCGCTGACCTGGCGGGCCGCCAACCAGTAGCTGGCCACCGAACAGCCCGGAATTTTGGGATTGCCGTCGGGGATCAGGCTGGCCTGAATGCCCCGGGCCACGTCCAGCTCTTGCTCCAGCCGGTCCCGCTCGGCAGCTTCGTGGTAGAGGTGATTGTTGACAACGGCCGTTGCCGCCTGATGCGCCACGCCGGTCAGAATATTGAGGCGTCGCGTGGAAAGCGACTGCCCATTTTCCATTAAAGAACCAATGACCATGGCCCCCACCAGCTGCCCCCGCGCATTCAAGGGAAAGGCAAACGCCTGCTCCGTGCCCAACACCTTTTCCAACCAGCCCGGCAGCTGAATGACGTAGTAGGTGCCGGTTGGCGAGAGGCCGTCAGCCAGCCGGGGGGAAATCTCCTCAAACTCCTCCTGGTCCAAAGCCAACGTTTCCAGCAGGCCGCGCCCCATCTCATTGATGCCATAGCTGGGGCCGGGCCGAAACTGCTCCCGCTCCTCATCCCAGATGAGAATAATGCACGATTCCACACCTACCAGCATGGGCACCAGCCGGGCAATGGTGTCTAAAATTTCGTTTAGCTCGATAAGGCTGTTAACGGCCGCAGCTACCTGAAACAGCGCGGTGTTCACCCAGGCTTCCTCCTGTTGGGCGTTGCGCAAATGCCAATTTTCCAGGCCGCGCGCCAGCTGCTGGCTGATGCTCTCCAGCAAATCTTCGCGCCGCCCCGGCGTTTGCAACACGTCGGGGTGATGCCCGGCCGGGGACGCCTCGCTCACGATCATGACGCCGAGGATAGTTTCGTTGAGGGTGAAGACGGGCAGCAAGAGGAGGCAGTCTGGTAATGTCTGCCCATCGTCCAGATATTGCAGCCAGTGCGGGATTTTTCGGGTCGTGAGCCGCTCTTGCCCCACATGCACGGCATCCAGCGCCGGCCAATCGCCAATTTTCAGACGCTGCTGCTGGATGAGCTGTTCACCTTCCGGGGTGAAGCCGATGCTGTGGCTGCCGCGATACACGGCCGTTTCCTCATCCCACAGCAAAATGGCACAAAACGGCACGCCCGCCAACATCGTGGTGAGGCGGTTTACGGCCGTTAACATCTCTTCCAAATCGGCGCTGCGGCTGATGGCCTCAGCCACTTGCAGTTGAGCGGTGGAGAGCCACGCCTGTTCCCGCTGGCGGGCCAGCTGGCGCAGCTTGCTGATGGAGATGGCAATCTCGGCCGCCAACGCCTCCAGCGTCATCTTCTCGATGCGGCTGAAAACACCGGTTTTGGGGCTTTGCACGTCCAGCACGCCCACCACCTCGCCATCGACGATGAGGGGCAGCGCCATTTCCGAGCGGGTGCTGTTTTCCAGCGGATTGTCCTGAGAGACAAAGCGTTCATCTTCGGCGGTATTGTTGCTGATAACGGTTTGTTGGCTGGCAACGGCCGTACCAATCAGGCCAACCCCAGGCTGAATGCGCCACCCCTGGGCAAAAATATCGGCATCGCTGCTGGCCTGGATCACCGCCTCGCCTGTTGTGGGATCAATGCCGAAAATAGAAACCAGATGAAAACCAAACGTCTCCTGAGTGAGCTTCACCACCTGGCTAAAAATCTCTTCCTGGTTTTGCACCTTGCTGATTTCCAGGCCGATTTGCCCCACCAGCTCCAGGTGCGCCGAGCGGGTCCGCTCCTGGGCAAACAGCAGGGCGTGAGCCACGGCAGCCGCAGCCTGGTTGGCCAGAATCGTCAGGCGGCGCATATCTTCTTCACTGAAGCGGTTGGGCTCGCTGCTTTGGGCAGCCACAATACCAATAGTGTGATCCCCGCTGATCATGGGGATGAAAAGCGCCGAGCGCGGCGGCGAGTTGCTGATGTAGCGTGGGCGGGCCGGCAGACTGCCCAACTCACGCTGAAAATCGCGCACCAGCAGCGGACTTTTATTGTCTCGCACCCAGCTAATAAGGCCGCCTTCTTCACTGAGATCAAACGTTTGCGGTGTCTCTTGCCGCACGCCGCGAATTTTCCAGTAGAGAATATGGTAATCGCTGTCCTCAAACAAGCCGACCTGGAAGGTATGGTTGTCAATCACCTGCCCCGCTTCATTGGCGATGAGTTCAGCCAGCGCGTCTACATCCAGTTGGGCCGCCACCAAAGCGCGGCCGGCATCGCTGAGGGCTTCCAGCTCGGCCACGCGCTGTATGAGCAGCTGGCGCGAACGGTAGCGGCGCAGCAACACATAGGCAGACAGGGCCAGCGCACCCACCAGCAAGGCAAATGAAATAGACGGCCACGAAAGACCGTCCATTGTTTGTCCGTAAATTGCTGCCAAAGTGGACATAGTACCCATTTAAGTGGTGCTGAATTTAGCGTTGGGACAGGCCGTGTTGGGCCGCCTGGCGGTTGGGATAGATTTGGAACAGTTGGTCAAAGCCAACCATGCCAAAGATTTCCTGGAGACGGCCGTCTAACCCACACAAAACCAGGTTGCCATCCTGCTGCCGGGCTTTGCGCCAGCCGGTGACCAACGTGCGCAGCCCACCGCTGTTGATGTAGTTGGTCTGGCTCAGGTCTACGACAAGCTTCGCCCGGCCCTCATCCAGCAGCGTGGTGAGGTGTTGTTCCAGGATGGGGTTGAGGGTTTGGTCTAAACGGCCGTTTACCCCCACAATCCAGATATTATCGCCAACGGATTCTTCCCAAATATTCATGCCGCTCATGATTTATTTTTCACCAAAACCAAAGTATTCCCCTCTTTCTCATCAAAATCGAACTGCACGTCATCCATCAGCTGCCGCATAAAATGGATCCCTAAACCACCCACCTTCACATTGTCGATTTCAGACGGGGATGCAGAATCAGGCGGCGCGGGCGGCAGCGCCGGCTTGGGCACGGCATCTGGATTGAAGGAACGGCCGTTATCATGGAACGTAACGGTAAATGCCGAATCCTTCAACTGCCAGCTAATGTTGATTTCGCCCTTGTTTTCGCCGCCGTAAGCGTGTTCAATAATATTGGTACACGCTTCATCACAGGCCAGCTCAATGTGGAAAACGGCCGTTTCGTCCAGACCGCTTTCAGCAGCGCCATCAGCCACAAATTGGCAAATCTTTTGAATTTCTTCGTAACGTCCGGGAACGGTTAGGACGTGCTTAACACCCATATTGAGGAATAAAGAGGGGTAATCAGCAAGCAGCTTACGTTAACCTGTATCTGCTTACTGAATACGGCCGCAAATCTAGAAGCTGCCAACCGCAGCAGTGTCGTCTTCGTAAACTTTAAATAAAGAATCTAAACCGGCCAGCGAAAGCACTTCCGCCACGCGTTCCGATGGCGAAGCCAAACGCACATCACCATTCCGCTTTTTACACTCTTTCAGAGTAGAAACCAGCGTGCGCAGCCCGGCGCTGCTCATGTAAGATACACCTGCCAGATTCAATACCAAATTGTGACGGCCGTTTTCCGTCAGCTCTTTTAAATTCCCCTCAAATTCAGCGGCATTGCTGCTGTCGATGCGCCCGCTTACGGTTACCAAGTCCACCCGTTTCATCGATTCTACGCTTACATTTACTGCTGTATCGCTCATGGATATTCCTCCTTCTATTGGTCGGTAAGCATTGTGGCAAATTATAACACGCAATTGACGATTGACGATTGTCTGAAAATAGGAACGCAGAGTTGCGCTGAGGAGTCACAGAGTAACACAGAGATTTCATTTTTCTCCCCGTCTCTGCGTAACTCCCTTTACCTCTGTGAAACTCTGCGTTCCAAAATTCTTTCATTGACGATTAATGGCTGCCGCCTTACCATTTGCGGCATGGCAGAGTTATTGCAGCAGCTAGAGCAGCAGGCACAAGCGCTGGGATTTAATATGGTGGGGGTGGTTACGGCCGTTCCCAGTCCCAATCTAAACGCCTACCTACAATGGATTAACGCCGAGATGCACGGGCAGATGGGCTATCTGGCCCGGCCTGACCGGCTGGCGCGGCGGCAGGACCTCAACGTCATCTTACCCGGCGTGCAAACAATCATTTGCGTGGGGCTGGAGTACAGCACCATGCCGCTGCCACCGGCCATCGCCAACGACCCCAGCCGGGGGCGCATCTCCAACTACGCCTGGGGCGTCGACTACCACGATGTGATGACGCCGCGCCTGGAAGAACTGGCTGCCTGGCTCAAAACACAGCAGCCGAAAAGCGGTGTGGCAACCAAAGTTTACGTCGATACCGGTGCCATTTTGGAACGCGATCACGCCGCCGCCGCTGGCCTGGGCTTCACCGGCAAAAACACGATGCTGATTGCACCCAAACGCGGCTCGTTCTTTTTCCTGGGCGAGATTTTGACGACGCTAGAGATTAGAGATTGGAGAACCCGTCCTGAGCTCGTCGAAGGATTGGAGACTGAGCTAATCTCTAATCTCCAATCTCCAATCTCCCCAATGCCGTCCTGCGGCACCTGCCGCCGCTGCCTGGACGCCTGCCCCACCAACGCTTTCCCCCAACCGTACGTGCTGGACGCCCGCCGCTGCATCTCGTACCTGACCATTGAGCTCAAAGGGTGGATTCCGCGGGAGTTACGGCCGTTCATGGGCAACTGGGTCTACGGCTGCGACATCTGCCAGGTGGTGTGTCCGTTTAACCGCTTTGCCCGCAAAACGGATGAGGTGGCCTTTTACCCCGAGGACAAATGGGACAGTGCTGCGCCCCCGCTGCTGGACCTGCTCAGTCTAAACGAAGCTGAATTTGCCGAGCGGTTTGCCCAGAGTCCCATCAAGCGCATCAAGCGGACGCGGCTGGTGCGCAATGCGTGTGTGGCCGCGGGGAATTGGGGCAGTGAAACGGCCGTTCCTGCCCTGGTCAATTTGCTGTCTGATCCGGAACCCATTATTCGCGGCCATGCGGTATGGGCTTTGCAGCAAATTGGTGGGGATGAGGCCGAGCTGGCGTTGGAGGATTTGAGGAAAGTGGAGGGGGATACGGCCGTCCTGCAAGAGCTTGCTTTCATGCAGGAAAAGGAGTAAGCTGCCTGGAACCAAATCTCAGCGAGTTTATCATGGAAAAACCAACTGCTATTAAGGTAAACAATCGGTATCAAATCACCTTGCCTCGCGAAATTTGCCAACAACTTGGCATTGAGCCTGGCGATGAATTACTGGTAGACAGGCAAGGTGACACAATCGTCTTGCTGCCAAAACCGAAAAATCCTGTTGATTATCTGGCTGGGCTTCATAAAGAGGTCTGGCAAAACATCGATCCTCAAGAATATCTCCGCCAAGAACAAGCAGCATGGTAAAGAACAAACAATTGCGCAAGAAGTGGGTGGAGAAGCGTGGGCAAAAAGCTTATCATTCCATTATCAAAACCATGCTACCGTCGGTCAAGTTTGCCAACTTGACCAACTTTTGGAGGATCACACATGTTGGCAGAACCATCGTTTGCAGAAATGTCGGCCGATTACGGCCGTATCGAAGCCGCCATTCACTACCTTGAAGAAAACTTCCAGGCACAGCCTACGCTGGCCGAGATCGCCTCTCACGTTGGCCTGAGCGAATACCATTTTCAGCGACTTTTTAGCCGCTGGGCGGGCACCAGCCCCAAGCGCTTTTTGCAATTCCTCACCATCCAGCACGCCAAAAAGCTGCTGGAAGAATCGCAGTCGATATTGGACGCGACGTACGAAGCCGGGCTCTCCAGCCCCAGCCGCCTGCACGACCTGTTTGTGACCCACGAAGCCATCACCCCCGGCGAGTTCAAGCAAAAAGGCGCGGGGCTTACGATTCAATATGGTTTCCACGATTCACCCTTTGGTGAATGTTTGATCGCCCTCACTGAACGCGGCATTTGTGGCCTCCAGTTTGTAGCCGACGAGGATCGCGAGTCAGCGCTGGACGAGCTAAAAGCCAGCTGGCTCCAGGCGGAGTTTGTAGAAGACGCGGAAGCAACACGGCCGTATATCGATCCCATCTTCAACTTGAGCGGCGCGGAGGAACGGCCGTCCCTCCCCCTCTACCTCAAAGGCACCAACTTTCAGATTCAGGTGTGGCAGGCGCTGTTAAAGATTCCGGCGGGAACGGCCGTTTCTTACGGCAGCGTGGCCCAAATGATTGGCAATCCCAAAGCGTCCCGCGCCGTGGGCAGCGCCGTCAGTAACAACCCCGTCGGCTACCTCATCCCCTGTCACCGCGTCATCCGCCAGGCAGGCAACCTGGGCGACTACCGCTGGGGGACCAGCCGCAAGAAGGCGATTCTGGGCTGGGAAGCGGCCCGTTTTCAGTAAATGGTAAGCGGTGGTCGGTAAACGGTAACTGGTAAACCGATTACCGTCTACCAAATTACCAGTTTTTTTTGGCGGGGGATATAATCTCCGTCATGCGCATTTTGATTACTGGTGGCGGCGGGCATTTGGGGACCGCTCTACAAACTGAGCTGATCGAACACGAACTATTTGCCTTTCCTCGGGCCGAACTAGACATAACGGATAAGGAAGCGGTGTTTACGGCCGTTTCCACCACCTCCCCCGACCTCATCATCCACACCGCTGCCTACACCAACGTGGATGACTGCGCTAAAGACCCCGACTACGCCTACAAGGTGAATGGCCTGGGCACGCAAAACGTGGCCCTGGCCTGCCAGCAATTTGGTGCGGCACTGGTTCACATCAGCACAAATGAGGTGTTTGCCGGGGACAATCTGGCCGGGTATGAAGAGTGGATGCCCAGAAATCCGGTGAATGCGTACGGCCGTTCCAAAGCCGCCGCTGAAGCCCATGTGCAAAACCTCCTTAACCGCTATTACATCGTGCGGCCTGCCTGGCTGTACGCGCCGCAGGGACGCAACTTCATCCACGCCATCCTGGACCGCGCCCGGCAAACCGGCCATCTGCGCGTTGTCAGTGATGAGGTGGGCAATCCCACCCACACCCAGGACGTAGCCCAGGCCATCGGCCAGTTAATTAAAACAGAACAGTACGGTATTTATCACTTTGTCAACTGCGGCAGCTGCTCCCGCTGGGAATTTGCCAATGAGATTTTGCAGCTGGCCGGGCTGACCAATGTGGTTAATACGCCCATTTTAGGCAAGGAATTTAAACGGCCGTCCACGCCCCCACCCTACTGCGCTTTACACAATATCGCAGGCAAGGCAATCGGCATTGAATTACGGCCGTGGCAAGAAGCCCTGGCTGACTACTTTAACCAGCACGTTAATTAGTACGCAGATTACCCTGATTACCCTGATAAAAAAAGATCAGGAAAATCAGGTAAATCAGCGTCCCATTTCTGGAGCGATTTTGAAATGAACGAGACTCCCCAACCACCTATCGCCGCTGTCAAACCCAAAGAATTGCTTTTGCACGGGCACACCCGCATTGATAACTACTACTGGCTGCGCGAGCGGAACAATCCCGAAGTAATTGCCTACCTGGAAGCGGAAAATGCCTACACCGAAAAGATGATGGCCCACACCAAACCGCTGCAGGAAGAACTGTATGAGGAGATGGTCGGCCGCATTCAGGAAACCGACAGCAGCGCCCCGGTGAAAAAAGGGGAATATTACTACTATGATCGCACCGAAGCGGGCAAACAGTACAAAATCCACTGCCGCAAGCATGGCTCGCTGGACGCCCCGGAACAGATTTTGCTCGACGAAAACGAACTGGCCGCCGACACGAAGTACTTCAAGCTGGGCGTCTTCGAAGTCAGCCCCAACCAGCAACTGCTGGCCTACTCCACCGACACCAGTGGCGGCGAACGGTACACCCTCGTCGTCAAGGATTTGGCCAGCGGTGAAATGCTGGCCGACGCCGTACCCAACACCTTCTACTCCGTGGAATGGGCCAACGACAACAAAACGCTGTTCTACAACAAGCAAAACGACGTGTGGCGCAGTGATAAAATCTTCCGCCACACGTTGGGCACCAACGCCGCTGAAGATGTTGAAGTGTATCATGAGCCGGACGAGCTGTTTAACGTCTTCATGCACAAAACGCGGGACGAAGCGTACATCGTCATCACCTCTATCAGCATGGAAACGTCTGAGCAATATTACCTGGATGCCAACACGCCGGATGGCGACCTGACGCTGCTGGCTCCGCGGCGGCGCGGCTGGCGTTATTTTCTCAACCATCGCCAGGGGGAATTTTTCATTTTGTCCAACGAGGATGCGCCTAACTTTAAGCTGATGTTTACGGCCGTATCCACCCCCTCCCCCGAAAATTGGCAAACCTTCATTCCCTACAACCCCGACAAGCTGATAGAAAATGTGGACGTCTTTGTCGATCATCTGGTAATTTACGGCCGTTATAACGGCCTGCACACCCTCGACATCCACAGCTTCAGCGGCAGCCACCGCCAGCCCGTACAGTTTCCTGAACCCGTCTACGCCGTTCAGGACAGCGATAATCCCGAATTTGTCACCGACCGGCTGCGCTTTGTTTACACCTCGCTCACCACGGCCGACACCACCGTGGAGCTGGACATGAACACGCTGGAATGGCACAAAATCAAGCAGCTGCCCGTCCTCGGCGGCTACGATCCGGACAACTACCAATCCGCGCGCACCTTCGCCACCGCACCTGACGGCACCAAAGTGCCCATTTCGCTGGTCTACAAAAAAGGTCTGGAACGAGACGGCAGCAACCCCTGCCTACTCTACGGCTACGGTTCCTACGGGGCCAGCATGTCCCCCAGCTTCGACCAGAAGCGGCTCAGCCTGATTGACCGCGGCTTTGTTTACGCCATCGCCCACATTCGCGGCGGCAAGGAGATGGGCCGGCACTGGTACGACCAGGGCAAATGGCTCAACAAGAAGAATACCTTCACGGACTTTATTGCCTGTGCCCGACACCTGATCAATGAGAAGTATACGAGTCGTGAGAAGTTGGCGGTGAACGGCCGTTCCGCCGGCGGCCTGCTCATGGGGGCAGTCACAGTGATGGCGCCTGAACTGTTCAAAGTGGTTGTGGCCGGCGTTCCCTTCGTCGATGTCGTCTCAACGATGCTCGACGAAACAATCCCCCTCACCACCGGCGAATTCGAGGAGTGGGGCAATCCCAAAGAGGAAGCATATTACAAATACATGGTCTCCTACTCCCCCTACGACAACACCGAGGCCAAGGCGTACCCCAACATTCTCATCACTGCCGGGCTCAACGACCCCCGCGTGCAATATTGGGAACCGGCCAAATGGACCGCCAAACTGCGCGCTCTCAAAACCGACGACAACCTGCTCCTGCTCAAAACCCACATGGGCGCGGGGCATTTTGCTTCAAGCGGCCGTTACGACTACCTAAAAGACATCGCCTTCGAATACGCCTTCATCCTAGACATCATCCAGTTGGGACAAGAAACTTGACCAACTTAAGAAACGGGTCAAAAATCTTTATCAGGTTAACAAATTACCGTAGTGAGTTGTATCTCTGGTTATAGATACAGTATCTTTTTTATGTATCTAACACCCTAAATAAGCTGGAACTTTGGTCAAGTTATTTAAGGTGAACACACTTCTCCAGGCTCCAAAGGCTGGATTGCAAAGTCAAGTGCCCAACCTACGATCGTAGGGTCTGCTACAGATTGTACTTTTAGATAGCTATTCATTTGGCACCCAGAATCCGGCCCATTGACCGTTACAGGACTGTCCTCCAATACGATCACCTCCTGGCCCCCTTCGATGGCAATAGTGGCAAACTGGCCACAATCGTTTGCCTCAATTTGTTCATCCGTCCAAATGAATAAAAGACTTGTAATAATACAGCCCCGAACTTGAGCATTTTCTGGCGTTGGGGAAGGGGTGCGGCTAGATGTGGCAGTGGCACTTGGAAGGATAGTAACCGTCGTTGTAGGTGAAAACACAGAAGTGGGTGTCATATTTTCTGTGGGTCGCGGCGTATTTTCTACTTCCGGTTCCTTAGTTTCATTTTCCACCTCTGTTGCCGTCTCTGTTAGCTCTATAATTGGATCCGCATTAGGTTCGGGCCAAAAAGTAACCAACAAAATTATCAGCAAAACAAATCCGCCGCTACCATACAACAGTTGTTTAGGCATTGTTTTGATTTTCTCATAAATGGTATGGGGTGATTTAGGATCACTTTCTCTTTCACGGAGCAGTGAAATCGCTGCAGCTTCCGTATCATCTATGATTAGATCTGGCTCTTTTGAGTATTCTTGTTTATCTTGTGCCCCAGTATAAATTATCCCCGTCGATACAGGTCCCACCATTTTGTGCGGTTCCAGCTCTCCCAGCAAGGCTGATAAACCAGCTTCATAGCTGTTGTCAAATGCAATCCACTGGTATGCTCCCCACAAGGCAGGAGTAACGGTAGGCTTGACATTTAACGGCAACAACTTCAAATCGCCGCGATGCTCCATGCCAATGGCCACGTTCATTTCACTTTGCACCCAGCGGGATTCTACCGCGCTAGGTGTCAAAACCAATACAAACCCACCGCTCTCTGATAACCCACGGTTGATTGCCTCCACCCATTTTTCACCTGGGCGAATGTTGTCAGGTGCCATCCAAGTTTGCCAACCGTTTGCTCGCAAATCATTTGCCAGCTTCTGTGCAAATTCAGCATCTTGACTGGCATGGCTGATAAATATTTGGCGTGGGTTGCGTTCAATTGTTTCTACTGGTCCGGGTTTTGGGTCAATTTGCTGTGGTTCCTCTGCAAAATGATCAGGGTAACTTTTGGGGCGTTCGCGCTCAAGTGCTGCCAAAAGTTCGTCAAAACGGCCGCGCTGCTGGCTATTTTCCACCAACATCCGTACTTTTTGGCTTTTGGGCATTCCCATTGTGAAATCGTTATAAACCTGGGGGAAATAATCAAAGCAAAAATTGGTCAAGTCTTCATCATTGAAGAATTCTTGCAAAAATTTTCGGGCACGGACGTGAATTGGTTCAGTCATGGGTCTGCGATTAGTTGGTTTGGTTATCGGGCACCGTTACGAAAACATCTACCATCTATTTTACGCCATAACCGCAACCTTACAACCCAACATTCCCCGTTCACGGTTTTTCAGTAGTCGGTGAAAAAACACAAAAATCACCTCATTCTGGTAAGATGGAGTTTCTCGTAAACCAACAA
>PABI01000150.1 GCA_002699125.1 Anaerolineaceae bacterium
CGGCTGTGCTAACTGTGGAACCCACTGTAACCGCTGAGGAAGTAACAACGGCAGATGTCGAGTATCTTGTTACACCAGAAGCACAGGCAATACCGTTGCTGCCTCAGCTAGTTTCGGCCTTCGATATGAACGATCTCGACAATGAGCTAGAAATCTACGACTGGCAGCTTTTTCAAGAAATAGCCTGGGATAATCGGGTTTGTCATGATTTTAGAGGCGTGAGTTGGAGCGTCAGTCCAAATTTGGGCACTAACTGCATTTTTCCCAAGCCCAATAATTACCCTTTCGAACAGGCAGTAGAAGCGATGTTTGATATGGGAATTCTGGATGATTCATTTACCGCGCCACTGTCACCTTACAACACCTACGACCATGAAGTTGCTCTCTATGGTGGTCAGCTAGATAACGGTCATGCAGTCTTCGATCTCTTCGTTGGAGATGTTGGTGAAACAGAATTTTACTGGGCCAGCGTTAGCCTGGGAGTTCCCGGTGGTTACACATTAGAGGATGTTTACGTGGATTACGGGGACAGTATCGAGACATTTCTCTACAGCATTATTCAAATCAACATCGACCGGCGCGATGGGTAACTACTTCATGGACAGTTTCCGTAGGTGAAATCAATGGAATCGGTTGAAGCTGGATTGAATTGAAAGGCGAGTGTAACTGTTCCACAGATAGCATTGAGGCGAAGGAATTGGAGGATAAGGTCATGGCACAGGCAGAAATTGTCGAATTGGTAAGGGTAGTGAAGAAACGGCCGTACTGAATTCCGCGGCACGCTCAAGCACGTATTAAGCGGCAAAACAACATATCAAAGAGAAAACATATTGAGTTCCTGGAGAGAGGAAGATGAAGCGACATAAATTTTTACTAATAGTCTTGTTATTAGTGTTTGCAGGGTGTCAGACAGAAGAAGCAGTACCAACCCTTGAGGTAACGCCAGAAATAGAGCCTTCCTTGGTAGTTGAAGAAGCAACATTCATTGCTGATGAAGCGACGATGCCACCCACCGAAGAAATGACGTTAACGCCCACCGAAGAAGCAACACCCTCGATTTCCGACGAGCCATCCATACAGTCTCAATTTGTACTACCGACTGCAGAGGATGAAATGCCTGGTTGCCAATCAGAATTGCCAACGGATGCCCTCTCCTTGCAAGAAGCCGGCGCAAATATTGCCGAGAATCTTATCCAGTTAGATGGTTTTCAGTTCCATACGATTTACCAATTCACAGCAGACGGCGAATATCTTCCGAACCAATTAGCCGTGGAAATTACCGGAGAATATTCTGAACCAAGGCCATATATTGATCTTCCAGACTATGCGTTTATACCAAGTATTGAGCAATTTTATCGTTCGCACATCATTGCTACCGATCTTCATACACAGGCGATGAACGAGTCCATTATCGTTGAGGACTTGACTTGGGCAAAGCTGTCCAATGATTCCGGCTGGATTGAACAAAAAAGTTTTGCAGAAACTGTTTATGAGATGCCAATGATTAATCTGGCTGAGGTTTTAGGGCCATACTACCTCTTTCCTTCTCTTGACATGCAGCCATTAGACTATATCGGGCACATTGAGGAACTGGAAGCAGAAGGCCAAACGATTCTCCATCGGTGTTGGCATCTTGATCCCACGATTGAGGAATTCTCATTCTTTGCCCTATTTCATTGGTATAACTTTGCCACCATCCTTGAAGAGCCTGAAATCCACTTTTGGTTTAACGATGAAGAGACGCAGCTTCTAGGTTTGGCGATTACGGGTGAACAAGTCGCAGAATTTGTTACTGACGTCGGGATTGTTGAGGAATATGATCCACCAAATCAGTTCAGATATCAGGTTGAAATATCGAACATTAATCAATCTGCTGATATTCAACCGCCATCGCCAGAGTTAATAATGATGACCATTCCTGAGTCTGATGAATTCTTAACCTCAAATGCGGCTGAAGAGCTACCAATTCCAGTTGATGCAGTATTAATTTCTGATCCATTGCGTGAAGAGCGTGACCAGGACGATTTTAGCTCTTTTAAGCCGTTTGAATTTGGTGTTCATCAACAAAATTTTACTTATTTGTGGACCATAGATCATTTACCTTCTGCTTGGGAGGAACTCTCTTATTTGTCTCGCCCGGTTTATGAAAGCAGCCTGACATTGCCAGCGCTTTTCAATTTTTATATTGAAGGATTCGCGGAACAGGGCTGGCATCTTGATTCAGCCACATTGATGCTCGGCTCAACGTATCTCCTTACTTTCAAAAATGGGTCAAGGATTTTTCCCATGATGCTTGAGGAAATTATTGGAAAACCAACGCGTATTTGGGCATTTTTGCCACCAGATGAAGCAGCTGTAGATGCGGCAAATAAGACTTGGACAACATTTACACATGATGAAACAGGTATGTATGCTGGGACTATTTTCGGTAATCCCACTGGTTTGATTTGGTTTGGAGGTGGAGATCACATTACTGTTTATGATGGCGCTAAATGGACGAATTATCTTACAAATAGTTATGGTGGGGGAGGCAATATTGCATTAGACCCGCAAGGAAATATATGGGCAACCGTGGAAGATGGGATCAGTATTTTTGACGGCGAAGCCTGGCATACCTCCGAGGATATTGCAAATGCGCCATTCCAACTAGGCCTTGTCAACGGGTTTGACCAGTCAGGACAATTTTGGACTTCTGTCCGCAATGAAGATTATGTAGCGGTTTGGAATGGAACTTCCTGGCGCTATTTTGCCAGCGATTCTTTTGGGCCGTGTGATTTCAGCACCATTTTGGGAGACAGTCAGGGCAGGGTTTGGTTTGGGAAAGAAGATGAACAAAACAGTATTTTCTACTTTGAGCCTGCGGAAGATGCTTGGTATCAAGTCATCTCTGATCAAACTGTTCAAATAGAAGTGAATGAGTGCGGGGATGTTGATAGTTGCAGCGGCAGTGGTGAGGTGATTTCTTGTATACAGTATATAGAATATATAGATGCTCAACACATTGTTGAAGATAGTAACGGCCGTATCTGGATTGGCTATGGAGATGGTTTGAAAGTTTTTGATGGCCAGACTTGGACGATCTACAGCACCCAATCAGGCGACCTGCCGTTTGAATATTTGGCTCTTATGGCAATTGATCACCTTGATCGTTTATGGGTCGTCTCTGTATCAGGGGGGCTGTATATGCTTGACGAAAGTGGCGAATGGCAGTCTATTCTTCTAGGTACTGATGTTGAGTTGTCTAGCAATTTTTCGGATGCAATTGGTGTCGATTCGGAGGGAAATATTTGGATTGCTGCCAATTCGATATACAAGTTTGAACCACCTACTCCATGATTGATCGTTTAATGGCTAGTCAAGATTGGTGAATGGATCTAATCTCTTGATTTATGAGTCACTAAGGAGGGCGTCATGGCACAGGCAGGGATTCATGGATTGGTTGGTGTGGCGGTGCGGCGCTGGACGCCGACGCGGAAGTGGCTGCTGCTGGGCATTGTGCTGGGGAATCTGCTGCCGGATGCCGACAATCTGGCGGTGGCCGTGGCCACGGTGACGGGCGGCTCCACCGAGGGGCTGCACCGGACGTTTACGCACAGCTTGTTTTTTGTTTTGGCGTTGCTGGTTGTGTTTTGGCTGGTGGGGACGGTGGCGAAACGGCCGTCTCTCGGCAACCTCGGTTTGGGCTTGAGCATTGGCGTCCTCATGCACATTTTGCTGGACTTACTCATCTGGTTCAACGGCGTCGAAATTTTGTGGCCGCTGCCCTCCTGGGTGAATTTGTGGGAGGGGGTGTCGCCGCCGGACTGGTTTGCCAAACTGCTGATGCCGCTGGAAATGCTCTTTTTCGCCGCTTATTTCTACTGGCTGGGCCAGTTGGCGCGGCAGCAGGGGACGAATTTGAACAAGGTGCGCGGTGTGGGGGTGTGGACGGCCGTTCAGCTAATCCTTTTTCTCTTTTTTACCGCTCTAGTGTACACGCTCAACAGCGGCTTCATGACCATTTACGGGGCAGCCTACCTGCTCACTTTAATTGTGGCGGCGGTGTTGACGGTGCAAATGCGCCAAACGATTGAACATTTTTAAAAGAAGCGCACATTCTACAGATTCATTACTCATTAAAAATTCAAACAAATAATGGGCTCCGGCCGGTCTCCCGACCGTGCCGGTTAGTGGCCAGGTCAGATGACCGGCCACAGCATCATTCGTTTTAGGAGGGTAATATGATACTCATCGTTGGTGGTACAGGGGCTTTGGGCAGTGCCGCGACCCGTTTACTGCTGCAGCGCGGCCACAAAGTGCGCGTCTTGACGCGCGATCCGCAAAAGGCGACGCTCAAGGAACTTGGGGCTGAGGTGGTACAGGGTGATTTGCGCGACAGAGCATCGCTGGCAAGGGCTTGTGCTGGAGTAGCCAGCGTGCTGGCCGCGGCCCATTCGATCATGGGGCGTGGTGCCGAAGCGTCGGTCCATGTGGATGCGCTGGGGCACAAATGGTTAATAAACGTGGCGCAAGATGCGAGGGTAGAGCAATTCGTGTACACCTCGGCGTATGGCGCTGCACCGACGCACCCGGCAGAGTTTTACTGCATCAAATATGAACTGGAGCAATATCTGCGGCACTGCGGCCTGGCACATACCGTTTTGCGCCCCACGGCGTTTATGGAGTCGCACGCCCACATGCTTATTGGTCAACCGATTTTGGAAAAGGCCAAGGTACAGCTCTTTGGCCGAGGGGAAAATCCGCGCAACTTTGTAGCAGCGCAGGATGTGGCTCAGTTTGCCGTGTTGGCCTTAACCACGCCGCAGATGGCTGGCGAGATCATTGACATTGGTGGGCCGGAGAATTGGACCAATATGGAGGTGGTGCGGCTGTACGAGCGGCTGTCTGGTAAACAGGCCAAGGTGTCGCACGTGCCGTTGGGAGTGCTGCGGGTGATGTCTGCGGTGATACGGCCGTTTCACCCCGGTCTTAGTCAAGTGATGCGCACCAGCATCTGGCAAGACAGTACCGACCAGACCTTTGATCCCCGGCTAACCCTGCGCAAATATACGGTTCCGCCGCTAACGAAGTTGACAGATTGGGTTGAGAAGCAGGTGGAAAGCGATCTCGATTCTGTGCCAGCGGTTGCCAGTTGAGGGAGAGGCGGTTGCTGTCGTGGGGCCGATGATTGATTAGCCCCACGACTTCTCTGGCCAGCAGCCGAATTGGTACATCTAAGAGGGCACGTCTTTGGACCTGACAGGTGACCCTGGGCGATCAGGGTTACTGAGGATCGTTCTGGGTCACCTGTCAGGTCTGGGTTGGCGTAAGTGGGAGGAAATGCGTCGCACCTGGGTGGCGTGGGGATGGTAATACGGCCGTAACCTCTTCGTAAGCCGCTTGAAATATCTACGGGACAAACTTCTCCGCATTGAGTCTTTCAGAAAAGAACTAGATGAAAGGAGCAGAGCATGTTAAATGTCCCGAATTATCCCCCTCCCCGTTTACTTCCCCACCAGTTAAAAACAAGAATCCAATCAGACAAACAACAAATTTTCAAAACTCCGGAACAAGCGCGCCAGGAGCGATTTGTTTTTGACAAATCAGCCCTGGACAACCTGTCGCTGCTGGACCAGGTGTTGTTTGAACGCTTTGGCCAGGGGCCGCGGGTGCCGGTGCCATTTGCCACAATGCACCAGGCGTTTGAGCATTTTGCCGGCATCCAGCCCGAAGCCATCGCCGTGGAACACCTGGGTGAATCAATCACCTACGGCGAGCTGGACCGGCAGGCCAACCGGCTGGCAGTGCGTCTGGCCGAACTGGGCGTGCAAACCGGCGATCACGTGGCCCTCTTTTTGCAGCGTTCCATCCCCATGATTGTGGGCGTTTTGGCCACGCTGAAGGCAGGTGCGGCTTATGTGCCGCAGCACGTGGGCGTGGCCCCGGAAGCGCATCTGAACACTGTGCTGGACGTGGCCAACATCGACGTGATTTTGACGCTGTCTCGCTTGCAGGACCAGGTGCCCGGCAATGACGGCCGTACCCACCTCAACATCGACGAATTGATGCAGGAACCGTTTGCCGACGAGACTGAATTTGTGGAGAGCTTTGTGCCGGAAACGGCCGTTTCCCCCAACAACACCTGCTTCATCATCTTCACTTCCGGCACGACGGGTACCCCCAACGGGGTGCAGGTGACGCACGGCAACGTGGGCAACATTTTACTCACCGCGCCGGGCAACCTGGGCATCCAGCCGGGCATGAAGGTGGGGCAGATTCTCAGCATCGCCTTCGACATGGCGGCGTGGGAAATTCTGGGCTGCTTGGGCAATGGCGGCACGCTGGTGATTCGTGGTAAAGATTTTATGGAGACGGCGCGGCAGGTGGATGTGATCATTTCCACGCCGTCGATTTTGGCCACGTTTGATGCCGAACATTGTCACAATGTGAAAACAGTGGCCGTGGCCGGTGAGCCGTGCCCCCGGCCGCTGGCCGACAAATGGGGCGCGTTTTGTGCCTTCTACAACTCCTGCGGGCCTACCGAGGTGACGATTGTGAACACCGCCGAGCAGCATCTTCCCTGGAAAAAAGGGCTGACGATTGGCAAGCCGACGCCGAACAACACGGTGTATGTGCTGGATGAAAATTTGCAGCCGTTGCCCATCGGCGAAATCGGCGAGATGTGGGCCGGGGGTGACTGCGTCTCCAAAGGCTACATCGGCAATGAGGCATTGACGAGCGAGCGGTATCGGCCCGATCCGTTTTTGGGTGACGGGCGTATGATGTTCCGCACCCGTGATTTGGGTAAATGGACGGCCGAAGGGGAGTTGGAGCATTACGGCCGTACCGATGACCAGGTGAAAATTCGTGGCTTCCGCGTGGAGCTGGATTCCGTTTCGGCAGCGCTGGAATCGGCACCCGACTGTACGCGGGCCGTGGCGCTGAAATTGGACGACCGCCATCTGGCTGGCTTTGTTTCGCCGCGTACGGTGGATGTGGAGGCGGCACGGGAGGCGGTTGCCAGCCAACTGCCTTACTACTGCACGCCGAAGTTCATCATCGACCTGGAAGAGCTGCCTAAAACGCCGCGCGGCAAGATCGACAAGCGGTTGCTCCTGGAGATGGCCAAAGCGCATGACGCCGCATTGGAAAATGAAGAAGATTTGCAGCCGGAATTAGCGCGGTAGATAAAGAAAAATGGAACGCAGATTTGCCTGATTTTTCTTATTAGCCTGATTTTTTTGATCAGGTAAATCAGGCAATCAGGGGAATCTGCGTCCTATTCAAAGAGGAAAACCAACATGTTAAGAACATTCCCAAATGAAGTTTTGACCCGACCACGAGAAGAGGAACGGGAACGGCCGTCTACACCCCAAACCGGCACACTCCCACCGCAGCAGCCTTTGCTGCGCCGGATGTGGAAGCATCGCTACCTGATGCATTACCATCGCCTGATTGCCCTGGTGGTGATCGTGAATCTGGTGCTGCTGGGCTATGGCCTGCGCCAATGGCAATGGTGGACGGCCGAATCGATCAACCTGGCGGCGCTGTCTAACCTGGTGATTGCTAACATTGGCCTGGCGATTCTGATCCGGCAGCAGTTGGTGATTAACTTACTGTTCAAAATTGCCACCAGCGTGCCCACAAGCTGGCCGCTGCGCCTCCGGGCGCTAATGGGCAAGGTGTACCACTTTGGCGGCATTCACGTCGGCGGGGCGATTGTGGGCACGCTCTGGTTTGGCGCTTTTGTCGGCTCGCTGATTGTTAGTTGGGTCAACGGGCTACCGGGCGTTTCTACAGCGACTATGATTGTGACTGGCGTGCTGCTCGTTTTGCTATTGGCGATCATCACCCTCTCCATGCCCCAGTTCCGCGCCAAATACCACGACCAGTTTGAGCTGATGCATCGCTTTGGCGGCTGGACGGCGCTGCTGCTGTTCTGGGTGCAAACGGTGCTGTTCATCAACGATCAGGGCGGCACGCTGCTGGCCGCGCCGGGTTTCTGGGTCTTGTTGCTAGTGACGTTTAGCATTGCCCTGCCCTGGCTGCGGCTGAAAAAGGTGCCGGTGCGGTTGGAACGGCCGTCTTCCCACGTCGTTTTGGCCCATTTTGATTATGGCGTGACACCCTTTGCCGGTTCCTCCACCGCTATCTCACGCAGCCCGCTGACCGAATGGCACTCCTTTGCCAACGTGCCCGCGCCCGGCCAGGATGGCTTCCGCCTAACGATCAGCCGGGCCGGCGATTGGACTGGCCAGCTCATTGACGATTTGCCGTCGCACGTCTGGGTGAAGGGCATCCCCACCGCCGGCGTGGGCAATATCGACAAGCTGTTTAAGCGGGTGGTGTGGATTGCCACCGGCAGCGGCATCGGCCCCACGCTGCCGCACCTGCTGGCGCACACGTCTCCGGCCCGATTGGTTTGGTCCACTCGCACGCCGCGCGTGA
Organism: Anaerolineaceae bacterium; assembly: GCA_002699125.1. Classification (GTDB taxonomy): domain Bacteria; phylum Chloroflexota; class Anaerolineae; order Promineifilales; family Promineifilaceae; genus Leptofilum. Next base: position 8,428 of record PABI01000150.1, read on the forward strand.
CCTACGGCGATGACTTGGTGGACGAAATTCTGGAGGCGGAACCCAATGCCCTGATTTGGGACACGAATGAAAACGGCCGTCCCGACCTGGTGCAACTGGCTTACGATGCCGTGCAGGATTTTGATGCTGAAGCGGTGATCGTTATCTCCAACAAAAAGCTCACCTGGCAGGTGGTCTACGGCATGGAAAGCCGGGGCATTCCGGCGTATGGGGCGATTTGGGATTCCTGATTTAAGAAAAATAGGACGCTGATTTTCATGATTTACCTGATAACCAAGATCAAGCATATCATGAAAATCAGGGTAATCTGCGTTCTATTCAGTTTGTTATCGAAGGTATGAGGATATTGCAATGAGTATTCAAATTGAACAAAACGGCCGTACCGTCATTGTGCGATTGAACCGGCCGGAAGTGTTGAACGCGCTGAATTCGGAAGTGATGCACGAGATGGTGGCGCGGTTGACGGAACTGGACCGTGATCCGGAGGTGGGCTGCTTTGTTATTACCGGCAATGAGCGCGCTTTTGCCGCCGGGGCAGACATCAAGGAGCTGGCGTCGAAGAGCTACATGGAGATGTTTCACGAGGACTTTTTTGCCCCGTGGGACCAGTTTGCCGCCTTACGCACGCCGAAGATTGCGGCCGTTTCCGGCTACGCCCTGGGCGGTGGCTGTGAACTGGCCATGATGTGCGATCTGATTTATGCAGCAGACACGGCCAAATTCGGCCAGCCGGAAATCAAGCTGGGGCTGATTCCCGGCATGGGCGGCTCGCAGCGGCTGACAAAGCTGGTGGGCAAAGCCAAGGCGATGGACATGCTGCTCACCGGCCGCATGATGGACGCCGCGGAAGCGGAGCGCGCCGGGCTGGTGGCCCGCGTCATTCCCGCCGAGGATTTGATGGCGGAAACGCTGGCGGCGGCGGAGATGATTGGCTGTTATGGGAAAACGGCCGTTATCGCCGCGCGTGAAGCTGTAGAAAGAGCTCTGGAAGGCAGCCTGCGCGAAGGCATTCTCTTTGAGCGGCGCACCTACTACGCGCTATGGGCCACGGCCGATGCCAACGAGGGGATGCAGGCGTTTTTAGAGAAACGGCCGCCGGTGTTTGTTGGGCGGTAAACGGTAAGCAGTAATCGGTTTTTTTACCGCGGAGGGCGCGGAGAGGTAGAGAAAAACTCTGCGCTCTCCGCGCCCTCCGCGGTGAACTATTTACCAGCTGCCGGAAACGGCGGGGGAGCAGGTGCTGGTGCCTGCTTCACACACCTGGAAGATATAGCTGCCGCCACCAGGGCCAAATGAGCCAACGGTTTGGAAGCCGTCGTTGGCGGTGGTGGAGTAAAGGCTGCCGTTGAAGTAGATGTCTACATTGGCCCCATTCGCCCCACTCCAGGTGAGGTCGGCGAATTTGCGGCCCTGCAACTTGTAAGCATTCACGCTTAAGGTGATGCTGCCGGGAGGCGGAGTTTCTGTTGGCGGCGGTGTCGTTGGTGTGGGTGGTGGGGTGGTTGGCGTGGCGGTCGGTCCAGGCGTTGGTGTGGGATTGTTGCCCGGATTACAGTTATAGGTAAACGAGCTGACGTAGGTACCCCAACGGCCGTCTGTCGTACCGGTATTCTTGCTGTATTCGCCCAGGTACCAGAACGTCGTGCCTGCCGGATCAATCGTCATTTCGGTGTAGTCACCCCAGCGGCGCGGTGCCGACCCCTCAAACGAGGTGTAGGAAATTTCGCCAGCCTTCACCAGCGTTTCGGCTTGCAGCGTACCCGCCGGGTCGCCAGCCTCGCGACCGGTAACAAAAATGCCGGGAAACATGCTGCTGCTGGATTTAGTGTAACCGATAGCCATGTTGCCGCAGGCGTCCACGGCCAGATCGGCAAAGGTGCGGTATTCGCCGTTGCTGCTGTAAACGCCGGCGTCGGCAACCGTGGCCGTGGCCGGATTGATTTTGGCCCAGCGCACGCAGTTCACCGTGCCGCCACCCGGATTACATGAGATGGTGGAGGAGGTCCAGGCAAAGCCATCGCGATATTCAAAATCTTGGGGACGGAAATCGTTGGCCTGGATGGTGCCGCCGCTTTGCTGTGGGGTGTTTACCGGCATTCCGGCCGTCACGCCCGTGGCAGCATTTAGATTCACGGTGCCTACCGTGCTGAAGCTGTTGGCGCCAAACGGATCGTTCCAGGAGTAGACGGTATGGGTGCTGCCGTCGTAATTGGTTTCGGCAAAGAAGTAGTGTGGGCCGCTGCTGGGCCAGGTGCCTTGCGCCCAACCATGCAGGTTAAGCGGCTGCGGCGTGTCGTTGGCAACACCTAAACCAACGGTAGCTGAGGAAGCAGTCTGCCCGTTGTACATGGCAACTTTGTCAAACGCCCAGACCTGGCCTTCTTTGAAGTTGTTGCCGCGGAAGATGTTGGCCCCCATGTAAATGGCGTCACGGCCGATGCCGGCGTGGGGATAATCAAAGAAGTCGCGCCGGTTGCTGACTGTGGAGAAAAAGTAAAGATTCCAGGAACCGGTCGGGTCGCCAGTTTGTGAAACGGCCACGCAGTAACCGACGCCGTCAGCATCAATGGCTAACACGTAACGGTCATACTGTTCGTCGTAGTTGGCGTTGGGATCAAACACACCAGTGCAGTTTGAGTTGGCCGACATGAAGCTGGCAAAGGTAGTGGGGCCAACGAGGGAGTTGCCGCTTTTGTCGTAGATTTCGAAAGCGACGTTGACCACGGCAATGATATGATTCGGGCCAACAGCCAGTTCCGGGTCGGGCGGGACATTGCCGCCACCGCCGCAGCATTCGGTGTAATCAAGGCTGTCGAAATTTGTTCCGGAGGTTGGTGCAGCCAGAGAGGGGCCGCTGGCGGCAATTTGCACGTTGGCGCTGGGGGCCAGTTCCAGGGCGCGCGCCTGCATGGCGGCCATCTCGGCCGCACCACGAATGCTCTCAACCTCGTTCAGGTCAATCTCACCACGGCGCCAGCGGTCTAGCTGGCTGTTGTGGTCACGCACGCCGGCAGGAACGTCGTGCAGGTTGACGGTGACGGGGCTGGCCGGCCCAGTCTGTACGGGCTGTGCGCCGGTTGGCTCATCTGCCCCGACGGGTGCAAAGGCTTGGATGGCTTGTTGGCGCACGGCCGTTTCTGCCCCAGGCCCTGAACTAAAGCTTAGCAGCCACGCGCCTAAAAACAGAAAGGCAGCAATCAACAACACTCGGCTTAACTTTGAAAACAACATCGTTACTTCCTCCTTAAAGGGAATTAGGGTTTTGTGGTGGTAAATAGCACCAAAAAATGCGCCATGTGCATGGCGCATTTAGAAAACAAAGTTCGAACTCTCTGACAGGCAAATGAATTTTAGGCTGCAAAAGTTTGCCTGGGGCCTGAACCTGAATTGGGATCGAATAACAGAAAGATACATATTCGGAAAATGGTTACAGCAAGTTTGTGTTGTAGACTTCTGCCAAGGGTTATTGGAGTTGCCGGTTTATTCTGATACAAAGCCGAAAAAATAGCAAGAGGCAAAATTATCCTCCACATGCCCTATTCCGCCAGCTCAGGAAGCCCCAGCCAGGAACGATAAAAGTAGCTAATGAACAGGAAGAGGCCACCAAACCCGGCAAACAGCAAAATGCGCCAGACAGGCTCGACCAGGACCAGGTCTATCAGGAACAGTTTGCCAACCAGGACAAACAGGGTTGCCAGGGCAACCAGGCGCAGCAGTCGATGATGCAGGTATAGAGCCACGCTCAACAAAATCACAGCATAAATGCCCCAGGCAATCGTCACCAGGCCTTGCCCGCCAAGCTGGCTAAATTCTTGCCAGAACCAGGTAAGCAGCGCCACGTGCGCCACCAGCCGATACCCCATGGAGAAATAAAGTTCCTCTTTATCGGCGAAGAGATAAGCGGTCGTAAAGATCAGGCCGATGATTGCCAGATTGAAGAAAGGTGTAGGGTTGAAAACGGCCGTTATCCATCGGTGTCCCAAAAGCTGTTCAAACAATAAAAACATTACCAGCAAAGAGAGCAAATGAGGCAGTCCACGCAGTAAGACCGACTCCTGACGGCGGGCATCCCAATGGAACCAGAAGGCATGGACGGCCCAACTCAGCGTGACCAGACCCGGCAGCTCAAATTGCTGCAGCTCGCGCTGCCACCAGAGCAGCATGGCAAGATGGGCAACAATCCAGTAAACCAGCCGCATCTCAGACCTCTTTTCGGCCTGTAGAAAATAGGCAATCACAAAAAACATGCCGATGATGGTCAGGTCAACCAGTGAATCCAAATTCAAAATCGGTATGTGCCTGGTGTCAACAATCAATCTCTCAAACAATCTGGCCAGCAAGAAGGTGATCACAATCAGCGACAAAACATGGGCACCAATTTGTAACGAAACGGACTTAATGTAGCGCGTGCCAAAATGCAGGGCGGCGGCTTCCAGACCAAAGGCCAGCAGGCGCCAACTGCCATCAAACAGCTGGACAAGGGCAATGTTGAAAAAGAGAACGGCCGTTGCCCCATGCAGGTACCACACCGCGTCGCGGCCCGGCTTGGCACTAATTACCAATGCGACCAGGCCAAACAAAAAGGCAGCGCCTAGGGTGATCAACCCTTCGCTAACATCTGTGAGCCGCCAAAGCTGCCAGGTGAGCCACAGGGCAATCAGAGGATTTAGCAAAATAGTCAGGCGAGGATGGGCCTGGAACGGCCGTTGGCCAATTCGATCTAAATAGGAATCGGCAATGCCAAACTTGATGGGCGGCAGACGGTTGGGATCCTCTAACCAATCCAGATGACGCAAGACGGGCATGGCCCAAAACATGAGCAAGCCAAACAAAATGCCACCTTGCAAGGTTAGGTTTTCAGCGTTAACCGTCGGGCTGTTAAACAGTCCGGCTGTCCACATGACACCAGCCATGATGCCCCAGCCGCCCACGTTGGCCAGCCAGAGCAAAATTTGCCATCCCTGAAAAAAGTAAATCAGCACCAGGCTGCCGCAAATCAGGCAGGTGTAAATGATAAGGCCAACATAATTTCCCTGGCCCGTATACAGGAGGAACGGTGTGGCCAGGCCACCCAATCCGCCAATGAGCGACAGCATCGCCTCCTTTTGGCGCAGCGAAAGGATAAAAGCCAGCACCGTCACCAGGAACATAAAGCCAAAGGCAACCTCAAAGGGGACAAGGTCATACAGGCGAAAAGCAGTAAAGCCGGTGAGGTAATAAGCGGCAATGCCGCCACCCTGTACTGCCTGGCCAAAATTCGGCCGTTTTCTGGCCGTTCTGTACCCGATTCCCAACAGCGCCGTGCCCAGCAACAGACCAATCACGACGCGCTCTGGCTCGTTTATCCACTCCTGGTCCACGGCGTAATTAAATAGAAACGCCAGGGCCAGAAGCAGCAGACCCAGGCCAATTTTGTTAAACCAGAAATCGCTGCGCCAGATATTTTCTGGCAGCTGCCAGCGTGATGGCTCACGCTGTGTTGGATTCGGTGGGTCGGGTGGACTTTCTGCTGGCTGCGGTTCAGATGACCATTGCACGGGGGGTAAGTTGACCGGTTCTGCAGGTGGTGGGCTAGACACGGCCGTTTCCCGCAAAGGTCGCCGGTGCTGTGGTGGAGGCGGCTCGGGCGGCTTGCCAGAACGTTCACGGTAAAACTCAGCGACGATAGTTTCCAACCGGGCCAGCCGCTGAGCCAGGGCGGTAAACAGGTCGGCCTGGCGGAAGTTGGTCTGGCAATGATAACAGGTGATGCGATCTGCTTCATTTTGGGCTCCACAAAACGGGCAAATGATTTTCTCACTCATGGTAACTCCCCTTATTCCAAAAGTGGCAAACTTAATTAGGCTCAATCGTTAAGGAAAGGGTAAGGATCGGCATACACAGCGTCAAACACTTGAGTGCGTCAACTATGTATGCCTGGCAAACAAAGGAATTGGTTGCCAAACCTTTTTGGCCAGTTAGGGGCATTGCTGCAAAGGCTTAATTAAGTCTGTAAGAGTGAAATCATACGGTTTGAAAGGCACGAACACGAACAATATCAATTTAAGCGCAGAGCTTATTTTGGCATTGGGGTAGCCAATCTCAAGAGAACTGTTTCATCCGGCACGAAATTGGCGGAAATTTTTAGCTTAAGTCTTGTTTTGCCCAAAGCAGCAAGCCTGGAATGCTTTTGCCTGTTTTATTGCCGCAATTTTTGCACTCATTGTTTGACAACCTATAACAAAGACTATCTTCATGAACCTATCATCAATTCCGCAAACCGTTGATGAAAACGAGTTTCTTTTAACCCAAAATAACCCTTATATTGAAAACTCCCCCCTTCAGCGAGAGCATACTTTAGGCAATAATCACCCTTCTCTCAATGGCTCCAGCGCATTTGAATTCGCTGAAATCGAACAATCCGTACCGGAGCGTTTCGAGAAAATGGTGCGCCGCTATCCCCAGCATATTGCTATTAAGACTAAAACGGAAAGCCTCACATTTTCTGGATTAAACGAAGCTGCCAATCGCATTGCCCACACCATTCTGCAACAAGATACAGACATAGAGGAAAGCATGGTTGGCGTGCTGCTTAAACAGGGCGGCGCTTTTTTAGCAGCAATGTTAGGCACGCTCAAGAGTGGCAAAACCTACATTCCTATCGATCCCTCATTTCCACGAGAAAGACTCAACCTGATTATTGCCGACTCTCAGCCAGGCATCCTCATTACCACAACTGAGCATCAAGCATTGGCCCATGAGCTCATTGCCGATGGTGGTCACATCATTAATCTGGATGAAATTCCTGATGATATTTCAGGCGAGAATCCTCACCACCCCATTTCGCCCGACACCCTAGCATACATCATCTATACCAGTGGCTCCACCGGACGGCCGAAAGGCGTCATGCAAAATCATCGCAATCTACTGCATAACTGCCGTAACAACACGTTGCTGTACCAAATTACGGCCAATGATCGATTGATTTTGCTGTATTCAAGTAGTGTAATGGGCGCCGTTAGAGTCATTTACAATGCGCTGCTCAATGGGGCAGGACTGTATCATGTTGATGTAAAGGAACATGGGTTGCCTGAATTAACGCGCACGCTGCTTCAGGAAAAAATCACTGTTTATCATTCCGTTGCCTCGCTCTTCCGCTTTTTTGCCCAAACGTTAACGTCTGAACAAGCGTTCCCCTATCTGCGCGGAATTATTATGGGGGGCGAAGCAACGCTAAGCAGCGATGTGGAACTGTATAAACGGCATTTTCCCCAGGCATTACTGTATGTTGGCATTGGCTCGACGGAAGCAGGCACCATGCGCCAAATTGTGCTGGACAAGGACACAATCCTGCATGGCAGCGTCGTGCCCCCTGGTTATCCTGTAGAAAATATGGATGTCATGATCCTGGATGAAGCCGGACAACCGGTGGGGCCAGGTGAAATCGGAGAGATTGTTGTTCGCAGCAAATATATTTCGCTTGGGTATTGGCAGCGCCCAGATTTAACACAAAAGGTTTTCCGTGAGCATCCAGACAGCGGAGAACGCACTTACCTCACCGGTGATTTAGGCGTTATTTTGCCCGATGGCTGTCTGGTACATCGCGGACGCAAAGATTTCCAGGTAAAGATTCGCGGATTTCGGGTTGAATTGACCGAAATTGAAGGCGCCCTCCGTGATTCTGGCCAGGTGGGGGAAACGGTTGTTGTGGGACACAAAGATCCTGCGGGCAACATGAAGCTAATCGCTTATGTTGTGCCTCCAGACGATGAAGAAATTTCGCGGCGCGGCCTTCGCGATTTGCTTAAAACCAAGCTGCCAGACTACATGGTTCCTTCATTTTTTGTCACGCTGGACGCGCTGCCGCGAACACCCAATGGCAAAGTTAACCGCAAAGCCTTGCCCATTCCTGACCTGAGCCACCCGGAGCGATTAACCGATTACGTTGCCCCTCGCTCTGAAATAGAACAGATCTTAGCGCAAATATGGTCTCAGGTTTTGCACGTTGAGCAAATCGGGGTTCATGATAACTTTTTTGAGCTGGGCGGTCATTCGCTGTCGGTCACACAGCTTGTTTCCCGAATTCGCCAGCAGCGCCTGGGCCAAGTTGAACCGCTGGATGTGTTTGCCAATCCGACCGTTGCTGAACTAGCCGCGCTGCTAGCCGCTCGGCAGGCTCAGCCGAGAGAACTGACAGCGGCGATTGAACCAGTTCCGCGGCAAGACCATATGCCGCTCTCTTTCTCGCAGCAGCGTCTCTGGTTTTTAAACCAGCTAGAGCCCGAAAGTGCTGCCTACCACATCTCTGTCGCGTACCGGCTCCACGGAAAGCTAAATATTGAGGCATTGGCGCGCAGCTTTAATGGAATCATCGAGCGGCATGAATCATTGCGTACGGTTTTTGGCCAAGATGACGGTGTGCCTTATCAGGTAATTCTGCCCGAAATGGCCTTTCATCTGGAGCAATTTGATTTGCGGCAGGCTGCCAAAACGGTATTGGAAGATGAACTTCAACAAAAAATAGCTGCTTTTAATAGACGGCCGTTCAACCTAAAAACAGGTCCTTTATTACGCGCCGCTTTGTTCCAGGTAGCCAATGAACAATATGTTTTAGCCATCACCAAGCACCATATTATTTCAGATGGCTCCTCGCAAGGCATCTTGCTGCAAGAATTATCAACGCTGTATGCCGGATATGTCGCTGACGACCCACAGCCGCTGCCTGAACTGCCGGTGCAGTATGCTGATTTTTCTGTATGGCAGCAGGAATGGCTGTCTGGGCAAACATTGGACGACCAGCTTGCATATTGGCGCGAGCAGTTAACCGGCGCGCCGCCCTTTTTAGAACTGCCCACTGATTACCCACGGCCGAATAAACAAACCTTCTGCGGCGGACGAGAAGTTTTAGTGCTGCCCGAATCGTTAACCACGGAGCTGAACGCGCTGAGCCGACGGGAAAATGCCACCCTGTTTATGACGCTTCTTTCTGCCTTTAAAATTTTGCTGCGTCGGCTGGCCGGGCAGGAAGACATTGTGGTGGGCACGCCCATCGCCGGGCGCAACCGGGCAGAAATCGAAAATCTGATTGGATTTTTCATCAACAATTTGGTGATACGCACCGATGTGGCCGATGATTTAACGTTTCGGGAACTGCTGGCGGCGGTTCGCACAGAGGCATTGGGCGCATATGCCCACCAGGATTTACCGTTTGAAAAGCTGCTGGAAGCGTTAAAGCCAGAGCGGGATTTAAGCCGAACGCCTATCTTCCAGGTGTTCTTTAACATGTTGAATGTGGAACTATATCAACTGGATTTGGCCGGTTTGCAGGTGGAGCGCGTCTCGCGCACGGATCGGGAATCGAAGTTTGATCTGACGCTTTATGCGCGGGAGCAAGACGGCCGTATTCACCTCCGCTTAATTTACAATGCCGATCTGTTTACGGCCGTTCGCATGGCCGAGCTTTTGCGCCAGTTCCAAATATTGCTAAGCCAAATCATCAGGCAGCCCAACCACAAGCTGGCCGATTATCAGCTGGTAACCAAGACAGCCCGGCAGCGGCTGCCCAATCCCGTAAAACCCCAGCCAGAAACGTGGCCGGGGGCAATACATGCTTTGGTGTCTCAGCAGGCGCAAAACGCGCCTGAAAAAGTGGCGCTGTGGGATGCCCAGGCAGCGTGGACGTACGGGGAACTGGAAGCGCACAGCAATCAGTTGGCCCATTATTTACGCGCCAACGATATTGGTTCTGGCGACATCGTGGCGATTTATGCTGATCGGGCAGCGTCGCTGGTTTGGAGCATGTTGAGCATCTTAAAAGCAGGTGCCGCGTTTTTGATTTTGGACCCGGCGTATCCGGCAGGACGTTTGCAGCGTTATCTGCTGGAAGCACAACCCAAAGGCTGGATTCAGCTGGAAACGGCCGTCTCCCCGCCACCCACCATTACAGAATGGCTAGACCAGACTGATTTGGCCTGCCGCCTGACGCTGCCGGCGGCACCAACGGCCGTCCCCGCCGCCATCGCCCAGCAGCCAACAACACCGCCTGAAATCACCGTTAACCCCGACGATCTTGCCTACCTCATTTTCACCTCGGGCACCACCGGGAAGCCCAAGGGCATTTTGGGCCGTCACCGCCCGCTGTCCCATTTCTTCCCCTGGCAGATCAAGACCTTTGGTCTAAAGGCAGAAGATCGCTTCTCGATGCTTTCTGGTTTGGCCCATGACCCGCTGCTGCGCGACATCTTTACGCCGCTGCTGGCCGGGGCAGCATTGTATATTCCCACCCAGGATGAGTTGCTTCAGCCGGGTGAACTGGCCCGATGGCTGGAAAAACACCAAATTACCGCAGCCCACCTCACGCCAGCATTGGGGCAGGTAATAGCCATGACCACTGCAGCGCAAACGGCCGTTGCGCTGCCCACCCTGCGCTACGCCTTTTTTGGCGGCGACCGGCTCACCCGGCAAGATGTTCAAACCTTGCAGACTCTGGCCGATAACGTGACCTGCGTTAACTTTTACGGCACCACCGAAACCCCGCAGGCAATGGCTTACCATATTGCCTCGCCCACTGAAGTCACAGGGGATGCTGCCGAAAATCTGGTGCCCATTGGCCAAGGCATTGCCGATGTGCAGCTGCTGGTGCTAAACGCCAACCAGCGGCTGGCGGGCATTGGCGAGCTGGGCGAAATTTATATCCGCACGCCGTATCTGGCACAGGGATATTTGCACGACACGTCGCTCACCTCAAAGCGATTTGTCGCCAGCCCGCTGACGGGCAATCCAGATGACACCTGGTATCGCACCGGCGATTTGGGCCGCTACACGCCCGCAGGCATGGTTATGTTCCATGGTCGTGCCGACCGGCAGGTAAAAATTCGGGGCTTCCGCGTAGAGCTGCTGGAGATTGAAGCGGCATTAGGGCAAATTGACGGGGTGGCCAACGCGATTGTAACTGCACCGGCCAGCCACACGGGCAAAGTACAGCTGGTGGCGTATGTGGTGATGGCCGGAGAATGGCCGTTTTCCCCCACAGATTTACGCACAGAACTGGCCAAAACGCTGCCATCCTACATGCTGCCGGCCGCTTTTGTACCGCTGGAACAGCTGCCGCTTACCCCCAATGGCAAAATTGATTACGCCCAACTGCCCCTGCCCGACCAAACCGCCCTGCTGAACCATGACAGCTACGCGCCACCCACCGATGCCCTGGAAAATCAGCTGGTTAATATTTGGGAAATGATCCTGGATATTCGCCCGATCGGCATCCATGACAACTATTTTGAAATCGGCGGACAATCATTGCAGACGATTGCCCTGTTTGCCCAAATTGAAAAGGTTTTTAAGTCCCGAATACCGTTGGCCACTATCTTTCAAGCGCCAACTGTGGCCGAGCTGGCTGCCGTGATGCGCCAAAACGGCGAGACCGATACCTGGTCTTCGCTGGTACCGATTGCGCCTTCAGGGAGTAAACGGCCGTTTTTCTGTGTGCATGGTGGCGCGGGGCACGTCTACCATTATCGTGCGTTGGCCCAGCATCTGGGGGCCGAACAGCCATTTTACGGGCTGCAACCCGGCAAAGGCAGTGGAGCCAGCGGCCATCCAAAAGAGAACGTAAAAAAGATGGCCGCAGCCTATTTGCAAGAGATTCGGCAGGTACAGTCTGAAGGGCCTTATTACGTGGGTGGCTTTTGTTTTGGGGCCATTGTCGCCTTTGAGATGGCCCAACAGCTCACCAGGTTGGGGGAAACCGTCGCCTTGGTCGCGCTGATAGACGCCCTTGAGCCTGGCTATAACGGGCAGATAATTCCACCGGCGGGCCTGCCCCGGCTGGATGATTTTGAAGGCGAGGATCCTGAGCAGTTAACCGGCGTGGCCAAAATGAAGCTCATGATCGCCAGTACGATGCGCCAGCTGTACGCAGCCTCGGCTCCCGTGCGGCGCAGCTGGCGACGCCTGAACAAATCACGCGATAAATGGTTGGTCCGATTCTATAAAGCGGTAAGACGGCCGTTGCCGCATCATCTGCAAAACTATGAAATGTTGGCCGCCGCCCGCACGGCGCGCAAACAGTACGTTCCTGAACCTTATCCGGGTGATTTAGCTGTTTTTCGTCGCGGAGATGTGGCAGAAGAAATTCCGGCAGATATGGGCTGGAGCCGGTTAACATCGCAAAAGGTACAGATATATGAAATTCCTGGTGGCCATTTGCAGCTGCTTCAGGAGCCGTATGTACAGGAGCTGGCCCGGCAATTGGAAGTGAGCATCAATAAAGGGCGTTAAGGTAGTGGCATGTTATTGCTTCAGCTTGGGCAAGTGATTGGAAGCAGCCTCGACCAAATCGCGCAGGGCGGGATTTTCCAGCTGCTCGCGGCGGCTGATTTTGATGTGGCGCAGGCTTTTGCCGCTGCCTTCTAGCAAATTTTGCGGATCGGGCAGGTCACTGCCGTAGTAAAACCCGAGGTTGATGCGCTCCTTGAAAATTGCAATGTAGCAAAACTGCTCCGACATTTTCTTGGGACCCACACCGTAGCCGCTGATGCGCTGATTGAGCCAGACCACTTCTACTACATCGGGCATCACATCTTGAATCAACGTTTTGGCCTGCCGTGCCAGGTCAGCTACGTCGGGGCTGGCGGTGGTTAGCATTTCTTCAAATTCATCGCTCATATATTCCTCCCTTGAAAATAAATCCGCAGATTACGCAGATTAACACAGATTTTTGGTTGGCCAACCTGCATAATCAGTGGAAAAATTAGCTGAGGTCAAACGGCCGTTCCGCAAAATAGGCTCTCAGTTCATCGGGCCAATGCTGCCGCATGAATTCGGCTCGGGCCACGACGGGCAGCAGCCAATGTTTCTCTGGCAAAAAGCGAACAAGCTCGGCAGCGTCAAACCAGTGGTGGGCATCGTGTTCGGCGCTGAGCTGAATGACGCTGGCGGTGGGAATGGTGCAGGCATAGGCCATGCCCAGCAGCTCCGTCTCGGGACTGGCAAGTCCGCGATAAAAATGGGTTGTGCCCAAAATAAATTCGATTTCGGGACGTACGCCCAGCTCTTCCTCCACTTCGCGGTAAAGCGCCTGTTCAAAACCTTCGCCCTGGTCCACGCGCCCGGTGACACATTCCCAGGTGCCGGCGCCTACGTCTTTGCTGCTGGCGCGCTGCAAGAGAAGATAACGGCCGTTTTCCAATTCGCGCACCAGGGCCATAATGCCGCCTAAAAACCGTCCGACACTCATGGTTTTACACCGCTGTAAATGACGTGTCCGGCGAATGCCCAATGAAGATCAACGGCCGTAAAGCCCGCCTGCTCCAGCCATTTCAACTGGTCCAGCAAGCTGCTTGGCTTGTCGATCGCTTCGGCCGGGTCCTCCGGGTAACGGAAAAGATTCCACTTGAGCCGCTCAAACTGAATCAGCGCGCTATCGTTGCCGTCCAGCTGCTGGCTGCGCTGGCGCACCGCTTCATCCCACGCTTTGGCCGCAACGGCCGTTCCCAAGGCCCGCGCCGGAGCGACTAAATCAGCAATGACCAGCACACCACCGGGTTGCAGCATCCGGTACACATCCAAAAACAGGCGCAGCTTGTCTGGTCCGTCCAGGTGGTGAATAGTGAGCGAACTGACGACGGCGTGGAAAACTGGTTCCGCCGTGCGCCATTCGGTTTGGGCCAGATCGAACTGGCGCGGCACAAACCGGTCGCCATAATGCGCCAGCCGGTTTTTGGCCTGGGCCAGCATGGCCGGTGAAAGATCATAGCCGTGCAGCGTGGCGTCGGGGAAGCGCGCCAGCAGATGTTCAGCCAGCAGCCCTTCGCCGCAGCTCAGTTCCAGAATGTGAGCCGGGCCGTCGGGCTGCGGAATGAGGTCTGCGATGGTTTGCAGCTGGTATTCACGTTGGGGGACGAAGTAACGGCCGTAATCAATAAAATCTTGCGAATCAGATTCTTGCCAGGATGCTGTTTGGGACATGATTTCTCCTTTTTGTCACGTCAGCAATTTTTGATCGCGCATCACGCAAAGCCCCACGAAATCTGAAAGACCCGTACTAATTTGATTGAAATAAATGTACATCGCGCTGTGGGAAGGGAATGGAGATGCCTTCCTGGTCAAAGCGCAGCTTCACGCGCTCGGGCATGTCTAGCAAAATGTCCCAGTAATCTTCGATTTTGACGTGCGGCCGTACCGCAAAATTGACGCTGCTGTCGGCCAGCTCCAGTACAGCCACGCGGGGTGCCGGTTCAGCCAGAACCCGATCATCTTCGGCCACCATCTCCTCTAAAATACGCTTGGCTTTTAACAAATCATCATCGTAACCAATGCCAAACACCATGTCGGCCCGAATAAAGCCCAGCTTGGAGTAATTGACTATCTTGTCACTAATAATGAGTCCATTGGGAATAATGACTGTTTTCTTATCGCGCGTCTGCAAGACCGAATTAAAAATTTTGATATCTGTTACCTGGCCGAAAGAGTCGCTAATTTCAACGTAATGGCCAATTTCAAATGGTTTAAACAACAAAATCATGACGCCGGAGGCAAAGTTTGACAATGCACCTTCCAGCGCCAGGCCAATGGCCAAACCAGCCGCGCCCAATACGGCGATAAATGAAGCTGTTTGCACCCCCAGACGCGCCAGCGCCGCCACTGCGGCAAAGGCCAAAATGGCGTAGTAGGCGAGGTTGCTCAAAAAACGCGGCAAGGCTTCGCTGCCGCTGGTTTTTTCCAGCGCTTTTTTCACCCAGCGCGAAACAACCCCGGCCAGCCAGCGGCCAACCAGAATGATAACGATGGCCCCTAAAATATTGAGGCCATAGGTTAAAATCAATTCTTGAGCTTGTGCTAAAAGTTCAGTATCCATTTTCTCTCACTTCCTTCTGTCGAGGGTCGGCGTTAACATAACGCCAACTCATGGTGCCTGTGCCTGAGTTTTGATATGGCGAACACGCTGCAGAGCACGGGCATTGA
>PABI01000151.1 GCA_002699125.1 Anaerolineaceae bacterium
AAAGAAGCTTATTCGATTAGAAAGGTAGGAGCGCACCTTCTAGGTGCCCCAGAGAAAAGCCACTACCTCTGGTGGTGGTCATTTACTTATGCTGGATTTGGTTGGATACGGCCGTTGCCCCCCACCGGCATGTGGTTCATCTTCATCGTTTTGGCGGTGCTAGGACTCACCATCGCCGCCGGATTTTTAACCCGTTTTAGCCTGGCCAGTTTCTTTTTACTTTTCACCTACGTTGAGCTGATCGACAAAAGCTACTACCTCAACCATTACTATTTTGTCTCACTGTTTAGCTTCTTGCTGATTTTTTTACCGTTGGGGGCGGCCTGGTCGGTGGACGGCCGTTTGGGCCGCATACCACCACAACAAACCGTGCCCGCCTGGATGATCTGGCTGGTGCGTGGGCAGTTGGGCCTGGTTTACTTTTTTGCCGGTGTGGCCAAAATCAACGCCGACTGGCTGCTGGCCGCTCAGCCATTGACCATCTGGCTGCACGCCCGTACCGGCACGCCGCTCATTGGCCCGCTGTTTGACCAGTCCTGGCTGCCATACCTGATGAGCTGGGCGGGCATGCTGTTCGATTTGACGATTCCATTTTGGCTGAGCTGGCGCAGGACGCGGGTTTGGGCGTATACGGCCGTCATCCTCTTCCACGGACTCACCGGCCTGCTGTTCAACATCGGCATGTTCCCCTGGATTATGATTGCCTGCACCCTCGTTTTCTTCGACTGGCGCGTTTTGGTTGAATCGAATCAGAAGCTGGTGCAGGAACGAAAACGGCCGTCGCCCTGGCTGACCCCTCTACTGGCGATCTTCTTTCTGATTCAGATTTTGCTGCCGCTGCGACATTGGCTTTATCCCGGTAACGTCAACTGGAACGAGGAAGGGTCCCGCTTTGCCTGGCGGGTGATGCTGGTGGAGAAAACGGGGCAGGTGACCTTTTTTGTGCGCGATCCGGTCAGCGGCGCCGAGTGGCTGGTGCTGCCCAGCGACTATCTGACCTTGCAGCAGGAGAAGCAGATGGCGTTCCAGCCAGACATGATTGTGCAGTTTGCCCACTTTTTGGCGGAACGATATCCACAGCCGGTGGAAGTGCGGGCAGAAGCGTATGTGAGTTGGAACGGCCGTCTCAGCTGCCTGCTCCTCGATCCCACCGTAAACCTGGTTGATCTCAATTTGGATTGGCGACCAAAGGCTTACATTTTGACGGGGGAAAACTAATCAGCCAGCAGCTTTGCCAGCAGGTTGCTCAGGTTTACCAGGTCGGGTGGTTTGGGCAGCCAACCTGCCAATCCTCGCTTCTGAAGATTTTCCATCTCTTTACTGAGCGGATGTCCCGTTAACAGCACAATTGGTATGGTCAGATTTTGCTCCTGCATGGCGTGGAACAAGGCAGTGCCGCCCATTTCTGGCATGACGACATCACTTAGCACCAAATCAATCTCATTTGCTTTGGCTGCCAGAAAGGTTAATGCTTCACGGCCGTTTGTCGTCGCCAAAACTTCATAGTTCAACTGTGCCAGGCTGTCCAGCAACGCTTCACGCGTAGTGTGGTCATCCTCAACCAATAAGATTCTTTGTCCCTGCCCCGACTGTAACTCACCTCTTTCCACAATTTCCATTGGGCTGGTGCCGATGTTGAGCGCCGGAAAGTATAAAAAGAAGGTTGTCCCCTGCCCGACCTCGGTTGTTATATCAATATAGCCCTCATGCTGCTGCACAATGCCATAAACCTGGGCCAGGCCTAAACCGGTTCCTTCACCAACTTGCTTGGTTGTAAAGAATGGCTCAAAAATGTGGGAAAGTGCCTCTTGCGGAATGCCCTCGCCGCTATCGGCTACTTCAATTTGAACCCAATCGCCAGGAGGCAGGTCTTGTACCGGCATGGGCTTGGGCTTCTCTGTTTGCACATGGGCCAGCCCGATTTTCAGATGTCCGCCATCCGGCATGGCGTCGCGGGCGTTAACGGCCAGGTTCATCACCACCTGCTGGATCCGTGAAGGATCGGCCTGAATGAAGTATGCTTCAGCATCATGCTCCAGTTCAACGTGGATATTCTCTGGCAAGGTGCGCTCCAGGAGTGTGGCTAGCTTTTCCATGAAAGGCAGCAAATCGACCGGCTGTCTTTCCAGGACGGATTGACGACTGAAGTCGAGGATCTGCTGGATCAAATCTGTGGCTCGTTTTATTTGCTGTTCGATGGTGTGCAATCGTTCCTGAATTCGTGCCGGCATTTCGACGGTGCGCGAAATGAGTTGTGTATAAAGGGCGATCACTGCCAAGATGTTGTTGAAATCGTGGGCAATGCCGGCGGCCAGCTGCCCCACAGCCGCCAGGCGTTCTTGCCGCTGCACGCGCTGCTGAAAGTCCCGTTCTTGCGTAATATCGCGCACGATTAGGACCCAGCCGCCATTTTTAGGACTGTTTTCGACTGGGCAGGCGATCGCTTCAAAAATAAGGTTATCGACGGTAATTTCATGCCACAGGCTTTCTTCGGGCGAGGTAAACAGCTCGTTTAACGGCCGTTGGCCCAGGTGGGTTAAATGGCCGTCTGCCCAATCAGGTACCAACACAGCCAGATATTGTTCGGCAACAGGATTCATGAGGTAGATACGGCCGTGGGCATCTAACAATAAAACGCCCGCCGGTACCGTGTTGACAACATGTTGCAGTTGTACCTGATGCTGCCGCAGTGACTCTTCCACCCGCTTGCGCCGGATAAGATGACCCAACGTAGTGGCATAAAGTCGCAAAACTTCAAGCTGATGTTTGCTGATCGGGTGCTGGCTGGATAAATTATCGACACTGATGATGCCGATTACCTCATCACCATTCCAAAGGGCAGCGATAGCATTGTCACCTTCACCTACTTTTTGGCCCTCATGATTGTAAAGTTTCTGATGCTTAACCAGAGCATTTGATTCCTTTTGCGAGAAAACTTGCCAGGCTAATCCTCTGTGCCTGAATTTAATTCTTGCGTTTCGCTCATCCCGCAGCTGGCCATGCTCATCCGTCCCAAACGAACCGCGCATCAAGCCCAAATCCTCTTCAATAAACCAGATACTGACGCGATCAAATCCCAGGTCTGAGCGTCCGAATTGCACAGCTTGTCGGCATAAATCATCCGAAGACTCGGCCTTGGAGAGTTGATTGGTGACCTCCTGAAGTGTTGCCAACTGTTTGGAGAAATGTAGGGCGGCCTCACGATTGTGCCGCAGCTCATCCTCAATATGGCGCAGCTCCGTGATGTCTTGCATGATGCCAAACATGCGCTGAGGTTGGCCTGAATCATCCCAGGTCACATCCCCCTGACTGCGTACAAACCGCTCCTCGCCGTCGCGATGGATTACGCGGTATTCCACATCGTAGCGCGGACCGTGTTGCAGGGCAGCTGAAGCGGCCTGGGCCGCACCAGGCCGATCATCTGGGTGGATCAGTGCTTGCCACTGTTTATGCCATCGATCCAGATCGTGTCCTTGTTCCTCGAATGGCAAGCCAAAGATGCGACACGCTTCGTCTGAAAGGGTGATGCTGTCAGCAACATAATCCCGGTCCCACCAGCCGATATGGGCGATTCGTTCAGCTTCTGCCAGTTTCCGCTCACTTTCGCGCAGGTTGCGATAGGCCAACAGGCTGGTTAGGCTGTCGGCCAGCCGTCGGCCGATCTCTTGGAAAAGCCGCTCTTCCTCCGGCGTCCAGGCTCGTGGATAGCCACACTGGTGCAATCCAAACGACCAGGGTTGCCCCACTTTAGGATAAAGCGCCATAGCAATGAAAGATTGAAGGCTGAACCGCTCGGCCATCTCTACCGGCACTTGATGTTCAGCCTCCGGGCCAAATTGAACCGGCCCATGGGCTTCTCTCAAAGTCGTGAATACGGCCGTCCCCATCGGATCCAAGGGTAGTTCAACGCCAATCGGGAGAACCCCCGGGTATTCTGGACGTGTTCTCTCCATTTGTACTTGCCATTTGGCTGCTTCTGGATCGCAGGGATAGACAAGCCAGGCTCGATCACAGTCGAAAATGGACAGCATCGTATCGAGTACATTGCTCATCATCTGCTCGATATCACTTATTCCTTGCATTGCCTGATTGATTTGATCCAGGCTTTCTAGAAACCAGAGATGGGTTTGATGTTCTTTTTCGGCTTCCTTCCATTTTGTAATATCGAAGCTTACGCCAACCATGCGGACTGGTCGGTCCGTGTCGTCGTAATAGACTTTGCCACGCGAGGCTGTCCAGTAGGTCGATCCATCTGGCCAGATGGTGCGTTTTTGCTCATCGTATCCGGCGCGCTCCTCAACGGCTCGACGTAACGCTTGGTCGATATGCTTTCGGTCATCCGGATGCAATGCCTGCAGAAAGCGTTCATAGTTCATTTGCGTATCGGGTGGTAAGCCATACAGTGCCAGACATTGCGGGGACCATGTTACTTCGTCGGCAGCGATATTCCAGCTCCACTGACCCATCTGCGCCGCGTCCAGCGCCATTTGCAGCTGTTCTTCGCTGGCGCGTAAGGCCTCTTCGGCCTGTTTGCGTTTGGTAATATCTGCCAGTGTACCGATTACGCCGGTTTTTCCACCGTATTCAATCCGCCGGCCATGTACTTCAACATGGATCACCGAACCATCTTTGCGCATACCGCGGAAATCATAATGGAGTGCTTCCTCCTCGCCTTCGACGCGGCGGCGGATGTTTTCGGCCACCAGGGTTTGGTCGTCTGAATAAACCAGGCCCATGGGACCGAGTTTATCGACGATTTCTTCCACCTGGTAGCCAAAAATCTGGGCCATGGCCGGGTTTACATAGCGAAAGCGATTATCCTGAATAAGGTAGATGCCGGTGAGAGAAGATTCGGCCAGCAGGCGAAAGCGTTCGTTGCTCTCGCGAAGTTGTTCCTCTGCTTGCTTGCGTTTGCTGATGTCGCGCACCATGCCCAGAAAATGGCCGTTTGCCAGCATCCGCGCACTGATTTCTACTGGGAGTAAACGGCCGTCTTTACAGCGCAGGTGCCGTTCCTTCAGGATTGTATTGCCGGCGCGTAACTCATCTAGCAGCGGTGGATCGCGCGTCTGGTCCGCTTTAGGGAGCAGATCCTTCATCGTGAGACTTAAAAGCTCCGCACGCGAGTACCCCAGCATCTCGCAGCCGCGCTGGTTCACTTCAATATAACGTCCCTGCTTATCGGCAATGAAGATGCCTTCGGCAGCTTGTTCAAAAAGGGCCTGATACAATTCTTCCGAGGATTGATAAGGAGTGCTTTCTCTAGATTTTTTGGGTGACTTTTGGCTCATTGGTGTACCTCCTCGATACGACTGCTACAATCACCTTTTTATGAGCATAGCCAACGATAGTGGTACTTCTCTTCCCTATGAGTCGAAAATGCTGAGGTATTTTCTGATTACATTATGAGCTATAAAAGTTGGCGCGTCAATCTGATTTTAGTCGAGGAAAAACGATTACTTTGGAGAAGATTCGCGATAAATTTGCAGCAATTGTAGCGCGGCGGCGGTGGGGGGAAGGGTACCCTGGCGTACGGCCGTTTCTAATTCCGGCAGTGCATCTTGTACAGCGGGCTGGTTGTAAAAGTCTTGCCTAAGCTGTTCGGCGATGACCGTGTGCAGCCAATCTTCCAGTTGCGCCCCGCGCCGGGCCTGCCATGCTCCGGATTCACGCATTTTCTCGCGAAACGATTCTATGACCGACCAAATTTTGTCGATGCCGCTCCCTTCGAGTGCAGAGGCCGTGTAAGCACGGGGCCGCCAGCCTTCTGTGGCCGGTGTGAGGTAATGCAGCGCGCGGTTGTACTCTGTGCGAGCTGCTTCAGCCCCAATTTTGTTTTCGCCGTCTGCTTTGTTGATCAAAATGGCATCAGCAATCTCCACCACCCCTTTTTTGATGCCTTGCAGTTCATCCCCTGCGCCGGGCACCAGCAGCAGCAGGAAAAAATCAACCATCGACCGCACGGCAATTTCGCTTTGGCCCGTACCCACTGTTTCTACCAGGATCACATCGTAGCCGGCCGCTTCGCACACCAGGATCGATTCGCGCGTTTTGCGGGCCACGCCGCCCAACATGCCGCCGGTGGGGGACGGCCGTACAAACGCATTCTCCTCTCGCGTCAACATTTCCATCCGGGTTTTGTCGCCCAAAATGGAGCCTTTGGTGATGGAGCTGGTAGGGTCAACCGCCAAAACCGCCACCTTGTGTCCCGACCGGACCAGCTTAAGCCCCAACGTTTCAATCAGCGTCGATTTGCCCGCCCCCGGCACGCCAGTAATGCCTACCCGGATCGATTGGCCGGTATGCGGCAGAAGCTGCGCCAGCACCTTCTGAGCTTGCTCAAAGTGGCGTGGCGCATTGCTTTCTACCAGCGTAATTGCCCGGGCGAGTATCATCCGGTCCCCGGCCAGCACGCCCTGGACGTACGCTTCGGTGGTGAGTTTGCTCATGGGGTAATGGTAGCGGAAACGGCCGTTCCTGCACACAGTTTTGGCGCTGTTTTCCTCTGACTATACAATCGGCACTCAGCCACAAATTGTGTAGGGACAAAACACGTAGGACAATTTTGCAAAATTGCCCAACAATCAAAGAGGTTTGCCATGCGCCCCAGCCTGAATATTGTATCCCCTGAACTGATCACCCAAATTTTGGACGAAGCCAAGCGCATTTTGAGCGAGATTGGCATTGAAGTGCGTGGCTCGATGCTGCGCCAGCGGCTGTTGGATTACGGCCTGAAGCTGGATGGGGCCGGGGAGCGCGTTCTGTTCCCGGCCGATGTGGTGGAATGGGCTATTGGGGCCACGCCGTCATCATTTACCTTGTATGATCGCGAAGGCAAGCCCCATGCCAAGCTGGGCGGCGATAAGGTGCATTTTGTGCCTGGTTCCAGCGGGCTAAACGTGCTGGATCATCGAACGGGTGAGACGCGGCTGGCCAATACGGCCGATTTTGTCGAATACGTGCGCCTTACCGATGGCCTGGAGCACATTGCTTACCTGGCCACTGCCTTTTCTACGAATGATGACATTGAAGCGGATGTGTCTGATGCCTGGCGGCTGTATCTGTGCCTGACCAACTCGCTGAAGCCGGTGGTGTCCGGCGCGTTTACGGAGCACGGCGTGCCGCGCATGGCGGAGATGATGGCCCTGTTCCGGCAGGATCGGGCTGATTTAATAGCTTGCCCGATGTCGATTTTTACGATCACGGCCACGGGCAACTTCCGCTACAGTGAGGATTCTTGCCAAAATTTGCTGGACTGTGTGGAGGCGGGCATCCCGGTGGAGATTGTGCCCGTCACGCTGATGGGGCTCATCGCCCCGGTAACATTGGTTGGGGCCACGGTGTTCCACACGGTGGACGTATTGGCCGGACTGACGATGGCCCAAATTGTGCAGCCCGGTGCGCCGGTGCTGTTTGGCGGTGCGCCGGCTGCCTTCCACATGAAAGCAGCGACTTCGCCGATGGCGGCAATCGAGGCGCTGCATTTGGACGTGGCGTATACGGCCGTTGGCAAACATCTCAATTTGCCTACCCAGGCGTACATGGCCCTCAGCGACGGCAAGTTTCTGGATGCGCAGGCCGGGGCTGAGACGTTTGGCAGCGCCCTGCTGGCGGCGCTGGCGGGGGTGAATTCCGTGTCGGGGCCGGGCATGCTGGATTATGTGCTGGTCTTCAGCCTGGAAAAGCTGGTGGTGGACAATGATTTGTGCGGCCAGGCACTCCATTTTGTGCAGGAAATGAGGGTGCAGGAAGATTTACCGACGGTCGATCTGGTGCGCCAGCTTTTGGACGAGCAGCACCTCATCACCGCCGAGCATACGCTGACCCTTTGGCCGCAGTCGCTTTACCTGCCGGATGCAATAATTGACCGGCAAAACCGGGAAAATTGGCAGAAGGCTGGTTCACCAACCCTGGCCGAACGAGCGAAAACGGCCGTTACCCAACGCCTCGCCGCCTACACCCCTATCGAAACAGACCCCAGGCTTGATGCCGAAATGCGCCGTCTCATCAAAGCTGGCATGAAAGCGGAGACCCCGCTGCCTGCTGTACCGAAACATCATGGGGAAGAAGCGACCGTATCCAATCGTCGCCGCCGCCGTTTTCGCCGCGATTAAGCCATTAAGCGTCTAGCTGATGTTCTGGTAGATCGGCGGGCAGGGGAGACGGCCGTTCACAACCACTCTTTACCTGTACATGCTGCCCACTGCTGGACGATTCCAGCACGCCGTGCATCACATCTAGCACGTGGTACGCCATCTCGCCATTGGCCCGGTGGGAACGGCCGTGGCGCAGCGCGTACGCCATATCGGCCACGCCAATGCCGCGGCTGTTGCTGGTGTGGCCGTGGGTTAAGGGCACCTCGCGCCACTCTTTTTCATTCAGGCCGCGCACGCGCACGGGACCATCAAACATGTTCGGGTCGGGTAGGCAGAGCGTGCCTTTGGTGCCCTGAATTTCCAGCAAAGCGCCGCCGACATCGTACAAATTAATCGCTGCGCCCGCCGAGACGGCGACGTCGAAGCTGGTGGTTAGTGTGGCAACGGGGCCGCTGGCAAAATCGAGGATGCTGGCGATGTGGGTGGGCGTTCCCACAGCGAAGTTTTGCCCCTGCTTCGGGCCGCTGCCAATGGTGCGCTCGGTGTAGGTCTTCCGCGCCGAGCTGGTGACGCGGCGCACCGGGCCGAGCAGCGAGATAAGCGCCGTGAGGTAGTACGGGCCAATGTCAAACAGCGGTCCCGCACCGACCTGGAAGAGGAACTCCGGGCTGGGGTGCCACCGTTCCGGGCCTTGGATGAGCATAAATGCTTGGGCTGCTACCGGGGTGCCGATTTCGCCGGAGTCCAGAATCTGGCGGCAAGTTTGCAAGCCGCCGCCCAAAAAGGTATCTGGAGCACAGCCGACCAGCAGACCGCGCATTTCGGCTTCTTGCAGAAGCATACGGCCGTCTTCCCGACGAATCGCCAGCGGTTTTTCATTGTAGACAGATTTGCCTGCTCGCAGCGCCGCCAGCCCAATTTCGGCGTGCACGTCCGGGGTGGTCAGGTTGATGATCAGCTCAATTTCCGGGTCGGCCAGCACCTCAGCAATGGGTTTGGCCTGCGGGACGTTGAACTTCTCGGCCTGCTCCTGGGCGCGGGGCAGGGTGCGATTGGCACAGGCGACCAAATCCAAAATCTCCCATTTGGAGGCGTTTTCCAGGTAGATGCTGCTGATGTTGCCACAGCCGATAACGGCCGTTTTTACAGGTCTAGTTGTCATGATTTTCCTTTTGTTAGGCTCACGCAAAGGCGCCAAGATGCTAAGTTTTCTTTGCGCCTTCGCGTGAGATTTTTACTTGAGCCGATATGAAACGAAGGCGATTGTCCGATTATCTGGTGACCAGGAGTTTACGTTCATCGTGCCCTGGCCGCCAAAAAGCTTCACGATGGTTTGGGAAGCGCCGCCTTCAGCGGAAACCAGCCGCAGCTCCACGTTTTTGTTCGGTGGATGATCGCCTGGTTCGACATCACCTTTGCCGTAAGCGATGTAGGCCACGAGACGGCCGTTTGGCGACACGTGCGGGAACCAGCCGTTGGCCTCTTCCTGAACCATATGCGTGGGGTTCGAGCCATCGGCTTCCATGCGCCAGATTTGCATCAGGCCGCTGCGGGTGGAGTTGAACCAGATGTGTTTTCCATCTAGTGAATATTCTGGCCCGTCGTCCAGTCCTGGTTCATTGGTCAGTTGGGTTTCTGGCCCGCCATCTACGGAAATCGTGTAGATGTCGTACTGGCCGCCGCGTTCGGCGCAGTAGGCCAGCCGTTTGCCGTCAGGCGACCAGCCGTGCAGGTAGCTGGGGCCTTTTTCGGTCACGAGCGCAGGTGTGCCCCCAGCGAAGGGTAAAATGTAAATTCGCGATTGGGCATCATCGTTTGTGTGATGGCTGACGGCCAGTTGTGTGTTGTCTGGCGAGAGCACGTGGTCGTTGTTGCAGTTGGTGGCAAAGTCGGTGTCGATTTCCTTGTTTTCCCCGGTGGCCAAT
This sequence comes from Anaerolineaceae bacterium, assembly GCA_002699125.1. Classification (GTDB taxonomy): domain Bacteria; phylum Chloroflexota; class Anaerolineae; order Promineifilales; family Promineifilaceae; genus Leptofilum. The sequence goes on from PABI01000151.1 coordinate 10,022, forward strand.
TCGTAGCTGAGAATTTTGCCGCCGCTGTTGGAGATGAGGAAACAACCGTCGCTCGTCCAGTTCGGTGCTTCAATCACGGTATCAAATTCCTGAAGTACGGTCCTTTTCCCCGTATGCACATCAACTGTCTCCAAAATGCTGAATGTATCCCGTTCGGCGTTCCACTTTTGTAATGTTTCAATATCCATTTCGTTGATCTCCGATGTCTCTCAAATTTGTTTACCGGTTGGGACTGGCAACGGCCGTTCCCTTCTCTCCCGATACAAAACATACAGCCCACTGCCCAACGTCAGCGCCGCTCCAGCCAAGGTTATCCAGGTGGGAATCTCGCGCCAGATGAGGAAGCCCCACATGATGTTGATCGGCAGCGACACATACTCAAACGGAGCCGCCACGGAAGCCTGGGCCAGGCTGTAGGCGCGTGACAACAGATACATCCAGCCTGCCCAAATAAACCCCAGTCCACACATAATAAGCCCATCCAGCAAGGTTGGCATGCTCCAGGGGCGAATGAGAAACGCAATGCTTGGATGGGCGTTGGGCACCTCGCCCACAAGGGCAGGCAGTGGTACCAAAAGCAGCGCTGCTGCCAGATAAACCAGCGAACTATAATACGCCATCGTCGCGCTGCTGTCCTCAGCTTGCAGTTTTCGCGTCAGGATGACAACCAGCGCGTAGAAAAGCACGGAGATCAACACGAAAACAGACCCCAAATTGAAGCTGGCCGAACCAGGACGAACGATCAGAAGTACCCCGAGAAACCCGACAACCAGGGCCAACCAGCGGCGTGGCCCCACCTGTTCGCCCAGCATCACCACGGACAAGAAGGTGATCATCAGCGGCCCAGAAAAGCGTATCGCCTCGATCTGCGCCAGCGGTAAGGCGGCCAGCCCCATCATAAATGTGGTGTAGGAGAGAAAAAGGAAAAGACCTCGAACATACTCCAGCCGGGGCATCTTCGTGGTGGGTAGCCCGCGCCGGCCTTCATAGCGGTAGAATACCAGGGTGAAGGGTAGAGCAACCAGGCTGCGCAAAGCGACAATTTGCAAGGCAGAATAATCGCCGCCAATCCATTTGATGACGATGTTCTGAATGGAGATGACGAATGCGGCCGATACAAGAAAGCCGATGCCTTTAACATTTGAACTTATTTTCATTTTTTTGCGCGAATATTATTTACGGGCGCTTAAAAGCTGGCCCCCATACGGAATTAACCCAACAATTGGATGTGGCATATACGGCTCTTCCAAATAAGCAACATCTTCAGCTGTCAACGTAACCGACAATGACTCAACGGCGCTCTCTAAATGAGGCAGCTTTGTTGCCCCAATGACGGGCGCGACGACCGGATTTTTGTACCGCAGCCAGGCCAGGGCAATGTGGGCCATCGGCACGCCGTGCCTGGCGGCTACTTCCGCCACGCGCTCCACCACCAGTTTGTCAGCATCGGCCGTGGCGTCATATTTGCGCTTGGCGATGGGATCTGTTTCCAGGCGCTGGGTGCTTTCTGACCAGGCACGCGCCAATCGGCCGGAAGCCAGCGGGCTGTAAGGCGTGACCGCAATCTTTTCCTCGACACAAAGCGGCATCATTTCTCGTTCTTCTTCGCGGTAGATGAGATTGTAGTGATTTTGCATGGAAACAAAGCGCGTCCAGCCATGTTTTTCGGCTACGTGCAGTGCCTTCTGAAACTGAATCGCATACATGGCAGACGCGCCGATGTAGCGTACCTTGCCCGCTTTGACGATATCGTGCAGAGTTTCCATGGTTTCTTCGATGGGGGTGTTGTAATCCCAGCGGTGGATAATGTACAGATCAATGTAATCGGTGCCCAGCCGCTTCAGGCTGTGGTCCAACTGACTCATGATGTGCTTGCGGGAAAGGCCGCCGCCGTTGGGTTTTTGGTTCATGGGCACAAAAACCTTGGTGGCGATGACTACCTCATCCCGGTTGGCGAAATCATTGAGGGCGCGGCCGAGAATTTCCTCGCTACGGCCGTAGGCATAAGCATTGGCCGTATCGAAGAAGTTGACGCCTAAATCCAGCGCCCGTTTGACGATCGTGCGGCTGTCTTCTTCATTCAGCGCCCAGGTATTGTGGACCCAGTTTTCTGCTTTGCCAAAGCTCATTGCGCCCAGGCAAATGGGGGAGACAGCCAGTCCGGTGTTGCCAAGTTTTATGTATTCCATTTCTACTCTCCTTGTTTTTCTTGTTTAGCGTGGCACCATCCAGATGATCACCGGGTTGCGCAGCGTGCCATCCGCCTTCTGCCCGGCAATCCGCAGCTCTTCGGCGCTTCCTATCCTCTCAAGTTCATCGTTTGTCCATTCAGTCATTGTTATCCTCCAATTGTCCCTTTACGTATCTATCAAAAAAATCAACGGTGCGCTGCATAGCAGTACCATAATTGACAACAATGTTGTGGTTATCATCCGGATAGGTGAAGAATTCGTACGATGTGTTGCCTACGGTTTGAAGTTCTTCTACCAGCGTTTCAGACCATGCCACCGGCACCATTTGGTCAGACGTGCTGTGATGCAGTTGAATGGGTCCTGAAAGATCCGCCAGGTAACTATTCGGCGAAATCGTGTTCCAAAAAGCTGGATTCTCATCGGGATTGCCATATTTAGTGGCGAATTCGTTCACCCAGCCGCTGAATTTTTGCAGCCAGCTGCTTGCCGCTGATTGTGGCGTTGCGAGCAATGAATCTAGCCTCTCCGGGGGAAAATCTGGGTTTCTGGTGAAATCCCAGCGGGCGATGACATCAGAATAAGGGGAGACGACACCACTCCAGATCACACCGGCTTTGATGTCTTGAGAAACAACCATCGCCCGCAGGGTGATCTGCCCGCCCATTGAATGCCCCCACATGCCGATACGATTGGGGTCGGCATCGCGATACGCTTGCAGTGAGGCTACTGCATTGAGGACGTCAGCCGTGTAGTCGGGCAAGCCGTAGCCGCCGCCCACCGTTTCTTGGCCATCGGAACGGCCGTGTCCCCGATAATCCGACTTAAAAACGATATAACCACTGTTGGCCAGCATTTCCATGTACGGCACGTAGTTTCCGGTGGTACTGTACTCCGAGGGTCTGACATACCCGTGGTTGAAGACAATGACCGGCCAGCCAGTGTCCGGCTTTGCCCCATTCGGGATCGTCATCAAGGCGTAGATTTTGTATTCCTCGGATTGGTAAGAAACGACGTACCGATTGTAGTTGTCCTCCGGCTCCAGCGTTTGCTCAAAACTGATCTCACTGCCCGGATAAGATTGCTGCCGCATTACCTCAATCTGCAAGGGATGTGGTTCTGCTGACCAGCGTGTCGCGGTCGGCGTGACTGTGGCGGTAGGCGTGGCTGTTGGCGGCGGGGTCAAAGTTGGGGAAGGTGTGGCCGGAAGCGGGGTGGCTATGCTGGTCGGCACAGTTTCCGTAATTGAAATGGTTGGGCGGGCGGTTGGCGATGAAATGGCAACGGCCGTTACTTGTTCACCTGATCCGCAAGCAACCAACCAAAAAACCACCGAGAGAATAAGAAAGCTCAGGCAGAGACGCGAAATTCTCTTTGCCCCTGATTGCATAAAATCCATGGTTTAGCTCTCTTTATGAGAATCTCTCCCTGACAACGTTCTCAGGGAGAGATTTTGGATCAATCGTTTCCTGCCTGGAACTTGATTCGGTTAGGATTTACGCAAATTTGGCGCAGGACTGGCAGTCCTTGGTAATTACAGCCACAAAACTGCCATATTTAGGACTGCCAGTCCTCTGCTGCGTAAGTCCTGTCAGTTTAGAGTTCGGCTGCTGCCGGGATGATTTCTTTGGCGAAGGTTTCCAGCGGTGTGATTTTGTACACATCCGGCATGTTGAATATCGCGTGGCTAAAGCCCATCTCAGACAGCTTTTTGAGACGATCGATGGTGCTGTCCACCGTGTCTTTCTCGGAGAGATGCACGGTACCGAGGGATGTTTTTTCGATAGTGTCGTAATCGCGCTCCAGTCTTTCGCAGTGTGCTTTAAGCGTGTTGATCGCTTTTTGCAAATTTTCTGTACCTGCCCCTTCAAAGAAATTGCAGGCATCGGCATATTGAGCCACCATCCGCAGGGTTTTCTTTGGGCCCATCCCGCCAATCATGATGCGGGGATGCGGCGTTGAGAGCGGGCGCGGGTTGTTGGTGATGGCTGGTGCCGAAAAGTGCTGGCCTGCAAAAGAGGTCTCATCATTCGCCCAGAGCGCCTTTGCTAACTGCAAATTGTCCTCTAGCTGCTCAAAACGCTCCGATGTGGAGGGGTAGGGGATGCCAAAGCCTTTTGCTTCTTCTTCATACCAGGCCGCGCCAATGCCCAGATAGGCCCGACCGCCGGAGAGAATATCCAGCGTATTGACCATTTTCATCAGAACAGAGGGATGGCGATAAATCACGCCTGTGACCAGGACGCCGAGATACGCTTTTTCGGTGAGTCCGGCCAGATAGCCGAGCGTGGTGTAGCTCTCCATCATAGGGTCGGTGTACGCTTCGCCGAACAACCCCTTGATTTGATAGTAATGGTCCATCACCCAGAGGCTGTAAAAACCTGCTGCTTCGGCGGTGGTGACGATTTCTTTGAGCTTGGGACGGATAACGGCCGTTCCCCCGGGATACTTAAACGACGGAATTTGTAATCCAATGTGCATCATTCATCTCCTTTTTGATATTGTTCATCGCTGACATGTTCCAGCCACTCGACCGTGCCTGCTTCGCTCTTTTCCACAATGGCGATGTGGGTCATGGCCGTTGTGGGCGAAGCTCCGTGCCAATGTTTTTCGCCGGGTTCAAACCATACCACATCCCCTGGCTGGATTTCTTCGACAGGGTCGCCCCAACGTTGGATACGGCCGTATCCGGCCGTCACAATCAAGGTTTGACCCAACGGATGCGTATGCCAGGCCGTGCGTGCCCCCGGCTCAAACGTTACATACGCGCCCAACGCACGCGCTGGAGCAGGCGCGTCGAACAGGGGATCAACCCGTACACTGCCGGTAAAATTCTCAGCCGGTGCTGTTCTGGAAGGCTGAGAACCATTTCGTCTGATGTCCATTAGACATCCAGTTTTCTTTCGCCCAGCCACTTCACCATGTCAGGGTTGCGATGGTCAAAGAAGCTGCTGGTTTTTGTATCTAAAGTTGTAATGGCTGCCATGTCCTCGGCACTTAATTCAAAATCAAGCACATTGATATTTTCTTGCATTCGTTCCTTGCGGGTGGTTTTGGCCAGCGCAATGATGCCGCGCTGCACTACCCAGCGCAGAATGACCTGGGCCACGCTTTTGTCATATTTTGTGCCAATTGATTGCAGTAGCTCATTTTGGAAAATATTGTTTCGGCCCTCGGCAAAGGGTGCCCATGCCTCGACCATCACACCGTTTTCTTCCAAGAACGGCTGCGTCTCGATTTGCTGTTGGAAAGGATTTACTTCGATCTGATTGACCGCAGGCGTGATCTTGTTGTGGATCATCAAGTCCATGATCCGGTCTGGCTGAAAGTTGGAAACCCCGATGGCTCTAATTTTGCCCTGTTCATACAGTTCTTCCATCGCCCGCCATTCGCCATAGACATCGCCAAATGGTTGATGAATCAGATACAGATCAATGTAATCCAATTGCAAGCGCTTCAGGGAATTTTCAAAGGCTTTGAGTGTGCCTTCATAGCCCTGGCTCTGAATCCAGAGTTTGGTCGTGATGAACAAATTTTCTCTGGCGGCGCCGCTTTGCTGGATGCCTTTGCCGACTGCCTCTTCGTTCATGTAGGAAGCGGCCGTATCAATATGACTATATCCAGTTTGAATCGCGTCAACTACGCTTCTTACACATTCATCCGGATCCGTTATCTGAAAAACGCCGAAGCCTAGAATAGGGATTTCTACGCCATTGTTTAATTTTACGGTTTGCATCATTTGCTCCTTGGTTTTCTATGTTAATTGTGTCACTGTGGGGTAAGCAGTTTGGTGAATGAAAGCGCGGCCAATTTCCAGCTGTCATCCTGCTGCACATACACTTCTGTAACCATAAAGGGATTAGTGACCTCATTGCCGCCAACAACGGCCAGCAGCGTGATTCGGTTTAAGAGAACGGCCGTATCACCCACAATATTCACCGACACTTCATGAATATCTGCTTTTTTGTAGTGAATGCCCCCGTTTTTGATGATATCCAGCTCCCGTTCTTTCCCCCACGAGCCGCCCATATGGACAAACACGGACTTTTCATGGAAGAGCGCCTCAAGCGTGCCGACGTTTTGCTCTGACATCCAGTCCCATTTCTCTTTAGAGAGATTGATAACTTCTTGTTCCAGGTTTGCATTTTGCATAAATGACTCCTGAGTGGCCGGTGGCTGGTCGTTAGCAGTTCGTACAAGCAACCGGCCACCAAAAAACTGCTTAATACCGGTGGCCGACTACCGTGATGTTGGCCATGGCTTCTCGAATTTCGCTGAGGTCTTCTGCCGTCAACTCGATGTTGACTGCGGCTAGATTCTCGTCCAGGCGGTGGAGCTTGCGCGTGCCGGGAATGGGCACGATCCACGGTTTTTGCGCCAGCAGCCAGGCCAGGGCAATCTGTGCCGGGGTGGCGTCGTGCTGTTTGCCGATGCGCTCCAGCAGGTCAACCACCACCTGATTCGCCTTGATTGCCTCGGGCGTGAAGCGCGGGTTGCGGCTGCGGATGTCGGAGCTGTCGTAAGTGGTTTCTGTGGTAATTTTGCCGGTTAAATAGCCGCGACCCAGCGGGCTGTACGGTACTAGGCCGATGCCCAGTTCTTCGCAGGCGGCCAGAACGCCGTTTTCTTCAACGGCCGTCCACCAAATGGAGTATTCACTCTGCAAAGCCGTAACCGGCTGCACCGCGTGCGCCTGGCGAATTTGCTCCGCGCTGGCTTCAGACAGGCCAAAATGCTTCACCTTGCCGGCCTGAATCAACTCTTGTACGGCTCCGGCCACATCTGCCATCGGCACATTCGGGTCGGGCCGGTGCTGGTAGAAGAGATCGATCACGTCAACGCGCAGCCGTTTGAGGGATTCATCGGCCACCCGTTTGATTTGCTCGGGGCGGCTGTCTAAACCAACTGTGGGGTGGGGACCATTTTCGCCATGTTTGAAGCCAAATTTGGTGGCGATGATCACTTGGCCTTTGAATGGAGCCAAGGCTTCGCCCACCAGCTCTTCGTTGGTGAAGGGGCCGTAGACTTCGGCCGTGTCGTAGAAAGTGACACCCCGTTCTACCGACTTGTGTAGTAAGTCGATCATCTCTTGTTTGTCTATTGGCGTATCGCCAAAGCTCATGCGCATACAGCCCAATCCCAGGGCGGAGACTGCTAGATTGTTGTTGCCAAGCTTGCGTGTTTCCATGGTTACTGCTCCTTTGATTCATTTGCGAGTGTAGGGACGTTGCCTTGCAATGTCTCTACGTGTGTTAATCCGTTAATTTTTGCTCGTTTTTCAACACGGCATTTTCGTACACTTCGATTTTGTAATTTAGCAGGTCCAGGGTTTCTTGCATCTCAGCCATTCGTGTCAAAAGCTGAGACCGCTGTTCGATTAAAATTGCTTTTCGGGCCTCAGTCGTGTCGTCGCCCTGCTGAACCAGCGCGTAATATTCGATGAGCACTTCAACGGGCAGCCCGGCCGCGCGCATGCACTTAATAAAGTTCACGCGCCGCAGATCAAGGTCGCTGAAATCTCTAATGCCGCTATCGGTCCGGTTGACAGGTGGGAGAAGGCCGATTTTTTCGTAATAGCGCAGCGTATCCACCGACAATCCAGATTGTTCACTCACTTCTGAAATCTTCATATGTGCACCTCCAAGGGGAAGTTTACCACCTGGAGTTAACTCCAGGTCAAGGGAAAATCTAAAATTGGTCTAAAGCGGGTAGAAACACGCAAATTCGCCGCTCTATTGGTTCCGCTTCATTTCTATAACGACGCTGTTTGCATATTTGCAAAGACGGTTACGGCCGTATCCCGTACCATGCCTCCAATATGCACACCTTGCATGTTTAACCGTCAATCATTTTTAGGAGGTAGAGGATATGGAAGAGAATCAAACTCCCCCAGAAGAACAGCAAGAGGAAGGCCAAGAGATACACAAGGGCCAAATTTGGTTCGATAAAATTTTCTTGCTGCTGGCACTATCCATCTTAATCACCGGCTTAATCTACAATGGCTGGGGACTTTGGGAACTGTTCCGCTAAGCCGCTTACATATGCCTGGCGCAGCGAGAATAGGCGGATAGTCTCCATGAACAGTGCAGATTTAAACGGATTTTCCTCTGCGCCTCCGCGACTCTGCGTTAAATCATTCTCATAGGAGGAATATAATATGCTTGCTCCGCAAAGAAATTGGTGGACGCCGCTCCACCGTTTTGAAAAAAGCTGGGTCATTGTGGCCTTTTTCTGGTGTGTTTTGCTCACGGCCATGATGCCCATCTGGTATTTTTACGGCCGTCAAAATGTCCCCGCCGAAACAACCCGTACCACGCCCGAGGTATACCAGAGCAAAGTAGACGCGATGGTCTCCCAATATGAAGTAGACAAAGAAAATGGCATCCCCGTCGTCGCGCCGCCACCCGGCAGCGACGTCTACTATCTGGCCCGTCAATGGCAATGGTATCCCGTTTTGCGCCTGGAAGAAGGGGAAACTTACCGCTTACATCTTTCCTCACTGGATGTACAGCATGGCTTTTCTTTGCAGCCGGTGAACCTGAATTTGCAGGTGATCCCCGGCTATGACTATGTCGCCACAATCACCCCCACCCAAACCGGGGAATTTTCTGTTGTTTGCAACGAATTTTGTTCAATCGGGCATCATCTGATGGTCGGCAAAATTATCGTAGAGTAAAAAGAAGGAGAATGATCAATGGCTACAATTGCCGTCCCCCAACCCCAAGATGATACAAACTTTCGTACCTGTCCGGTCACTGCGCTAAAGGTTGATTTAGCTGCTGAAAAGTTGATTATGGCCAATGCGGTTGCGGCCGTTTCCTTTTTGGCCATCGGCGGTCTATTTGCTTTGCTGCTGGCACTGACACGCTGGCAAGCGGTGCATCTGCTGCGTCCCGACTGGTTTTACCGCATTCTCACCGCACACGGCTTTGACATGCTGGTGTGCTGGATTGTCTTTTTTGAGGTTGCCGGCCTTTATTTTGGCAGCGCCATCATGCTCAATGCCCGCCTCGTTTTGCCCAAAGTGGCCTGGGGTGCCTTCATCCTTATGGTGACAGGGGCAGTCATGACCAACGTCATTGTCCTGCTGGGCAAAGCAGATGTTTTGTTTACCGCCTACGTTCCGCTCAAAGCACATCCCCTCTTCTATTTAGGAATCGTGTTGTTTGCTGTGGGCACCCTGATTGCCGTTTTCCTCTTCTTTGGCACCGTAATCACCGCCAAACGCGAACGGCGCTTTGAAGGGTCGGTGCCGTTGGTGACCTATGGCCTAATTGCCGCTGCGATTATCGCCATCTACACGCTGGTAGCCGGCGCGCTGGCATTTGTACCGGCGCTGCTGTGGTCGCTTGACTGGATTCCGGCGCTGGACCCCGGCTATTACCGCAACTTGTTCTGGGGCTTTGGCCATCCCGCCCAGCAAATCAATCTGGCCGCCATGGTCTCCATCTGGTATGCGTTAGCGGCCATCACCGTTGGCGCCGTGCCGCTCAACGAAAAATTGTCGCGGGCGGCGTTTGTCCTCTACATCTTGTTCATCAACCTGGGTTCAGCCCATCACTTGCTGACTGATCCCGGCTACAGCTTCATCTGGAAGGTGACCAACACGTCTTACGCCATGTACTTAGCCGTGCTGGGTAGCCTGATTCACGCTTTTTCCATCCCAGGCGCGATTGAGGCAGCGCAGCGGCGCAAGGGCTACACCAAGAGTCTGTTTGAGTGGCTGCGCAAAGGACCCTGGAAGGAACCGGGCTTTTCCGCGTTGGTTATCTCGATGGTTTTGTTTGGCTGGATTGGTGGCGTAACTGGCGTCACGATTGGCACAGAGCAGGTCAATATGCTGGCCCACAACACCATGCGCCTGCCGGGCCATTTCCACGCCACGGTGGTCTCCGGCACCACGCTGGCCTTCATGGGTCTGACCTACTACCTCATTCCCCTCATCTTCCGCCGCGAGCTCAAGCTGAAGAAGTGGGCCTCCTGGCAACCCTATGTGTTTGGCTTTGGTATGCTGCTGGTTTCCATTGGCATGATTGCCGCTGGGTTGCAGGGTGTGCCGCGCCGTCACTGGGATATTACCTTTGCCTCGGCATCGTTTAAGGCATTTATCCCCAGCACGGCCGAATTAATGTTGGGCATCATGGGCATCGGGGCGATTATCGCCATCACCGGCGGCATCATGTACATCACCATCGTTTTGGTCTCCATCCTCACCGGCAAGCGGCAAGAAGCCCGCCGCCTGACCCTGGTGATGAGCCAGGAGAATCCGCTGGTGGAAGACGCTATCCCGGCCAACGGGCAAGAAGCCCACGGCAAGATTGCCCCCAAAGGCACGGTGGTTCTCGTCTTCGCCTTTCTCATGTTCTTCGTAGTGTATTACTTTAGCAACTGGTGGCTGCTAGGCCGTACCTGGATGATCAATTAGGTCCGATTTCCTTGAATTAAGGTGGAGTGAGCATCCTCAGATGCGAACGGTTGGAGCAAAACCTGCTCCTCATCTGAGAATGCTCTGCACCTCGCTAAATGATTAAGATGTTAATCAACAGATTTCGCATATTGAAATGATTTTATCTGTTAAATCTGCATAATCTTTGATTTGCTTTTGGTTGGTGAAAAATGTTAGCTGTTTTTGTGCTCGGTTTAACGGGGAGTTTGGGTCACTGCGCCACGATGTGTGGCGGCGTTTCGCTGCTGCTGGCGCGGCGCGGGGTGGCTCAGGGGTGGCGCTGGCTGCTGGTGCAGCTTGGTCGCGTCTCCAGCTATGCGTTTTTAGGGTTTTTGGCTGGCTGGACCGGACAAAGTTTGGCTCAGGGGATGGCCATGGGGGGGGAGCATGGCGCCCACAGCGGGCACATGGCGGAAGCAGCAACGAATTCTTTCACCTCTGGGTTGGGAGCCTGGCAGGGTGGATTGGCTTTGGTGACGGCCGTTCTTGCGTTCTACATGGCGTTGGCAATGCTGGGTAGAGTGCCGTCACCGGAGCTGATCTTTGTGCGCATTACCCGCCTTTGGGGGCAGCTGATGCGCCGTTTGACGATTCAGAAAAGAAGTGAACAGGCTGGCCCGCTGACCGCTTTTGGTTTGGGGATAGCCTGGGGCTTTTTGCCGTGCGGCCTGGTCCTGGCGGCATTGCTGGCCGCGGCAGCCACCGGTTCGCCGCTGCTGGGTGGGCTGACGATGCTGGTTTTTGGTTTGAGCACGCTGCCGCTCACCTGGGGCATGGGCTTGCTGGCGCGACGTTCTGGCTGGCAAACGGCCGTGCCCCATCTGCGTCTGGTCGGAGCCATGGCTGTGGTTTTATTTGGCGTTCAGATGAGCCTGCGCGGCCTGGCAATGTGGGGCTGGGTAAACCATCTGCACGTGGGGAGCGTGATGCTGTGGTAAACCAAGCTGTGGCCTGCGATTTGTGCGGCCTGCCCGCCTGGCATCCCATCGAAGCCGAGAATGGCCAAACCTTTTGCTGCCCATCCTGCCGTGAAGTGAGTGAACTGCTGGGGGAAGCGGAAGCTGTGGCGGAAACATCGTTGGCCGAGAGTGGGGAAAGGGAAACGGCCGTATTCTCTCTAGGCGGCCTGTGGTGTTCCTCATGTGCCTGGCTCATTCAGGAACGGCTGGCCCGCACGCCGGGCGTGGCTGAAGCCGACGTCAGCTTTTTGCAGCGCGAGGCCCGCGTCAGCTACGACCCGGCGCAGGTGACGCCCAAAAAGGTGGCGCGGCGCGTGCGCCAGCTTGGTTACCGCGCCTGGGCCGAAGGAGAATCGGCCGGGGATGAGGAAGAAGCGCACTGGAACCGGCTGCTGATCAGCGGCGTGCTGACCATGCACATCATGGTGCTGAGCTTCATGCTTTACTTCCGCCAATGGACCGGCCGCGCCACGCCAGATACCGAATGGCTGGCTCACATTTTTGAAATCATGATTTTGTTCATGAGCGTGCCCGCCGTGCTTCTTCTGGGACTGCCCATCTTGCGCGCCGGTCTGGCCGGTTTGCTGCGTGGGCGGCCCAACACCCACACATTCATCGCCATCGGTGCGTTTTCCGCTTTTGGCCTTTCCTTGCGCAACTTTATTTTAGGGCAGGGCGGTATCTATTTTGATACAGCCGCTGTCCTGCTCTTTTTAGTGGCCATTGGCCGTTGGCTGGAGATGCGGGCGCACAAAGTGAGCAATGAAGCGGTGACCCAACTGTGGCAGCAGGTGCCGCCGCAGGCCACCTGGCTCACGGCCGACGGCCAGCAGCAAATTGCGGCCGATGCCGTGCCGCCGGGCGGGCGCGTTTTGGTGCGGCCGGGAGAACGTTTTCCAGTGGATGGCCTGGTGGCTGCCGGTGAAGGGGACGTGGATGAAAGTCTGCTCACCGGTGAGCCGGAAGCGGTCAGCCGCAAGGTGGGCGACCCGGTGCGGGCGGGAACTATCAACCTGGACGGTTCTTTTGAGGTGATCACCTCGGCCACCGGCGCGGCGACGATGGTGGGCCAGATTGGCCGCCTGCTGCACCAGGCGTTGTGGCAGCGCGCCCCAGTCGAGCGATTGGCCGACAAGGTGGCGGCGCTGATGGTGCCCGCGGCCGTTTTCCTGGCAGCCATCACTTTCATTTATTGGTCCAACCAGGCCGGTTTTGAGACCGGGCTAATCGTGGCCCTGTCCGTTTTGCTCATTGCCTGCCCTTGTGCGCTGGGCATTGCCACGCCGCTGACGCTGTGGCTGGGTTTGGGACGGGCCACGGAGTACGGGATCATTTTGCGGCAGACGGCCGTTTTGGAACAGCTGGCCCAGGTAAACCAGGTTTTCTTCGACAAAACCGGCACGCTGACCCAGCGGCCGTTGCAATTGCAAACAGTGGCCACAGAAAAGCTTGACGAAGATGAATTTATGCGTTGGGTAACGGCCGTTGAAGCCCATTCCGAACATCCTGTGGCCAAATCTCTGGTGGCCGCCGCTGCTCTGGACGATAAACTGCCGCAGGTTGAACTGTTCCGCGCCCTGCCGGGCAAAGGGGTGACGGCGATGGTGAATGGCCAGCCGGTGTGGGCCGGCAGCCGTCGTTTGATGACGGCCGTCAACCTACATCTTTCGGCCCGTTTAGCGGCGCAGGCCCAGGCGTGGCAGGCACAAGGGTTGATGGTGATTTACGCCGGATGGAACGGCAGCGTGCAGGGAATTATTGGTTTAGGGGAGCGACTGCGGGCAGAAACGGCCGTTACCTTCCAAAAATTACAGGCAGTTGGTGTGCAAATTTCGGTACTCACCGGTGATGATGAAATTGCCGGACTGCGCTGGCAGCGACAGTTGGGTGTTCCCGTGCGCGCGGCTTTGGCCCCGTCAGATAAAGTTGAGCATCTGCGGGCGGCCGGCCCCGGCACGTTGATGGTGGGCGACGGCATCAACGACGGTCCGGCATTGGCCGCGGCCTCGGTGGGCATTGCCGTCAGCCAGGGCACCGATGTGGCCCAGGAAGCCGCCGACGCCATTCTGATTCAGCAAAATTTAACGGCCGTTCCCTGGCTCATCCAATTGTCCCGCAGAACCATGCGCACCGTGCGGCTCAATCTCGCCTGGGCCTTTTTCTACAATGTCGTCGGTCTGGGCCTGGCCATTACGGGACATTTGCAACCGGCGCTGGCCGCACTGCTGATGGTGCTGAGCAGCGCGGTGGTCACGGGCAATGCTCTGCGCCTGCGCAACTTTCCTATAGTAAACGAAATTGACCCCCTGGAGCCAAACGAAACTTCACGGATTAAGAACGTAGGGCAATTTTATAAAATTGCCCAACAGTAAAAGTAAACTTGTATGTCTAAACAACATTCCATTTATCCTCGCCGCCGCTGGCTGCGTGCGCTTGAACGCGGCACGGCCTATTTTGAAAGGGCGATTAATCGCTTTAGTACGGTGAATGAACGGATACGGCCGTACAATCCCCTCTACCACCTGGGCACGTTGGCCATCTTTTTGCTCATTGTGCTGACGATTACCGGACTGTACCTTACCATTTTTTATCGCCCTGGCGTAGAGCGAGCGTATCCCAGCGTGGCGGCGCTGTCTGCTACCTGGCTGGGGTCGCTTATGCGCTCCGTGCATCGCTACGCCTCTGATGCGCTGATTGTAGTGTCCATTTTGCACGCGCTGAAGATGTTTTTTAGCGACCGGTTTTGGGGCAGCCGCTGGCTGGCCTGGATTTCCGGCTGGCTGCTGGTGGTCTTGTTCTGGATTATTGGCCTGATGGGCTACTGGCTTATCTGGGACCAACAGGCGCAATGGCTGACGGAATATTTTATCGAGCTGCTGCAAGGCCCATTCGCCTACACCTTTTGGGGTGGGCAGGTGGCCTCGTCCACCTTCTCTCTTTTTGTGATTGTGCTCTTCTTGCATATCTTCCTGCCGATTTTGCTCGTGGTGGGCATCATTGTGCATTTGCTGCGGCTGGCGCGGGCCAGGTATTGGACACCCCGTTGGCTGATGCTGGCGGCTGTGGCTGCGCTGGTTGTGCTGGCGCTGTGGCGGCCCGTTCAGCTGGCGCTTCCAGCCGATGTGAATGCGCTGGTGCGGCAAACGTCGCTGGACTGGTGGTATTTGAGCTTCTTGCCGCTAACAGAGCAGTTGGGAAACGGAGTGTTTTGGGGAACGGCCGTTCTCATCCTCGTCGCTATCATGGCCCTGCCCTGGCTGCGACCGGGCCAGCACGATGGCCCGGCGGTGGTCATTGATGATGCCTGCACCGGATGCAGCGCCTGTGCCCACGAATGTCCCTTTAACGCCATCGACATGATGGAGCGCAACGATGATACCGAATACAGCATGTTGGCCGTCGTGAAACCCGATCTTTGCACTGGCTGTGGCATCTGCGTCGGCGCCTGTCCCGACAAGGCCATCGAGCTGGATCGCCTGCATTCCGACGTCATTCGGCAGGATTTGCAGCGCAACTTGGCCCGTACCCAGCGAGAGGGCAAGCCGGCGATTGCTGTTTACGCCTGCGAACGACACGCTGCTTTGGGTACGCTGCCTCCTCTGGAAAACCCCAAGCCGCTGGCCGAAGCAACGCCCACCATCGGCGGCACGATTCCACTGTTGCAAGCCAAGCAGCCACCGCGCATTAACGTTGGCAGTTGGCCAGACAGCCAGGGACAGCTCCGCCCGGTGATCACCTGCGTGGTGCCCTGCACCGGCATGCTGCATCCCAACTGGGCTGCCGAAACGATTGCTGCCGGCGGAGCTGGTGCCATCGTGGTGAGCTGTCCGGCGCATGATTGTTCACACCGGGAAGGGCCCAACTGGATTGCCAGCCGGCTGAAGCGGCGGCGCACGCTGCGCCAGGGAAACGTGCACTTTTGGGAGCTGGCACCTGGCAGCCGCCGGCAGGTGCAGTCGCTGTGGGCACAGATGATTGGCGATGAAGCGCAGGCGGCTTCAGCGCGTCATGCCGGGACGGTGGTGGGCAGTGGTGCGGCCGTTTCCACACCATCCCGTTTTGCCTTTTTGCGCCATTCTTTAGCTGGATTTGTTATCCTCTTTTTTGCATTTTTGGGTGCAATTTTGCTGATGCCAACTACCGTAACCAATCAGCCGGAAGGTGGCCAGATTCGCCTGGTGATCAATCATGGTGGCGAAGTGGCGGCGGCCTCGGGCGAACTATCTGCCGAAATCCTGGAGAAGTTGCCGGAGAATGTGGACCCGGCGCAGGTGCTGGGCGGCGAGCGGCTGCCCGTGCGCATTCGCGTAGCCATTGACGGCGAGCAGGTGATTGAAGAGAGTTACGAGGCGCGCGGCCTGCGGCAGGAAGGCTCCATCTATGGCGTGGAATCACAATGGGTCGCACCGGGCGAACATGCCGTACAGGTTTGGTTGATGGATGATGAGGTAGAATGGCGTCTGGTTTTTGACGACACGGTGACTGTGGCTGAGGACGGTGTGGTGCGGTTGCTGTACAATGCCGAGCACGATGTTTTTGAGCCATAATTTTGAACCGCAAGGTGCGCCAAGGACGCAAAGAAACAAAGAGAAAAACTTTGCGTTCTCTGCGTTCTTTGCGGTGAATATTTGAATGGAACAACCAATTGTTGGTTTTCATCAGGATGAGGTGGGGGATTGGGTGGCGGATCTGGCCTGTGGGCACACGCAGCACGTGCGGCACAACCCGCCGTTTAGTAATCGTCCCTGGGTTTTGACCCAGGAAGGTCGGCGGCGTTTTTTAGGGTTTGTGCTTAACTGCAAGCTGTGTGATGAGGAACGAGAGCAGTAGGGCAATTTTATAAAATTGCCCAACAACGTGATATGATTCGGCCTATGGAAACGGCCGTCATTCAAGAAATCATCACCCGCTGTGCCCTGATGGACGGACTGACTGAAGAAGAATGTCGCGCTATCGTTCAACACAGCAGACATTACGAAATTTTGCAGGATCGCTTCTTTTTCCACCAGGGAGAGGACGCGACTGCTATGTATATCATTTTGTCCGGTCGGGCCAAGTTGACCCAGGTGACGCAAGCGGGTGAACAGGTAATTGTAGGATATTGTGGCGCTGGAGATGGGCTAGGCATCATCGTGGCGCTTAGCGAGATTGATTACCCGTTGTCTGCTGAAGCCGTGACCGACTGCCAGGCAATCTGCTGGCAGCGGGACCAAATGAAAGCGTTGATGCTCACCTATCCACAGCTGGCCATTAACGGCATGGGCATGATTGCCCAACGGTTTGTCAAGCTGCAAGAGCGCTACCGAGACATTGCTACGCGGCGGGTGGAGCAGCGGGTGGCCCGGGCTTTGCTGCGATTGGTGCGGCAGTTTGGTAAAAAAGTAGATGGCGGGGTGCTCATCGATATGCCGCTTTCCCGCCAGGATTTGGCCGAAATGACAGGCACAAATATTTACAACGTCAGCCGCATTTTGAGTAAGTGGGAGCGCGAGGAATGGATTGCCAGCCAGCGGCAGCGGGTCATTTTGTGTAAAGCGCATGAGCTGGTGGTTTTGGCGGAAGATCTGTAGGGTGTGGGGGAATCATGATGATGGATAATAATTCACCCGTCGAATCGGAACAAATTGCGGAAATGATTATTTCTGACGTGTTGGAACGGTGGCCGAAAACGGCCGTTGTCTTCCACAAGTATAATATGGCCTGCGTTGGCTGCGTAGTGGCACCGTTTTACGACATCGAAGCGGCTATTGACATTTACCGCCTCGACCGCGAACAGTTTTTGCAGGAATTAGTTACAGCGATAACAACCTAAAAAAGTATCCGGGTAATCTTTACAAAGAAGCTAAAACTTGTCATTTCGACCCCTTCGACCTTGCTCAGGGCAAGCTACGGGAGAAATCCTTCTAAGTCTGGCAGAGTATCTGCCTTGCCACCATCAGAAAGATTTCTCGCCAAAAGCGGCTCGAAATGACAATTGAGGGTTGCACGTAATTACGACAAGGCTATTTGTAGCCGAAGTGCGCTTCTCTCTGCGGCAAATCCACACCCTTTAGTTTAACTTCAACTACTGTGTCCAATGGCGTGGCTTCCTTTTTATAAATGGAGGTTTCGTTGCCTAAGTCGGGAAGCAGTATTAAATCTCGTTTGCCGCGCTGGTCGACCACGACGCCTTCCCCGGTCCAGTCCAGATGGCGCAGCAGATAAACGGCCGTCCAATGTTCATTCGACAATCGTTCCGCGTAACGCACGTCGCCGCTGACGGCGTATGCTGCTCCGACCCGTTCCATCACCGCCTGTTCATCCAGCAGCGGATTGCCGCGTAAAAAGGCGCGCAGCTGCTGGTGGACCACCAAATCCAGGTAGCGGCGCAGCGGGCTGGTGGCCTGCACATATTGGTCCAGTCCCAGCCCGGCGTGGCGTCCCGGCGTGCTGCCCGGCTGGCTGCCCGTCATGGTGCGGCGGCGGGCAAAGTTGGCCGAGGGGGTGTTCCCTTCCACAATTTCCGTGGGCGGGTCCTGGGTGGTAAAGGGGATGGGGATGTTGTGCTGCCGGGCAAACTGGGCCACGGCTTCCCCGGTCATCAGCATCGCTTCACGGACGAGATCGCGGCTTTGCAGGGCGGGGAGCGGCCGTATTTCCACTTCACCCTTGTCATTGAGCCGTATTTTCACCTCGGGCAAATCAATTTGCACGGCACCGTTAGCCACGCGCCGCGCTTCGAATGCCTGGGCAATAGCCAGCAGCTCGCGGAAGGGGGATTCGTCCAGCCGCTCCTGTGCTTCATCGTAACTCAGGCGGGTGACACGCACCGTGCTGGGCACAATTTCCAGGTTGGTAATCGTGCCATCTGGCTGCACGTCTAGGCCAAAAGAGAGGGCAGGCGAAGTTTCGTTCAGGCCTAACGCCAGGGCCGACGTGGCTGTTTCCGGCAGCATGTGGATGGTGCCTTCGGGGAGGTAGAGGTTGGCACCGCGACCGCGCGCTTCTAAATCGGCGGGGCTGTCTGGCGTGACCAGGGCAGCAACGTCGGCGATGTGAACCCAGAGACGGCCGCTTCGGCTGTGCTCAGTGTAGGCGTCTTCCCAACTTAGCGCGTCGTCCGGGTCGCGGCTGCCCTCATCGTCGATGGCCAGGGCCACCAGGTGGGTGAGATCGCGGCGCTCTTCTTGGGGCAACTTAGGCAGGGGCACCTCTGGCTGGCTGGTGGTAACGCCAATGCGGCTGGGGTAGGGATTGACGGTTTCATCCCAGTAACCTAATCGCAGCAGCAGGGCGTGGGCATTTCCCGGGTTTTCGTTTTGGTTGAGGTTGCGCAGCACCTGGCTGCGTTCTTGCTGGCCCATGGCCACGGCGGCGATTTCTTGCAGGTAACGGCCGTCTTCCGGCAAAAATTCGTTCTGATTTACGCGATTGGCAAACGCTTCCCATGCTTCGGCTTCGGCCGCTTTTTCAGCACGGGCTTCCTGTTCGGCAGCAACTTCTTCGGGGGTGCGGACAATGATTTCATCCATCGTGCCGCTGAAGCGGAGGCCATCATCCACCGCCTGCCAGATGACCCAGGCCGTAGCCGGGGTGAAATCATCGTAGGCCAGTTCGGACAGCTCTTCCAGGTTGGTGGTATCCCCGGCCAGCAGCTCCCAGGCAGTGAGCAGTTCACCTTGCGGTTTGGCCAGCTCACTGAACTGGCGCAGCGGGCCGGGATGGAGCAGCTCAATATCTTTGGGGCGCACGGAAACGGCCGTGCCATCCTGTAGTACAATATCGATCTTTTTAGCGCCGACACTGGTCACCCGCGCGGCTTGATTTTTGTAGAGAACAAAGTTGTCAGCACGAAAGTTATCATTCATGCCGCAATTGTAGTGAGGCAGGCGCAATTGTGCTATTAAGTATCAGAGGTGCGACGCACTTGCTTTAGTGTAACGGAGTCATTTGAGGAAGTGCGTCGCACCTAAATATTTAAGGAGACTTTGGTTTGAATCGTTATTTACTGATTGCCCTCGGTGCCGCTTTGGGTGCCAATGCCCGTTACCTGGTGGGCGTTTGGGCTGGAAATCAATTGGGGGCAGATTTTCCCTATGGGACGTTCATCGTGAATATTGTTGGCAGCTTCGTGCTGGGGTTTCTTTTAACACTTGGCACTGAGCGGCTGCAACTGTCGCCGGACACCCGGCTGCTGCTGGCCGTTGGTTTCCTGGGCTCGTTCACCACTTTTTCCTCTTACGCCGTGGAGAGTATGAACCTGTGGCGAGATGCTGGCCTGTGGCGCGGTTTATTAAATATTGTGGGTAATAATTTGGTTGGGCTTCTGTGCGCTGTGCTGGGTGCAATGCTGGCACGCTGGCTGCAAGGCGGAGGGTAAAAAGATGCAATTACAAGGCAAGGCATTACGTGTCACCATCTATATTGGTGAAAGTGATCGTTATCAAGGAAAGGCATTGTACATGGCATTGCTGCAATTTTTGAAGCAGGAGGGTGCTTCCGGGGCGACGGTGGTTCGCGGCTTGGCCGGATTTGGTGCCAGGAGCCGTATTCATACCGCCACGATTGTTGATTTGTCTACTGACCTGCCGATTCGCGTGGAATGGGTAGACCAGGCGGAGGTGATGGATCGGTTGCTGCCTCAGGTGCGGCAGATGGTGGATGATGGGCTGATCACCGTGGAAGAAGTAGATGTATTGCAATACGCACCAGGCCGCCAACCAGACCCGCTGGCACAACCGGTGCAGGATGTAATGCGCACCGAAGTGGTCACCGTTGTGCCAAATACGTCGGTGGCGGCAATTGTGACGCTGCTGCTGCAAAGAGGGTATCGTAGCTTGCCGGTGGTGGATGACAACGGCCGTCCCCAAGGCATTATCACCGATGGCGATCTGCTCAATCGGGCTGGGTTAAGCGCTCGACTGGATTTGCAAGCCGAGTTATCGGCGGTAGAGTGGCAGCAGCAGCTGGCCGAATTAAGGGCGCAGGACGTAACGGCCGTTTCCCTCATGACCAGCCCCTTGATCACCATCCCCACCACAGCACCGCTGCGCCAGGCGGTGCAGGTTATGACAGAACATGATTTAAAGCGGCTGCCGGTGGTGGATGGGAACGGCCGTTTAGCCGGTTGGATCAGCCGCGTGGATATTTTGCGCACCGTTGAATACCATCAACCCGCCGCTGAAGTAGAGCCGGAGTCGCTGGTTGCCGGTGCCACCATCCGCGAATTGATGTACCGTGATGTGCCGACCGTGTCATCCCAGACCAGGCTGGAAGAGATTGTACGGGCGCTGGAACACAACCGCCGCCGTCGGGCAGTTGTGGTTGATGATAACCAGCACGTTCTGGGCATCATTACCGATGGCGACCTGCTGCGCCGCAGCCAGCAAGAAGCACATCCTGGCCTGCTGGACCGTCTGCGGCGATTGGTTACAGGGCAGCCAGCTGTTGCCTCATCCCCTTTGCTTAACGCGGCTGAAACGGCCGCTGATTTAATGACCTCTCCCGTAATCACGATTCCTGTTACGGCGTCTTTTGCTGCTGCGCTGCGTCTGATGGTGCAGCATGGTGTGAAGCGGCTGCCGGTGGTGGATGGAGACGGCCGTTTGCTAGGTTTGCTCGGCCGGGCCAGCCTGCTGCGCAGCCTGATAGATGAAACGTGATTCGCCTCTAGTCACGTTTCACGCAGCAACAGTCATATGACCAGCATGTGACGACCGGCACTGCCGCATATGACCCTACCTCCCTTACAGTAAAAGTACCGATTTCAACAAATGAAGATTCAGTGTGGAGGTAAACAAAATGAGTACCCTGACATCCCAAGTCGAAACAAATTTAGGCAATTCAGACCTGCGGCGGCGCATTTTTGGCACGGAGCGATTTTTGACCTGGTCGGTCATTGGCAGTCTGGTCCTGTTTTTGGCCACGATTGTGCTTTCAATATTCGATTCCCGGCTGGTGATTGGCGCGCCCGTATGGGTGAAACCGATGAAGTTTGCCATTTCCATTACGCTGTACACTGGCACATTGGCCTGGCTGCTGAGCTATGTGGAAGGGCATCCCCGGCTGGTGCGCTGGATTGGCGGGCTGACGGCGTTGGGCTTTTTTGTGGAGTTAGTCGCGATTTTTGTACAGGCAGCACGCGGTGTGCGCAGCCATTTTAACGTCAGTACACCGCTCGATTCGATATTGTTTGGCTTTATGGGCTGGTTTGTCATGGTTATCTGGGTGATGAATATCATCACGGCCGTTTTGCTCATCCGGCAAAAAATGGACAATCGGCCATTTGCCTGGGCGCTGCGGTTGGGGTTGGTGGTTACGGCCGTTGGTGCGGTGCTCGGCTTCTTAATGACCAGTCCCACACCGGATCAACTCTCGGCGATGCAGGCGGGTGAAGTGGTGAGTATCGTTGGTGCACACAGCGTGGGCGTGGAAGATGGTGGTCCTGGTTTGCCTTTTGTCGGCTGGAGCACCGAAGGCGGCGACATTCGCCCAGCGCATTTTGTGGGGCTGCACGCGCTGCAACTGATTCCACTGCTGGGCATCTTTGTGAATCGTCGTTTTGGCAAGCGGCTGTCAGACGGCCGTCGTACGGCACTGGTTGCCATTGGTGGATTCGGCTACCTGGGATTTGTCTTGCTGCTGCTGTGGCAAGCGCTGCGTGCCCAATCGCTCATTGCTCCGGATGGATTGACCCTGGTGGTGTTGGCCGGTTTGCTTGGTGTAGCGAGTCTGGCGGGAACGGCCGTTTTCTTGAAGAAGTAAACGAGTGAAAAGTAAAAAGTGAAAAGTGGCAGGTGGCAAGTGAATCGTTTCACTTTGCCACCTTGTCACAGCAAAGGAACAACTATGAACCTCGAAACGCTCTTCTCCTTCAGCAGCCTGCTCGTCATGCCTTTCTGGCTGCTGTTGATTTTCTTGCCGCGCTGGCGCGTCACGGAGCGGGTGATGGCCGGGCCGTGGGTTGCTGCGCCAGCAGCGCTGCTGTATGCGGGATTGGTCCTGCCCAACTTCGTTGAGATTTTTACGGCCGTTTCCAACCCAACACTTAGCGGGATTACTGCTTTGTTGGGCGATCCCACCGGTGCGACCATCGCCTGGGTGCATTTCCTGGCGTTTGATTTGTTTGTGGGACGCTGGGTTTATTTGGACGGCCGTGCGCGCAACATATCTGCCTGGTTCATCTCGCCCATTTTGTTTTTTGTGCTGATGTTGGGACCGGTTGGTTTCTTATTGTATCTGGTGGTGCGCTTGGCCATTTCCCGCCAATTTTCGGCAGACGGCCGTTCTGCTTTATAATCGACCCATGTTAAAACAAAATCCAGGCCGACAACAGTCTAACTACAGCTTCTGGCTGCTAAACGCGGCGGCCTACATTACCTGGTTGGGCATTGTTGTAGCTGCTTTGCCCGATCTGGCCGGGCAGCCAAACAGAATCGTCATTTTGGTGCTGTTTGGCCTCTTTTTTGTGGGGTTGAGCGTTTATGTGTTTTTGGAAGAACGGCCGTTGCTCATGCATTTCTACCTCCTGTTTCAGGTGGCCATTGCCCTGGGTATTTCTACCCTTTCGCCAACAGATATTGTGGCCCACATCTCTACTCTCTTCTTTATCCTGAGTGCGCAGGCAATGCTTTTTTTGCCGCTAAAACCGGGCATCGCGTGGCTTGTTGTGTTTACGATAGTAACCTGGTTAGGTGGTGTTTTTGCCTTTGGGGCGGTTGAACCGTTAAGCATTATTTCCGTGGTGGGCGGCTACCTTTTTTTTGGCACGTTTGGTGCGGGCCTGCGCCAGGCCAACGAGGCGCGACAGCACAGCCAGCAGCTCTTGGCTGAATTGCAGGAAGCACACGAGCAGCTGCAAGCATACACCAGCCAGGCGCAGCAGCTGGCTGTGGCCGAAGAGCGCAACCGGCTGGCCCGGGAAATGCACGATGCGCTGGGGCACCACCTTACGGTGGCGGTGGTGCAGTTGGAAGGTGCTCAACGGCTCATTCCCAGTAATCCAGAGCGTTCGGCCAGCATGATTGAGGCCATGCGTGGGCAGCTAAAACAGGCGTTGGCCGAACTGCGGCAAACGGTATCGGCGCTGCGCTCGCCGGAAGCTTCTGTGGCGTTGAATGGTTCTTTGGCAACGGCCGTTACCCACCTGGTGCAAACGTTTCATGAGGCAACCGGATTAGCTGTTGATCTCACGATGCCCGAGGAGCTGCCGCTTTTGCCAGAAGCCCATCGTCTGGCGCTTTACCGCGCGGCGCAGGAATCGTTGACTAACGTGCAGCGCCACGCCAAGGCACAGCAGGCGTGGCTTGTGATTGCAGCGGATGATGACGATATTACGCTTTCAGTTTCTGATGATGGACAGGGATTGGGAGATGAGGTGGGCGACGGCCGTTTTGGCCTGATTGGTTTGCGCGAGCGGGCTAAGCAGCTGGGTGGCTCGCTCATGTTGGGTGCCGCTGATGAAGGGGGTGCCCGAATAATCATGCGGCTGCCGGTGCCGGTTGTGGAGGCTGCTGATGCCTGAACCCATTCGGATTTTGTTGGTGGATGACCAACGCCTCATGCGAGACGGTTTACGTACGTTGCTGGAGTTAGAAAGCGATCTCGATGTCGTGGGTGAGGCGAGCGATGGCCAGGCGGCCGTGCAGGCGTATGCCGAGTTAAAACCCAACGTCGTGCTGATGGACATCCGGATGCCGACGATGAATGGTGTGGAAGCCACAGCACGGCTTTGCCAGGATTGGCCGGAAGCCAACATCATCATTTTGACCACGTTTGACGACGACGAATACGTGTTTGAGGGGATTCGGGCCGGAGCCAGAGGCTATTTGTTGAAGGATGTTTCCGGGGAGGAGCTGGCAACGGCCGTACGCGCCGTAGCCGGTGGCAGTGCCTTGCTTGGTTCGGCCGTGGCCCGGCGCGTGCTGTCCCAATTTGCCGGCCTGGCTCCTGCCAAAGTTGAAACTACCTTGCCAGAACCCTTGTCGGACCGTGAGCTGGAAATTTTGCAGCTTATCGCCGAAGGCCTGAGCAATCCGGAAATCGCCGCCCGGCTCTTTTTGGCCGAAGGGACGGTGAAAAATTACGTCTCCAACATTCTGCAAAAAACCAATACTCGTGACCGCACCCAGGCTGTCCTCAAAGCGCAATCCCTCGGCTTGCTAAATAGTTAATTCTTCCCATTTTCCGCAAAAGCTTGACAAGTTAATCTATTCTTCTAAAATATAGAAGAAATACAGCAACCTGGACGAATAGATGGATATTTTGACGCGGACAGAAGAAATAATTCTGCTGGCTGTGCACCGGCTGGGCGACAATGCTTATGGGGTCACCATTCGCCAGGAAGTGGAGCAGTTGGTGGGCAAATCCTATTCAGTGGGGGCCATTTATGTGCCGCTGGATCGCATGGCGGAGCGTGGTTGGCTAACAACCAATACCGGCTCGCCAACGGCCGTTCGCGGCGGGCGCGCCAAACGTTTTTATGAACTGACGCCGGAGGGTAAGCAGGCGCTGCTGGCAGCCAAACAGTTTCAGGAAAAGTTATGGTCGGGCATTCCCGAGCTGAATCTGGCGAGCGGGGCATGAAGCAGAAGCCTGGTGAGCCACCTCGTTTTGCCCAGACGCTGTTGCACTGGCTGGGTGCGCCAAATTACGTCATTGGTGATTTTGTAGAGGAATTTGAAGGTTTGGTGGGGAGGAATGGCCGTTTCCAGGCCAACGTCTGGTTCTGGCAGCAGCTCATTCGTTCAACCCCGGCATTATGCCGAAGGAGATGGCAAACGGTGATGAACACTTTAACCAAACGTGACAAACAGTTTTTTGCGCTCGGTATCTTGCTGCTCATTCCGGCACTGCTCATTGGTGTAACCGGCATTTTGCATTCCGTTTTTGGCATTTCGGCCCCGATGAACAATATGTTTGACTATTTGCGCAGCAGCCCGCTGTTGGCCTGGCTTGTGCATCCAGCCGTGATCCTGGGTGGCTTGGCTGCGGCGTTCATTTTGAACGCGGTGCCGGTGTTGCAAATTAGCGTGCGCAATCAGGAAGAAGCGTTGGTCGGATCGCTGACGATTCGTAAGGGGTATTGGCTGCACCTTGGCGTGTTGGTGACGGCCGTACTTTTTGTGCTGGTTATCTTTCTTTACTTATTGGTTGAGAATTTGTAGGGCTTCAAGATGGCTCAGACGCTTGCTTTAGATCGTGAGCTATGAGCGCGACACAGTCGCCAACTTCTACAAATCCTGGCCCTCTTGTGCCAATTAAAATGCCGCTGGTGAGGGCATTGATGATTTGCGGTTCCTGTTTGGGATGGTGAGCAAAGTGTACCTGTCCCAGCGGTTGGTCTTTTAGCACTGTGTTGCCCAGTTCAAAAAAGGGCTCGTAGATGCCATCAGCCAGGACGTAATGGTAGTTTTCGGTATCCGGTGTTTCCATCAGGCGCATGGGAGGCAGGTTGCGCGCCTTACAAGTAACAATGTCTCCTTGCATAATGTTGAAATGTTTTAGGAAGTTGCGGGTGCCGATTTCAGCCAGTTTTAAGGTGGAAGGTGTGAGACGGCCGTTTCCGCCAATCTCGGCACACAAAAAAACCTTGCCCATCTGCTCCACTGCATAGTCCAGCAAACCTTCCCCGGTGAACTCCTCCATAATCAGCCCAACCGGTGCCTGAAATGCTTCCAGTGCAGCGCGCGTCGCTGCCATCTGCTCAGCGTTGTCCAGGTAGTGCATGCTGATGTACGGGTATAAATCCAGTGAATAGCCACCGGAATGCAGATCCAGCACGGCATCGCACAGCGGCAAAATAATTGCGTTCACATAGTGAGCGATAATCTGGGTAATGGTTCCATTGGGTCGCCCGGGGAAAGAACGGTTCATGTCCCGGCCGTCTAGCGGCGATACTCGCTGTCCGGCGGTTACCGCTGGCAAGTTTAGTGCGGGCAAAATGATGATTCGGCCCTGGACTTGCTCTGGCTCTAGTTCTCTGGCCAGTTTCAGCAGACAAACCGGCCCCTCATATTCGCCACCGTGACTGCCGCCGACCAATAAAGCTGTGGGGCCACGGCCGTTTTTGATCATAACAATAGGCAGCAGCACTTTACCCCAGGCGGAGTTATTGCGCGAGTGTGGGACTCGCAAATAACTTATTTGCTTACCCTCTTTTTCATAATCGATATTGGTTTGTACCGGGGTTTCCATGAAAATTCCTTCCCGTTTTAAGTAAATGCCGGAAAGTTGCTTTAAAAACTAAAGGCCGAAAGGCATTTACTTATAAGGAGAACGGAAGTACATCTTGGCATTTGTTTTAAAGTTACTTTCCGTTCTCCACTTAAGCTACAAATAGCTTGCGCTCTAGATTGGTAATAATTTCACAGCCATTTTCAGTTACCCGCACCGTTTCAGAAAAGCCGATGCCCCCTTTGCCGGGAATTTGCGCCCAGGGAATTAAGTGGAAGGTCATGTTGGGTTGCAGCGCTCTCGTTTCGTTTTGCACCAGGCTGAGGATGTGCCCCTCGCCCCAATCCGGCGGCAAGCCTATACCGACAGAGTAGCCAGTGCGGGAGCCTTGCTGAGCGCCCAATCGGGAACCGGCAATCACGGCGCGCCCGGCGGCATCAACCGCATGGGAAGTTACACCGGGTTTAATTGTTTGCAGGCACGCATCCATTGCCTCCTGCACCAGCTTTTCGGCTTCCCATAAGCTGTCGTCTGGCTCGCCTACAAAGACCGTGCGCATCATGGGGGCATGATACCGCTTTAGACAGCCGCTCACTTCCAGGAAAACCGGCTCGCCAGTCTGAACAACCCGGTCGGTCCAGGTGGCGTGGCCAATCGCGCCGCGCTCGCCCGAGGCAATAAATGGTTGAATAGAAGGCCATTCGCTGCCAGCCTTGATCATAGCGTAATGAATCTCGGCGGCCACGTCTCCTTCGGTTACGCCAGCGGCTACGGCATCAATGCCGGCCTTCATGCCCGCTTCCGTGGTTTTAGCCACCTGCTGTATCAAGGCAATTTCTTCTTCTGATTTGATGAGCCGCCCAGCTTCGACGATGCCGGAGCAATCCACAAACGTGGCATTCGGGCATTGGGTGAAGAGGATTTCTTGTTGAACGGCCGTAAAAAACCAGCAGTTCCGCTCAATGCCAATCCGTTTCTTTTCCAGGCCAAACTCGGCCAGCGCCCGCGCCAACTGCACAATGGGATTTTGGGTGTCTTCGTACGGCCGTCGCTCAGCCAGCCATGTATACACCTCCATCCCACTGTCCTCTAACCGGCGGCAGACGGCAAACGGTTCTCCCGTCAGAGGAATGACGACCGCATTGAAGTAGTAATGACCTGGGCTTTCAAACCCGGTGAGGTAGCAAATATTTTCCGGTGTTGTGCTGATAACAACTTCTACCTCCTGTTCAACCATTCGCTGCCGCAGTTCTTGCAAGCGACGTTCATACTCGACCATGGAAAAGACCAGATCATTTCGCTGACGCATAAAAAGTTCCTCCTATGATGTGCTATGTTCCCCCGAGTAGCGTGCTGACCATTGTTGTGCAGCCTCCGAAACAGGGGGAATTATGAGAATTGACAGATGATGGAGGTTATGCTACAGTCAGCTTGCGGCGAGTTGTACTTAGGTTGCTACAAGTTGTTACAACCTGCTGCATAGCAGATTATAGCTATTGCCTACTGAAAGTCAAAACGCAACAACATCCTCAAAACAACACACAAAATCGATGACAACAATGAGCACAGAACAAAACGTAGCTATTGATTCCGATACGATTTATGAAGAAATTCTGGAGCGTATTTGTTTGCTTGAATATTCGCCGGGGGCCATGCTGAGTGAAAATGCCCTGGCGTCCGAATACGGCGTCAGCCGCAGCGTGATGCGGCGCGTGCTGTGGAAACTGGAGCAGGATGGCCTGATCAATATTAGTAAAGGATCAGGCGCGGTGGTGACGGCCGTTGACATCAAATCCCTCAAAGAAGTGTACGTCGTGCGTCAAAAACTAATCGAATTAGTTGGCGAACTGCGACCAGTGCGCATCACCGACGACATCATTACCAACCTGGAAACATTACAACAGCAAACCCAAGAAATTCGCGGCCAGTACGATCCCAAAGCGCTGGGCAGACTTTACTACTCTTTTCACCTCGAAATGCTTAAGGCTATCCGCAACACCTTCCTCAGCGAAATCACCGACAAACTCTATCACCGCACGGCTCGCGTCTGGTTGCAGCTTTTGCCAGACCTGAATTGGGAAGAAGAAGTTGACCTCATGGTTGATGAGATTCAAGGCGTATTGGAAGCTTTACGCAACAGCGATATGCCCACTGTGGCTCAGGTGCGACGCGAGCATATGGCCATGCTTTTGCAACGAATAAACAATTACTTGGGGGATGCCTGAACCACGAAAAGAATTAGAGCTTATTTGGCAAAGGAGGTGGCTATAGAGAGAACCGATCCGTTTTAAAAATCTGAAGTGATTTCGTAATGTATGCCAACCACAGAAAGTGTTTGAAAAACGAAACGCGATTTCTCTGTGGTTTGCTCAGTAAAAGCCAATTCTGCATCTGGTTTATTTCAGAATTCTTTTCGGCTTTTACACATCTCTCAGAAAAGATTAGGAGGAGAAAATGCATTTTCGCAAGTTTTTGACGTTAATTGGAATGTGCTTGATTTTAGTGTTGGCAATTGGTGCCTGCGGCGGTGATGCTGCTGAGCCAGAGGCAGCCGACACAACGCAAGAGGATGGCGGCGATACGGAAGAGATGGCCGAAGAAACAACCCTGGAACGGGTCCGCCGTGAAGGTGTGATCCGGGTTGGATTTGCCAATGAGAATCCTTACGCCTTTGCTCAGCCAGACGGCACGCTTTCCGGGGAAGCTGTAGAAGTTGCCCGCGAAGTTTTTAGCCGTATGGGTATCGAAGAGATGGAAGGCGTTCTCACGGAGTTCGGCTCACTCATTCCTGGCTTACAGGCCGGTCGTTTTGACGCCATTACCGCCGGGATGTATGTCAATCCCACTCGCTGTGAGCAAGTCCTCTTTGCCGATCCGGAATACACCATTGGTGATGCCTTGATTGTCGCTGCTGGAAACCCCCTTGATCTGCACAGCTACGAAGACATTGCTGCCAATCCTGATGTAACCGTGGGCACCGGCGCTGGCTATCTGGAAAATGATTACATGATGGCCGTTGGCGT
Organism: Anaerolineaceae bacterium; assembly: GCA_002699125.1. Lineage (GTDB taxonomy): Bacteria > Chloroflexota > Anaerolineae > Promineifilales > Promineifilaceae > Leptofilum. Next base: position 39,792 of record PABI01000151.1, read on the forward strand.
GTCTGAAGACCAGATTGTGAACTTCCCCGATGATCCATCCGGATTTGCCGGTTTGCAGGCGGGCCAGATTGATGCCTGGACTGGCACACGACCCACGCTGCTGCGCACGCTGGCCGACGCCGGGACAGATGAGTTCGAGCTGGCCGATCCGTTTGAGCAACCAGTCATTGATGGCGCACCCGCTGTAAATTACGGTGCGGCCGCTTTCCGCTATGAAGATGAATCGCTTCGCCAGGAATTCAATACTCACTTGGAAGCCGTTAAAGAAGAAGGCATGTTGATTGAACTCATTGGTCAGTTCGAGGGATTTGATGAAGGCGCATTGCCTGGAGATACAAAAGCTGAGGACATTTGCCCGGACGCTTACGCCGATATCGAATAACTTGCCAGACTTTCAGTAAAACGAAGATCAGGAAGAAGCCTGGCAGGTGATTTTTACCTGCCAGGCTTTCATGGAGAAACAAGATGCAAATCTTTGAGCAGGTGGAATCCCAGGTTAGGAGCTACATCAGGGCCTTTCCTACAGTTTTTGCCAAAGGCAAAGGTGCCACACTTTATGACGAACAGGGCAAGGCATATATTGATTTCTTTGCCGGTGCCGGAACGCTGAACTACGGTCACAACAACGAAGCCATTACCACGGCGATGATCGATTATTTGCAAAATGATGGTGTCGTGCATGGGCTGGACATGGGCACGTCGGCCAAGAAAAAATTTCTGCAAACCTTCAGCGAAACAATTCTGGCGCCGCGCAATCTCAATTACAAAATTCAGTTTACAGGTCCCACGGGCACCAACTGCGTGGAGACGGCGCTCAAGCTGGCGCGGCGGGTAAAGGGTCGGTCGAATGTTGTTTCTTTCACGAATGGTTTTCATGGATTGACGATGGGGGCAACGGCCGTTACCGGCAACAAGAACTACCGCCACGAATCCTACATCAACCGCTCCAACGTCTCCTTTATGCCTTACGATGGCTACCTGGGACCAGACTTCAACACAATCAACTATTTGCGCAAGGCGCTGGAAGATAACAGCAGCGGCCTGGACATTCCGGCGGCCGTTATTGTAGAAACGGTACAGGCCGAAGGTGGCGTTAACGTCGCCAGCTTCGAGTGGCTGCGCCAGCTGGAGCAAGTGTGCCGCGATCACGATATTTTGTTGATTATTGATGATATTCAGGTGGGCAACGGCCGTTCCGGAGACTTTTTCAGCTTCGAGGCCGCCGGTATCTCGCCCGACATGGTCACTGTTTCCAAGTCCATTGGCGGCGGCCTGCCCATGGCCATCCTGCTGCTCAAGCCGGAGCTGGACGCCTGGAAACCGGGTGAACACACCGGCACCTTCCGCGGCAACAACCTGGCTTTTGTGGCCTCAACGGCCGCCATCGCCACCTACTGGCAAAACGATGCATTCAGCCAATCGGTGAAGCGCAAGTCAAGCATTCTCAAAGACGAGCTGGAAAAGACGGCGCAGGAGTTCCCCTCCCTGCAAGCTAACGTACGCGGCCGTGGATTACTCTATGGCCTGGAGATTCCCGCTGCCGGCTTTGCCAAAAAAGTGTCGCAGCGCGCCTTTGAAAAAGGGCTGGTCATCGAACTATCCGGCGCGCGCAGCCAGGTGGTCAAATTCCTGCCGCCCCTCATCATTGAGGAAGACGCATTGCACAAGGGCATTGAGATTGTAAACGAGGCAATTGCCGAGACGGTAAACGGTAATCAGTAATCGGTATTCCGTAATCGGTAATCGGTTTTGACGACTCACTGTTTACCGATCACCGTTCACCGATAACCGAAAATCCCACTAGAGAAAACTGAGCCATGAAAATGTTACTGAATGGGGAATGGGTGGACCGTTCCCAAAAGATTGAGGTACGGAATCCACAGGACAACAGCCTGGTGGATACGGTGCCGCGGGCAACGGCCGTCGACATGGAAGCCGCGATTGAAGCGGCCGTTGCCGGATTTGAGCGTGCGCGGGCGATGCCAGTACACAAACGGATGGCGATTTTGCAAAAAACGGCCGATATCCTGGCCGAAAAGCACGAAGAATACGCTCGTGTGATTGCTCAAGAAGGCATCAAAACGATTCGCGAAGCGCGCAAGGAAGTGACCCGCTGCATCCAGACCATCCGCATTAGCGCCGAGGAAGCGCGCCGCCTCAATGGCGAGACGATTCCGTTTGACCAGATGCCTGGCAGCGAAAACCGGATGGGCTATTACAGCCGCGAACCGATTGGCGTCATCGGGGCGATTACGCCCTTTAACGACCCGTTGAATTTGGTGGCGCATAAGGTGGGGCCGGGGTTGGCCGGCGGTAACGCCGTCATTGTCAAGCCGGACACGAAAACGCCGCTGAGCGCCCTTTGGCTGGCCCGCGCCATCCATGACGCCGGCATTCCGCCCGGCGTGTTGCAAGTGATCACCGGGCCGGGCCGCGAAATTGGCGACCTGCTGGTGACCGATCCACGCGTGCGCATGATCTCGTTTACCGGCGGGCTGAGCACCGGGGAGGCCCTCATGCGCAAGATGGGCCTGAAAAAGGTAGGCATGGAACTGGGCAGCAACTGCCCGGTCATTGTCATGGACGATGCCGAACTGGAACAGGCGGTGGCAGCCAACGTCAGCGGCGCATTTTGGGCCGCCGGGCAAAACTGCCTGCACGTGCAGCGCCTCATTGTGCAGGATGGCATTTACAATGAGTTTAAGCAGCGCTTTGTGACCAAAGCCGAAGCATACCGGGTGGGCGATAAGCTGGACGAGGCTACCGACATGGGACCGTTGATAAATGAAACGGCCGCAAAAAACGTCGAAAACATGGTGAACGAAGCGGTCGCTGCCGGGGCAACTGTGCTTACCGGCGGCACGCGCGAGGGCACCTTCTACGATCCCACCGTGCTGGAAAACGTGCCCGATTCCGTGCCGCTGGCCTGCGAAGAGATTTACGGCCCGGTGACGGTACTTTATCGCTTCAGCGAGCTGGAAGAAGCGATTGAGCGGGCCAATGAAGTGAACTATGGCCTCCAGGCAGGCATCTTCACCCGCGACGTGCAAACCGCTTTTCGTGCTGCTGCCCGGCTGGAGTGCGGTGGCGTGATGATCAATGACAGCACCGATTACCGCATCGACGCCATGCCCTTTGGCGGCGTCAAAGGCTCAGGCCTGGGGCGCGAAGGCATCAAGTTTGCCTTGCAAGAAATGACCGAACCGAAGTTGGTTTGTTTCAATTTGTAGATGGGCAAACGGTAATTCGTGTACTTATCCGGAGGTGCTGACATGGTTAAAAATTTGCTGGCACTGGTTGGTGTGCTGTTGATTCTGGTAGGTGCTTGTTTAGGCACAACCGTGCCCGGCGCAATAATTTGGTCGCTGATAGGTCTTCTGCTAGGCATTGTTCTAACGATTCCCTGGTGGCGCGACCGGCTGCGCCAAGAGAACAGGTGGTGGGAAAAGCGAGATGAACCGCTGGACACACCGCCTCGGATTCCCAGTTAATTAACCAACAAGGGGTACAGAATAGGGCGCTTTATCTAGCGGATCGTTCGGATTCAAATCAGAGAAACATACGTCGTTTGTGTTCTATTCTCAGGAGTTGTCCATGAGCAGGGCACACCACGCTGAATGAAAATATATTATCCGCAGATTTCGCAGATTAACACAGATTTTTCTCTGCGTTCTCCGCGCCTCTGCGATTTATTTACGTAGGAGAAGAGGTGGAAGAACGGCCGTATTTCCCCCCAGAAGAATACGATCAGCGTTTGCAAAATTTGCGCCGGCTCATGGCCGCACAAGATTTGGACGCCTGCCTTATCTCCAGCCCAGAAAACATTTTCTATTTGTGTGGCCTTAGCCATCAAGGTTTCTTTGCCTACCACCTGCTAATCGTTCCCCGCGACGGCAAGATGGCCCTCATCTGCCGCGCTATGGAGCGGGTGACGGTGGAGAAGTGGGTGGTCCTGCCTGAACGGGCCAACTTTTTTGGCTTTGAGGATGGGGATGATTTGGTGCACTTCACCTGTGATCGCCTGCATCAACTGGGCCTGGGTTCGGCCCGACTGGCGGCGGAAAAGAGCAGCCTCTTCCTGCCATCACGTGTCACGGAAGGCATTAGCGCCAATCTGCCCCAGGCAACGGTTGGCGACTGTTCTGGTCTGGTAGACAGTCTACGCCAAATTAAGTCGGCGCGGGAACTAGATTACACGCGGCAGGCGGCCGAGGTGACCAATGCCATGATGAATGCTGCGCGAGAAACGGCCGCTCCCGGTGTCAGCGAGCAAGAAGTGGCCGCTGAAGTCCATCGGGCCATGCTGCTGGCCGGTGGCACCTATCCCGGTTTTGGCCCCTTCATTCGCGCCACGCCCACGCTGGGTGAAGAGCACCGCACCTGGAGTGACCACCGGCTGCAAACCGGCGAAGCGCTGTTTGTCGAGCTGGCCGGCTGTGTCAACCATTACCACGCGCCGCTGGGGCGACTGCTCTACATCGGCGAAGCGCCACCCGGCACCGAAACAATGGCCCAACTTTGCCTGGAAGCGTTCAACGCCGTGGTGAGCACGATTCGGCCAGGCATAGAAGCCGGGCAGGTGTACCAGGCGTGGCAAGATGTGGTGGACGCGGCCGGATTGAGCCATTATCGGCGGCACCATTGCGGTTACATGGTGGGCATTGGCTTCCCGCCAAGCTGGGTTGGCGGCTCGATGGTGGTGGGTTTGCGCCACGGCAGCGACCTGGAACTCCAGGCGGGGATGGTTTTTCACGTGATGTCCTGGCTGATGGGTGCGGGGGAGGGCGATTATTTTGTGTCGGATACGGCCGTTGTTACAGAAAATGGCTGCGAGGTGATTACGGCCGTTTCACAACGGCTGCATATTGTGTAAGGAGGAAACATGAACGACGACATCGACGTAGCTGCCAGGGTGAGAAACTACCTGGCTGTAGCGATTGCGCTGCTTCTGGTGGGTACCGCCTTCGGTGTGCAGATGATAACAAACACGCCAGAGACACCCCCTTTTGACCTGCTGCCCACTATGCTACGTGGGCTGAGCACCACGATTTCCCTGACCGTTTTCGGCGCGCTGCTGGCGTTGGTAATGGCTATCTTTGTCGGCGTTCTGCGTGCCTCGCCCAGCCGGCTGGTACGCGGCATCAGCAGCATTTACGTGGAGGTGTTTCGCGGCACCTCAATCTTGGTGCAGCTTTTCTGGATATTTTTTGTGCTTCCCAGACCTCCATTTAACGTCGATATTACGGCTTTCCAGGCGGGTGTGCTGGCGCTGGGGCTTAACGTAGGCGCTTACGGTGCCGAAGTCGTTCGAGGCGCTATTCAATCCATTCCCCGGGGGCAGATTGAAGCTTCTATTGCCTTGAACATGCCGCCAACGCTGATGATGCGGCGTATTATATTGCCGCAGGCGCTCGTACGCATTATCCCCCCATTTGGCAACTTGCTGATTGAGTTGCTTAAAGCCACGTCGCTGGTGGCGCTAGTTACGCTGGCGGATGTCACTTTCCAGGCCAATACCCTGCGCCAGTCGGTGGGCGTCCGAAGAGTCACAGAAATATACGTACTGCTGTTGGTTATCTATTTCTTACTGGCTTACCCGCTCACGCTGGGCGTTCGCTGGATTGAGAAACGGCGTCAATGGGCATAGGAGGAGGTAAGAAACATGCAAGCTAATGCTTGGGATTGGGAATTTGTCATAGAAATACTCCCGCGAATGTTAGAAGGATTGCAGACCACAATTTCGGCGACGCTGACCGCTTTTGCCCTGTCGGCCGTTGTTGGCCTATTAATGGCCCTGGGTCGGCGTAGTGAAAACAAACTCATATCGTGGCCGACGACCGGGCTGGTGGAGTTCATTCGCATGACGCCATTGCTGGTGCAGTTGTTCTTCTTTTTCTACGTGCTGCCGCAGTATGGCATTCGCATTCCGACGATTGAATTAGGTCCTATATCCGTGGGCTCGGCATTTATCATTGGCAGCATTGTGCTCGGACTGCATTATGCTACTTATAACTCTGAAGTCTATCGGGCCGGTATTGACGCCATCGAAAAGGGGCAATGGGAGGCAGCCACAGCCTTAAACTTTACACCGCGCCATACCTGGACGCGCATCATCCTGCCGCAGGCCATACCGCCAATGTTTCCGGCTCTGGGTAACTATCTGGTGGCTATGTTCAAAGAATCGGCGCAGTTGTTGGCCATTACCGTCATGGAACTGACCCTGACGGCCAGAATCATCGGCACAGAAACATTTCGTTTTGTGGAGCCGATCACAATGGCCGGCGCGCTTTATTTTCTAATTAGTTATCCCTCATCTCTACTAGTACAACGATTGGAGGCACGCTATGCCAGACGAGGCTAATAATATTATTCGTTTTGAAAAAGTAACCAAAGCATTTGGCGATTTGGTCGTGCTGAATGAGCTTGACCTGGAGGTGGCCCCGGCCGAGAAGGTGACCATTATTGGTCCCAGCGGCTCGGGTAAAACCACCATTTTGCGTGTGCTAATGACGCTGGAAAAGCCGAATGGCGGGGTCATCTACGTTGATGGGGAACCGCTGTGGCACATGGAGAAAAATGGTCAGCTTGTGGAAGCCGGCCAGAAACATTTGCGTCGCGTACGCGGCAACATCGGTATGGTGTTCCAGCATTTTAATCTATTTCCACACATGACGGCGATGCGTAACGTGACCGAAGCGCCCATTAACGTGCTGGGCATGCCGAAAGAAGAAGCAATGGCCCGCGCCGCCGCGTTGCTGGATAAGGTCGGGCTAGGCGATAAGCATGACCATTATCCAGCCCAACTATCCGGCGGGCAAAAGCAGCGGGTGGCCATTGCCCGGGCACTGGCCATGCGCCCCAAAGTGATGCTGTTTGACGAGGTGACCTCGGCGCTGGACCCCGAACTGGTAGGCGAAGTGTTGGGCGTGATCCGCGAGCTGGCCGAAGAAGGCGAGATGGCGATGCTATTGGTCACGCACGAGATGGGTTTTGCCAAAGAGGTGTCGGACCGCGTCATTTTCTTTGACAAGGGCAAGATTGTTGAGCAGGGTCCGCCGCTGCAAATTTTTGAAAGTCCCCAGAACGAACGGACGAAATCATTCCTGGGCGCTACGTTGAGACACTGAGCGGCACACGGTTGATGTGAAACAGATTGAACCGCAAAGGGCGCAAAGCACGCAAAGAAAAAAAGAAAAACTTTGCGCTCTTCGCGTCCTTTGCGGTGAATATTTTTAGCGGTGAGTTTATGAAGATTACCATTTTAACTGAGAGCGAGATTCGGCAGTGTGTGCGTTTGGATGAGGAGGCGTTAACGGCCGTATCCAACGGATTCACCCAACTGGCAGCAGGCAGCGTCGTCATGCCGCCCATCATGCGCATCGACGTGCCGGAGCAGAACGGCGAAGTAGACATCAAGTCGGCTTACGTGCCGGGGCTGGATCATTTTGCCGTAAAAATGTCGTCAGGCTTTTTTGACAATTACAAGCTGGGGCTGCCTAGCCTGGGCGGCATGATGATTTTGCTCAGTGCCAAAGTGGGCTTTCCAGAGGCATTGCTGCTGGACAACGGCTATTTGACCGATGTCCGTACCGGACTGGCCGGAGCCATTGCCGCACAACATCTGGCACCAAAGCAAGTACGCACGGTGGGCGTTATCGGCGCGGGGGCACAGGCCCGCTATCAGATGCAGGCGCTGAAGCTGGTGCGCGATTTTGAACGGGTGCTGGTTTACAATCGTTCGCCAGAGCGGGTGGAGAAATATATTGAAGAGATGACGGCCGTCCTCAATGCCGAAATCGTTAAAGTTGACAGCGTTGAAGAAGTCATCCGCCAAAGTGAAGTAGTTGTGACCACCACGCCTGCCAAAAAGCCATTTTTACAGGCTGAATGGCTGCATCCCGGCCTGCACATCACGGCAATGGGCTCCGATGCCGAAGAGAAAAATGAGCTGGAGCCAGCAGTCCTGGCTCGTGCCGATTTGCTGGTGTGTGATCGCAAATCGCAGGTATTTCGCCTGGGTGAGTACCATCATGCGCTGGAAGCAGGAATTATCACCAAAGATTCACCCATTGTAGAGCTGGGTGAATTGACTTCAGGGCAGCATCCCGGCCGCATCAATGACGAGCAAATCACGGTGAGCGATCTTACCGGCACCGGCGTGCAAGACACGGCCATTGCTTCCCTGGCCTTCCGCAAAGCCAAAGAAAAAGGGCTGGGCATGACCATTGAAGCCTAACTTGGCTCCAGAACGCGGATTTCCGACCATAGAATTTGAAGCCCGGCTCGACCGCGCCCAGCGGCTCATGCGGCAGCAGCAGGTTGACGCTCTCTGGCTGACCACAGAGCCGGAGTTCCGCTACTTCTCCGGCTTTCTGACGCAGTTCTGGCAAAGCCCAACCCGACCCTGGTTTCTAATTGTGCCCGCAGAAGGCAAACCCATTGCGGTGATTCCGGAAATAGGCGCAGCGGCTGTGGCCACCACCTTGCTGGACGATATTCGTACCTGGCCCGCGCCGCGGCCCAACGACGACGGGGTTTCTTTACTGCTGGCGACGTTGCGTGAGGTGGTGGGGCGGAACGGCCGTGTCGCCATCTTGATGGGACCAGAAACGCACCTACGTATGCCTCTGGCCGATTTTGAAAATGTTCGCGGGGCATTGATCGGCAATGGGGTGGAATTGATCGACGCCACGCCTATCGTTCGCCAATTGCGTCTTGTGAAATCCCCTGCCGAAATTGAAAAAATTGCCCATATTTGTGATTTGGTTTCTGATGCGTTTGCTGAGTTGCCGAACTTGATAACGTCAGGGGAAATTGAACAAGAAATTTTTCGGAAGTTCAAAATCGAGATTTTACGTCGTGGTGCTGATGATGTGCCTTATCTGGTTGGCGGCGCGGGTCCTAACGGCTACGATGACATCATTTCACCGCCCACCAGCTGGGCCATCCAGCCGGATGATATTTTGATGCTGGACACCGGGGCTGTTTTTGATGGTTACTTCTGCGACTTTGACCGCAATTTTGCCGTTGGCCGGCCAACAGATGTGACACGCCGGGCGTATGATGTGCTTTACCGGGCCACGGAGGCGGGATTGGCAGCGGCACGAGCGGGCGTAACGGCCGCAGATTTGTTCCACGCCATGTGGCAGGAGTTGAAAACGTGGGATGTGTCGGGTACCAACGTGGGTCGGATGGGACATGGTTTGGGGATGCAGCTTACCGAATGGCCTTCATTGACGCCGACAGACCAAACGGTTTTGCAGCTGGGCACGGTCATTACCCTGGAACCGGGACTGGAAGTAGTTCCAGGGCGGATGATGGTGCATGAGGAAAATATCGTTATTCGCCAGGATGGAGCAGATTTGTTAACCAGGCGTGCGCCGCAGGAAATGCCGGTTATTGGGTAGATGGGTGGAGGTACGGCCGTATCACCCGCAAAAGCTGCCCCATATCTACATTTCCCCCGCTGACCACCAGCGCCACGTTTTCGCCAATGTTTGACACCTTCCCAGATTGCAAAGCAGCAATGCAAACCGCACCGGCGCCTTCCACAACTAGATGTTCCTCCTTCAGGGCAAACGTCATCGCCGCGGCAATCGCCTCTTCAGAAACAAGCACAACCTCATCCACAAAATCACGAACCATTTGGAACGTGTATTGATTTTGCAGACCGATACCGCCCTGCAAGCTGTCGGCCAGCGTTGGTTCTTCGGCCAGCTGCACCGGCTTGCCCGCCGCAAGGCTTTGGGCCATCACTGGGGCGTGTTCCATTGACACACCTACCACGCGAATCGCCGGATTGGCCGACTTGAGCGCCAAGGCGATGCCGGCAATGAGGCCGCCGCCGGACAGCGGCACCAACACCGTGTCCACTCCCGGTAAATCTTGCATCAGCTCCAGGCCAATCGTGCCCTGCCCGGCAATCACCAGCGGATCGTCGAAGGGATGAACCATCGTCAGGCCGCGTTCCTTGGCCAGTTGGCGGGCGCGGCTTTCCGCTTCATCCTGGCTCTGGCCATGGATGACCAGCTCGGCACCTAACTTTTGCAGGGCATTTACCTTGTTTTGCGGCACCAATTCGGACAGACAGACAACGGCCGTTATGCCAACAGCTTTAGCCACATAAGCCACCGCCCGGCCATGATTGCCGGTAGAAGCGGTGACCACACCGCGTGCTTTTTCTTTATCGGTTAAATTTAATATTTTGTTGGCTGCGCCCCGAATTTTGAAAGCACCGATGGGCTGTAAGGTTTCCAGCTTGAGGTGAACGGCCGCACCAAGCTGTGTGCTCAGTTCAGTAGAGCGTACCAGCGGCGTTGCTAGGGCAATGCCGCGGATTGTTTGTTGGGCGGTGAAGATTTGTTGCAGAGTTACTGGGGTCACGTTCGGCATAAAATTCCTTTTGTTTGATGTTTGTTTGTGCCAGGGCACATTCAAACAAGCGGTTGGACCATTGTATCATTTGTGCACGCATTGCTTAAAAGCTGAGGTAGGGAATGTCCCTATTACAAGATTGCTAAATTAGCGTGGTGCTGAAAGAGGCGCAGGTGGGTGAGAAGACGGCCGTTAGAACTTGCTGGCGGGCGCAGAACAGCGATTTATCGCCCGAGGCCAGGACACTGGTGCAAAATCAGTATGAGCAAGTCCAGGCGGTGAGCCAGAAAGTTGAGCGATTACATGGGCTACCCAACGACCGGTTGGTGGTACGTTTGTTTAATTCGGAGCGTGATGCGGCACCACCCGCCGCCGCGCCCCCGAAGCGTCGCAAATCATGCACCAGGTGAACCTGCATGCCGCCACTGCCCAACCAACCCAATAACGCCTCTTAAGATGAAAATTCAACCTCGTTGGCGTATACTTGGCCAAACAAACCAAGCCAAATGCCAGCGAGAACATGAATTACGATACCGTCAAACTACGCCAATTTATCCAGGATTATTTCAGTTCAGAAGAACTGAGAACCCTACTTTTCGATTACTTCCGATCTGTCCACGACAATCTCACGGATGGAATGACAAAGAACCGGTATGTTTTGTTGCTACTGGAATATTGCCACAATCATGGCAAAATGCCGGACTTGCTGGCAGCCATTCAACGGGAACGCGACTTTTTCCAACCCGACGACTACATGCAAGGCCAAAAAGCACCCACTGCCGGCCCAGCAACACCTACCCCCATAACCCGCAACCCCCGCCAAATCTTCATCAGCCACGCCCACCAGGACGCCGAAGTGGCCAAACGGCTGGCCCACGACCTGGAAGCCCACGGCTACGACATCTGGATTGCCCCGGACAGCATTCGCCCCGGTGAAAAATGGGTCGAAGCGATCAACCGTGGCCTGGAAGAAAGCGGCATCTTTGTCCTGCTGCTCTCGCCAGATGCCGTGGCCTCCCGCTGGGTGCAAATGGAAACGAACGCAGCCATCGAATTTGAGCATGAAGGTGAAATGCACTTTTACCCACTTATGCTTAGAGCTTGCCGTCTTCCAGCAATATGGCGAGCCTTTCAGTATATTTCTTTTCGAGGGGCTTCTGAGCTGGGCTTAGAACAGTTACTCTCTGTGCTTGAACCCCATGCAGCCGCTCTGAAAATGATTAGGATTCCATCAGGGAGGTTTCTGTATGGTGACAATAAAGAGATCATATATTTGGATGAATTCTGGATTGCCAAGACACCAATTACCAACACTGAGTATAAGCGTTTCCTTGATGCCAATCCCAAATATAAGGTGCCTTTTGCTGATGAGGATTGGGCCAAACCCTATAACTGGAATAGGAGAAAACGGATCTTTCCTGATGGTAAAGCCTTTCATCCTGTAGTGCTGGTGAGTTGGCATGATGCTATAGCGTATGCTGAATGGGCTGGCATGAAACTGCCGACAGAAGAGCAGTGGGAGAAAGCCGCTCGCGGTACAAACGGCGAAGAGTTTCCGTGGGGTAATGAATGGCGTGAAAATTATTGTAATACAAGTGAAGCGAGACTTGGCACAACCTCGCCAGTTGGCCAATATTCACCACATGGAGATAGCCCATACGGTTGTGTTGATATGAGTGGTAATGTGTGGGAATGGGTAGATAGCTGGTGGGATGCAACACAAACCACACGTGTGTTATGTGGCGGTTCGTGGAACCTTGTTTCAAAGGACGCACGCGTGACTTTCCGCTTCAAGGATTATCCAAACTATTCAGATCTGAATATCGGTTTCCGCGTGGTCTCTTCTACCGCTTCTAAATCCTGATTGCTTTGCTGCGGGTAGGTCTTCTCTGTTTGCTGTGGGCAGGCGTCCCGCCTCACCACTATTTTTATTTAGTGCGAAGTTTTTTCCAAGCGGCCAAAAGCAAAAGTGCGACGCACCTTCAAGGTGCGTCGCACTTGTTGGTTTAGGGGTGCATCGCCTCATGCACCCGCTGCGGCGTCAACGGTATGCGGCGCAGGCGGGTGCCGATGGCGTCGTAGACGGCGTTGGCGATGGCCGGGGCGACGCCATCCTTGGGAATTTCGGCGATGGCTTTGGCGCCAAACGGGCCGGTGGGCTCGTTGGTTTGCACCAGGATCGCCTGCATCCAGGGCATCTCGTCGGCGCGGTAGATGTGGTAGGGGCCGAACTGGTCGTTGATTAGGTTGCCCGTCTCGTCGTAGGCCATCTCTTCGCAGTGACCGTAGCCCAGCGCCTGGACCATGCCGCCTTCCACCTGCCCGCTGGCGGTGATGGGGTTAATCGGCACGCCGGCATCCACAGCCATCACCAGCTTGGTGACGGTGACCTGGCCGGTTTCGGTGTCTACCTCGACCTCGGCAAACTGCCCGGCGAACGGCGGCGGGGAATCCATGCTGACAAAGCTGGCGGTGGCCATGATTTGGCGCTGCTGGTCCTGGTGCAGGCTGTGTAAGCCGATCGCTTCCATGCTGACGGAACGGCCGTCCCCCGCAACCGCATGTCTGTTCTCCAACCGGATGTCTTGCCAGCTCTCCAGTTCCAGCATGAGCGCAGCCCGCTCTTTGATTTGTTCGGCAACCTGTTCGGCGGCACGTTTAACGGCCGTTCCCGAAATATACGTCGTGCTGCTGGCGTAAGCCCCTGTGTCGAACGGCGTCATGTCCGTGTCGCTGGAGTAAATGATGATGTCTTCTAGCGGCACGCCCAGCACCTCGGCAGCAATCTGGCTGAGCACCGTGTCTGAGCCTGTGCCCAAATCCGTCGCGCCCACCAGGACGTTAAACGAGCCGTCGTCGTTGATTTTGATCGACGCACCGCCCATGTCCAGGCCAGGAATGGCCGTGCCGTGCATACACATCGCTGCACCCAGGCCGCGCCGCAGGTGGGGCTTGCCGGGAACCTCGTGCCAGCCCGGCTCAAACTGGCGCTCCCAGCCGATGGCCTTCATCCCCTGCTCAAAACATTCGTTGAGGCCGCACGATTCAATCAGCGGCACGGTGATGACGGTATCTTTTTCGCCTTCGCCCAGCAGCGGGGCGATGGGCATGGGGTCGCCCGCCTGCACCCAATTTTTGCGGCGGAACTCGATGGGATCGAGCTTGAGTGCGTGGGCGATTTCGTCCATGAGGCACTCCAACGAGAAGAGCGCCTGCGGCCCGCCGTAGCCGCGATACGCGCCAGGGACAGGCAAATTGGTGTAGGCCACCGTGCAGTCAAATTCGCGATTTTTGCAGTTGTAGCTGCTCAGGCCGCGCAGGCCGGTGACGGTTTGCACGGTCAGGCCGTGGGTGCCGTACGCGCCCGTGTTGGCCACGATCTTCATCTGCATGGAGTGCAGCGTGCCGTCGGCCATGACGCCGGTTTTCCAGGTGATCGTTTGCGGATGGCGGGTGCGGCTGCTGCGGAACTCTTCGCTGCGCGTCAGTTCTAATCGAACCGGACGGCCCGTAGCAATCGTCAGATGGCCCACGATGTCCTCGATGAGCATCTCTTGCTTCACGCCAAAGCCGCCACCGATACGCGGCTTAATAACCCGGATACGGCGCACGGGCAAATCGAGCAGCGGGGCGACCATGCGGCGTACGTGGAACGGCACCTGGGTGCTAGTGCGAATCACCAGCCGTTCATCCGCATCCCACCAGCTGATGGCGATGTGCGGTTCAATCGGCGCTTGCTGCACCTGGTGCACGTAGTAGGTGTGCTCAAAAACGCGGTCGGCTTCGCTGAAGCCCTGCTCTACGTCGCCCACTTCCGCCTGGATGTGGTGCACAATGTTGCGGCTGGCGTCGTGAATTTTTTCGGTGTCGTCCTCGTCGTGGATGATGGGCGCGCCGGGCTTGATCGCTTCGTTTTCGTCGAAGACGGCGGGCAACAGTTCATACTCCACTTTGATGAGCTTGAGCGCTTCTTCGGCGATGGCTTCGCTTTCGGCAGCCACGGCCGCAACCCGATCCCCCACGTAGCGCACCTTATTGTCGAAGCTGACCTGATCGTGCGGCGGCGGGTTGGGGTAGCTTTGCCCGCCGGAGGCGTACTTGACGCGCTTGACATTTTTGTAATGGATGACGGCGTGCACGCCGGGCAGCGCCTCAGCTTCGCTGGCGTCGATGTCCAAAATGCGGGCGTGGGCGTGCGGACTGACGAGCAGCTTGGCGTACAACATGCCGCGCATGTCGATGTCGTCCACAAAGGCGGGATTGCCTTTGGTGAGCTTGACGGCGTCCACTTTGGTTTCTGGTTTGCCGACAACGGCCGTTTCCGGCACGCCAGACGTCAACAAAATATCTGTCTTGGGTTTGGTTTCGGTTTGAACCGCACCGCTCTCACCACCTGCCAGTTCTGGGCCGGCATCCTCATCGGGTGCCGGTGGATTTTCCACTAAGTAGCTGGCGTCGATTATGGGCGGGCCGTCGTAGGGTGGCACGTCCTCACCGCGCAGGTAGGCGGCGGCGCGCAGGACGGCCTGAACTGGCTTGACGTAGCCCGTCTCGCGGCACAAAACACCGGAAAATGCTTCACGCACCTCTGCTTCGGTGGGGTTTGGATTTTGGTCGAGTAGGGCTTTAGCTGCCAGAATCATCGCCGGCGTGCTGTAGCCGGACTGAATCGCGCCGGTTTCCACAAACGCCTTTTGGATGGGATGCAGTTCGCCGACGGCGGGATTAAGCCCTTCTACCGTTTCGATTTTGTGGCCAACGGCTTGCCCAGCCAACATCACATCGCTGTTGACTAATTGGCCATCGACCAAAACGGCCGCTGCCCCCGTTCGCCCATCGTGACTGCCAAAGCGCACGCTAAAAAAGCCCGCACCGCGCAGCGCGGAGAGCAAGGTATCGGTTGGATAGGCTGAAATTGTGTGATCTTTGCCGTTGATGTTCAGTGAGAGGGTCATTTTTGTTTCCTTGTTGTGGCAGATTTTCCCGGAAACTGATCTACATGTGGGTAGAAAATTTTGGTTCAGTTTCCGGGAAAATGAGGTTAGCTTCGTTTAACCAATTCCCTGACCGCCTGCACCAGTTCATCCACTGTTTGATAGCGGTCTTCGGGCTTTTTGGCCAGGGCTTTGTGCAAAATGTTGTCCCAAGGGGGGCGCAGGGTGGGGATGGCGGCCTGCACGCTGGGAACGGGATTGTTCAGGTGGGCCATGACAATGCTGACGATGGAATCCCCTTTGAAGGGCAGCTGGCCGGTGAGCATAAAAAAGAGGACGATGCCCAGGGCGTAGATGTCGGTACGGCCGTCCATCTCCTTGTTGCCCTGAATTTGCTCGGGACTCATGTATTCCACTGTGCCAATCATGACGCCGGTGCCGGTGATGCCTTTGGCGGCCTGTAAATTTTTGGCGGTACCAAAGTCGGAGAGGAAGGGTTCGTTACGGCCGTTAAACAAAATGTTGGCCGGCTTGATGTCCCGGTGCAAAATGCCCTTTTCGTGTGCCTCGGCCAGTGCCGACCCAACCCGCTCCATGATGAAGCCCACTTCTTCCAGCGGCAGGGCCCCGTTTTGCAGCCGGTCTTCTAGCGTTCCCCCCGGCATGTAGCGCATGACGATGTAGGAAAGGTCGCCCTGGTGGCCAAAATCATAGATGGGAATCACGGCCGAATGCTCCAGCGCGGCAATTGTTTCGGCTTCCTGCTGGAACCGTTCGTAAAAGTTGGGATCGACGTCCAGCGCCTGCATGGCCAAAACTTTCACAGCCACTTTGCGCCGGATGAGTGGATCTTCTGCCAGGTAAACGGCCGCCATCCCGCCACGGCCAATTTCTTCTAAAACTTTGTATCGTCCAATTCTTTGTGGTGTCATGGTTTATCCGAAGATTTAAGGCACAGATTTTATTCTATTATGCAGTTGGGTTCAACATAGCCCAAACGGGATTTATCGACCTGTTTTGCCGCGTTGGTGCTCCTCAGGAGTGGTGTCCTTCAGCGGGCAGCGTAAACCAGAAGAGGCTTCCTTCTCCTTCTGGGCTTTCGATACCTACCTCTCCGCCCAGCTTCGTGACAATGCGGTGGACGATGGATAAACCTAAACCATGGCCATCGCTGGCTGCCTCGTCAAGTCGTTCAAAGAGGGTGAAGAGGCGGTTGCGCCTATCCGGGGCGACGCCGCTGCCGTTGTCCCGCACCCAGTAGCGTACCGTGTTAGAAGCGGCCTGTAGCATCTCGGCACCCAGCTCGATCTTGGGTGGGCGACCGCCATATTTGAGGGCGTTGCTGAGATAATTGACCCACACTTCTTCGACCCAAGGGGCGTGACCGTAAGCCGCCGGCCATCGAGACGGATAATGGATTTCTGCTTCGAGCATAGCGATGTCATTTTCCAGGCGCTGGGCCGCTTCTGCCACGATCGTTTCCATTTTTAGCGGCTCCACAGCGACGTCTTTGGTACGCACCACAGAGAGGAACAGCAGTTCATTAATGATGCTCTGCATTTTGTGACCCGACTGGATGATCCGGTCAGCAACAGCGTGGGCTTTGGCATCACTTGATATCTCTTGCAAATATTCGGCATAACCAACAACGGCCGTTACCGGGTTCTTTAAATCATGGGCAACCGTATGCGCATAGGCGTCGAGCTCTCTGTTGCGGGCTTCAAGCTGCGCCGCATAATGCTGAAGCTCCGCCTCAGCTTCTTTGCGTGCCGTGATATCCCGCAGCACCACCAGCTGGCCACGTTCCTGACCACGCCGGTTCAACAGCTGCGATATTTGCAAATCAAAATAGTGCTGCCGGCCATCAAACTCCAGGTTGATCTCATCCTCGACTTCACCGGCCGCCGCGATGTATTGTGCCAGTACGTTATGTGTGGCCAGTGCCGTTGCCGCCGTCTTACCTACGATTTGACGGGCCTCGATCTGCAAAGCGGCTTCTGCTGCTGGATTCAGGTCGATGATGCGTCCCTGACGATCCAGCGCCAGCATCAGATCGCCCATACTGTCTACCAGCAGGTCACGCGCTACCGGACGCACGTCAAACAACCGGTCACGAACGACGCCAATTGTCAGGACCAGCGCCGATATAGCAAAGCTGATCGGCGTATAATCTTTCTTGATGGCCGGTATGGGATTTATCAGATAGAAAATGTTTGTGACCACAGGCACGAGGGCACCAACGATCAAATAAGACGCCTGACGCCAGTATACGGCAAAGGTACGCAGCGCCTGGCGCACTATCAGGAAGGCCCCCGTGAAGACCAGCACATATGAATGAACAATATGCAGCCAGAAAAATGGACCATGTTCCACGCTGAAAGCGAGAAAGATGCTGACCGGCGTGAAAATGTATTCCCGCCACAGCAGTTGGTGAAGTTCGTTGGTGTAAGCGGACAGCGTCACGACCACCGGCACCAGAAAAAAGATGAAAAAACGGTCTCGCTGCAGCCAGCGAACGTTGCCGGTATATTGGAGGGCGAAGGCAAGCCAGGCAACCGGCGTCAGCGTGATGAAGGTATAACTCACTTTGGCCCAGAAAACCGAGGCTTCTGGGGAAGAAGCCGCCAGCTCCAGTGAATTAAAAACTAACCAGCCGGCAATAGTCAGTGCCAGATATGTTAGCAGTCTCGTCGGGCGGCTCGGGTAGCGGCGGGCAAGGCCTAATATCACACCGAGTGAAACGATGGTAACCACGGGCGAGAGTATGAGAAACAGAATGTATTGCGCCGGAAATTCCATTTTATCGATCCAATTCAATTAGATTATACTCTCTATTACATCAGTACTTCAACCATCTATTTGTGAATCGAGGTCAAGCAAATGAAAAAAGTGATGAATTTTGTTCATGGGACGTGGCAAGCATCGGCAGCGACTGAATATTTGGCGGTGGTGAACCCGGCAACGGCCGAAACGCTGGCCAGCGTACCGCTCTCATCAGCCAGCGAGGTGGCGGCAGCGGCTGAAGCGGCGCACGAGGCGTTTCAATCGTGGCGGCGGGTGCCGGCGCCCACGCGCATCCAGTCGCTGTTTAAGATGAAGGCGCTGCTGGAGGAAAATTTTGAGGAGATTGCCCGCACCATCACCCTCGAATGTGGCAAAACGATTGGCGAATCGCGCGGGGAGATGCGCCGCGCCATCGAAAATGTGGAGGTTGCTTGCGGTATTCCCACGATGATGATGGGCGATTTTTCTGAAGATATTGCCAGCGGCATCGACTCCATGATGATTCGCCAGCCGCTGGGCGTGTGCGCCATCATTGCCCCGTTTAACTTTCCCGGCATGATCCCGTTCTGGTTTTTGCCTTACGCCATTGCTACGGGCAATACGGTCATCGTCAAACCCTCAGAAAAAGTGCCGATGACGATGGTGAAAGTATTTGAGCTGCTAGAACAGTGCGACTTGCCGTCGGGGGTGGTGAACATGGTAAACGGCAGTAAAGGTGCCGTAGACGCCATTTTAGACCATCCGTTGATCAAGGCGATTAGTTTTGTGGGATCAACGGCCGTTGCTAAACAAATCTACGCCCGTGCATCGGCCAACGGCAAGCGGGTCCAGGCGCAGGGCGGGGCCAAAAACCCCATCATTATTTTGCCCGATGCCGATATGGCGATGACAACACAAATCACGGCTGACTCTGCCTTTGGCTGTGCCGGCCAGCGCTGCCTGGCGGCGTCTGTGGCCATCACCGTGGGTGAGGCGCGCCACACTTACACCGAGGCTATTGCCGATGCGGCCGTTTCTCGCGTCGTTGGTTTTGGTCTGGACGAAGGGGTGCAGATGGGACCGGTCATTTCGGTGCCCAGCCGGGAACGGATTGAAAGCTTAATTCAGCAGGGGGCAAATGAGGGGGCGACGGTGGTGGTAGACGGCCGTTCGCCGCAAATCTCCGGATACGAAAACGGCAACTTTGTCCGGCCCACCATTTTGTCTAACGTCAATCCAAAAGGGAATATTGCCCATACCGAAATCTTCGGTCCGGTGCTGAGCCTGATGCATGTTAACAGCATCGACGAAGCGATTCAGCTGGTGAACGGTGGGCAGTACGGCAACATGGCCTGTCTCTTTACCAGCAGTGGGTCGGCGGCGCGCAAGTTTCGCAGCGAGGTGGACGCGGGCAACGTAGGCATTAACATTGGCGTGGCGGCACCGATGGCTTTCTTCCCGTTCAGCGGCTGGAAAGAGAGCTTTTTTGGCACGCTGCACGGCCAGGGGCATCACGCTGTTGAGTTTTTCACGCAGACCAAAGTGGTGGTGGAGCGCTGGCCCAAAACCTGGAGTCGTCAGTTTTAGACTGAAAATTTATGATGCGTGAAACGTGACTTTTCCTGTTCACGTTTCACGCATCATGCTTCGTTTTACTTTTCTTCTGGTGACAGCAGCGCCAACAGCCCCACAATGCCCATGTTGCTAAACAGCAGAGGGGACATGAACGGCGCGCCGCGCAGGAAGCGTTCCGGTACGATGGTGCTTTGGCTGGTCAGATCGGCCTGAATGTGAAAGAAAGCGCCAACCATTCCCACCACAATCAGCAAAACCATCGCGGTGATGTAAATGGTCACGTCTTCGGCGGTGAGTTCGCGGTTAAGGGCACCAATGCCCGCCGAAACGACGGTGGCAAACACGCCCACGACCAGCGGCAGCCAGAGCCACGGATTATCCCAGGGGTGGCGGGCGTGGTCCAAAGCGCTGCTGACCAATGCCACCAGCGTGCCCAGGCTGACTAAGAAGAAGTAGGCGCGGGTTTTGCTGTAGGGCATTTGTACGGTGAGGTTAAACGGCAGTTTTAGCCTGCCGCTGCCGGTGGGAACTTCTTCCCAGGCGGCGCTGATGCCCAGCACGCCGATGCCGGCAAAGGCAAACGGAGCCAAGAACGGCGGAGCCCACACTAAGAGATCGAGCGTTATCCGCTGGCCCAGTGGTGCCGTTGGCGTGATACCACGAATGAAGTGGAAATAGGCCCCCAGCGCGCCCACAATGATACTGGCCAGGAAAACGGCCGTTGCTAACCATGCGGCCGTTTCCCGATTGCGTAAAGCAATTAAGCCAGCCACCAACAGTAACACACCGGCCGTTGGGCCAAAAATGATGGGAATCCACTCGCGTGGCTGAATGGTGTTGTTCAGCACATGGGCCAACAAGGTGTCCAGCCCCAGCATGATTTCATTAAACGCCGCCATCAGCAGCATTGCCTGATCACGGGAGACAGGCAGCCGCCATTGATCAGCTCTGGGAAAAACAGTTGCTAAATAGTTCATGCGCGCTTACTCAATATGCCCTGGTGGGCCGGGATCGATTGGTTCTAGTCCAGCTTCTTCCAACCTTTCATTGACCATTTCAATGAGTTCAGCACGTTCATGCAAAACCTCATAGGCACCGTGCCATTGTACATAGTCGGCCCCCTGCATCCAGGTGCCAAACTTGGTGGTGCGGCCCCAATGGTGCCATAAGTTGAAATAGACAAAGTCAATTGGTTCATCAAACGGCTGGTCGGTTAGCAGGCCGTTGTCCTTAAGCGGCTGGATGATTTCATCGCTCTCAATGACCCAGGCGTTGACTTGTTCGACAACTTTATCAGCATCCGTGTAAAAGGTTTCGATGAAGTTGGTGTTGTGGCATTCCGAGCAAACGCCTTGCATACGCGTCATGTTATCTTGCCAGGCGGGGCGGCGGTCGCTAATGGGCGCGGCTAGATTCCAGGTGAGGCGGTCGCCCACGTCATGCGTGGTGGCAGTGGGGCCAAAACCGCTCATGTGGCAGGTGGCACAGGTGGGGGCGGGGAAGTTGGTCACATCCAACGTGCCCGGCTCAGCTTCCCAATCCCATGTGTGGCCATCGACAGCGTAAGCAATGCCATGGGGCGATTCCTGATAGATTTCCCACTGGGGATGGTCCGGGCCGATGTGGCAGGCGTTACACGTTTCTGGCTTACGCGCCTGTTCCAGGCTGAATTCGTGACGCTGATGACATTCCTGACATTGACCAATGGAGCCATCTTCGGCTGGTTTCCCTACATCGTGGCAGCTTTCGCAGGCAAATTTAGTAACGGCTGGCCCTTCGATGGCGTGCAGGGAATTCCGGGCGCGTACCTTGTCATCAATATAGCCACCTTCGGGGATCGCTTGATATATTTCTAAATGCTCTGGTGAAAGGACATCTTGTCCGGCATAAGCCACATAGGCGGGCAGCCCGTGGCGGCTCTGGTTGAACTGAGCGACCTCATTTTCGTGGCAGGTTTCACACATGGCGGTGGTGGGCGTATTTAAAACGTGGGTGCCTTCATGCTCAACGGCGCCCGGATAATCGGCCTCCACCTCATGGCAGTCGCGGCAGGTTACTTCGGCGGCGGCCATGGTGCTGTGGCCGTATTGTTCGACAATGCCTGGCGTGTTACGTGTATGGCATTCGACACATTCGTCGTCGCTGTTTGCCAGTACGTTCACTGGTTCATCGCCGGCTTCGGTTCCAGCCTGGCTTACGGCCATGATGACGAGCGTTAATCCGGCCACAATCAACACGGCGATAATGCCCAGGATGAGCAGTCGAAAAGAGCTGCTGTTGTTTTGTGAACTTTCTTGACTCATTAACTATCCTCCTAGCGGGTTTAATAGAGGCAGCAAGTCGCCGGGCTGCCTCTGTGGGAAACAGTTTAATTGAGGCATAAGATCTTTTCTTTGTGATAGCGCAATAATCAGCCATTTTAAACGGCCGTTTCATTTTGTAAGGGGATTGGATTGTGACGTTGAAGGAGTACAAAATGAATCCGACTTAGTTTAACAAGGAGCCATAAATTGAGTCAAATTTCCGCGTCTAGTTTGTTAGAGGGGATCTATGCCGTCGGCGACAATTTTGGTGAGGGCGGATTCTTTTTTGATAAGCAGCCAGCGCCGGTTCGTGTGAACCAGGCCGTCTTTTTCCCATTGGCTGCAAATTCGGCTGACCGTGTAGAGGGTGGCTCCAGTCATTTCAGCAATTTGCTGACGCGAGGGTGGTGGTGAGAGGCGAATACCATTTTTAACAGACTGCCCGCTTTTTTCAGCAATTTGCAAAATGGTGCGGGCAATGCGCTGCGCTACCCGTTCCGTGGCCAATTGGCGGTATTGGTTCTGCAAAATGACAAAGCGTTCGGTCATCATTTGCAGGGCATTCAGGGCTAATTGGGGATATTTGTTAATGAGATTAGATAATTCTTTTCTGGACCAACTGAGGGTGACGCAATCTGTGGCGGCAACGGCCGTTACCGGATAAATCTGATCGGGAAACAAGGATAAAATGCCGATCTCATCACCTGGGCTCAGGTAATGCATGATTACCTGCTGGCCTTTTATCGTCAGCTGGTTTAGATGAATGACACCATCTACCAAAATGTAAGTGCGGTTTGCACGCTCTTCCTCGTGAAAAAGAAAACTGCCTTTGCTATGCTGCTGCACAAGGGCACCAAGTACCATTTGCCGCAGCTCATCGTGGGACATCTCTTTAAAGAACACACTGTCTTTAATCAGTGGCAGTAAGTCAGATGTTTGTTGCAGTTGCAGCCTTGGCTGATTTGGCATGATCCCTCATTTGAATGGTAGCTAAAATGGCTGATAGGGCCCCTAAATTTTTCTCCGTAAGCATATTGGTAGCTCTGCCTCTGGTTCAGTGACCAACATCACTTGCTTTTTTGATGATGATCATGAAAGGAAAAAATAATTAGTATTTTGTTGAACCAGATAGAAAAAGCTATACTTATGCTTATGTCACGATTACGCATTCTCCTTGTAGATGATCACGAAGTTGTTCGGTTGGGCTTAAAAAGTTTGATTGAACGTAATCCAGGCTTTGAAGTGGTGGCTGAGGCATCTGCTCAGCAAGAAGCTGTCACCAAAGCGTTGGCCCATAAGCCAGATATTGTGCTCATGGATATTCGGTTAGCTGGTGGCAGCGGTATCGAAGCATGTGAACAAATTATGACTGAGCTGCCTGACACGAAAGTAATTATGCTCACATCCTACGCTGAGGATGAGATGCTTTTTGCTGCGATTCGTGCCGGCGCCTCGGGCTATGTACTCAAACAGGTAGGCAGCAATGATGTTGTCCGTGCTATTGAAGCCGCCGCACGTGGTGAGGCCACGTTGGACCCATCGCTTACACAGCGCATATTTAATGAGATGCGCCGCTCTATTCAACAAGAAGAGTCAGCTGCTTTTAGCGATCTTACCTCTCAGGAAATGCAGGTTTTGTCCCTCATTGCTGAAGGGCGGACCAATCGTGAGATTGCCGAGGCTCTTTATTTAAGTGAAGGGACCGTGCGCAATTACGTTAGTGGAATTTTGTCTAAACTGGAAGTATCAAATCGGGCCGAAGCGGCTGCCTACGCCATTCAGCACCATCTGAAAGATTATCTCCAGTAGTTTGTTTGATTGAAAGGTAAATTGGTTTTGCGCCACGCAGCCGGTAATTCTGGCTGCGATAGTAAGTTGTTGTACGGGTATTTTGGGGTTAAGGAACTGCATGAGTAATAATGAACGGGAAATAAATTCTCTGGTAGAGGCTATTTCCCAGGCAACTTTGAAAATTTCCCAGGTGGGAAGTTTGCCTGAAACGTTGCAGCGTATTGTTGACGTGGCGCGCGAGCTGCTGAATGCAGATTATGCCATTTTGGCCACGTTTGAATTGGAGAATCTGGCCGAGAATTTTATTTTTTCTGGTGTTGACCAAAAGACGGCCGATTCCATAGCTCATCCACCCCTCGGTACTGGCTTGTTAGGCGTTTTGACTGATGAGCGAAAAACCATACGCCTTTCCGAGCTTTCACAGCATCCTGAATTTACCGGATTTCCCCCGAACCACCCCGAGATGGGCAGCTTTGTGGGGATGCCAATTGAACAGAATGGGGAAGTTTACGGCCGTATCTATTTAGCCAATAAGGTGAGCGGCCGTTCCTTTACCAAGAATGATGAGCAGCTTCTTCAATTTTTTGCCTCCCATGCGGCCGTTGCTATCCAAAACGCGCAGCTTATGGAAGCCAGTAATGAGCAGAAGCAGCAGCTTCAGCAGCGTAATCGCCAGTTTGCGGCCCTGGATAAAGCCACAATGGCGATTTCCAGTGAGCTGACGCTAGATAAAGTTTTACAGCAGATTGTAGATGCCGCTCGGGAACTGGCAGATGCGCAATATGCGGCTTTAGGGGTTCCCAACAACCAGGGCTTATTGGATGCTTTTATTGATAGCGGGATGGAGTCGGAAGTTGCCGCCGGGATCCCGCACCTGCCAAAGGGACTTGGTCTCTTGGGGGCTATTATCAAAGAGCGAAAAACAATTCGAATTCCTCGAATTGGGGACGATCCACGATCTGTTGGCTTCCCTGAGGGGCATCCGCCGATGGTGCCGTTTTTGGGGGTGCCGGTTATTGCCGGGCGTGAAACATTGGGCAACCTGTATTTAACCAACAAGCTGGATGGCGATGAGTTTACCCAGATGGATCAGGATTTGGTGGAGATATTGGCGGCACATGCGGCCGTTGCCATCCAAAACGCCCGTTTGTATGAGCAAGTTGGTCGATTAGCCATTGTGGAAGAACGCACCCGTATTGGAATGGACCTGCACGACGGTATTATTCAATCTATTTTTGCCGTTGGACTTACGCTGGAATCGACCAAATTGTCTTTGCCCCATAATCCAGAAGACGCCGATGAACTGTTGTCTTATGCTATTGAAGGCTTAAACGCCACGATTCGTGACATTCGTAACTTCATTTTAGATTTACGGCCGCATCGTTTTCAGGGTAATTTAGAGCAGGGTTTAGGCCGGTTGGTCCGAGAGTTTCAGGCAAATACCATGGTGGCTGTCTCGCTTGCGGCTGATAAGGAAGCCCTGGCCATGCTGTCGGCACCTGTGGCGCGTTCGCTGTTTCTGTCTGCGCAAGAGGCATTGGCCAATATTGCTCGTCATGCACAGGCCGAACAGGTGCTTATTACTGTTGAGGCACAAGACAGCCACGTGATTTTGCACGTTTCCGATGATGGCCGGGGCTTTGATATGGCGTCAAAGAATTACTCTGTGGGCCACGGCTTGTCTAACATGCGGGCGCGGGCCGAAGATTTGAACGGAACTTTTGCTATCGAGTCTGCGCCGGGCAAGGGCACAACGGTGAAGTTGGCTTTTCCAATTGAAATGAAATAGCGGGGAACGAGAGCGTATCGACTAAGTTAGGCCGCTTATAGACCTGGAACGACATCTTCTGCCAGCATTTTAGCCGCATACTCCAAAAAGTCGGTCACAGTAATGATGCCGACAAGCGTGTCATTTTCCAAAACGGGTAAACCACCAAACTTATAGATGCTCAACATTTCTGCGGCACGGTAGGCCGGCATGTTGGGTGTGACGGTAATGGGGTTGGGGGTCATGCAGCTTTCGGCCGTTACGGAGTCGAGCAGTTCTTCATCTTGCCAACGGCCGTGCAGCACCACGGGAGAGTTCATCACCAACCGCACATCCCGGTCTGTAATGATGCCAACCAGTTTGCCATTATCCAGAACAGGCAGCTGGCGACAACCTTCTGTTTTCATTACGCCAATGACGGTGCGCATGGGGGTATGGGGTGGCACGCTGTTGGGGATTACAGTCATTAAATCGTTTACAGTCACCATGATGCTCTCCTGTTGCGATAGTGAACCTCTTATTTTGCAGTGTAATGTATTGCATTTTGGGGAACGTGTGGCAAATGTCATGAATGGCAGATGACTTTCTTCGGCAGAAATTTACCATAATTATATGTAAAATGATTGAATAATTCTGCGGGTTTTATCATGATGGGTTAGCGGCGAAAAGGCTGACTCTTTTGCCTGAATGACAATGTACCCCAGCTTGCATGACAAATGTCACTTGATGCTTCAATCGCTGAACCTTATCCTTCCACCCGCTATGGATAAGTAGGCTCTATTGTTGAAATGCTTGGATTAATGGAACAAATTCGCTTAATAATCATCGATCAACACAAAGGGGTGCGAAACGCTTTACGGATCAGGTTACGCTCTGCCCCCAATCTGGCCATTGTCGGCAGTGTTGATGCGAATGAAGCCAAACGGTTAGCTCAAACTGATTTGCAGCCGGATGTAGCTTTGCTTGGATTATCCGGGCAAAATGACGAATTGGGCTACATGGTGGAGTTGGTGAAGAAGCTGGTGGCGGGAGGTACGGCCGTACTCGCGCTCACTTCGTATGTGGATGATATCGCGCGTGAATTGGTTTTGCAGGCCGGGGCCAGCGATTATCGCCTGAAAAATATTAATACCCCGGAACTCCTGGCCGAAATTGAACTCCTGGCCGAAGATCACAGAAGACACCAGATTGATAATCTGTAAATCTGGCCCTTTTTCGCTCCTTATTCCTCTAACGATTTAAGCACATTCATATAGTTGGCGCGTTCAAAAGCTGCCGGATCAGAAACGCGCTGCTGGCTCATGATGCCCTGAATGCCAGCGATGCTTTCCTCTTCGTTTTCACCCAGCCATTGTTCCAGTTCTGCCAGTATTTGCTTGATGTGTTCAATGCCATGTTTAAGGAGTACGGAGGCAACGGCCGTTACCTTAGCACCGGCCATCATGCCTTTCACAATATCTGTGCCGTTTTCAACCCCGCCCGTGAGGGCCAGGTCTGCCTTCACATGGCTGGACAAAATAGCAGCCCAGCGCAGCCGAAGCCGCAGCTCTGATTGTGAACTTAAATCCAGGCTAGAAACAACCTCACGCGTTTCCAGATCAATGTCTGGCTGATAAAACCGATTAAACAAAACCAGGCCGTCTGCCCCAAGCTTGTCCAGCTGGCTGGCCATATGGGCAAATGCGCTGAAATAAGGGCTTAACTTTACGGCCACAGGAATGCGAACCGCAGACTTTACATCCCGAACAAGATGCAAATACATCTCTTCAATTTCCTGGCCGCTAACATTGGGTTTGGTAGCTAAATAATAGATGTTTAGCTCCAAGGCATCTGCACCGGCGGCTTCAATAAGACGCGCATACTGCACCCAACCCCCACTGTAATATCCGTTCAGGCTGGCAATTACGGGAATGGATATTGCTTTCTTGGCCTGGTAAATATGGGCCAAATAGCCATTGGCACCCCGGTTATACCCTTTCATTTCTGGCAAATGTTGCAAGGCATCTGGCAAAGATTGTTGATTCATAGGTGTGACTTCAGCGACACCCATGCCCTGGAGTTCAATTTGTTCTTCAAACAAGGAAGGTAAGACAACGGCCGCTGCTCCGGCAATCTCCATGCGCTGTAAGTTGTCGACGTAGGCAGTTAACGGTGAAGCAGACACAATTAGAGGATTCTTAAGCATTAATCCCAAATACTTTGTGCTTAAATCGGTCATCATTTTCTCCTGTGCGTTACATCAAGGTGGTGAATCATAGCCGATTTGTAAAAAATCCACCACCGATGACAGATGTCAGGTTGAATTGTTACATCCCACACTCGTTGGTTATAATCAAGAAGCTAAACTGATGAAAATAACTACTGTTCCGTAAATTATTTTTCAAACAAAATCCGTCTGCAAAAAGCCGATATCGTTTGGGAAATGCGGTTCAGGACAAAACAAAATGGAAAAGGTGCTAGAACTATGACTAAAAGAGCAAGACGCCGTCGCTCAGCCAAGAAGCAAACAAACTGGACGTTTATCGGGGGCATTGTGGTAGGGGGTGTTATCTTATTTGCCGGGTTAATTTATCTGGCGTTCCGTGAGCCAGCCCGCTTGAGCCTGCTGGGATTCTGCAATAACAATCCAGATAATTGTATTGTTATTGGCGACGAAGACGCCGAGGTCGCCGTGGTTGAGGTGTCTGACTATGGTTGTTCCCATTGTCGCGACTTTAATCTGGAAACGGCTCCAATCTTGGAAGAACAATATGTCGATACAAATCAGGTGAAGTGGGTGGTGGTTCCTTTTGCTTTACAAGGTCAAACCGGTGCTTTCCCCACCATGCCGTCCACCATTGCGGCGATGTGTGCCAATGAGCAAGGGGCCTTTGCTGATTTCCACGAAGCTCTATTTGAATTGCAGTCCACTCCCCTATTTAATACCAACGAGGGATTTATGCAGGTTGCTACCGCTCTGGATTTAGATACTGAGGCGTTTAGCAGCTGCTTAAGCGACAATCCTTTCACAGATCGGGTGCTGGAAAATATCACAATGGCTCAGCAGGCGGGTATCAACTCTACCCCCAGCTTTTTCATTGACGGCAATTTGCTAGCCGGAAATCAACCACTTTCTGTTTTCCAACAACGCCTGGACTCTTTGTTGGATTCGTAGTCTCTTGCCACATAGCTTTTATTAAATAGCGATGTTAGGGTGAAACAGGTTAGCTGAAGCAATTTTCCCCTGGCTATGTCGTCACAGTTTGCTTCAGCAAAGATGCGTATGAAACAAGATTGGCAAATTCGTCTTATTCAACTGTTGTCTGTGCCCGGGATGATGCTGGCATATTATTTGTTCCTGTTTCACGAGGGTGTGCTCGTTTCTGGCTGCGCTGTGGGTGGCTGGTTTGATTGTGGCCAGGTAAGTGGCCCTGGCGCGCCTTATGCGTCGATTGGGCCAGTGCCGGTCGCTTTTATCGGCCTGGTTGGATATGCGGTTATTTTTCTACTGACCTGGCTGCGGGATTGGGATTTTGCCCTGATGGATTACTTGGCGGAACTGATGGTCGCGGTAACCGGTTTTGCCTTCGTGTTTACACTTGTTTTAACGGGACTGGAGCTTTTTGTAATCGGGGCATTTTGCCAATATTGTGTGGTTTCGGCCGTTTTAGTGATTGTTTTGTTTGGTTTAGCTATTAGCTATTTGCGTACGGTTAATGCGGAGGAGGCAGAAGATGCGCCTTGAACTGGTTAAGGATTGGATGAGTCGTGATGTGGTAACCGCAGTGCCTACTTTGGGATTGCTTGAGGCATATTCATTATTGCGTGAGCATGATATTCGCCGGCTGCCTGTGGTGGAAAACGGCCGTCTCCTGGGCATTGTCACCTCGGGCGATATTCGCGAAGCCAAACCCTCCTCCGCGACCTCACTGAGCGCCTGGGAGTTGAACTACCTGCTGGCCAACCTCACAGTTAGCGAAGTAATGAGCCAACCAGCCCAAACAATTTCACCCGAGGCGACCATTGGCGAAGCGGCCGACATCATGCTTGGGCGTAAAATTAGCGGGCTGCCCGTAGTGGATTCTTCTGGCGAGCTCGTCGGCATCATTACGGAATCAGACATTTTCCGTATGGTGGTGCACAATTGGCGGCAAAGCCAGGAAGACTCCGCCAAGCCATACACGCACTATGAAGGTGATTGAGTCGTTGCTAATGGCTCTTATTCTTTAGCTTTTTTAGTCAATCCACCCCTGGAACAGCAGCATGATGGTGGAAGACAGTCTGAGGAACCAAAAGACGCCCAGGCTGCCAAGAAGGGTAACGGCCGTGCGCCATTTTGGTTTCATCGCTTGGTCAGAAAGCACCTGCCACAGCAGAATCCCCACATTCAGGGCAAGCAAGATGACAAAAATGAGCGTAGCGTGCAGCCAGGTGCTTTCCGGCAGTTGGTCACGCCAGTGCAGCTGCCGCAGCTCCTGGTAACGAGCCTCTGAAATGCCCAAGGTTTCTTCCACAACAACAATGGGTCCGCGATAGCGCATGGAATAGGTGCCGCGGCAGGTAACTGCTTGTCCGCCAAATCGTGTTTCGCACTTTGTGATCGTTGAACCAGTCCCTTGGGTGGTCGTGAGCTTCATCTCCAACTTTTTGTCTTCAAGCAAAACGGAGCAGGTAAGCGTTCGTGCATCGCCATCGGCGTTGGGGCAGTTGAACTGGTTGCCGTTGAGCACCAAATGGTTGGTTTGCCCGGTGCGAATGGTGACGTTACCAATAGTGTCAGCGCGGGCGGGGGCGTCCTGATAGAGATAGATCGAGCCGAAAAGTGCGCTGAGCAGCAGCAAGACGGCCGTAATACGGGGAAGGTTATGCCATTGCTTATTCATGCTTCTCAGCGTAGCAGATTCATCTCCTGTTAATTTGCCGTTTCCCTGACGTTACCCTGACAAGTTGACCACGTTGGTGGACATTCCCCGTCCTTAAAAATGGCGTTTAATGGTTGACGCGGCGTAACAGCGACAGTATACTACCACGTCGTTACGCAATTCGGGGCGTAGCTCAGCTTGGTAGAGCGCTCGGTTTGGGTCCGAGAGGTCGTCAGTTCAAATCTGGCCGCCCCGACCAGGTGGTAATCATACTGTTGATTACCGACATGCGGCAGTGGTGTAGGGGTAACACAATAGCCTTCCAAGCTCTTGTCACGGGTTCGAATCCCGTCTGCCGCTCTTTTATTCTTGAATAAATCGGGCCTGTAGCTCAACGGCAGAGCAGTCGGCTCATAACCGATCGGTTTCAGGTTCGAATCCTGGCAGGCCCACTTTCCTCCAACCCTTTGTTTTCTCCTTTACTCTTGAATGTTTGTTTCACCTAAAGGTATCCAACTATAAACGGCCGTAATCCGTTCATCCAGTATCGGCAGCGGACGATTGGTAAACGCGTCATACAGGCGCAAAATGCCGCTGACGGTTTGGCCCGATGTGGCTGCGTTGTCGATGAACAGAATGGGGGCACCTGGGGCCGGCTTGTTACTCCGGCAAAAATCGTGAAATGTCGCCGGATCGGTGCGTGGCGGGAAAACTACCGTACGAGGGGATTGCACCGGGGAGCCATGAATCCATTTGAGTGTGGGAATACCGCCCATTGCCGGAATGCCATCGACCAGATCGCACCAGGCCCAGGTGAAATTGTCTGCTTCAAGCCCCACCAGCCGGGTAGAAACAACGTAGTCGCGCAGCAGGGGACGGCCGTTTATAAATCGCATTGGCAAAGGATAGTCGTTGTTTGGGGAAAACGTCTCGGCTAAATCTGTGATCGACTGGCCCGTCCAAACAAGGCCTTGCCCCAGCGGAACATAATGGTCATTTGCTTCTGGCGGTGAAAGCATCCAACGACTTTGCCGTAGCCCCCAGGGACCTAAAGTTGGTGGCAGCAAATTGGATAGATCCGCTATGGTTGGATTATCCAGTGCACTGCTCCAAAAGCCATTGTTATTCTTCCAATGCAGATAAAGACGCGTTTGTCCCGGCAGCGTCTGGTCCCAATCGTAGCCAATGAGCGTCTGGGCAGGTTGGCCGTCGCTAACTGGACGGTGGACCGGATTTTGCGTGGCGGGCGGCATCGCTGCCAGCTTCACGGTCAGCGTACCAATCTCGGTAAATTCGTCACCGCTCCCCAGCCGCAGCGTAAAATCGCCCGGTCCCCGGCGTGGCGTCAGGCGGAATTGGGTGAGCGTGATGCCTTCAGGTTGGGGGGCTGCCTGCACGTCTGCTTGCGCCACGATGCTGCCGGTTTCGTCCAGCAAATGCACGAAAAACGGAACCGGCATTGTGCCCTGCCAGGCAAGTGTGAGACGGGCTTCAAGACCGATTTCCACTTCATTCTGTTCTAGCAAATAGCCTAAAACTTGCGTGCCGTCACCGAACGATAAATCAAGCGGTGTGAAATGGTTGGGAAATTCGGAGCGTGATGCTTGGCGAAACAGCAGCGCCTCACCCAATGGTTCGGCCGGAGGCAGCGTGCTGTAGGCTGCTTCATCGATAAAGGTGGCAACGACAGAACGGCCGTCTGCCAATCCCGCCCCAATTTCATCCGCCCAGGTCTGACTGTACAAGCCTTCCCCTGGTTCAACATACTCAATGGTCACATCGGGGCGCGCGCCTTCCACCGTTTGCAAATACCACAGCGGTGTGACCCAATGCCAGTTGGCCAGAATCAAGCTGTCTGGCGGTGCGTCAGCCAGGATGGTGGCGGCGTAGTCACGGGCATCTTCCGTTTGATGCAGCCAGCGATAGCTAGGCCAGCGGTCCCACCCTTGCCAGACGGCCGTTGTGAAGAGAACGGCCGTTAACGTCAGCGGCAGCCAGCGAACGGCCGTTTTTTGTTTGAGGCCGATGCTGCTTAACCAGCCGCTGGCGATGCCAATGCAAATCGCCAGCGGCACGTAAGCGGGCAGCATATATTCCACCGTTTGCGGCGCGCGGTAGGTGGCTGTCACCAGCGTGTGCAGGACAAAAGTGCCGCCCAGCAGCAGCCCCAAGCGCCACTCTCGCCAACTGATGAACAGCCAGCCCAGCAGTGCCCCGGCCAGCAACCACGGCGAAAATTGGAAAGTAAGCACATTGCCCATCACCTTGAGACGCGGCCACAGCACCGCCGGCTGCACAAAATAAAAAAAATCACCCTGGAAGCCCAGCGCCAGAAAGTGGTTCAAAAAACCGGCAATGGTGTTGAGGCCGTCGCTTGCCCCCGGCACATCGGCCCCGGCACGCAGCGGCAGGTAAAACAGTGGAATGAGACCCAGCAGTGCCGCCAGAAACGGCCGTTTCCAGCGCGAGGGCAGCCTGAAAAAGCCGGGATCAATGAATAGCAGGCTCAATCCAAAAACAAGCCCCATAAACGCCAGCGAAAGGTGATGGGTGAAGCCAAAGCTTAGCGCAGCAGCAAACAGGACGACGTAACGGTCGGTTTCTTCTTTTTCCTGCCAATGGCAAATGAGGGTGTAGATGGCCAGGGCGGCAAAAAGTGCCGTCAGGCTGCGGATGTTGGCCGTGGTGGCCTGTGCCCAAAAGGTGGTGGCGGTGCCCAGGGCAAGTACGGCCGTTCCCGCCGCCAGATGCCGCTCTACCAAGCGAAACACTGTCAGGTAAACCAATCCCAGGGTAGCCGTGCTGGTAATCACCGAGAGGAGGTTGATCTTGTAAGCGGCGGTAGCCGCCAGGGGCAGCCAGGTTATCAATTTGCTCAGCAAGGTGTAAAGAGGAAATCCCGGTGGATGAGCGACGCCCAGTGTGGCACCCACCAGCTGAAACTCGCCATTGTCGGCAGGCAGTAACCCCGGCGCCAAAGTCAAGATGTACAACAGGCCAAACAGTGCCATGCTGGCGAGCAGCCCAACCCTTAAGGTGCGGTCGGGTGGCAAGATTTGTCTGGGCAGCGGCATCATTTGGGCCAATACGGCCGTAACCGTCAAAAAGACCACAGCGGCAGCGATTGGATTGGGGTGGGGATAAAACACGTAGCCTAACAGCAGAAGCAGTGGCCACGTCTGGCGTAATGGATGATGACGCAGGCTAAAAAATGCCAGAAGCAGCAGGCCAGCCGTTAGCAAAATAGCAGCCAATAAATTGGCACCATAATGGATTGCCCACTGCTCGCTCAGCACCCGCCCCGCGAACAAGCCCAAAGCTAACGGAGCAAGCAGGGGCGCAGTTTGGTTTTTGAGCTTGAACCACATGAAGGGGATTATAGCGTGGATACAATAACCGTCACCAAGCCGACTTGGGGCTTGGCGTTTGTTAATTTGTTGGAAATATGGCAGCTAAACTACTGTTCAGCCTGGCGTGGGTACATTTCTTGTGCAACCTCGCTTTCTTTCTCTTCCCAATCCTCGTAACTTTCAGTTAAGCCTTCTTCCTGGCTTAGGCGGGAAGATAGCATGAGGGCTGCCACCACTAATATTGAGGTGAGGAACCCCAAGATTAGCCAAACTATGATCATGGTCTGCATATGGCTTTTCTTCCAATATGTCGCATTCTCTTCCAATTTTGCGGCAATGTAGCGTAGATTGTATCCTATTTTGCGCAAAAACGAGCAATAATCTACGATTTGCTCATTTTGGGTACGCTTGGGAATCATGACAAGTTTGTGTACTCAATGTTATACTTAATCAATTCGACAATTATTGTTAAGCAAATTCCTTAACCAAAAAACCGTCTCATGACAGAAACTGCAACCCGGTCCCCACTCGAAGATCTGCCTAAAACGGCCGCAGACCGTAAGCCTGCCAAACGGTATATTGCAGAGCGGTATGAAGTTGTCAACGTGCTGGAAGGTGGCATGGGGCTTGTGTACCTTTGCCGCGATCACTTCACATCTGAGCTGGTTGCCCTCAAAACATTCAAGCCGGAGTTTTTGTCTCATCGTGCCGCCCGCGACCTGTTTTTGCGGGAAGGAACAATGTGGGTGGAAATCGGCCGTCATCCTAATGTGGTGCAGGCGTACCGGGTTGAGCGGGTTGGAGACGGCCGTGAAGTGTATCTGGTGCTGGAATGGATTGTCCAGCCACAGGGTAAAAAATCCCCTTCGCTGCGTTCCTGGTTAAAAGGAGAGCCTTTGCCATTGGAGCAGGCCATTCTGTTTGCCCTGCACGTTGCCCGGGGAATGCGCTTTGCGACCCAAAAAATTCCTGGTCTGGTTCACCGCGATCTCAAACCGGAAAACATTCTCATTGGCCATGATGGGGCTGCAAGGGTAACGGATTTTGGTCTGGCCAGCACGCTGTCGGGTCACAGTCCTGGCTCAACGGTAGGTTCACTGGAAAACAGCCGAGAAAACATTGGCCGGACGCAGCTAACGCAAGGCGTAGCGGGCACGCCGCTCTACATGGCGCCGGAGCAGTGGGCCCACAAAGGCTTAGATGCCCGCGCCGATATTTATGCGTTGGGCTGCATTTTGTATGAAATGGTGACGGGTCGTTTTGCGGCTGAAGGTGAGACACGGGAAGATTTGCGTAATGTGCATGTAGACGGCCGTATCAAGCCCCTAGACTCTGCCCTACCTTTAGCCCTACGCCAATTTATTGAACGTGCCCTCTCCATTCCCAAAGAGCAGCGCTACCGTGACTGGGCCGAAACCGAGAAAACGCTGGCCACCGTCTATACCAGGGTTACCGGCAAACTTTCCCCGCCGGAATGGGATGGGGCTGAAGAAACCCCAGATGAGCGTCGCGCGGCGGGTAACTCTTATAACACAATGGGACTTTCTTACCTAGACATTGGCAAGCTGGATGTGGCCGTCATGTATTTTGAGCAGGCAGTGAATGTGGCCCGGGCCGAAAACCTTCGTGAACTGGAAGGCAAAGGGTTGGGCAATTTGGGGCTGGCCTATGCTGCGCTAGGTTACATCGAGCGCGCCATTGAGTTCCATGAAGAGCATCTGGCCATTGCCCGCGAACTTAGTGACCGGGCGGAAGAAGGGCGTTCGCAAGGCAATCTGGGGCTGGTTTATCGGCAAAAAGGTGAGCCAGAAAGAGCCGTGCGTTTTCACGAGAAAGAGCTGCAAGTGTTTCAGCGTCTCGCCAACCGGTACAAAGAAGCCGAAGCGCTGCACAATTTGGGCGAGACTTACCGTGAATTAGGGAGCCCCGGCCGGGCCGAAGAGTATTACAAACAATCATTGGCCATAGCCCGAGACATCGGTGACCGCACCCGTGTGGAGCGAATTTTGAACAGCATGGGCAAGGTTTTCCTGGATTCTGGCGAGTTTAAGGAAGCGGCCCAATTATTTAAGCAAACGCTGACCATTGCCCGCCAAATTGGCGATCGCGTGGGTGAAGGTGAAGTGTTGGGCAATCTGGGCGAGCTGTATCAGGCATCTGGTTTTACGGATCGGGCGATTGAATATTACAACTATGCTTTGACTATCTCTCAGGAAAGCAACGATCGGCGTAAGTTAATCAAAAACCTGCTGCGTTTGGGCGATCTTTACTTGATCAAGCAGGACATTGATGAAGCCTTAGCCCACTATGAGAGTGGTTTGATTGCGGCTCAGGAAATTACCGATCAGATGCAGGAGCTGGCTGCCTTTACCAAGTTGGGTATTGCCTTTGACGCACAGGGCAACTACACTGAATCGGGCCGGATGTACAAACGTGCCTTGCTGTTAAGCCGCGAACGAAACGATCGGCAAACCGAGCAGATCATGCTGACCAAGTTGGCCAAGGCGTATGAGTTATGGGGTGATTTTAGCCGGGCCATTACTTACCTTGAGCAAAGTTTAACAATGGTGCAGGCACAGGAAGATGTTGCGGCACAAAGCTGGCATTGGCGTGAATTGGCCAAGCTGTTCCGCAAGCTGAACCAGGTGCGCCCGGCGCTGGAAGCGTTTGAAACAGCCCTGACGCTGGTGCGCTCCATCACAGATTATGCCGGTGAAGCAGAAATTTTGACGGAGCTGGGAGATTTGTATCGTCTCATCAATGATCAAACACAGGCGATGGAACACTATAAAGAGGCGCTGGACCTGGTGCAGGCGCATGAACTGGCGCTGCAAGAGGCGACGGTGCTCAGCGGCATGGGGATGAGTTACCAGGAGATGGGGAAAAAGCGGCCAGCGCTGCGTGAGCTGGAGCGGGGCCTGGAGGTGGCCAAAAAGGCGCGTTCCAGTCGGGCTGTGGCTGAAGTGAGTTACCGTATGGCGATTGTATTGTGTAAGCAGGGGCGGTGGGATAGAGCCAAACCCCATGCTGAGCTGGCGCAGCGGCTTTACGGCCGTCTCGCCGACACCAGCATGGAAGACCGGGCCGAAACGTTGCTCAGCCGCATTCGGCAAAATAAGGGCAAATCAACCGGCTTCTTCCAAAACTTGCTGGAATCGTAAGCGATTAATTGATGAATACAGAACGTAAATTGGGGACCAAATCTGCGGCCGTTTCAAACCGCTCCCGAATGTTGAACAACAAATAAACTCCTGCTTCGCGCGGTAAGGCGTGCTTGGCGCTGGCCACGCGCAGCTGCTGCCGGTTTACTACCGTGTGCCCGCCCTGGCAATCAATGTGTCCGGTTACCAGTACAGACTGTCGCTCAAAGTTTTGGGAGAGTGCCTGGAGCATTGTGTTGAGCAGCACCTGGTAACTATTGTTGCCATACTCTTTTTCATTGCGAGAGAACATGGCGGGCCAGAGCAGCTCAAAATCCTGGTCAGACATGGCCAGGGTGCCCACGAGGAAATCGTCGTAGCGCGGATCGTCCAGGCCGGAAACGGCAAACCATTTGCGGGCCATCTCGTTGTAGGTACGGCCGTGCATTTTTCGCATGGCCCGAACGAGAGACGGCCGTTCCTCTTTGGTAATTTGGTCACGGGTGCGGGTTAAAATTTCCTGGTGTGAAAAGTTAAACAGCCGCTCGATGCCGTTGGTTTCGCCCAATGCCGTGCTGGCTCCAGCATGGCAAATAGAAACGCCACCTGGCGTGCGTACGTAAAAGGGCAGGCTGTCAAAAAATGAGACGATCTTTGCGCGATGTTCACCCATGGCAAATTCAAAGCGGGGAGTAAACAGTTCGTCCCCTTTCTGCAGGGTGATGCTGTAAATATGGGGCAGCTCATGATTGCCCAAAACGTAGATCAGGTTGTCGCCCAGTTCCT
The DNA here is from genome assembly GCA_002699125.1 of Anaerolineaceae bacterium. Classification (GTDB taxonomy): domain Bacteria; phylum Chloroflexota; class Anaerolineae; order Promineifilales; family Promineifilaceae; genus Leptofilum. Next base: position 77,417 of record PABI01000151.1, read on the forward strand.
TTTTTAGCTCGATGATGTCTAAAACGATTTCAACTGATTTATCTTGTTGGGCCGGCGCACTGGCATGAATCATATCCCCATTGAGGATTAAAATATCGGCCTGGCCCAAAGCGCGGAGTTGAAAAAAAGCATCGCGATACCGCTGGTAGGCATCCCAATCACCGTGCAGATCGGTCACAACCATTGCCTGACCTTCTGTGAGGCTTATTACCCGCTGCCAATTGTTGCCTACGTCACTCAATGCTTACTTCCTTCGTTGGTTTTGCGAAATTTTATCACATCTCATACATGTTAGTGGGTTCATTACTGATGCCGCTGCTTGAGTTCGGCGCGGATATCATCCCAACCGAGACCGCGTGAAACCAGCAAAACCAGCAGATGATAGATGAGATCGGCCGTTTCTTCCACAATGCGCTGATCGCCCTGGCCTTTGGCTGCCAGGATCACTTCTACGGCTTCTTCGCCAATCTTTTTAACAATTTCGTCTTCACCGGCGGTGAGCAGGCTGGCGGTGTAGCTGTTTGGCGTGGGATTTCTTTTACGCTCTTGCAGCGTAGCGAATAGTTCGTCTATAAAATCATTCATCAGTTTGCTCGCTTTTTGTTCGGACCCAAATCCAACCTTCTTTTTTGGCCTGATCGATGTTGGCTGGTGGTCCAGCCCCGCCACGCAAAAAGTCGGCTCCAGCCAAAACACAAAGTGCGGCGTCCAGCACGTCGTCATTTTTCAGGAGCAGTTGGGTGTTTGTTGGCAAGGTCACGTGTTGTTTAAGTTGGTGCAGGATGACGGAACGGCCGTTTTCCCCATCTTTGCCTTTATATCTTGGTACGCGCATCGGGTCAAACATCATTTTGAGCGTGCCCGCTGGATACACCTCAATCGCGCTCAAGTTTTGGGCAGGCTGCGGCTGCCAGGCCAGCGGGATCGGTTCCTGAGTGATCTGGCGCAGATCGGCCAGCAGGGTGAGGGCGGCGTGGGCGGTGCGGGCAATGCGGTCTGCGCCGACGTCCAGCGGCAGCTTGCCAGTGCGTTGCCAGATGCGCCGGTCGGTTTCACGGCGGAACAGTGTGTTGGGCGGCACAGGCAGCGGATCACCGGCGTTGTGGTTGGCTAGCTGGTGGCCCAAATCCGCAGGCCAGCCCAGGGGGGCGTCAATGGCTAGCAGAGTGGGCGTGTGGGCTGGCAGCCAATTGGCGATGGTTTGGGCCAGTGACTGTTTTTTCTGACCGAGGGTGAGGGTGTGGAGGGATACGGCCGTACCGTTCCAAGTTCCCACTGCCAGCCCGGTTTTTTGCGGCTGCGTGGCGCAGTCAATGCCAATTATCGTGATCATGCCTGAAAAGGAGATTGGAGACTGGAGATTTTTTTGACGAAACCCAATCTCTAATCTCCAATCTCTAATCTCCCAAAAAAGCAGCTTTCTGCGCCAGTGTGGCAGGCCGGTCCGGCGGGGTCTACTTGTAGGAGCAGGGTGTCGCCGTCGCAGTCTACGCGGATTTCTTTGATGCGCTGCACGTTGCCGGAGGTGCCGCCTTTGTGCCACAGTTCCTGGCGGCTGCGGCTCCAAAAGTGGGCCTCGCCCGTTTGCAGCGTCAGCCGCAGCGCCTCGGCATTCATCCAGGCCACCATGAGGATTTCGCGGGTGGTGTGGTGTTGGAGAACGGCTGGTATCAACCCTTTCTCATCAAATTTCAAATTATGCATGTCTAAACCCAAGTAACTGGTATATGTCTAATCATTGCTTGCTGAAAAATGGTATTGGCTACCGCATTCATGTCTTCAGTCCTGATTCGCTTGTAAGAGTACGATTTATAGCGAGGCCCTTGCCAGATAACTATTTCTTCTGAATTCGCTCGAAAAGCCACTACTTCGATGTCTCCCCAAGGCCAAAACAGTTCCTTTTTACCATGTTGATAAGTAATCCCTGCTTCATTTACTTGGATTCTTCGATATTTAGTAATTTGCCAAATATATAAAAAAAGAAAAACCAACGGGATCAAAAGCCAGACTAAAGATGAAGATATGCTTTCAGGCAAGTTGAAAGCGATTATGGTGCCAATTACCAAGACCAAAAATATTAAGCCTATGCCACCAATCCTCCGTATCCAAGTTGCTTTCTTGGCATTGGTGCTGGCAGAAAGGGAAAAGGTTTCTTTTCCCTCCCATTCATTTCTTAATTGTTCCTTGCCGTGCAAATAAGCTTTCCATTCTTTGGATAGTGCAGTTTCCGGTAACCACGAGGGAAGAATTGACACAAATTCAATTTGTGTTTTTTGAGGCAAGCTCCTTACAAAAATTTTGATGTTGTCATTGATAATCAAACTACCTTTGTAGATTTTGGCACTCTTAATTTCGCCTTGTGGGATGGATTGCTCCTTTTTCAGCCCTGGTCGCCAGCTCAAAATATCATTTTCAAGAGAGAGCGTTTCTAGCCTTCTCCAATATTCAAGCAATAGATAACCGATTGTTGAGGCAATAAAAACGTAGAGAACTGTAAATTTAGGAAGTTCTTGAGCTAAAAGTTTTTCAGCTAAGGAAGCTGCGAGTAACGTACCGATTAGCGAAAAAAAACAGCCAAACGTGAAGGTCAGCAGGAGCAGGAAGAAGATGTTTATTGCGCTTTGTCTTGTGCGCCTGTATGTAAAAGAGATTGAATCTGTCATTTACCGACGAACTGGAATGTTTTGTTTGGCTAGATAATCTTTTACTTCGGCGATGGTGAGCTGTTTGTAGTGAAAAAGAGATGCAGCCAGGGCAGCATCTGCGCCGCCTTCCGTTAAAGCCTGGGCAAAGTGTTGCAATGTGCCCGCACCGCCGGAGGCAATGACGGGAATGTTAACCGCGTCGGCAATGGCCCGGGTGAGTTCGATGTCGTACCCTTCCTGCGTGCCGTCGCCATCCATGCTGGTGAGCAAAATTTCGCCCGCGCCGCGCCGCTCGGCTTCTTTGGCCCAGGCGACGGCGTCCAGGCCGGTGGGGGTGCGGCCGCCAGAGACGTAAACTTCCCAATGGTTAATGGTTAATTGGGCGCTTTTCAACTGATCACCGACCCGCCGCGCATCAATCGCTACCACAACTGCCTGGCTGCCGAAGGCTTCTGCACCCTGGCTGATGATGTCGGGGTTGCGCACGGCCGCAGAGTTGACGCTGATTTTGTCGGCCCCGGCGCGCAGGATGCCGCGCATGTCTTCTACGGTGCGAATGCCGCCGCCGATGGTGAAGGGGATGAACACCTGGTCGGCCACGGCGCGGGCCAGTTCCATGACGGTTTTACGCGCTTCGTGCGTGGCGGTGATGTCCAGGAAGACCAGCTCGTCGGCCCCGGCTTCATCGTACAGTTTGGCCTGCTCAACGGGATCGCCCGCATCGCGCAGCTCGACAAAGTTGATGCCCTTAACGACACGGCCGTCTTTCACGTCTAGGCACGGAATGATGCGTTTGGCTAACATGGAATGCCCCCTTTTTTCTTACACCGTTAGTTCAATGCGATTGCCATCCGGGTCTAAAATCACGCTTTCATAGTAGCCATCGCCGGTTGTGCGCGGCTGGCTGACAATGTGATAGCCGGCTCGATGCAGTCGGTTGGTGAGTTCATCAACGGCCGTTTCACTACCAAGGCTCATGGCCAGATGCGTGAAGCCCATCTGTTCCGTCGGAGAAACTGCGCCAAAGATGTCCGGTTGCTGCATCAGCTCCAGCCTGGCACCATCTTCAAAAGACAAAAAGTAGGAAGTGAATCCAGTTTTTGGATTGGTATAACGGGATGAGGAACGGCCATTAAAAAATTTTTCGTAAAAGGCACGCACTGTTTCCAGCTGCTGTGTCCAGAGGGCAACATGTTCGATCTTCATGCGACAGTTCCATTGGGAATGCCGTCGGCATCAAATAACAGCCATTGGTAACTCATTTTGCTCCGCTATTTGGGGGTGACCAATTCGAACGCTTCTCGCAGGTCTAAACGGCCGTCATAAATGGCGCGTCCGGTGATGACTCCCACCACGCCATGTTCTGCCCGAGCATGGCAGCGGCGAATATCTTCCATTGAAGCTACGCCGCCAGAAGCGATGATCTCTAGACCAGTGACCTGGCTCAGCTGCACGGTCGCCTGGACATCGACCCCGTCTAACATGCCATCCCGGCCAATATCGGTGTAGATGATGGTTTTGACCCCACGCTCTTTCATCTCTTTGCCTAAATCAACGGGGTTCATGGCAGTATCGCGCTGCCAGCCACGAGTTTTGACACGGCCGTTTCGGGAATCAATGCCCACGGCAATTTTGTTTTTGCCAAATTTTGCGATGGCCTCGCTGACGATTTTAGGCTTTTCAATAGCCACGGTTCCCAAAATGACGCGTTTAACCCCCGCATCCAGGGCGCGGGCAATGTCATCCAGGCTGCGAATGCCGCCGCCAAACTGCACCTTGGCACCCAGCTCGGTGATGGCGGGTAATGCGGCCCAGTTCGCCGCGCCCGCTTCATCCAGCGCGCCATCCAGGTTTACAATGTGCAGCCATTTGGCGCCGGCATCAATCCATTTTTGGGCCATTTTGACGGGATTGTTGCCAAACACGGTTTCTTTTTCAGGATCGCCTTGCTCCAGCCGCACGACACGGCCGTTGCGCAAATCAATTGCAGGAAAAATGATAAATTTGCTCAATGGTACCTCTTGAAGTGAAGACATTGTGTAATTAAGCAATTGGGCAATTACAGAATTACAATTTTTCAACGAAATTTCGCAAAATGGTCAGCCCCACGCTTTGGCTCTTTTCCGGGTGGAATTGCAGACCATAAATATTATCCTTAGCCACCACAGATGCAAATAGGAAACCATAGTCAGTCCAGGCAAGTACGGCCGTTGCATCTTCCGGATCGCAGTAGTAGGAATGGACAAAATAAGCGTAGTCGCCTAACTGCACATCGTCCAGCAGCGGGTTTTCCCAGGCGGGTTTCAGTTGGTTCCAGCCCATGTGGGGAATTTTGAGACCCCCACCCAACCCTCCCCCTTCAAGGGAGGGGGTAGGAAACCGCACCACCTTCCCCGCCAACAAACCCAATCCCTGATACACGCCCATTTCGTGACCTTCGCTAAACATGAGCTGCATTCCCACGCAAATGCCCAGGAACGGCACGCCGCGCTGGACGGATTCATGGATGGCTTCGGGCAGATTGTGCCCCCGCAGGCCGTCCATGCCAGAGCCGAATGCGCCAACGCCAGGCAAGACCAGCTTGTCGGCATGGCGCACTACCTCTGGATCATCCGTCAGATGCACCTCGGCCCCGATGTGCTCAAATGCTTTTTGCGCCGAGCGGATGTTGCTTGCGCCGTAGTCGATCATGGTGATTTTGGTCATTTTCGGTTATCCGTTGTCGGTTATCAGTATTCAGTGAGTCAGTTACTGATTACTGACCACTGGTTACTCCGTCAAAGTTCCCTTCGTTGAAGCTACATCCAGCCGGCGTGGGTCGAGGGCTACGGCCGTTTGCAAAGCGCGGGCAAAGGCTTTAAACAACGCTTCGGCTTGATGATGGTCGTTACGGCCGTATTCAATACGCGCGTGCAGGTTCATTTTGGCGTGAATGGCCACCGATTCAAAGAAGTGCTGCACCAAATCAGTAGGCATCTGGCCGATGGCTGGTGTGTGCCAGGTGCCATGAAAGACGGTGTACGGCCGTCCGCCCAAATCAATCGCTACAAAGCCCAGCGCCTCGTCCATCGGCACGTAGGCATGGGCTGTGCGGACGATGCCCTTGCGGTCACCCAGCGCTTGGTTGATGGCTTGCCCCAGCACAATGCCCACGTCCTCAATGGTGTGATGCGTGTCGATGTGCAGGTCGCCCGTGGCTTGCACTGTTAAATCAAACAGACCGTGGACGGAAACGGCCGTAAGCATGTGGTCAAAAAAGCCAACGGCCGTGCTTATTTCATGCTTCCCACTGCCATCCAGATTTATAGTAATAGCAATATCAGTTTCTGAAGTTTTGCGGTGAGTTTTTGTGTGTCGTGCCATGATTTGATTACTTGCTGAAAAGCCACAGATGTTGCCCGTTGGCCTGGTGCATGTGGCTGAACATTACTCTGCGCCTCTGTGCCTCTGCGTTATAACTTCTGCAAGGTCGCCAATAATTTATCCGTTTCTTCTGGCCGTCCGGCGCTGATGCGGATGCAGTTGTCTACGCCGGCTTTGTTGAAATAGCGCACCAGGATGCCTTCTTTTTCTAAATCAAGTTTGAGCACTTGGGCATCACGGCCAATGACCCGGCATAATATAAAGTTTGAACGGCTGGGGAATGGATTCAGGTAGCTAATTGTACCCAATTTTGCAAAAAGACGCTCCCTTTCGGCCACCAAAAGCTGCACTTTCTCATGCAGCCACTGCTGGTCTTCCAAAGAGGCCAAGGCAGCCAGCGAAGCAGCGACGTTGATGTTGTACGGCTGTTTGATTTTCCACAGGTGCGGCAAAAGCCATTCAGGAAACGCCCCGTACCCCACGCGCAGTCCGGCCAACCCGGCCAACTTACTAAACGTCCGCAGCACCGCTAGATTGTCATATTCCAGCGTCCAATGTATCCGGCTGGAATTTTTAACCGCGGAGAACGCGGAGGTTTCCTCCTCGTTTTCTCTGCGTTCTCCGCGCTCTCCGCGGGTCAACCCAACAGCAAAATCAACGTAAGCTTCATCTAGCACGACGAGCACAGGCAGGTCGAGCAGGCGGCGCAGGTTGGTGTCGCTGATGGTGCTGCCGTCGGGGTTGTTGGGCGAGCAGAGGAAGAGGACTTTGGCGGTGGGATGGTTGGCCACGGCTTGCTCGATGGCGGGGACGTCCAGGCTGAAATCCTCGTTGCGCCATACCTGCACGTATTGGCCGCTGTTTACGGCCGTACTAAACGGATACATGCCAAATGATGGCGGACAATCAATCACCACATCCCCTGGCGAGAGCACCACGCGCAAAACCAGGTCGATCAACTCATCGGCTCCCATGCCAGCCAGCAGCCGCTCCTTGGGCATGTTGACATAGCTGCTGAGCGCGTCCCGCAGTTCGTTGGATTCGGGGTCGGGGTAGATGTGGAAGAAACGGCCGTTGCGCAGTGCTTCCAACGCCTTGGGCGACGGACCATACGGATTTTCATTGGCATCCAGCTTTACAATCTCCTCCGGTGCCCGCCCCAACCGCGCCGACAACACCTCAAATGGCACAATCGGCACATAAGGTTCCATCTCAACAATATCTGGTCTGATGAATTTGTGAGTCATAGTTGCTTGCTTTCCTTTTTAACCGCGGAGAGCGCGGAGAACGCAGAGATTGAGTCATTAGAGGTTGAGGGCCACGCGTTTGATGCCGCCTGCTTTTAGGCGACGTACGTTAAAGTTTAGCAGCAGCCCAAGCTTTAAATTTGCCAACTTTAGGTAAGACATCAGCTGTGCTTGATGAATGGCTTCAAACTGTTTGACTGACTTTAATTCCACAACAACGAGGTTTTCTACAATGAAGTCTGCTCGATAGGCACTTTCTACAGGTAATTGCTTGTAGACTAGGGGAACTACTTTTTCGCGCTCAAACTGTATGTTTCGCAGGGCCATCTCATGAGCCAGGCAGGCTTGATAAGCTGACTCTAGCAGACCGGGTCCAAGATGTTTATGCACCTCAATAGCTGCCCCAATTATCTTTCCCGTAATCTCATCTACTTCTCGCAATGGCTCTCTCATTATTTACTCCTCCGCGTTTTCTCCGCGCTCTCCGCGGTTATTTAATTCTCTTCTGGGCGGCGTTGGCGTGGGCGTCGAGGGCTTCGGCCTGAGCGATGCGGGCGGCGGCGACGCTGAGTTGGGCGGAGGTGGCGTCATCCAACTGCAAGATGCTGCTGATCTTGACAAAGTCGAAGACGTTGAGTGGCGAGGCAAAGCGGGCGGTGCCGTTGGTGGGCATCACATGGCTGGGACCGGCCACATAATCCCCCAGCACCTCGAAGGAACGCTCGCCAATGAACAGGCCACCAGCGTTGGGGATCTTGTCTACGTACGCTGCTGGATTGGCTGTAGCAATGCAGGTATGTTCGGCGGCAAAGTCGCTGGCCAGCCGGCACGCTTCGTCTAAATCGGCCGTGAGCACAATGCCGCCGCGATTGGCCAGCGAAATGGCAATCACCTCGCTGCGGCTCAATTCTTCCATTTGCCGGGCAATTTCTGTTTGTACACCCTCGGCCAGTTTCCGTGACGGGGTGAACAGGATGGCGGTGGCCAGGACATCATGCTCGGCCTGGGCCAGCATGTCGGCAGCGACCCAGGCGGGATCGGCCGTTTCGTCAGCCACAACAACGGTTTCGGTGGGGCCGTACAGGCCGTCGATGCCGACAATGCCGTAAACTTGCCGCTTGGCCAGGGTGGTGAACAGGTTGCCGGGTCCCACAATTTTATCGACGCGGGGCACGCTTTCGCTGCCAAAGGCCAGGGCCGCCACGGCCTGTGCGCCGCCCAGCGTATAGATGGTGTCGATGCCGCAGATGGCGGCTGTGGCCAGAATGACGTCGGGAATACGGCCGTTACCTCTCCCCGGTGGTGTGGCAACCACAATCTCCGGTACGCCGGCAACCTGTGCCGGAATCACCGACATGAGCAGCGATGAAGGCAGCGGGGCGGTGCCGCCGGGCACGTAAACGCCCACGCGTTGAATTGGCGTGACGCGCTGGCCTACAATGCCGCCCATCTCTGTGGTTTGCCAGTTGGGCAGCGGCTGCCGCTGGTGGAAGTCGCGGATGCGGCCAGCGGCGAGTTCGAGCGCTTCTTTTAAATCGGTAGGAATGCGGGCAACGGCCGTTTCAATTTCCCCTTTATCCACTCGCAAACTCGCCACGCGCACACCATCCAACGTTTCCGTCCAGTGGCGCAGCGCTGCATCGCCTCTCTGGCGCACATCACGGAGAATGGTGGTAACGGCCGTTTCCGGCGTGGCCCCGTCCCCAAACATGCGGTCTAAACTGGCTTGCAATGCTGGTGGTACCTCAGGCTCCAGCGACGTTTCCCGCCGCAGGATAGATTTTTGAGCATTTGGAACTGTGTATATGTTTATCATGATCTATTCCGGGAAGTGAAAAGTGATAAGTAGTCCACTTTTTACTTTTCACTCTCAAGTGCGGTCAGCATGGCGCGATACCGCTCTGGTTCTTCTTCAAAAATGTATTTGCAGGGGGAGACCACCACACCGCTGCCGCCAATGGCTCGCAGTTCGGCGATGGCCTGGAACAGGTCTGGTTTTTGCACAACGATATTTACTGCAAACCAGTTAGGCTCGCCGGGTGTTCGGTTCTGGGCGACCACCGGGGCGACGGTGGGACCACGAAGACCGCGCAGGTGAGGCTGGCTTAGCATCTTTTGCGCAATGGCTTCAGGCGAATCACCCCGCACGTTGGTCACCACCAAAAATGAGTTTTCGGCGCGCAAATAAGCTTCAATGTATTCGATCAGCTGGCGGGCAACGGCAAGCACATCGGGACGATTTTTCAAGGCGTCTTTGTTGGCGATGAGGCAGGCCTGGGAGCGCAAAATGAGGCCGTCGTCGATGGGCCGCAAATGGTTGTCGCGCAGGGTGATTCCGGAGGAGACGAGATCGGAGATGACGTCGGCGTAGCCAATGGTGGGGGCTATTTCCAGGGTGCCTTCTACACCGATCAGCCGGGCGGGCGTTACGCCGTGCTCTTCTAAAAAGGCACCGGTGATTTTGGGGAACTTGGTAGCGACGCGCAGCGCACGGCCGTTTTCCCCTAATGCTTTGGCCCACGCTGCCAGATCGGCCATTGTGTGTGCCGGTTGTTCTTCCGGGATAGCCAGGTTGAGCGTGCAGGGACCAAAACCAAGTGAATCATGCAGGGTGAGGATAGATTGGGAACGGCCGTATGCTTTCTCTGCTAAAATGTCCAGCCCGGTGATGCCAAAGTCAATGCTGCCCTGCCGTACGCCGGTAACGATGTCGCCCGGGCGCTGAAACATTACCGTGAGCTGTGGCAGGCTGGGAATCGTGGCCTCATATTGACGGGGGTTTGGCCGGAAGATTTTCAGGCCACACGCCTCCAAAAAATCAAAAGCGTCTTTGTGCAAGGCTCCTTTGCTGGGCAAGGCCAGCCGGATGTCTGTTCGTAACATGCAATGCTCCTTCATAATCATTAGGTCCATTTTTGAACTCAGAGAATTTTGCGCAAAAAAAAGCACCCTCCTCTGGTTTGAGGAGGGTGCTGGAATGCAACCTATGAATGCTGAAACTGCCTCAACCCAAAGTGAACCGTCGCCAATTTGTATGGTGGGCATGATGATGGTTCATTTGGGCAGCAGCAAAAATGTTGTTCATGGTGTCCAGAGTCTAGCACATCCCGCGCAGCGTGCAATGATTTTTCTGGAAACGCCACATTTCCATTGCATTTTAAGAATTAAAACAGGCAACGGTTTTGGGTAGGGGCAGACCCCCGTGTCTGCCCTGATTTGGGCGCCCACGGGGGGGGGCGCCCCTGCAATTACACGATTTATTTTTTAAAGACTAAAGGAAATGAGGCTGTTTACTTTTTTGCTATACAGTGATTTCTGGTTTGCATTGTACAATGTGGGGTAAAAGAGTTTGTTTCCGTAAAGTAGGAAGCGGGGCGGGGTTGTTTGCTAACGGCCGTTTAAGGTCTCTTTAACAGTTTGTTGTCAGATTAGAACTATCCCTTTGTAGATGTGTATAATGTGCGAAAAATTCTCACTATTTTTAGGTAGGTTGAACCGTGTCTATTCATGGAACAGTTGTTTACAATTCGGCTGTAGAAGATTTTAAGCGGGCTCGCCGGGCCGCCGCGATGCAGCAGATGATGGCCCGGCTCACCGGCAAATCGGCTGATTTATTGGCTTATGATGATGTTTGCCGGTATGTGAAATCCACCGATGAGGTGAAGCAGGGCGTTCGTGAGATTCCGCTGGACGCTATTGTGGGCAGTGTGGGGCGCTACCAGGATTTTACGCGGACCTTTTGGCCCAAACATGACAGTGATGAAGAGCGATGGGTGAGTGTGAAAACGGCCGTCAACGATATGTCCGGCATGCCGCCCATTGACGTATACAAAGTCGGTGATGTCTACTTTGTGATTGATGGCAATCATCGGGTTTCCATTGCCCGGCAGTTGGGTACCGACACCATCACTGCCCGTGTGACCGAAGTGAAGCTGCGCGTGCCGCTCTCACCGGAAGATGATCCGGACGAGATAATTTGCAAGGCACGCTATGCGGAATTTTTAGACCAGACCAATCTGGACGTTTTACGTCCGGATGCTGATTTGCTGATGACCTTTTGCGGCCAATACCAGCTGCTGCTGGACCAAATTGAAGCCCACGCGGCGCTTTTGGCTGAAAAAGGAGAACCGGTGGATGATGAAACGGCCGTAGTCCGCTGGTATGATGAAGTGTATATGCCCGTGCTGCGACACATTCAGGCCCAAGGTATCATGCGACTTTTCCCGGACCGCACCCGGGCCGACATGTACATTTTGTTTTCTGAGCGGCGGGCCGAGCTGGAAGCGGCTTTGGGTTGGGAGATTGAGCCGGAAACGGCCGTTTCTCAATTAGCCACAGAAGAAAGCCAGCGGCCACGGGGCCTGGCTGGCTGGCTGCGCCAAACGCTGGTGCCCCCGGAGCTAATCGAGGGGCCACCACCAGGGCGCTGGCGCGAGTTTCAGGCAACGCGCGAGCGTGGCTGCCTCTTCGCTGATTATTTAGTTGGCATCAGCGGCAGCGAAACAGATTGGCAAATGTTGGACCAGGTTGTCAAGCTTGCCCAACGCGATGACGATCGCCTGCTGGGTTTGCATATTGTGGCTCGTGAAGAGGAGCGCGATCGCGTAGAGGTACACCGAATCCGTGAGCGATTCTTGCAAACCTGCCGCGACGCCGGCCTACAGGCTGAATTTGCCGTTGAGGTAGGCGCCGTTGTGGAGGTGATCATTAAACGGGCCGTCTTTGCCGATTTGGTGGTGCTCAATCTGGAGCATCCGCCAGGGGCGCAGCCTTTGGCTCGACTGGGTAACCGGATTAGCCAGCTAGTGCAGCGCTGCCCCCGACCGATTTTGGCACTTCCTGGCGGCGCCGAGACGGCAATGGATCAGGTGTTGTTGGCGTATGATGGCAGCCCAAAAGCGGATGAAGCGCTGTTTGTCGCCACGTATCTGGCAACGCGCTGGCCGCTGTCGCTCACAGTGGTGACGGTGGAAACCGAATACACGGCCGCTGAGGCTTTGCAAAATGCGCGCGACTATTTGGAAGCGCATGGGGTGATGAATGCAACCTACGTTTTACGGAAAACACCTATTGCCAAGGCTGTCTTGGAAACGGCCGTAGCGCACGACGTTAACTTTCTTATCATGGGCGGCTTTGGTTTTCGGCCCATGATGCACTTTATGCTGGGCAGCACCGTCGATGAAATTTTGCGACGGTTTAAACATCCGATATTAATTTGTCGGTAAGCAAATGGGACACAGATTTACACAGATGAACACGGATAAAAACAAAATCTGTGTTCATCTGTGTCCTGTATATAGAAAATGAGTTCACAAAACCCGTATCATTTTCAGGCAGCATTAGAAGATTTCCAGCAGGCGCGGCGGCAGGCGGCAATGCAGCAGCTGCTGGCCCGGTTTACCGGCGAGCAGACCGAGCTGCTTTCTTATGATGACGTCAGGAAGAAGCTGAAGGTGACCAATGTGCGCGAGCGGGGCTTGCACGATATTCCCGTGGACAAAATCATTGGCAGCGTAGGGCGGTATAAAGATTTTACCCGCAGCTTTTTGCCCAAAAGTGACAGCGGCGGCCATCGTTGGGCCAGTGTGAAAGCGGCCGTTTCTGATCTGGCCGGTTTGCCCCCCATTGAAGTTTATCAGCTGGGCGATGCGTATTTTGTGATCGATGGCAACCATCGCGTTTCGATTGCCCGCCAGCTGGAGGTTCCCACCATTTCGGCCTATGTCACCGAGGTAAAAACCCGCGTGCCCCTCACCGCCGATGATGATCCCAACGAGCTCATTTGCAAAAGCCGTTACGCTGACTTTTTAGAGAAGACCAATCTAGACCATCTGCGCCCTGAAGCGGATTTGTTGATGACGTTTTGTGCCCATTATTCGCTGCTGCTGGACCATATTGACGTGCATCGCTATTACATGGGGCTGGATTTTCAGCGCGATATTTCTTATGAGGAAGCGGTGGCTCACTGGTATGATGAAGTGTACATGCCGGTGATCGAGATGATTCGTGAGCAGGGCGCTATGCGTGATTTCCCCGAGCGCACCGAAGCAGATATGTACATCTTGCTGGCGGAGCATCGGGCGGAATTGAAAGAGGCATTGGGTTGGGATGTGGATGCCGGAACGGCCGTCACCGATATGCAGCGTAAAAACAAGCCCGGCGCAGCCCTGACGCGTATGCTGGAGGCAATGCGCCCGGACGAACTGGAATTTGGGCCGGCCGCTGGCCAGTGGCGGCAGGAGCGTTTGAGCCAGCGCAGTCTGGATCGGCTTTTTGAAGAGACGCTGGTGGCCATCTCTGGCCAGCCAGACGATTGGCGCGTGTTGGACCAGGCGATTGTGTTGGTGCAGCGGGAAGGCGGCCGTTTGCGCGGTGTGTACGTCTCTGATGCCACAGATAAAGATGCAGCCGAAGAGACCGTGGCCCCAATTCGCGCTGAGTTTTATGAGCGGGCCACCGCCGCCGGTGTGCAGGCGAACTTTGACGTGGAGTTTGGCAGCGTGGCCCGCCAGGTTGTGGCCCGCGCCGCTTTTTCTGACCTGGTGATGCTGGCCCTGAACCGCCCGCCGGGCCTGTCTATTTTGGAACGATTGGCTTCCGGGCTGCAAACGATTCTTAAACGGACGCCGCGCCCGGTGATGGTTGTGCCCACGGCGGCTTCGCCGCTGCAGCACGCCCTGCTGGCCTACGATGGCAGCCCTAAATCTGAAGAGGCATTGTTTGTGGCTACGTACCTGGCCAGCCGCTGGCAAACCCAACTCACCGTGGTGACGGTGAGCAGCAACGGCAATGGCAAGCTGGACACGGCCAGACGCATTCAATCCCGCGCCAAAACGTATCTTGGCCTGGCCGGTGTAGAGGCCCATTATCTCCTACCCGTTGGGCCAGCGGCCGACACCTTGTTGGAAACGGCCGAATCACAAAACGTCGATTTCATGATCATGGGTGGGTTTGGCTTGAGCTCCATGAGGAGCCTGGTGCTGGGCAGCACGCTCAATCGCGTGTTGCTGGCCTACAAACAGCCTATTTTGATTTGCCGCTGATGAAAGGCGCAACGCACTTTTAGTGGCTTGCTGATCACAAAATATTGTTCACAGAGTGCGTCGTACCTAAAATTCCCTATGAATCCCTTTACCCGTTTTCTCAACCAATGGTCCCCAAACCGCCCGCTGTCTGAGTTTATCGGCTATTGGGATCGCCTGGAGCAGTTGGTGGTGCTGGTGCATCGCCAGAAGATGACACTGGCCGAGGCAGAGCCGCAGTTTGCCCAGGTGTGGCCCTGGCTGCGGCAGCAGTATGGGATTTGGGAAGAAGGGTTACGGCCGTATTGGCACAAAACCAAAGCTGCCGGTGAACCAACCCAAACGGATCCCTTTCAACTGCTCCTGGATTTAGACTCCCCCGCCGCCATTTTGGGCAACTGGCGCGCCATGCAGCACCTGCCCGCTGCCCGCGAAGCCCTCAACCTTTTTTTACGCGACCAGGAAAGTTAGATTCGCCAGAGGCTTGTACTGAGCACAGTCGAAGTAGGGCACAGAGGTTTTGCAGGACGCTCTCAAACTCTCTTGTTCTCTTTTTTTCTGTGGCAATTAAGCCAGCGTATCCCACAGCGGTTCCGGCACGTTTTGCTGCTTGTTTTCATAGCGAGCCATCACAAACAGCAGGTCAGACAGTCGGTTGAGGTAAGGAATCACCTGGGGGCCAACCTTTTCTTCGCGCGACAGGGCTACCGTTTCGCGCTCGGCCCGGCGGCACACGGTGCGAGCGACGTGCAGCTGCGCCGCCCCCAGGCTGCCTCCCGGCAAAATAAAGTTCTCCAGCGGTCCCACCACCTCATTGAGCTCATCGATTAACGTCTCCAGAGCCTGGACGTGGCGTTCAGCAATCTCTGGAATGTTATAGGTTTGTTTGTCCTCTTCGGTAAATGCCAGATCGGACCCCAGGTGAAAGAGCTCGTTTTGAATAACGGGCAATGTTTCAGCCAGTCGGGAAGTTAGTCCGGTGGCAACGGCCGTACCGATTTGGGAGTTTAGTTCATCCACCGTGCCGTAAGCCGAAACGCGCAGCGACTCCTTGGGAACGCGCTGCTTGCTGCCCAGGCTGGTCATCCCGTCATCCCCCTGTCGGGTATATATTTTGGTCAATCGTGGCATGGTTCTCTCCTGCATAAATTTTTGCTGCGCCTTCCATTTTACCTCATCTGTTGGCGAGCGATGGTTTTTCTTCGCAAGTAGATAGTTGGCCTATACAAATATTGCATCTAAACGTAGAAACTATTAGAATGATGCCTAAACCGTATGTTATGTTTAGCAAATCATCGGCTGTCTGCAAAAAGAACAAGACATTTCGCCGTGGTTTGTGACCTCCAAAGCTAAAAGGTTCCGTATGAAACAAAAACATTCCTTCAAGTTTATGATTGGCTTGCTGATTGGCGGGCTGGTTGGTTTGTTGTTTTGGTATTGGCAAAAAAGCACGTCGGCTGAAGATGGAGCCCTGGCGCTGCTGGATAAGCTGGCGGCAACAGAAAAGCGGGTGCGCCAGCTGAAAACCGAGCTGGCCGAAGGCGGCACTGTGCCAGAGGCGCTGCGCAGTATTCCGCTGCCGGGCCGGGCGGCCGACGTTCCCTCCTTCCTGGCCAAAAGCCGTGAAGAAGCGGCCGGCGATGATGATTTGACACAGGTGAAAGGGATTGGCGCGGTGTTTAACGGCCGTCTCCAACAAGCTGGTATCAACACCTTTGCCAAACTCAAAGCACTTTCTGCCGAAAAGCTGTCCGATATTTTAGACGTTCGTCTGGGACGTGCCGAGAATATTCTGGAAGAGGCAAAAAACCATTAAAATCTGAAACAATTAAGGTGAGTGTGGGATGACAGTTGAACTGGTTTTGGCCGGGGTTGTGGGTTTGGTCGCCGGGGTGCTCTTTGCGCTTTGGTGGGACAGCCAGACATTGGTAAGGCAGATACAGGAAGCGAATGGCGAAAAACATAAAGCGTTATCCTCTTTGCAAAAGTACCAAATACAGTACAGTGCCGTAGAACAGCAGCTTCAGCTGGCCAAAACGGAGCTGGAAACGGCCGTTGAAGAACGTACCCAGCTCGAAGAAACAATCGCCCGACAGCTTGCCGAAATTGAAGCCAGTCGCGAACAGCTGCAAGCGACCATCAAAACCAATGAATCGCTCAAAGAAAACCTGGAAGAGACACGAGATCGGTTGGAAGAGGTGCAAGGCTTGCAGGTCTTGGCAGAAGAAAAGCTGGAAACGGCCGCTGCCGAAAACAATCAACTGGTGGGGGATGTGCAGCTTATGGAAGCCGAGATTTTTACCCTGGAAGCCAAAGTTGAACAGCTGCAACAGCTTCAGGCGCAGGTGGCTGACCTGGAACAGAAAGCGCTGGCGGCCGAGTCGCAGTTAGCCGCAGTGGAAGCCGAAAGAGACAGTGCCCAGGTTCAATTACAGCAGGCCGAACTGGTAAACGTGGAGCAAAACGCCACCATAGACGCCTTGCAGCAGAAATTGCAGGAGGCCAAAGCCGTCCAGCAGCAGCTGACCGTAACGGAAGAGAAGCTGCAAACGGCCGATGCCCACATCCAAAAGCTGCAAGACACGATGGAAGACGTACAAACGAAAATGAATTACAGTGGCAAGAGTGAGCTTCAACTTATTCGCGGCATTGGCCCCGTTTATGCCCGTCGCCTGAACGAGTTTGGTATCCAATCATTTTCTGATCTGGCGGATTGTAAACCAGAGCAAGTAGCCAGCATCATCAAAAAGAAAAATTGGCAGGCGGTTGATATTCAGACCTGGCTCGATGAGGCCAAAGCCCTGGCAGCCACGTTTGAGGCTGATGACTGAGGTTGCTTTCACGCCGCTGCGGGTATCTGAGCTGGCCCAACTGCCGGCGGTTATTACTGGCTACACCACGGCCGAAAAATATGCCATCCACAAGCAAGAAAGTGAAGTAGAAACGGCCGTCTCCCTCAAACTTGTTCCGCTGCCTGAACCCCAAACCATTACTTACGATCATCTGGATGAGGAAGAATTAGATCGCCTGGCGGGCATCGTGGCCGAAGGCCTGTCGGTTGGAGCGTTTGTTAGTAAAAAATTGGTGGGCGTGGCCATTGCCAGTGCCGAGGCGTGGAACAGCAGTTTGCGTGTTTGGGAGTTTCACGTGGCGGAGCCTTTACGCGGTCAGGGAATTGGCCGGCAGTTGATGGAGCGGGTGGTAGAAACGGCCGTTGCCCATAACCTGCGCATCATCGTTTGCGAAACACAAAGCAGCAACGTACCGGCCATTCGTGCCTATCGCAAGCTGGGCTTTGTTCTCGACGCCATCGACCTGTCGTTTTACAGCAATGAGGATGTACAAAAAGAAAGCATCGCCGTCTTCATGAAGCGCTACATCCCCTAGACTGTCATTCTGAGCGCAGCGAAGAATCCCTATGGAGTTGATCCATTGCGAGCATCACTATTACAAGATGATTTAGGTTTTGATAAAAACCATGCCATTAGCCGAAATTTCCACCTGCTGCCCGGTTTGAATTTGAGCATAATCATTACCGCCCAGCACCAGCACCGGCGGCGTTCGGTCATACATTTCCCGCGCAACGGCCGCACCCAGGGCCAAAATCCCATCCGTCTCTGAAGTGATAATCGCTGCCGGGGCCGTGCCCTGCTTCACCGCCTCCAGCAAAATGCTGCTGGCGCTGCTGGACCCCCGCCCTGACGGCAAAACCAGCACCCGGCTCGTCACAATCTGCCCCGCCTGCGGATGCCGCCGGTCGATGATCTCGCCCGTTTCCGGGTTTAATCCACCCCACAAACTCAGCGGTTCAGTCAAGACCAATGCCTTGCCTGCGGCAGTCCCATCCACCAAAACCTTTGCCTGAAGCATCTTCCTAATCTCCATTCTTAACAGTTACAATTTTTATCCGCAGATTGCGCAGATTAGCGCAGATTTTTCTTTGTTCCTTTTGTCTCTTTGTCCCTTCGTATTGAATTTCTATTACCACAATGTCTCATCCCGCCAAACCTGCCCCTGCGCTCCAGACCGTACGCACTCTTCCAGGCTGCCAAAAATGACCTCCAGGCCGATGTTGCCGGGGGAGTAATGGGCAAACTTGCCGGAATTCGTCATCAGCACGCCGTGCCGCCGCACGATGGGCGTGACCACCACGCAGGTATCGACGATGACGCGTACCCCGGCGGCGCGTAGCTGGTCCAGCCAGCCGCGCTGCTGCAATGCGCCCAGCGCCAGCCGGTTGGTGCAGACGATAAAATCAACTTCAGGGTGGGGCGGATATTGCTCAATGAGCGGCAGCAGCTTCTCAAATTCAGTCAGGGAAAAGTGCGGGCTGCCCAGGGCGACGACTTCGATACGGCCGTCTTCCACCGTCGCCAATTTCCCCAGCGTGGATCGAATATCGGCCATCGTTACGGAACGTTCTGCTGCGGGAGGCTGGTGGTGCAGGGCCTTGGCCAGGGTGGGGGCTTCCGGCGTCACGCCCACGGCATGAAACAGCGCCACCGCCCCGGAAGAAGCCGCTGCTGCCCCCAGCGCCTTGAGCTGATCTTCCGTTGTTTCCGGCGGCAAGCCCACGATGACCGGAATCTGGTTCTGGCTGTTGGCCCCCACAAAGTAGCCTAGCACCGGGAAAAAGACATCTTCGTGTAGCAAATTTGCAGGAATATTGTCCAGATGAAACACAATTTGCCCGCGCCGATTCTCGGGCAGGTGCAGCCCCACGGCGGGAGCCCGCCCGGTGAGCGCGGCGCAGATGTCGATGAAGTCGCCGTACCGGTTGGTGCGCGCCCCCAGCACCGAGTTAGCAAAAACGATGGCGTTGCTCTCTGCCCAGGCGATTTGCGCGCCGAAGGCCGGGCGGTGCATCGCCTGGTACGGGGCGCAGGTCCAGATTGGCGCGCAGCCCATTTGCTGGTAGGCGGCCATCAGCCGGGTGGCGCGGTCGGCAAATTCGGCCGTGCCGTGGAACTGTTCCGGGTGCATGAGGTCAATCGCGCCGACGTTGAGGGTAGTGGGCACGCGCACTTGGGCCCCGCCGGCCACCAGCCGCTCGGCAAAATCCAGCCCGGACTGGCCGTGGTACAAACAGCCGTCAATGTGGGCCGATTCGATGTCGAGCAACTGCGTTGCTTCGTAGACGTTGGCCATCGTGCTTAAAATGCGCATAGCCATTTTGGTGGCTTCGCCAAATTCGCCGTTGAGCATGGCCTGGTCTTGGGGGGAGAGAGTTAAGGACATAAGTAATTGAGTAATTGGGTAATTTTTGGAACGCAGAGTTACACGGAGAGTCCGCAGAGGGGCGCAGAGATTTTTTGTTTTTCTCTGTGAAACTCTGTGCCTCCTCTGCGCAACTCTGTGTTCCTCTTTTTCATCTTAGAGTTTGCTTTTGATTAAATTCTGCACGGCCGTTTCAAACCGAGTATCCGGTGAAAAATCCAGGTGCAGGCGCTGGACAACGGCCGTTCGTGCGTTCAGGTAGGCTTGCAGCAGGTTGGCCAGGTGAATGGCCGTTGCCTTTGTGTCCTGGTGGTTAAACTGAGCGTGCAGCAGCGGCTGGCGGGCCGGGTCTTCCGGCGGCAGGATGTGCAGCAGGGGTGGCAGGGTAAAGTGCAGCAGCTCTAGATAGATGGTGAATGGCTTGTCGCCGTCGCCGCGCAGCAGCAGGCGGAAGGCGTCCCACAGCATCACCCAGAAGCGCTCGTCCAGGGCGGCCAGTTCGGCGGCACTGAGCTGGGGTTGGGGCAGCAGAGCGCGGGCGCAGGCGTCCTGGTAGCGGTCGGCCCAGCCGTCGTGGTCTTTGAGGATGCGGATGTCACGGTCCCACGGGTTGGGTTCCAGCTCGGCTTGCAGCTCGTAGCGGTAGTCGGCTTTGGTGCCGTTGCTGTAGAGGGCGATGTGGAAATACGGCCGTACGTGCACGCCATCAAACGATTTGGCCGGCACGTACTGCATCACCGACTGGACAAATTCACGCCGCTGCCGCCAGGCTCGTTCGCGGGCTCCTTCATCGGCAAACACCAGGGCGATGTCCATGTCGGAATAGGGGTCTGAAGTGCGACGGCCGTACGACCCCGCCAAAAAGCAGGCCACAATATCCCCTTCGCTCACCACCCGCTGCTGCAACCGCACCAGCACCCGCTCTTGTTCAAACATAACTTACACACTCCTTATCCAGCAATTATACAGAATGGCATATGACATGCATCCTAAATATTGGTTTTCCATTGTTGATTAGCTCACTGTGCCTAGAGAGGGTCGGCGTTAACATAACGCCAACTCATGGTGCCTGTGCCTGAGTTTTGATATGGCGAACACGCTGCAGAGCACGGGCATTGATCACAATGTATGTCAGCGTGTTCAAATTAACAACTGAATGACTATTACGCACTTTAGGTCGCTCAATGCCGTAATCTTTAGCCTGGCTGTTGATGCGTTCAGAAGCGGTGCGTTGTTTGTAAAGCTGTTTGTACTCATCTGATTGACGGTCAATCCGGATGCGCATCCAGCCACCAGCCTCAATATTGATGTGCTTCACACAGCCGACCCCTTTAGTAAATTGCTGATGGTCACACGGCTGACCTGTCTTGGTCGGAAACAGCTTGGGGCAACGTAAAAGTTGTGCCCGATACCCTTTGGGATGGTCGTATTCATAAGAAGGAATCATCTCTAAGCCTTGGGGACAAAGGTGGAACCCACCTGGCCCCAACCTTGGTTGTGGATGGCCGCGCAAATTGAGCGGGATAGCGGCCATCCCGCCTACTTCAGCAAAGGGCTGGTAGATATGCCAGGCATCGAAAGCGGCGTCGGCGGCAAAAAAACGGGGACGAAAACCGATTGTTTCCACCAAACGCTCATACAATGGCGCGAAATAGGTAGAATCCGCTTCGTTGAAAGGCAAGGTATACTCCGCCAAAACCACATCGCCATATTGCGGATGGGTAGTGGCCATGATGCCTGTCCCATAGCCCCAAAGGTATTCCTTCTCGGCTGTGGTTTGGTCCCTGGTTTCCTCATCTTGGTTTTTACGACGTTTGACGCCCAGGCGACAGTCCGAATCGCCGGTCGGTTGCTTGTCTGGGTCGTAGCGGTTGGTGATGAACTCACGCGGGTTATTTGCTTTGACCCAGGCATAAATGTGCTTCGTGTCGATAACTGACGTGTCACCTAATTCTGGAATTTCGGCCTGAAGGTCATGGACGGTTTCTCTAAACAGAGCTTGGAGGATAGCATTATCCATCATCTGCTGTTTGTGTCTGAGCCAACGGTCGCAAGGAACCGTTTCCTCGACATCAAAGCCGTAGGGCTGGGTATTGTCTTTCACAGGATGAAACCCCAGTTCCAATACCAGCAACGGGTGTTTTACCAGAAAGCGCCGCAGGTCAGTGATATAGTCGAATTTCTCGCATTTCTTGACCAGCAATGCTTTCACATATGCCTTTTCTGGATGTGGACGTGAACCGGGCCAGGGCTGAGATTCATCCCGTTCCGGCACCTGGTTCCAATCGAGCAAGGCGAAAAAAGGCGCGATACTCCTGGACAACCGGGTCAAGGGTCATTAGTTGGTCGATTATTGCTTGTTCAAGTGCATGACTAGACGTTATCATTGGACTGCTCCTGTTCAGTTTGGTTTGTGGATACTTTCCAGTCTGAATGGGAGCAACCGTTTTGACAAGTTTTTATTATATTATGTTAAATCCGACCCTC